>NZ_JBNWDB010000003.1:0-890096 GCF_053522105.1 Agrobacterium sp. 22-3639C2 | reverse complement strand
AGGGATTTACGCTGGTAACGCGGGGTGGAGCAGCCCGGTAGCTCGTCAGGCTCATAACCTGAAGGCCGCAGGTTCAAATCCTGCCCCCGCAACCAATATTCCAAAAACCCCGTAGCTTAAGCTGCGGGGTTTTCTTTTGCGAAATACCTCAAATAACATCCAAACCTATATAAGTTCGCATCGTCCACAATTGGCGCTCTTTTCTTTGCGACTGATTCAGCTTTTCTGCGTTGCGATAGCCCCTGATTTTGCCATGATGCGTAAACCGTCCAGCTCATAAGAAAGCCAACGTGATCACCGACCCCTTGCAGATTCTCAAGACCGTCTATGGCTACGATACGTTTCGTGGACAGCAGGCCGAAATCATCCGGCATGTGATGGCAGGCAACAATGCTTTTGTATTGATGCCAACAGGGGGCGGTAAGTCGCTTTGTTACCAGATTCCGGCGCTCGCCCGTAAGGGAATGGGGCTGGTTGTTTCGCCCCTGATCGCGCTGATGGTTGATCAGGTCGCCGCCTTGCGTCAGGCAGGTGTGCGGGCAGAAGCTCTCAACTCCGATCTTTCCCCAGAAGAGCGGCGGCTACTCTGGCAGGATATGCGGGCTGGCAAGGTCGATATTCTCTATGCCGCGCCGGAGACCCTTCTTAAGCCGGATGTTCTGGATGCGCTTCAACCTATCAGCCTGTCGCTGATCGCGATCGACGAAGCTCATTGCCTGTCGCAGTGGGGGCACGATTTCCGTCCCCCTTACCGCCAGCTAGACACGTTGATCGAGCGCTTTCCGGAGACGCCACGTATGGCGCTGACGGCGACTGCTGACGAGCCAACCCGCGCCGAAATTCTGGGTCATCTCGGGATCAACGGAAGCGACGCCTTCATAGCCGGATTCGATCGGCCAAATATCCGCTATGCGATCATGGAAAAGGATAATCCACGTACGCAGCTGAAGCGCTTCCTGACGGGTCGCGAAGACGAAAGCGGCATCGTCTATTGCCTTTCCAAACGCAAGGTCGATGAGACGGCAGCCTGGCTGCGTGAGGAGGGGCGCGATGCGCTGCCCTATCACGCCGGCATGGACAAGGGCGCCCGCGAGGCGAACCAGACCCACTTCCAGCATGGTGAAGCGGTCATCATGGTTGCAACCGTGGCTTTCGGCATGGGCATCGACAAACCGGATTTGCGCTTCGTCGTGCATATCGATCTGCCCAGCAGCATCGAAGCCTATTATCAGGAAACCGGCCGTGCTGGCCGTGATGGTCTGCCGTCCGACGTGCTTATGCTTTACGGTTATGAAGACATCGCATTGCGCAACCGCTTTATCGAAGAGTCGGATGCGGGCGACCAGCGCAAAAACATGGAGCGCCGGAAGCTCGATGCGTTGCTTGGCCTCGCGGAAACAGCCGGTTGCCGTCGGCGGGTGCTTTTGTCTTATTTCGGCGATCATTGCGAGCCCTGCGGCAATTGCGACACCTGTGCGGAACCGCCGGACCTGTTTGATGGTGCCATTGCCGCGCAGAAGTTGCTGTCCTGCATTTACCGCACGGGAGAACGTTTCGGCCAGGCCTATGTCATCCGCGTATTGCTGGGCATGGAAGATGAACGGATATCGAGCTTTGGTCACGATCGGATCACCACCTACGGCATCGGCAAAGAGCACGACAATCGCACCTGGCGGGCCATCCTGCGCCAGATGGTTGCGCTGCGCCTGATCGAGGTTGATCTGGCCGGTCACGGGGGATTGTCCATTTCCGAAGAAGGGAGGCGGTTCCTGCGCGAAAAGCCGTCCCTGATGTTGAGGATACCGTCCGCTCCCCGTTCGGCGCGACAACAGACGAATCGCAAGCCCACCGCCATTGTTCTACCGGATGCCGATCGCAGTCTCTTTGAGGCGCTGCGTGCGAAGCGCATGGAAATTGCCCGCGCGCAGAACGTTCCGCCCTATGTGATTTTCCAAGACAAGACACTCATTGAGCTTGCGGCAGCAAGACCGGCCTCTGTGGGAGAAATGGCGCAGATACCTGGAGTGGGAGACACAAAGCTGGAACGATACGGCCCTGCTTTTCTGGCAGCGATCGTGGAACATGCCGCCAGCGAGTGACCATTTGAATCCGGCAAAGAGTCCCACCAGGAAATTTCGGCAGGGCCTGAAACCTCAGCCTGTGGTGTCCTTGAACAGAACATTCTGGTCGATGAGATAACGGGAAAACAGGGGCAGGCTCGCTCCCCCGATAGCCCGGGCCTGGCTGCCGACCGCTCCCTCGATGATCTCCGGCAGCGTAACACCCTGAAGATCGTGATGTTTGAGGGCAAGGCGGGTGGCGGAGACTATTCTTGCTCTGACCCAATCCGGAAAACCGCCATCGATGATGACGCTGGAAAAATCGATGATGGAGGCTGCAGCGATGACGGCTTGCGCAAGGGCCGCGGCCGTTTTTCCGATCCAGCTTTCCAGCGGCTCGCCGAAATCGATCCATTCATCCGGCGAGAACCACAGGGGACGTGGATCGATGCCGCGTTCGCGCAACATGTTTTCCAGAACGAAGATGGAGGCGATTTTCAGAAGCTGGACCGTGTTGCCGTCCTGCCCCTGAACCGGAAGGGGCCCGATTGCACCGGCGGTGCCCGTCTTTCCGGAAAACAGTGCGGAATTTAAAACGACACCGCCACCGATGAAGGATCCGATGAAGATATAGAGAAAATCGGGGTAGTTCTGGCCTGCACCAAAAACCAGTTCTGCACCGCAGGCACTGGTCGCATCGTTCTGCAGGAAAACCGGATAGCTGACGCCATCCGCAATTTCGGCACGGATATCGACGTCGCGCCAGCGCTCCATCTCATTCTGCGGGGCGCCCACCTCCTGCGCCCAGTTCCACAATTCGAACGGTGCGGCAATGCCGACACCGGCAATTTTTTGCCGTTCGGCCGGAGAGAGCTTGGACTCGAGTTCCGTGATACCCTCGATGACGAATGGCAAAATCCATTCCGGCATAGGATAAGGGTAAGTTCTGCGGAGCTTCAGCTTGATCCGGCCGACGAAATCCATCAGCACCAGATCGACGCTGCGACGGCCGATTTTCACGCCAAACGAGAAGACGGCATCGGGATTGAGGCGCATCGGCGTCGAAGGCTGCCCGACTTTGCCGCGCAGTCTTTCGCCACGAATAAGAAGACCGTCACTTTCGAGCGAGCGCATGATGACCGAGACGGTCTGCGCCGAGAGACCGCAAAGCCTGGATATTTCGGCTTTCGACAAGCCGCCGTGGCGGCGAACCAGCGACAGCACAAGCCGCTCGTTATAGGCACGCACCCCGATCTGGTTGGCGCCGCCGCTCATATCCATGTTGGTGGACGGCGCGGGCGGCGCCGTCTCGACAGATTGTCTCATAGTTTCATCCTCCCGCCCGCCATATCCGCCGCGACCAATACATGCAGGCTTTATGGCAATCTTGCTATCGCAACGTTAAACGACGCCGCGATATTCCTCCCTGCCGCTTGTTAGAATGCCATACGGAATTAATAATTCAATCGGATTTATTTATTGACAGCCGTTTCCTTTGGTGGTTCCATCTGTGTCAACGGTCGCTGTTCTCGGAGGAGACGAGATCGTCGGGTAACCGTCACGGTACTCAAACATTCAATGGGAGGATTACAATGAAGACGACTGTTTCCGCTCTTCTGGGCGCGCTTGCGCTCGGCGTTTCTTTCGCGTCCGTCGCGTCCGCCGCCGATACTTCGGTTTGCCTGATTACCAAAACCGACACCAATCCCTTTTTCGTCAAGATGAAGGAAGGCGCAACCGCCAAGGCTAAAGAACTTGGCGTGACGCTGAAGTCCTATGCCGGCAAGATCGATGGCGATTCCGAAAGCCAGGTTGCCGCGATCGAGACATGCATTGCCGATGGCTCCAAGGGTATCCTGATTACCGCATCGGACACCAAGGGCATCGTTCCGGCCGTGCAGAAGGCGCGCGATGCCGGTCTTCTGGTCATTGCCCTCGATACACCTCTCGAACCCGTTGATGCCGCTGACTCCACTTTCGCTACCGACAATCTTCTGGCCGGCGAGCTGATCGGCAAATGGGCTGCCGGCACCCTCGGCGACAAGGCCAAGGACGCGAAAATCGCCTTCCTCAACCTCACGCCTTCCCAGCCAACCGTTGATGTTTTGCGCAACCAAGGCTTCATGAAGGGCTTCGGCATCGACGTGAAGGACATCAACAAGATTGGTGATGAAGACGACAAGCGTATCGTTGGTCATGATGTTACCAACGGTAACGAAGAAGGCGGCCGCTCTGCGATGGAAAATCTGCTGCAGAAGGATCCGACCATCAACGTCGTTCACACCATCAACGAACCTGCAGCTGCCGGTGCTTACGAAGCGCTGAAAGCCGTTGGCCGCGAAAAGGATGTTCTGATCGTTTCCGTCGACGGCGGTTGCCCTGGTGTCAAGAACGTTGCGGAAGGCGTGATCGGCGCAACGTCTCAGCAATACCCGCTGCTGATGGCGGCACTCGGCGTGGAAGCCGTCAAGAAGTTTGCCGACACCGGTGAAAAGCCGAAGCCGACCGCAGGCAAGAACTTCTTCGACACCGGCGTAACGCTGGTAACCGACAAGCCGGTCAAGGGTCTCGATTCGATCGACACCAAGGAAGGCCTGAAGAAGTGCTGGGGCTAATACTTTACCGTTGAAATCAGCGGGGGCAATTTGCCCCCGCCCTTGAACCGGAATGGTTAAAAAGAACGATCTGGGTGATCGGACAGGAACAAACGAGCGCGCTCGACGTCCGTGGACGTAACTGAGGCACGCTTCTCAACAGTTTGAATCTACGCATTGTCCCCTCTGGAAAATAATCCCGGGTTCGGGGCTGATGCGATGGAGCGATCGGGAGGAAAATCCATGAGCGATCAGCCAGTGCGGGCTCAACCGCATAATGAATTTGAAAAAGTGCTGTCGGGAAGTTCGACCCAGGTCGCTGCTTTCGATACGCACAACAAGAGTTTGCTTGAAAAATTCCAGCACTTTCTGCATTCCAGCCCGGCGGCCGTACCGCTGATCGTTCTGGTGTTGTCGCTGGCTGTCTTCGGCATGACCCTGGGCGGTAAGTTTTTCTCGGCCTTTTCGCTGACCCTTATCCTTCAGCAGGTGGCAATCGTCGGCATCGTCGGCGCGGCACAGTCGCTGGTCATTCTGACAGCAGGTATCGATCTTTCGGTCGGTGCGATCATGGTTCTGTCCTCCGTCGTCATGGGACAGTTTACGTTCCGCTATGGTTTGCCTGCCGAACTCTCGATTGTCTGCGGTCTCGCAGTCGGCGCATTTTGTGGCTTTATCAATGGCGTGCTGGTTTCGCGCATGCGGCTTCCGCCCTTCATCGTTACACTGGGCATGTGGCAGATCGTGCTGGCCACCAATTTCCTCTATTCGGCCAACGAAACGATCCGCTCACAGGATATCGTCCAACAGGCGCCCATTCTCCAGTTTTTCGGCAACAATATCCGCATCGGCAGCGCCGTCTTCACCTATGGCGTCATTGCGATGGTTCTGCTGGTTGCCCTGCTCTGGTATGTGCTGAACCGCACCGCCTGGGGTCGACATCTCTATGCAGTGGGTGATGATCCTGACGCAGCCGAACTTGCCGGCGTTAACGTCAAGCGCATGCTGACGACCGTCTACACACTTTCCGGGCTTATCTGCGCCTTCGCGGGCTGGGCTCTCATCGGCCGCATCGGCTCGGTATCGCCGACCGCCGGTCAGTTCGCCAACATCGAATCCATCACCGCAGTGGTCATCGGCGGCATATCGCTGTTTGGCGGACGCGGCTCGATCATGGGCATGATCTTCGGCGCGCTGATCGTCGGTGTCTTCTCTCTCGGCCTGCGACTTATCGGAACAGACCCACAATGGACCTATCTGTTGATCGGCGTCCTTATCATCTTGGCTGTCGCAATCGACCAGTGGATCAGAAAGGTAGCAGGCTGATGGCAAAAGAACCTATCCTCACAGCACGCAATCTCGTTAAACGCTACGGTCGTGTGACTGCGCTCGACAATGCCGATTTTGACCTTTATCCGGGCGAAATCCTCGCCGTCATCGGTGATAACGGTGCTGGAAAATCCTCTCTCATCAAGGCGATTTCCGGTGCGGTGACACCCGATGAAGGGGAGATCAGGCTTGAAGGCAAGCCGGTACAGTTCCGCTCGCCGATCGAGGCGCGCAAGGCTGGTATCGAAACCGTTTATCAGAACCTTGCGCTGTCTCCCGCATTGTCCATAGCCGACAATATGTTTCTCGGCCGTGAAATCCGCAAACCCGGTATTCAGGGAAGCCTGTTCAGGGCACTGGACCGTCCGGCGATGGAAAAGTTTGCCCGTGAGAAACTCTCTGAACTCGGCCTGATGACGATCCAGAACATCAATCAGGCGGTGGAAACCCTCTCCGGCGGCCAGCGCCAGGGTGTTGCGGTGGCGCGTGCAGCCGCCTTCGGCTCCAAGGTCGTCATCCTTGACGAACCGACAGCGGCGCTCGGCGTCAAGGAAAGCCGCCGCGTTCTCGAGCTTATTCTGGATGTACGCGCGCGAGGGCTACCGATCGTTCTCATCTCGCACAACATGCC
The DNA here is from genome assembly GCF_053522105.1 of Agrobacterium sp. 22-3639C2. Taxonomy (NCBI): domain Bacteria; kingdom Pseudomonadati; phylum Pseudomonadota; class Alphaproteobacteria; order Hyphomicrobiales; family Rhizobiaceae; genus Agrobacterium; species Agrobacterium sp. 22-3639C2. Next base: position 883,482 of record NZ_JBNWDB010000003.1, on the reverse strand, counting down.
GCATGTTTTCGAGGTTGCTGACCGGATTCATATTCATCGGCTGGGCAAGCGTTTGTGCGTCATCAATCCGAAGGACTATACCATGTCCGACGCCGTCGCCTTCATGACGGGCGCCAAGGAAGCGCCAAAGGAAACGCTGGCCGCATGACGTTGAAGCTTGAAACGATCGTCGAAGACGTTCTTCGGCGGGCTGAGGATAAATCTCGTTTTATCATTGCCATTGCCGGTCCCCCTGGGGCCGGCAAATCCACGCTGGCGGATGCCCTGTGCGGTGCCCTCGTGGCGCGCGGCGAGGCTGCGGCTGTCCTGCCCATGGACGGCTTCCATATGGATAACGGTATTCTCGAAGAACGGGGGCTCTTGCCGCGAAAAGGCGCACCGGAGACCTTCGACGTGCGCGGCTTTCTTGATATCGTCTCCGCAGTTCGTCAGGGCGGGCAGGAAGTTCTTGTCCCGGTTTTTGACCGCTCCCGCGAAATTGCCATTGCCTCCGCTCGCGCCATCGCGCCAGAAACACGCTTCATTCTTGCCGAAGGCAACTATCTGCTGTTGAACGAGGCGCCGTGGACGAAGCTTTCCGGCAGCTTCGATCTTACCGTCTTCGTAGGCCCATCCGTTGCGGTGCTCGAGGAACGCCTGCGGGATAGATGGCAGGGCTATGGTCTCGATGCGACCGAGATTCACGCCAAACTGTTCGAAAATGATCTTCCCAACGGAAAGCGGGTGATTGAGAACTCCCGCCCCGCCGATATTCGCATCGATATCTGGGAATAACCCGCCGCTTCCGTCCGTAGGCGGCATCGAGCATTCACCGTTAAGCCTTTGTTGACCATGTGTTGAATCTTTTTGATCCACAGGGTGGGGCTTTCGCATGTCTAATTATTGACGAAAAAAATTCATCATATACTATATGTGGTGTTCAAGGTTCTTTCGATTCGCAAGCGTCGGGAGCTAAGACGGGAATTCGGTGCGCAACACCATTATGGTGAAGCAATGCCGAAACTGCCCCCGCAACTGTAAGCGGTGAGCATCGTTCCGATTTGAGCCACTGGCGCTAAAAGCTCCGGGAAGGTGGGAATGGATGTTTTGACCCGCAAGTCAGGAGACCTGCCTTGAGCGAAAACGTCCACGGGCGGGGTGTCCGGAAGGAAGGTGTATGACGCAAATGAATTGCGTGCGCCCTTTTCTGCCCCCTCCAGAACAAGCTTCGGGGTGAAGTCATGCCAGTGCATTTTTATGAGTTTCTACGCTCGTCGGCGTAGACAGCGATCTTACGCGGCCTGAGCCGCGCCTCGCCAGAATGACAGAACCATCGCCACCCGCTTGTGATTGCAGGCGGGCAATGTTGAGCCGTGCGTAAAGGCGGCTTCGAAAGAGGAAACAATGACCGTCACCGTTTACAGCAAACCCGCCTGCGTTCAGTGCACTGCCACCTATCGTGCGCTTGACCGCATCGGTGTCAGCTACGAGATCGTCGATATCTCAGAAGACGCGGATGCCCTCGATCGCGTTCGCGGCCTTGGTTACATGCAGGTTCCCGTGGTCGTTGCCGGCGAACGCCATTGGGCGGGTTTCCGTCCGGACATGATTGGCTCGATCAGCTGAGGAGGCGATGCGATGGGGCTGATCGTCTATTATTCCAGCCGGTCTGAGAACACTCATCGCTTCCTTCAAAAACTGGGGCGACGATTGCTTCGCCTGCCGCTCGGCGCCGAGGAAGACGTTCCTCACGTGTCGGAGCCCTATGTTCTCGTCACCCCCACCTATGGGGGCGGCGGCATGAAAGGAGCGGTACCGAAACCGGTTATCCGGTTTTTGAACGAGCCCTCAAACCGAAATCTCATTCGCGGCGTCATCGCGGCGGGAAATACGAATTTTGGCGCAGCTTTCGCATCCGCCGGAGATATCGTGTCGCGTAAATGCGCGGTGCCGTTTCTCTACCGCTTCGAGCTTCTCGGCACGGAGGAAGATGTCGCCAACGTCAATCATGGATTGGAACGATTTTGGACACGCTGACCTCGAGCGCGGTGCGCAACACGGATGCCAAACAACAAGTAACCGCTGCGCAGAAACACCTGGACGCGGGACTGGACTATCACGCGCTGAACGCGATGCTGAACCTCTACGATGAAAACGGGAAGATTCAGCTCGACAAGGACCGCCTTGCGGCACGGCAATATTTCCTTCAGCACGTCAACCAGAACACGGTGTTTTTCCATAATCTCAGGGAAAAGCTCGATTATCTCGTGACCGAGGGATATTACGAACAGGAGGTGCTGGACCAGTATTCCTTCAATTTCGTCCGTGACCTCTACGACGAGGCCTATGCCAGAAAGTTCCGTTTTCCGACATTTCTCGGCGCCTTCAAATATTATACGTCCTATACGCTGAAGACCTTCGACGGAAAGCGTTACCTGGAGCGTTATGAGGACCGCGTCTGCATGGTGGCGTTGGCTCTGGCGCGTGGCGACGAGCAGCTTGCCCGCGATCTGATGGATGAAATCATTTCCGGCCGCTTCCAGCCGGCAACCCCGACCTTTCTCAACGCTGGCAAGAAAAGCCGCGGTGAGCTGGTTTCGTGTTTTCTGCTGCGTGTGGAAGACAATATGGAAAGCATCGGCCGGTCCATCAATTCAGCATTGCAGCTTTCCAAGCGTGGCGGTGGCGTAGCACTGTCCCTGACCAATATTCGCGAAGCCGGCGCGCCGATCAAACAGATCGAAAACCAGTCCTCTGGCGTCATTCCTGTCATGAAGCTGCTGGAAGATTCGTTCTCCTACGCCAACCAGCTTGGCGCGCGCCAGGGCGCTGGCGCGGTCTATCTGCATGCCCATCACCCGGACATCATGCGTTTCCTCGATACCAAGCGCGAAAACGCCGACGAAAAAATCCGCATCAAAACCCTTTCGCTCGGCGTGGTGATCCCTGATATCACCTTCGAACTCGCGAGAAACAACGAGGATATGTACCTGTTCTCGCCGTATGATGTTGAGCGGGTCTATGGCGTGCCGTTTACCGAGATTTCCGTCAGCGAAAAATATCAGGAAATGGTCGCCGACAGCCGCATCCGCAAGAAGAAGATAAAGGCACGCGAGTTCTTCCAAGTCATCGCAGAAATCCAGTTCGAAAGCGGTTATCCCTATATCATGTTCGAGGATACGGTGAACCGCGCCAATCCGATCGCCGGCCGTATCAGCATGAGCAATCTTTGCTCGGAAATCCTACAGGTCAGCGAGGCGAGCGAGTTCAACGACGATCTCTCTTACAGCCATATGGGCAAGGATATTTCCTGCAATCTCGGCTCGCTCAACATTGCTTCAGCAATGGATTCGGCTGATTTCGGCAAGACGATCGAAACCTCCATCCGGGCGCTGACGGCCGTTTCTGACATGAGCCACATCTCGTCTGTCCCTTCCGTGGAAAAGGGCAATGATGCGAGCCACGCCATCGGGCTTGGTCAGATGAACCTGCATGGCTATCTGGCGCGCGAGCGCATCTTCTACGGCTCCGAAGAGGGCATCGATTTCACCAATATCTATTTCTACACGGTGACCTATCACGCCATCCGCGCCAGCAATCGCCTTGCCACTGAAAGGGGCCAGAGCTTCAAGGGCTTTGAAAACTCCAAATATGCCTCGGGCGACTACTTCGATAAATATACCGACCGGGAATGGCTGCCCGCGACGGAAAAGGTCCGCGACCTTTTTGAGAAAGCTGGCATTTCCATTCCGACACAGGAGGACTGGAAAGCGTTGAAGCAGGCCGTCATGGAGACCGGCCTCTATAACCAGAACCTTCAGGCCGTGCCGCCCACAGGCTCGATCTCCTATATCAACCACTCGACCTCCTCGATCCATCCCATCGTCTCGAAGATTGAAATTCGCAAGGAAGGCAAGATCGGCCGTGTTTATTATCCAGCTTCCTACCTTTCGAACGACAATCTCGAATATTATCAGGATGCCTACGAAATCGGTCCGGAAAAGATCATAGATACCTATGCGGCGGCCACCCAGCATGTCGATCAGGGCCTGTCGCTGACACTGTTCTTCCGCGATACGGCAACGACGCGCGATATCAACCGGGCGCAGATCTACGCCTGGAAAAAAGGCATCAAGACCATCTACTACATCCGTTTGCGCCAGATGGCGCTGGAAGGCACGCAGGTTCAGGGCTGCGTATCCTGCACGCTCTGAATTGAGGGACAAGACAATGAACATTGCCGTAAAACCCGCGTCCCGTATTCGCGCGGTCAACTGGAACCGCATCGAGGATGACAAGGATCTCGAAGTCTGGAATCGCCTGACATCGAATTTCTGGCTACCGGAAAAGGTGCCGCTCTCCAACGATATCCCGTCCTGGGGAACGCTGAAGCCGGAAGAGCAGACCCTGACGATCCGCGTCTTCACCGGGCTGACATTGCTGGACACGATCCAGAACGGCGTCGGTTCCGTGCGCCTGATGGCGGATTCGGCGACGCCGCACGAGGAGGCGGTGCTTTCCAACATCTCCTTCATGGAGGCGGTCCACGCCCGCTCCTATTCCTCGATCTTCTCGACGCTCTGCTCCACGCCTGACGTCGATGACGCCTATCGCTGGTCGGAGGAGAACGAATTCCTGCAACGCAAATCCGCGCTCATCATGCGCGAATATGATAGCGGAAATCCGTTGAAAATGAAGGTCGCCAGCGTGTTTCTGGAGAGCTTCCTGTTCTATTCCGGCTTCTACCTGCCAATGTTCTGGTCAAGTCGCGCCAAGCTTACCAACACGGCCGATTTGATCCGTCTCATCATTCGCGATGAGGCCGTGCATGGCTATTACATCGGCTACAAGTTCCAGCGCGCGCTCGAACGTCTGGGCGAAGCGGAAAAACAGGAGATCAAGGATTTCGCCTTCGATCTTTTGCTCGAGCTTTACGACAACGAGGCCAAATATACCCAAGACCTCTATGACGGCGTTGGCCTGACGGAGGACGTCAAGCAGTTCCTGCATTACAACGCCAACAAGGCCTTGATGAATCTGGGTTACGAGGCGCTGTTTCCGCCCGAGGCTTGCCGGGTCAATCCTGCGATCCTCTCGGCGCTGTCTCCCAATGCCGACGAGAACCACGACTTCTTCTCCGGCTCCGGCTCTTCTTATGTCATCGGCAAGGCGGTCGCCACAGAAGACGAAGACTGGGATTTCTGAACCGGTTGTCGCCAAGAACCCGCAAAAGTTATTGCGGGTTCACGACCTGGCTCGCAAGCCGGAAGGGGCTGGATACTGTTGCCCCGATAGCATCGAACACAAAGGCACCCGCGCGGCCTATGCCGTTTTCGCCGTTGCCGTTCCGGCTCGCCTCCAGTTGTGGCACCAGCGACGCGAGTGCCGCATAGCGGTCGTGGTTGAGCGGATCCGATGCCTTGAGCTTGGAGATGTCAACGAACTGAACGCCCTCTTTCAGGGCGGCTTCCTGCACTTGAGGATCGGTCACATCCAGCGCGCCTATGCGGGTGACGTCGGCCCCCAGGATGGAGGAAGCCTTCAGGGCGCGGTCGTCCTTGGAGACGAGAATGGTGAGCGGCGGATTGAGCCTTCCCACCACCTCGATCTGCTTGCGGAAAACATCGGCGTCGATATCCGGCGCGGCCAGCACTACCTGTAGTTTGGAGAGCACATCGTTCCTGCCTTCGAAGCGCAATTGTCGCAGCGCTTCCATGACCAGCCAGCCGCCCATGCTGTGACCGAACACGACAATGCTTTTTTTCGGTGTTTGCCTGGTAAGGTCGGTCAGCACCGTGGCCAGCGCGTCTCGCGAATAGGTCGCTGATTCCTTGTCGGCCACGTAACCGGTGACGCTCGCCTGGGACGGCCAGGAAAAGACCAGCGGCACACCATCCATATTGGCATCGGCTGCCATTTGTGCCGCACGGAACAAGGCTTCCTGATAGCTGTAATTATAGCCATGCACAAAAAGCGCAATCTGCTTGCCGGAGCGGGTGACGTCGCCAAGATCGGAATTGAAACGCGTTTTCGTCAGCATATCGGCTTTGGTGACGACAAAATCCTTGCTCGGGTTCGGCTTACCTTTGGACCATTCGATATTTCCGCTTTTATGGCTGGGAGGAATGGAAATGTCGAAGCGCGCATAATTCAGCTCAGCCGCCCGCCCAGCGCTAAAGCCCTTTTTGGCCTCGTTGTTTTTCTCCCGCGTGCTCGCCACATAGGCTGTCACGATTTTCGTATCGGTGGTCTTGGTGTTTATGGCCTGCAACACATCCGCCCCCGGCCTGCCCGCGCAGGATGAAAGAAGGCTGAGAGCGAGGAGGAGCGAAAAAATCAGGCGCATGGATGGGGTTACCGATAATGAGGGACCACGCATAAATAACCGGCCGCTCAAAAAGTTGCTACTGGAGACTGGATTGCGGTGTGGTTGCATTATGTTCAATGCGGACGACGCATTCCCCACCTTGCTATCCAGCTATGTTCGTTTTAGGCCGTACAGATGACGAATAAGGTGTCGCTTTTACGGCTGAAACTCACGGACTTCCGCAACTATGCGGCGGCGTCGCTTGCGCTGGATGACCGCCACGTGGTGCTGACGGGTGACAACGGTTCCGGCAAGACCAATCTCCTGGAGGCCGTTTCGTTTTTGTCGCCCGGAAGGGGCCTGCGCCGCGCCACCCTGTCCGATGTCACGCGAGTGGGGGCGGAGGCCGCCGGTTTTTCGATTTTTGCGGATGTCGACGGCATGGACGGCGAGGTCGCCATCGGAACCGGGATCGAGGGTGACGGCGAGGTAGTGTCGCGCCGCCTGAGGCTGAACGGGACATCGGTGAAGTCTGTCGATGAATTGACGGATCATCTGCGGGTGCTGTGGCTGACGCCTGCCATGGATGGGCTTTTTACCGGTTCATCCTCGGATCGCCGGCGTTTTCTCGATCGGTTGGTGCTCTCGCTCGATCCCGCGCATGGGCGGCGGGCAAGCGACTTCGAAAAGGCCATGCGCGGCCGCAACCGTCTGCTTTCGGAAGGCCGTTTCGATCCGGTCTGGCTGGACGGTATTGAGAAGCAGATGGCGGAACTCGGCATTTCGATGGCGCTCGCGCGCTATGAAATGTTGGGTCTTTTGAAGAGCCTCATCGAAGGCCGTTCCGGCAATGCTGCCTTCCCCTCTGCAGCGCTGGCGCTCTCGGGTTTCATGGACGACACGCTCAACCGGCCGGCTGTCGATCTGGAAGACGAGTATAGGCTTACGCTGCGCGAAGGCCGGTATCGAGACGCGGCGGCAGGCCGCACGCTTGATGGACCGCACCGTGTCGATCTGTTCGTGCGCCATGCGGAAAAGAACATGGAGGCAGAGCGTTGCTCGACTGGAGAACAGAAGGCGCTGCTGGTGGGATTGGTGCTTGCGCATGCCCAGCTCACCGCCAACATGACCGGCCATGCGCCGGTTCTGCTGCTCGACGAAATTGCCGCGCATCTGGATGAGGGCAGGCGGGCGGCTCTGTTCGATCTCATTCACGCGCTCGGTGGTCAGAGTTTCATGACCGGAACGGATGCGGCAATGTTCTCCGCCCTTGGCGACAGGGCGCAATTCTTCAATGTCTCCCACGGGGGCATCACGGCATGACGGCGAAAAAATGGAGTGCGACATGGACCCGCTGAGCCCGGACGAAATCGAACGCTACAAGCGCCATATTCTCTTGCCGGAAATCGGCGGTGCCGGGCAGCAGCGTCTGAAGGCCGCGCGGGTGCTGGTAATCGGGGCTGGTGGCCTCGGCGCGCCTGTCCTTCATTATCTTGCTGCAGCCGGTGTTGGCACGCTTGGCCTGATCGATGACGACGTGGTCTCCCTTTCCAATCTCCAGCGGCAGGTGATCCACGATACCGGCACGATCGGTGAGCTGAAAACGGCAAGCGCCCGCGCAGCCATCGCCCGGCTCAACCCGCATGTGCGTACCCTTGTTTTTGAGGAGCGTTTTTCGCAGGTCTGGGCGCACACCCATCTGCCATCCTTCGATCTCCTTATCGACGGTTCTGATAATTTCGACACACGTTATGCCGCTGCCGATGCCGCAGAGGCTGCTAAAAGGCCGCTGGTAACGGGCGCTGTCGGCCGTTTCGATGGTTCGGTAACGGTGCTCAAACCCTATGAGGCGGGTGCCGATGGTAATCTGCTGCCGGGGTATCGCGATCTGTTTCCCGAGCCACCGCCGCAGGGGCTTATTCCGAATTGCGCGGAAACGGGCATCGTCGGCGCTTTGACCGGCGTGATCGGCACGATCATGGCCATGGAGGCCATCAAGGTGATCACCGCTGCCGGCGAGCCATTGGTCGGCCGCCTGCTTCTCTATGACGCCCTGTCGGCCCGCTTCGAAACCGTGCGTTACAAGCGCCGCCCTGCTGGAAAAAAAACATGACCGAGATCACAAGGATTGGCGAAGAATTCGAGCGCTGGCAGGAGCTGCTTGCCCTTATCATGTCGTCCTTCGCCTATATGGACGGTGTCATCGACCCACCATCGTCCGCTCACCGTTTGACGCTCGAAAATCTCGCGGAGAAGGCGAGAGCGGAGACCGCTTTCGTGGCGCTGGATGGTGATGAGATTGTTGGCTGCCTGTTTTGCCGGCAGGAACCACCGGCCTGCCTTTACGTCGGCAAGCTGTGCGTCTCCCTGAAAGCGCAGGGCAAAGGCATCGGCAAAATGCTTCTGGAACGGGCCGAAGCATTGGCCCGCGAATCGGCGTTACCGGCGCTGCGGCTGGAAACGCGCATCGAGCTTGTCGGCAATCACGCGAAATTCGCCGCCTGGGGTTTCATCAAAACCGCTGAAAACGCCCATCCGGGTTACGACCGCACGACTTCGATTGAAATGACGAAATTCCTCGGCTGAGACGGCTCAATTTTTGATCCGCTTAAAAGCCTGCTTCTCCCTCCCACGTCACGAGCAGACACGGCTTGTCTGAACCGGTTCAGTTCCGCCCCGGCAGCACCCGGTTCGGCGGTCGGTGTCCGTCGAAAAGCGTGCGGATGTTGATGATAACCTTGTCACCCATCTCGATGCGTCCCTCGATCGTTGCCGAGCCCATATGGGGAAGCAGCACGACCTTCCCTTCTCTCGCGAGCTTGATGAGCTTGGGATTGATTGCCGGCTCGTTCTCGTAGACATCAAGACCGGCTCCGGCGATCTTTCCGTCGCGCAGGCACTGGATCATTGCCGCCTCATCGATGATATCGCCGCGCGCCGTGTTGACGATGTAGCTTGTCGGCTGCATCAGCGCGAGCCGTCGTGCCGAGATCAGGTGATAGGTCGCAGGTGTGGAGGGGCAATTGACGGAAACAATATCCACCCGCGCCAGCATCTGGTCGAGGCTATCCCAATAGGTTGCCTCAAGCTCCGCTTCCGTCGCCGGGTTGACGCGCTTGCGGTTGTGATAGTGTATGGAGAGGCCGAAAGCCTTGGCGCGCCGCGCAACTGCCGTACCGATGCGGCCCATGCCGACAATGCCGATGCGTTTGCCGGAAATGCGCCGTCCCAGCATCCAGGTCGGCGACCAGCCCAGCCATTCGTCGGCGCCATTGGCAAGCACACGCGTGCCTTCGATCAGACGGCGCGGCACGGCCAGCACCAGCGCCATGGTGATATCGGCGCTGTCTTCGGTCAGCACATTGGGCGTGTTGGTCACGGTGATGCCCTTTCGGGCGGCCGCGTCCACATCCACATGGTCTATGCCGTTTGAGAAGCTGGCGATCAGCTTCAGTTGCGGCCCTGCTTTCTCGATCATGGCAGCGGTGATGCGGTCCGTGACCGTCGGCACCAGAACGTCGACCCGCTGCATGGCGGCCACAAGCTCTTCCTCGCGGCGCTGCGTATCGTCGATATTCAGTTCGGCATCGAAGAGTTCCCGCATTCTGGTTTCGACGACGTCAGGCAATTTGCGGGTGATATAGACTGTCGGTCTCTTCTTGTGGGTCATCGTTTGCCGCTGCCTTGTTCAGAAGTCATTAACCAGAAAGAGCGATAATTTCTTTCAATCAGGGCGTTTCTACCAGACCCACCGGCGAAGACAAATAAAACTCGCCGAAGCTTGAGGCGTGTGGAAACGAGCCTCCTCGAATTTAATCCGGTTTGCAGAAGGCAGGAAACGGAAATGGGCATGCGCAGTGTGGTTTCTATGGTTTGCATTGCATTGTCTCTGGGCCTCTTTGGTGTGGGGAACGAGGCCATGGCGCAAGGCGCTGCCAAAGGCGCAAGCGGCCTGCCTTTGCCGCGTTTTGTCAGCCTGAAATCCAAGCGCGTCAACATGCGCATCGGACCCAGCACGGATTATGCCGTTTCCTGGATGTATATGAAATCGGGAATGCCGGTTGAAATCATTCAGGAATATGAGAACTGGCGGCGTATCCGCGATGCCGATGGCACGGAAGGCTGGGTTAACCAGGCGCTGCTCTCCGGCGAGCGCACGGCCGTCGCCGCGCCGTGGATGCGCGGCAAGGGCAAGGATGTCTACGTGAACATGCGCCGCGACGCACAGTCGGGCGCCTCCGTCATCGCCCGGCTGGAGCCGGGTGTCGTCTTCAGGATCGGTGAATGCAACGGAGACTGGTGCCGCGCCGAGGCCGGTCAGGCCTCAGGCTGGGTGTCGCAGGGTGAAATCTGGGGTGCTTATCCCGGCGAGGCCTTTAAATAAGGCCGTTTTTCTCGCCCAGCGCCTTGAGCGATGACATCGGACGCGGCCCGACCTGCTGAATGACGGCGGCAGCAGCAAGGCAGCCGAGTTTGCCGCAATCTTCCAGAGACCGATCCTGCGTGTAACCGAACAGGAAGCCGGCGGCGAAAAGATCGCCGGCACCCGTTGTGTCGACCACGTCATACACCGGATAGGCTTCTACCTTCACGCGTTCCGTGCCGCGCAGGATAACGGCACCTTCTTCGCTCATCGTCACCGCTGCGATCTTGCAATCGGCAGCGATTTTCGTCAGCGCCAGCTCGAAATCGTCGGTTTCATAAAGCGAGAGAGCTTCCTGCTTGTTGGCGAAAACGATGTCCACGGTGCCGGAACGCATCAGGTCGAGAAATTCTTCGCGGTATCGGCCAACGCAGAAACTGTCTGAAAGCGTCATGGAGACTTCACGGCCGTTCTCATGCGCAATGCGGGCGCAATCGCGAATGGCATCCTTGGCGCGCGGTGGATCCCACAGGTAACCTTCGAAATAGGTGACCTTCGTGTTCGCCACGACGTCTTCTTCTACATCTTCCGGACCGAGATCGACGCAGGCGCCGAGATAGGTGTTCATAGAGCGCTCACCGTCTTCCGTGACGAAGATCATCGAGCGGGCAGTCGGCGGAAACGTGCCTTCCGGCTTCGTTTCGAAATAGACGCCCTGCGCGCGGATATCGTGTTGGAAGATTTCGCCGAGCTGATCTTCTGCCACCTTGCCGAAATAAGCCGCCCTGCCACCGAAATTCGCCACGCCCGCCGCCGTGTTGCCCGCACTTCCGCCGGAGGCCTCGAGCGCGGGTCCCATCAGCGAATAGAGCAGTTCGGCCCGCTCCGCGTCGATGAGGTTCATCGCGCCCTTGGTGATGGCGTTATCATTGAGGAAGCGATCATCACAACGGGAAATGATGTCGACGATGGCATTGCCGACAGTCAGTACGTCGAATTTCGTCATAGGCCCTATCCGGTTTGCAGGGTGCACATTTTTGAACGGTCTTAAACAATTCTGGCGGCAAGAAAAGCCCAAAGGGAAAATATGCGGTTCTCCACCAGAGACAGAAACGCGTCATGTGCCTGTAATGTGGTTAAGCTATCACTCCGATCAGAGCAAACGGTGCGTGAATACGGACCAGAATAGAAGACATGAGGTCTTCTGGCTCACCCGTTATCTCCGTCACGGATGTACTGACGGCGTATAACGGATATGACAAAAGGCGGGGGAAACCCCGCTTTTTCTTTTGGTCCACCTTTGGTGCGCCCCTTTCTAGAGTGCCGCAAGCGGGTTTTCATTATAGACTGTACTCGAAAAACCGACCGCAGCGCCACTTGATCCAGTGACCGGTTTTGAGGGGCTTTCTGCAAAAATACCTGACGGAGCTACGTCGCGTATTGAATGAAACATCTGGGTGCAGCGTTTTCGCGATTCCATTCCCTTGGAAAAGGCTCTAAAGCGGAGTATCTCCCGCAAAAGCCGCGAAAGCTCTCCCTCCATGTCTGCCGTTGCCGCGAACGTCGCTCCGATTTTCATTCTTATCCTGATCGGCTGGCTCACCGTCAAGGCCGGCTTGTTCAGAGCTGATGCCGGTGAGATTCTCAGCGATTTCGTGTTCAAGATCGCCGTGCCGACTTTGATCTTCCGCACTCTTGCGGAGGCGAATTTTCATGGCGCATCGCCCTTCCGGCTGTGGCTGACCTATTTCGCCGGCGTGGCCGTAACCTGGACGGTTGGGCATATCGTCACGCGGTACATCTTCAAGCAGGATAGTCGCATCGCCGTCATAGCCGGCATATCCTCGGCCTTTGCCAACAATATCTTCATCGGCCTGCCGCTCGTAGGGCGGTCCATCGGGGATGAGGGGCTGGTCGCCCTCTCCATTCTGCTGGCCATCCATCTGCCGGTCATGATGATTGCCGGTACCATCCTGATGGAGAACGCCACGCATAAGGCGGTGGGCGGCGAAAAGCGCAGCATGGCTTCTGTCTTCAGGCAGGTCGGCCGCAACCTCATCACAAATCCGCTGGTGATCGGACTTTTCATCGGGCTTTCGACCAATGTTTCAGGCGTGACGCTCACGCCCATCCTCAAGACCGTGGTTGATCAGATCGCGTCCATGGCGGGACCGGCAGCGCTCATCTCGCTCGGTATGGCGCTGACGAAATACACCATTCGCGGTAATCTGGGGATTGCCGTCACCATGACGGTTTTCAAACTGCTGCTTCTGCCCGCCTGCGTGTGGGCCATGGGCCATGCTCTCGACCTCAGCCGGGAATGGACCGCTGCCCTCGTGCTCACCTCGTCGGTGCCGACAGGGGTGAATGCATGGCTGATCGCCAACCGCTTCGGCATCGGCCACAGCGTTGCGGCCTCCACCATCAGCATTTCCACGGCGACCGGTGTTCTTTCCGTGTCGCTGTGGGCATGGCTGTTGAGCTGATGATGCTCGAATTGCTTACTTCTGGGCGCTCAGGATCTTGAAGCGCGCGTTGCGGCATACCTCGGCGCTGGTGCGGAATTCCGCCGCCAGAACCGGCTCATAGGGCATGCCGCGATTGGCGACCATCAGCAGCTTTCCACCGTTGCGAAGCGCGCCGGCAGCCGTCTTGATAAAGGCCTGACCGAGAGCGGGTTCTGCCGCCTGTCCTGCCGCGTGGAAAGGCGGGTTCATGATGATGAGGTCGTATTTTTCTTTCGGCGGCTCGTTTGCAAGGTCCTGCCAGAAGAAGCGCGCCGTCAGTCGCGGATTGTTTTCAAGAAGATTGGTCTTGGCGAATTCGAGCGCGTTCCAGTCCGCTTCGAAAAGATCGATACGCGCCGTGCGCGGCGATTTTTCCGCCAGCATGACCGAGAGATAACCCCAGCCTGCGCCGAAATCGGCGGCGTTGCCGTCGAAGTCGGTCGGCAGGCGCGACGCGAGCAGCTCCGAACCATCGTCCACGCGGTCATGCGAGAACATCCCGGGCATGGCGGTGAAACGGCCAGCAACCGTAACGGAATGTTGCGCGAGTTTCGACACGGCAGATGCAACGTCTTCCGGCCGTTTGAACCAGAGGGCGACGCCGTGGTACTTCGGCGTCGATTCCGCCTCGATGCCAAGCTTTGCCAGCGTCTTGCGCAGCGTCAGAATGCCGTCTTCTTTCGATCCCGCCGCCACGATCAACCCACCCGCCTTGACGCGAGAGAGCGCTTCAGCGACGCGGTTTTCGTTCTCGCCGCGATGTTTGCCGCAAAGCAGCAACGCCGCATCGTAGTCCTCGCCGGAAATATCCGGCGTGACCTCTGCGTTCTGCGCCTGAAGAGCCCGGTAAAGCGGTCGAAAATTCTGAACCGAGACGATGTCAGCGTTAAAACCGTCTAGCCGCGGGCCGGCTTCCGCTCCCAGAAACAGAACGCGCTCGCCCTCTTTCGGCAAGTCGAGCATCTCTGCGGCAAAGGGATGGAAAAGGGTTTTAACAGCATCACGGCTCATTGGAGCGTCCTCAAGATGGAATAGAAAAAAGGCGCGGGCAAAACCCGCGCCTCGATAGGGTCTGGCGAGGCTGCCTTATTCGGCAGCGGCTTCGCCATCTTCCTTCTTCTTGTCTGCGGCAACTTCCTTGCCGGTTGCCTGGTCGACAACCTTCATGGACAGGCGAACCTTGCCACGCTCGTCGAAGCCCATCAGCTTGACCCAGACCTTGTCGCCTTCCTTGACGACGTCGGAGGTCTTGGCGACACGCTCGGAAGCGAGCTGCGAGATGTGAACGAGGCCGTCGCGGGCGCCGAAGAAGTTGACGAAAGCGCCGAAGTCAGCGGTTTTGACGACCGTACCTTCGTAGATCTGGCCGACTTCCGGTTCTGCAACGATCGAATGGATCCACTTGCGGGCCGCTTCGATTTCCTTGCCGGAAGCAGAAGCGATCTTGACGGTGCCATCGTCTTCGATGTTGATCTTGGCGCCGGTCTTTTCGACGATTTCGCGGATGACCTTGCCGCCCGAACCGATGACTTCACGGATCTTGTCGACCGGAATGTTCATCACTTCGATGCGCGGTGCGAATTCGCCAAGCTGGCCGCGGCTCTCGGTGATGGCATTCGCCATCTCGCCGAGGATGTGCTTGCGGCCACCCTGTGCCTGCTCCAGAGCGATCTTCATGATCTCTTCGGTGATACCGGCGATCTTGATGTCCATCTGCAGCGAGGTGATGCCGTCGGCAGTACCTGCAACCTTGAAGTCCATATCGCCGAGGTGATCTTCGTCACCCAGAATGTCGGAGAGAACCGCAAAGCGCTCGCCTTCAAGGATAAGGCCCATGGCGATACCGGCAACTGGCTTGGCCAGCGGTACGCCAGCGTCCATCAGTGCAAGCGAGGTGCCGCAAACCGTTGCCATCGACGAAGAGCCGTTGGACTCGGTGATTTCGGAAACGACGCGCAGCGTGTAGGGGAACTGTTCCGCAGTCGGCAGCATCGGACGGATAGCGCGCCATGCGAGCTTGCCGTGACCGATTTCGCGACGGCCCGGGGAACCCATACGGCCCGTTTCACCGACCGAGTAGGGCGGGAAGTTGTAATGCAGAAGGAAACGTTCCTTGTACATGCCGGTCAGGCTGTCGACATACTGTTCGTCTTCGCCGGTGCCGAGCGTCGCAACAACGATCGCCTGGGTTTCACCACGGGTGAACAGCGCCGAGCCGTGCGTACGCGGCAGGATGCCAACTTCCGAAACGATCGGACGAACGGTCGACAGGTCGCGGCCATCGATGCGGCTCTTGGTGTCGAGAACGTTCCAGCGAACGATCTTCGCCTGAAGGTGCTTGAAGACAGCGCCGATTTCTTCAGGGCTATACTTCGCTTCGCCTTCTTCCGGCAGGAAGTGAGCCTTGACCTTCGCCTTTACGGCGTCGACGGCGGCGTAACGGGCAGCCTTTTCGGTGATCTTGTAGGCGGTGCGCAGTTCGGTTTCGGCAAGGCCGAGCATTTCGTTTTCGAGTGCGGAGAAATCTTCCGGTTCGAATTCGCGCGGTTCCTTGGCGGCAACTTCAGCGAGCTTGATGATCGCGTCGATAACCGGCTGGAAGCCGCGATGGCCGAACATGACGGCGCCGAGCATGACGTCTTCGTTGAGTTCCTTGGCTTCCGACTCCACCATCAGGACGGCGTCCTGCGTGCCGGCAACAACCAGATCCAGAACCGATTCATCCATCTCATCAAGATGCGGGTTCAGAACATATTCGCCGTTGATGTAACCAACGCGCGCGCCGCCGACCGGGCCCATGAAAGGAATGCCAGACAGTGTGAGCGCAGCGGATGCGGCAACCATCGACAGAACGTCCGGGTCATTTTCGAGGTCGTGCTGAATGACCGTTACGACAACCTGCGTGTCGTTCTTGTAGCCTTCAGGAAACAGCGGGCGGATCGGACGGTCGATCAGGCGGGAAACCAGCGTTTCCTTTTCCGACGGACGGCCTTCGCGCTTGAAATAGCCGCCGGGGATCTTGCCGGCTGCGTAGGTCTTTTCCTGGTAGTTCACGGTGAGCGGGAAGAAGTCCTGTCCAGGCTTCGGAGACTTTGCGGAAACCACCGTCGCAAGAACCATCGTCTCGCCGTAGGTTGCGATGACGGCGCCGTCAGCCTGACGGGCAACCTTGCCTGTCTCGAGCTTCAGCGGGCGGCCAGCCCATTCGATTTCCACGGAGTGTTTATTGAACATATCTTGTCCTTGTTTGTGTATGCCCGCCTTGCGAGGGGGCAACGAACGACGCAATCACGGGCAAGACAGCCGGAGGCTTTCAAGGTGCAAGCATCCGGCAATCCTGCCCCATGACAGGTCTGCGGTTGAAAAGGCTGCACCGGCCCATCCGGGGCTGCCTTATCGTCCGGGGGCCACATCTATGGCGAACGCCCGGAAATTGAAGATGACCTTCAAAAGGCCAGATATAAAAACCGGCGGGTATCGTTGCGAAACCCGCCGGATAAGGTTTTAGCGGCGAATGCCGAGAGCACCGATCAGCTTGCTGTAACGGGCTTCGTCCTTCTTCTTCAGATAGTCGAGAAGCGAACGGCGGCTCGAAACCAGCGTCAGAAGGCCACGACGGGAGTGGTTGTCCTTCTTGTGGTCCTTGAAGTGACCGGTCAGGTTGTTGATCCGCTCGGTCAGAATAGCGACCTGAACTTCCGGAGAACCGGTGTCGCCTTCGTTCGTTGCATATTCCTTGATGAGGGCGGCTTTGCGCTCTGCAGTAATCGACATCGGACGATCCTTTCTATTTTAAGGAAAAATGGGACGCCTAGAGCCGGGATGTCGTCCAGCTCTGGCCATTCGGCAGCATAGGCAAAGCCCAAGCTGGCGCTGCCTATAAACTATTCCGGGTACAATTGAAAGAGGCGATTGACGCCGCCCCTCAAGGCTCGTCTCAACCGAAAACGCGCTTCGGCCGGAATTCGCCCTCGCCGATCTCGCCGATGGCAATGAGCTTGCCATGCGCAGTGGCATAGGCCTCCGGGTGATTGGCCGGCGCATCACGCCCGCGCAGCAGGATCGGATTGCCCATCTTCAGCCGGTGTGCCTGATCATCATTGATGATGAGGTGGGGAAGGGATGAAAGCGCTTCCGCCGTGTTGATCAGAAAAGCATCGAGCGCTTCAAGCCGCTCGTCGCGGTCTTCGATGGCTTCGAGCGCCGTCAAGGTTTCGAGCGGTACCATCATGTCCTCGCCGAATGGCGCGACCATGGTACGGCGCAATTGCGAAATATGACCGAAACAACCGAGATCCCGGCCCATGTCGCGCGCAAGCGCCCGCACATAGGTACCCTTGCCACATTCCACTTCGAAATGAGCGGTGTCAGCGTCGGGGCAGGCGAGCAGCGTCAGGCGGTGAATTTCCACCTCGCGCGCGGGAATCTCCACCGTTTCGCCTTCACGCGCCAGATCATAGGCCCGCTCACCGGCAATCTTGATGGCGGAAAACTGCGGCGGCGTCTGCATGATCACGCCGGTATAATTGGGCAGAATATCGCGGATCGCCTGTTCGTCCGGGCGCTGGTCGGAGGAGTTGACTACCTCGCCTTCCAGATCGTCGGTTGCGCGTTCTTCACCCCAGGTGACGGTAAACTCGTAGATTTTCCGGCCGTCCATGACGTAAGGAACGGTCTTTGTGGCGTCACCGAGGGCAATCGGCAGCATGCCGGACGCCAAGGGGTCGAGTGTTCCGGCGTGACCTGCCTTCTGGGCGTTGAACAGCCATTTGATCTTGGAAACGGCTTCGGTTGAGCCGAAATCGAGCGGCTTGTCGAGAATGAGCCAGCCCGAAATCGGGCGGCCCTTGGGTTTGCGGTTCTGCTGTTTGCGTGGTTTGGACATGCTTCAGTTCTGTTCGTCGTCTTTTTCGTTCGAAGGTCCCAGATCGCGCTGCACCTCCGGTGACCGCAGGAGTGCGTCGATCTTCTGATAGTTGTCGAAACTCGTATCGTCGCGGAAACGCAGTTCCGGCATGTACTTCATCTGCCGCAGCTGCGGGCCGAGGCGGCCGCGCATGAACTTGGCATGGCGGTTGAGCGCCGTGATGATGTCGGTATGATCCGCAACGCCAAGCGGCGTCACATAGGCGGTCGCGATCTTGAGATCGGGTGACATGCGCACTTCCGAAATGGAAATGACGGTGCCTTCGATCAGATCGTCGCGGACTTCACCGCGCTGGAGAATTTGGGTCAGTGCGGCGCGCACCTGTTCGCCAACACGCAGCATGCGTTGCGAAGGGGCCGATGATGTTGCTTTTGCCATGGGTAATGCCTCAAACGGAGCGAGCGCCGGTGAAGCCGGCGCCCGACAGAAAAGTCCTGTTTTGCGGCGAGACGCTTAGAGCGTTCTCGTGATGTGTTCGACGCGGAAGCACTCGATGGTGTCGCCGGCGCGAATGTCTTCGTAATTCTCGAAGGCCATACCGCACTCCTGACCAACAGGCACTTCGTTGACTTCGTCCTTGAAGCGCTTGAGGGTCTTGAGCTTGCCTTCGTGGATAACGACGTTGTCGCGCACCAGACGCACACCCGCACCACGTTCCACCTTGCCCTCGACGACGCGGCAACCCGCGACCTTACCGACCTTGGTGATGTTGAACACCTCGAGGATTTCGGCATTGCCGAGGAAGGTCTCGCGACGTTCCGGCGAAAGCAGACCCGACATCGCCGCCTTCACGTCATCCACCAGATCGTAGATGATGTTGTAGTAGCGGATTTCGATACCGGCGCGTTCGGACGCCGTACGTGCCTGTGCGTTGGCGCGAACGTTGAAGCCGATGATCGCGGCGTTCGATGCCTCGGCAAGCGAGATATCCGATTCCGTGATGGCACCAGCACCAGAGTGAACGACACGAGCGCGGACTTCGTCTGTGCCGAGCTTGTCGAGCGAAGCGATAATGGCTTCGACCGAACCTTGCACGTCCGCCTTGATGACCAGCGGGAATTCCTTCAATCCCGAAGTCTGCAACTGGCTCATCATCTGTTCCAGCGAGCCGCGCTGACCGGTTTGACGGGCGACAGCCTTGTCGCGAGCCAGACGCTGGCGGTATTCGGAGATCTCGCGAGCACGACCTTCGTTTTCGACAACCGCAAAACGGTCACCGGCCGACGGCGTACCGGAAAGGCCGAGGATTTCGACCGGCATGGCCGGACCGGCTTCCTTGACATGGTCGCCCTTGTCGTTGACGAGCGCGCGCACACGGCCCCACTGATCGCCGGCAACGATGATCTGGCCGGGCTTCAGTGTACCCTTCTGCACGAGAACGGTCGCGACGGCACCACGTCCACGGTCCAGCTCGGCTTCGATGACCGTGCCTTCCGCAGTGCGGCTTGGATCCGCCTTGAGATCGAGGATTTCTGCCTGAAGCAGGATCGCTTCGAGCAGCTTGTCGAGGTTGAGCTTGTTCTTGGCCGACACTTCGACATCAAGAACTTCACCACCCATCGATTCCACGAACACTTCGTGCTGCAGCAGCTGCTGGCGAACCTTTTCAGGGTTTGCCTCGTGCTTGTCGATCTTGTTGATCGCAACGACGATCGGAACACCGGCCGCCTTCGCATGGTTGATTGACTCGATCGTCTGCGGCATCACGCTGTCGTCGGCTGCAACAACCAGCACGGCGATGTCGGTTGCCTGCGCACCACGGGCACGCATTGCCGTAAAGGCGGCGTGGCCGGGGGTGTCGATGAAGGTGATCTTCTGACCGTTCTTTTCGACCTGATAGGCGCCGATATGCTGGGTGATGCCACCGGCCTCGCCAGCAACGACATTCGCCTGACGGATAGCGTCGAGCAGCGAGGTCTTGCCGTGGTCGACGTGGCCCATGATGGTCACGACCGGCGGACGGGAAACCATCTCGCCTTCATCGTCAGCCTTGTTGAAGAGACCCTCTTCAACGTCGGATTCGGAAACGCGCTTGACCGTATGGCCGAATTCGACCGCGATCAGTTCCGCCAGATCGGCGTCGATCACGTCGCCCGGCTTCAGCATCTGGCCTTCCCTCATCAGGAACTTGATGACGTCAACGGCGCGCTCGGACATACGCTGCGACAGTTCCTGAATGGTGATGGTTTCCGGCAGGATGACTTCGCGCAGAACCTTTTCGCGGGTTTCCTGCATCTGGCTGCGACGGAATTTCTCCTGGCGGCGGCGCATGGATGCCATGGAGCGGCCACGCGGCGTACCATCTTCTTCCAGATTGGCGGCGGTCACGGTCAGCTTGCCACGACGGCGCTCTTCTTCGGTCTTCAGGCGGGCTGCAGGCTTGGCCGGAACCGGAGCCACGACCTTGCCACGAGCCGGAAGGCTGCTGCCACGACGGACTGCGCCGCGATCGTCCTCGTCGTCGCCACCGGTGCGGCGTCCACGGGGAGCGGCGGCATCGGGCGTGGCGGGAGCGGAACGGGGAGCAACAGGCTGGGGACGGGCGTCAGCGCGTGGCGCCGGCGCAGCGGCCGCAGCCGGCTTTTCGCCGGACAGATCGGATTTCGCTTCCGTAACAGGCTGGCTCGCAGCGATCTTTGCCGCAGCAGCCTCTTCGGCAGCGCGGTTTTCGGCTTCGATCTTTTCAGCGGCGATGCGTTGTTCTTCTTCCACCTTGCGGCGGGCTTCGTCTTCGGCGCGCTGCTTGGCTTCGATAACATCGCGAGCCTGCGCTTCTATCAGCGCACGGCGGCGGGCTTCCATCTCGCCTGCGGACAGGTCGTGCAGAACGTTGCCACGCGGACGGTCAGGCTGGCGCTGCTGCGGTGCGGACGAGCCGGGGCGCTGCTGCGAATGGGAAGAACCCGGACGCTGCTGTTGGTTGCTCGGCTGTTGAATGCGTTGCTGTGGGGCCTGCGGACGCGGTGCCGAAGGGGCAGGCGCTGCCGGCTTCGGCGCCGGAGCTGCCGCCACGACAGGCTGAACCGGCTTCTCGTCTTCGGGACGCAGGGGGCGGCGCTTGCGTGTTTCCACGACAACCGCGTTGGTGCGACCTCGACCCATGTCCTGCCGCACGGTGCCCTGATTCATCCCGCCCGGTTTCAGGGTAAGAGTCTTCTTGGCCGGCGCATTGAGTGTCTTGTCGTCGTTGTTGTCGGTCATTCCGTTCCCGTTCCTACGGACGAGAACCGGATGACATCCATCAGGTCTCGTCGTTCAATTGCTGCATCGGAACGCGGCGGCCGTTCATGTTTGGCAACCGCGTCATTGTACTGTCCGGGCAGCGTCGCGTTCCGCCTCAGGCTGACCGCCAAGGCGGTACTGCTTAAGCATCTTTGCGCGCTTCACTACACCCTCACCCGCCTGCCCCGCAAGCGCGCAAGCATGGATAAAAGCATTCTGGCCCATCAACTCGTCCATTTCGGCTTCGCTAAAGAGCCGGAAGGACGGAATTTCATTGCCGGCATCGCTGCCGAGCTCCCAGGCCTTGCGGGCCTGGTCCAGTTTTCGCACGCCGTCTGCCGCGGCATCGGTTGCGTGGAACACGGCAATCGCATTCCCCGAACGGACGGCGGCATCGACTTTCGTCGCGCCGCTGATGAACTGACCCGCCTTGCGCGCCATGTTCATCATTCCGGCAAGCTGCTGCGACATCAGCCGGTCGAGAAGAGCGAGAAGCTCCGGCCCGGCCTTGACGTCGCGTTTGAGTGCCCGTGCGAAGATCTTCTTCGCGATGGCTTTCTCTATCAGGGCGCGCTCCGGTTTTACCCAGCATCCGCGCCCCGGCAATTGGCGTTTCAGGTCCGGAACGACGTTGCCGTCCGGCCCTGCGACGAAGCGGATCAACTCGTCTGGAGATCCGCTCTGCCTTGTCACAATGCACATACGTCCATTGACGTTGCCTTCCAGCCGCCCGTCCTCATCGGTTTCGGGCAGCTCGTCCGGCTCATGCACCTGCGATGTCATTCCTGTTCGGCGGTATCCGCCTCCTCAGTAGCTTCCGCATCGACTTCTTCTTCGGAAGCCAGATCCTCGGCCGTGATCCAGCCTGCCAGAAGACGGGCCTGCACAACCATGTTCTCAGCTTCGACGCGCGATACGTCGAGCTTGGAGAAGATGCCTTCGAACTTCTTCGTCTCGCCGTCCTTGCGTTCGCTCCAGCCGACCAGATCGTCTGCGGCGCAACCGGCAAAGTCCTCGATGGTCTTGATACCGTCTTCACCAAGGGCGACCATCATCTGCGAGGTCAGGCCTTCGATCTGGCGCAGCTCGTCGGCAACGCCGAGTTCCTTGCGCTTGGCGTCCATTTCGGCTTCCAGGCGTTCCAGATATTCGCGGGCGCGGGTCTGGATTTCATCGGCGGTGTCATCGTCGAAGCCGTCGATCGAGGAAATTTCTCCGAGATCGACATACGCAAGTTCTTCAACCTGCGCGAAGCCTTCGGAAGCCAGAACCTGACCAACCATCTCGTCAACGTCGAGGGCGTCCATGAAGAGTGCCGTGCGCTCGTTGAATTCCTTCTGGCGACGCTCGGATTCTTCCTGCTCGGTCATGATGTCGATATCCCAGCCGGTCAGCTGCGATGCCAGACGTACGTTCTGGCCGCGGCGGCCGATGGCGAGCGAAAGCTGCTCGTCGGGAACCACAACCTCGATGCGCTCGGATTCTTCGTCCAGAACGACCTTGGCCACTTCAGCGGGCTGCAGGGCATTGACGATGAAGGATGCCGGCTCCTGGCTCCACGGAATGATGTCGATCTTTTCGCCCTGCAATTCGCCGACAACGGCCTGAACGCGCGAACCGCGCATACCGACGCAGGCGCCGACCGGATCGATCGACGAGTCGTTCGAGATGACGGCGATCTTGGCGCGGGAACCGGGGTCACGGGCAACCGACTTGATCTGGATGATGCCGTCGTAGATTTCAGGAACTTCCATGGTGAACAGCTTCACCATGAACTGCGGATGTGTACGCGACAGGAAAATCTGCGGGCCACGCTGCTCGCGGCGAACGTCGTAGACGTAAGCGCGTACACGGTCGCCATAACGCATGTTTTCCCGCGGAATCATCTCGTCGCGACGGATGATGCCTTCGCCACGGCCCAGATCGACGATGACATTGCCGTATTCGACGCGCTTGACGGTGCCGTTGACGATTTCGCCGATGCGATCCTTGAACTCGTCATACTGACGGTCGCGTTCTGCTTCGCGCACCTTCTGAACGATGACCTGCTTGGCGGACTGTGCAGCGATACGGCCGAAATCCATCGGCGGCAGCGGATCGGCGATGAAATCGCCGAGCTTGGCGTCCGGGTTGCGGTCGCGGGCAAGTTCGAGCGGAATCTGGGTCGAATAGTCTTCGGCCGTCTCTACCACTTCCAGAAGACGCTGCAGGCGGATTTCGCCGGTCTTGGAGTTGATGTCGGCGCGAATGTTGGTTTCCGAACCATAGCGCGAGCGGGCGGCTTTCTGGATAGCGTCGGCCATTGCGGCAAGCACGATTTCGCGGTCGATGACCTTTTCGCGCGCCACAGCATCGGCGATCTGCAGAAGCTCAAGCCGGTTAGCACTCACTGCCATTTTTTTGTCTCCGTAAGTCGCATAATTGCGGGGATCACCCGTTTTCCGGGCTTTTACGTTGGAATTAGTCTTCGTCTGCTTCGTTTTCGTCGTTCTGGTTTGCGGCGGCGGCCTTTGCCGCCTTGTCTGCCCGCAGCGCATCACGAATAAGGTCGTCCGTCAGAATGAGCTTCGCATCGGAAAGCGCGCTGAACGGAATGGTGACTGTCGGTTCGTCGCCATAGGCGATCTGGTCGCGTTCCAGCTTGAAGCCGTCCGCATCCACCTCGACGATCTTGCCGCGAAACCGCTTGCGGTTTTCGACCAGAATGGAGGTTTCGGCCTTCACCAGATGGCCCTGCCAACGGGTGAAATCCGACTTGCGAACCATCGGCCGGTCGATGCCGGGCGAGGAAACTTCGAGATGATACGCCTTATCGACCGGATCTTCCACATCAAGAACCGGTGAAATCGCCATTGACACGGCTTCGCAGCCCTCGACGGTCATGGTGCCGTCTTCCCGCTCGGCCATCACCTGCAGGGTCATGCCGTTCTGGTTGGAGAGCCGCACGCGCACCAGAAGATATCCCATGCCCGTCAAAACAGGCTCGATGATTTCGGCGATGCGCTGGTCGATTCCCGTTTCGGTTATCAGTCGCGGTTCATGTACGGTGTCTGCCATCTGGCCTTCCGGTCTTTAGATTTTCACCGGGCGCTCAGCCCGTGGTTTCCGGTTCGCCTAACGAAAAAGAGCGGAGCCTTGCGGCCCCACTCTTCATCAAGCGATCAAGAATTTCAAAGGTCATATAGACCCATCAGGGCAGGATTGCAAGGTTTTCGCGGGCAGGGCGCTTCAGTCACGGCTGCGGCCACATTTTCACCTTCACCGTGTCGGAAAGGGTGGCATGATTTCCGGCACTGTCTATAGTTGCCGTTTGACAAATCGCAGTTGCATCAAGTGGACTGATCGTGCCTGACCGTAAATCGCCACTCGCGCCTTTAAGGCATTTGACTTACAGACGAATCTGGATCGCGAGCCTTGCCTCGAATTTCGGCGGTCTGATCCAGGCGGTTGGCGCCGCGTGGATGATGACCTCGCTGTCGAGTTCCGAAAACATGATCGCGCTGGTACAGGCCTCCACCTCGCTGCCGATCATGATGTTTTCGCTGATTTCAGGCGCATTGGCCGATAGTTTCGACCGCCGCCGCATCATGATTTCCGCTCAGATCCTGATGCTGACGGCTTCCGTGCTGCTGACGGTTTTTGCCTGGTCCGGCTGGCTCACTCCGTGGTTGCTGCTCTTCTTCACCTTCATGATCGGCTGTGGCACGGCGCTCAACAATCCGTCCTGGCAGGCGTCCGTCGGCGAAATGGTGCCGCGTGAGGATTTGCCCGCCGCCGTGACGCTGAACAGCGTGGGCTTCAACATCACCCGCAGCGTCGGTCCTGCCATCGGCGGCATCATCGTCGCTGCCGCCGGCGCCGCGGCCGCGTTTTTCGTGAACGCGCTCAGCTATTTTGCCCTCATCTACGCGCTGGTTCGCTGGCAGCCGCCCAAATATGCCTCGACCTTGCCGCGTGAGCAGCTTCTTGCCGCCATATCGGCCGGGATGCGTTATGTGGCGATGTCGCCGAATATCGGCAAGGTTCTGGTGCGTGGCTTTCTCTTCGGCCTTTCCGCCAGCGCCATCCTGGCGCTGATGCCGATCGTTGCCCGCGATCTGGTCGAGGGTGGCCCGCTGACCTACGGCGTCATGCTGGGTGCGTTCGGTGTCGGCGCTATCGGCGGCGCGCTCGTCAGCGCCAGACTTCGCGAGGTTCTGTCCAGCGAATGGATCGTGCGTGTCGCCTTTTTGGGCTTCGCTTTCAGTTCCGGCGTGACGGCGGTCAGCACGAACGCGATCGTAACCTCGCTTGTTTTGACTATTGCCGGTGCCTGCTGGGTTCTGGCGCTTTCCCTGTTCAACACCATCGTCCAGCTTTCTGCCCCGCGCTGGGTGGTGGGCCGGGCGCTGTCGCTTTACCAGACGCTGACCTTCGGCGGCATTGCCGTCGGCAGTTGGCTGTGGGGCGAGCTGGCGGAAGATTACGGTATTTCCTATTCGCTTCTCGGTTCGTGCGTGCTGATGCTGCTGGGCGTCGTCGTCGGCCTCAAACTCGCCATGCCCGCTTTTGCTTCACTCAATCTCGATCCGCTCAACCGTTTCGTCGAGCCGCCGCTAAGGCTCGATATCAAGCCGCGCAGCGGGCCGATTGCCATTCTCATAGACTATGAAATTCATGACGAGGATCTCGGCGAATTCCTGCCGTTGATGGCCGAGCGTCGCCGCATCCGTCTGCGCGACGGCGCGCGCAACTGGAACCTGATGCGTGATCTGGAAAATCCAGATATCTGGACGGAAAGCTACCATGTACTGACCTGGGTGGAATATGTCCGCCACAACCACCGCCGCACCCAGGCGGATGCGGAAGCCTGGGACCGGCTGCTGGCCCTTCATCGCGGCAAGACACGGCCCCGCGTGCACCGGATGATCGAGCGGCAGACCATTCCGCCGACCGACGATATCTTCCACAAGCCGCATACGGACCAGCATTGAGAGACGATAAGGCTAAGTAGTGGCGATGTCATGCTCGGGACAAGCCCGTGCATGACGGAGGAGAGGTTTTCACACGTCGCCAGTAAGCTGCTATTTCAGCTTCGCTTTCAGCGTAGCATCGGGAAAGCAGGTCGGTGACAGACCGTTTTTCGCCTGCCAGTCGCCCAGTGACCGGCGTGTCTTGAAGCCGGCCAGCCCGTCCGCCTTGCCGACATCATAGCCCTTGGCGACCAGTGCCTTCTGCATGGCAAGAACGTCGGAGCGCAACATCGATCCGACATTGCCCCATTCGCCCTTGAACGGCCCAGCCCCATGGGAGATGCGGTCGGCGAGATTGCCGATGAACAGCGCGTAGAGATCGGAATTATTGTATTCCTTGATGACGTAGAAATTCGGCGTCACCACGAATTCCGGCCCGTGCCGCCCGGCCGGCACAAGCATCATGCCGTCGGCGGAGAGGTCATTGGATGGAAAGGCCTTTCCGGAAATGCGGGTGATCCCCATCTTCGCCCACGCACTCATCGGCCGGGCAAGATCCGGGCCTTCTTGGGCGCAGGAGACGTTGCCGGGTATAGACACTTCGAAGCCCCAGTCGCGATCCCTCTGCCAGCCGCGCTGAGAAAGATAGTTCGCTATGGATGCCAATGCGTCCGGCACGGAGTTCCAGATATCGCGGTGGCCGTCGCCATCGAAATCAACGGCATATTTGAGATAGCTCGACGGCATGAATTGCGGCTGACCGAGCGCGCCTGCCCAGGACCCCATCATGCGCGAGGCCGCAATATCGCCGCTTTCGACGATCTTCAGCGCATCGATCAGCTCAGTGCGGAACATCTCCTTGCGGGTCGACATATAGGCTTTCGTCGCCAGCACATCGACAACCGAATGCGGCAGTTTCGCACGGCCGAAACCGGATTCGCGGCCCCAGATCGCCACGACGACATCGCCGGGCACGCCATATTTGGCTTCGATCCTGCGAAGGGTGGCGGCATGCGTCGCGGCCAGAGAGCGGCCGGTGGCGGCAAGCCCCTGCAATCGTTTTTCGGAGAAATAAGCGCCGGGCGATGAAAATTCGGCCTGGCTCTGGCTCTGTTCCTTCGGCGGCTTCTGGCCGGGGATGACGAGATCAGGCAGACTCCAGTTGATGGAAAGGCCGCTCAGCGCAGCCTCCAGCGTCTTTTGCGAAATTCCCGCCTTGCGCGCTTCCGGCCAGATTTCCTTTTTCAGCCATGCATTGAAATCGGCATCGTACCGGGCAGCAGCGGCACCTGTCGGCGTGGATTGCGCCAGAGCGTCCGTTGCTGAAAAAACGGAAAGAATGGCGGCCAATGCCTTGAGGCTTTTCCAGGAAAAGTGGAGGCCGGTTTTCCGTCTGGAAATGCGCCAAAACAAAGAATCAAATCGGTTTCGCATTCGGTCTCCTCTTCGAGTGACGGACAGGGAAAGAAGGCGTCAGATCGTTGTGCGAGCGCGCAGCGCCGCCGTCAATGTGCCCTCGTCGAGATAGTCCAGCTCGCCGCCAACAGGCACGCCATGCGCAAGCCGGGTGATCTTGATGCCGAGATCGGCCAGGCGGTCGGTGATGTAATGGGCTGTTGCCTGTCCCTCCACCGTCGCATTGACGGCGATGATGAGCTCGCGAATACCGCCGGCGCTGACGCGATCGATCAGTCCCTTGATGTTCAGATCTTCCGGCCCGACGCCATCGAGCGGCGACAGCGTGCCTCCAAGCACATGATAGGCGGTATTCATGGCGCCTGCTCGCTCCAGCGCCCACAGATCCGATACGTCTTCCACCACGATGATGACCGACTGGTCGCGTCTATCATCGGCGCAGACCGTGCAGGGATCGATGGTATCGACATTGCCGCAGCACGAGCAGATCTTCACCTTGTCATAGGCTTCACCCATCGCGTGGCCCAGCGGTCCAAGAAGCTGTTCCTTCTTCTTGATGAGATGCAGCGCCGCCCGCCGCGCCGAGCGAGGCCCAAGCCCCGGCACTTTTGCAAGCAGCTGGATCAGTTTTTCGATTTCGGGACCGGTGACTCGTTTTGCCATGAGCGCTTTCTACTGCATAAATCGGGAAACGGGAATCATGAAGCGCGAAGGGCAGTCCATGAAAATACGGGCAGTGTGCCGGGGCGAGGCGAAGGCCTTGCCGGGAAAGACGGCGAAGACGGGTATTTTCAAACATGCCGTGCAGGGCGCGGTGATGGTGGATGCGCAAGGCATCGTCAGCGACGCTGTCTGCAATCGTAAACATCACGGCGGGCCGGATCAGGCGATCTACGCCATGGGCTCCGTCGATCTCGATTTCTGGTCGCGTACGCTGGGTTTTGCGGTTGAGCCAGGATTTTTCGGCGAAAATCTGGTTCTGGAAGGTGTCGACAGCGCAAAACTGCATGTCGGCGACAGGTTTTCAGCCGAGGAAGTGGTGCTGGAAGTGACCGCCGCCCGCATTCCCTGCGCCACCCTGTCAACCCGGCTCGGCGATCCCGGCTTCGCGCCGCGTTTTCGGCAGGCGGGTCAGCCGGGCTTTTATTGCCGGGTTCTGAAAGGTGGAATGCTCAGCGCCGGTGAAGGCATTGCTTTCGAGCCCTATAAGGGAACGAAGCTGCCCATACCGGTCATTCTCAAGCGCTTCCGCCCCATGCAGCTTACCAGGGACGAACGTGCCGCATATCTCGGCACCCCGCTTGCGAGCCGGTTCCGCGCCATGCTGGAAGTCTGAATTCGTAAGAATATCAGAACGGCAGCTTCATGCCAGGCGGGATCGGCAGGCCAGCCGTGATTTCCTTGGTCTTTTCAGCGGTGATGGCCTCGGCGCGCTCCTTGGCGTCATTGTGGGCGGCGACGATCAGGTCTTCGAGAATTTCGACGTCGTCTTCCTTGAAGAGAGACGGATCGATCTTCAGGCCCAGCAGGCTGCCCTTGCCATTCAGCTTCACGGTGACGAGACCGCCGCCGGACTTGCCTTCGACTTCAAGCGCGGCGATATCCGCCTGCATCTTTTCCATCTTGGCCTGCATTTCCTTGACCTTGCCCATCATGCCCATGATGTCGCGCATGTGCCAAACTCCTGTTTTTGTTATGTATTAAAATTCGATATCGTCGCCGGGAAGGATGTCGCCCTCGCTCGATTCGGCAACCGAAGGCGGCGGGGCGATCTCGTCCGGCTCGTCCTGCTGGGTGATGCGAATGCGCACGTCGGTGATTTTTGCACCTGGAAACTGTTGAAGAATGGCTGCCACGTCAGGGTCCTGCCTCGCATCCACGAGGCGGGCGTCGCGCGCACTCCCCTCGGCTTCAACCAGCGTCGGCTGACCCTGTTCCTTGCTAAGGCTGACGATCCAGTGGATACCGGTCCACTCTTTCAGCTTCACACCAAGCTCGCCGGGGAGCGATCCGGGTGCGCCATCGCCGAGGCGCATGTCGAGCCGGCCCGGCTCCAGCCGCACCAGCCGCACGAAGTTGCGAACCTTCGCCCGCATGACGGGATCGCGATTTTTCTGGCACAGGTCGGCAATGTCCTGAAGAGAGTTGACGGGAACCTTCGGCTCCGGCCGTTCTTCGGTTTTCGGTGCCGCGACCTGCATTTCCTGCGGGCGGCTGTCAGGCACGGCGCGCAGCATGGTCGAAGGCTGCGAGCTTGCCGGCCTCTGGGCGGAAAGCTCCACAGGTCTTCCTGCGGCCACTGTCTGTCCTGAGGAATAGGCGCGCGCACCTCCGCCATTGCCGCCACCCGAAGGCGCGCCATTGGAATAGCCGCCATCGCTGTTGGAAAGTTCGAGCAGGCGTCGCGCCGCGTCTTCCGGTGCCGGAAGATTGGCGGCGTGCGAAAGGCGGATCAACACCATTTCGGCCGCACCCGCAGGACGTGAGGCATTTTCAGTTTCCGGAATACCCTTGAGCAGCATCTGCCAGATACGCGACAGCGCAGTCACGGCGATTGTCTCGGCAAATTCCGCGCCACGCACGCGTTCGATCTCGGACAGCGAGGGATCTTCCGCCGCATCCGGCACATATTTCATGCGGGTGACGAGGTGAGTGAAATCGGCAAGGTCGTTCAGCACGACGACGGGGTTGGCGCCTGCCTCGTATTGACCGTTGAATTCCGAAAGTGCCGCCGCGACATCGCCTTTGATGATGTGCTGGAAAAGATCGACGATGCGCGCCCGGTCGGCAAGACCCAGCATGCCGCGCACCGCCTCGGCTTCCACGCGTCCGCCGCCATGGGCGATCGCCTGATCGAGCAGGGAAAGACCGTCACGGGCGGAACCCTCAGCCGCGCGGGCAATCATTGAGAGCGCCTGCGGTTCGGCCTCGAAACCTTCCTTGCCGGCAATGGCAGTGAACAGGCCGACGAGATCGGCGGCGCTGATGCGGCGCAGGTCGAAGCGCTGGCACCGCGACAGCACGGTGATCGGAACCTTGCGGATTTCAGTGGTTGCGAAGATGAATTTCACATGCTCCGGCGGCTCTTCCAACGTCTTCAGAAGACCGTTGAAGGCCTGCGTCGAGAGCATGTGCACTTCGTCGATGATATAGACTTTATAGCGCGCCGAAACCGGGCGGTAACGCACCTGCTCGATGATCTCGCGAATGTCGTCAATACCGGTATGGGAGGCGGCGTCCATCTCGATCACGTCGACATGACGGCCTTCCATGATCGCCTGACAATGTTCGCCGGGGATACGCAGGTCGATGGTCGGTTTGTCGATGGTGTCGGTCTTGTAGTTCAGCGCACGGGCAAGAATACGCGCGGTGGTCGTCTTCCCCACACCGCGAACGCCGGTCAGCATATAGGCCTGCGCGATGCGGCCGGTCTCGAACGCATTCGTCAGCGTGCGGACCATCGGCTCCTGGCCGACCATCAGATCGGAAAAATCCTTCGGACGATATTTGCGTGCCAGTACCCGGTAGCCGGTCCCGCCCTGGGATTCGCTTGATGTGGTGGGTAAGGTGTCGCTCATCGCCTCGCCAGTTTATTTTGCCAGTTTGTCCTAGAGCGCCGTGCGTCCCATTGGACGCATCAGGCACGCTCTATTCCTCTAAAGTCTGCACATCATGCCGATACGCAGGGGCCGCTTTCAGGCTGAACCGGCCCGGCGAAAGCTGAGCGGAATTTAAAAAGGGTGGGAGGCTGGCACGGCGACCCGTGCCTGGCTCGTTAGGGCTGCTTCCTTCCGGACCTGACCCGGTTGGCGAGTGGCTCGTCCACCACCAACCTCCCGGGGCCACATATCGGCAATATCGAAAGCAAATGCAAGCCAAGCCTTCAAAAAACTGCTATCACAATGAAAACAAACATGGAGGACGCCTTGGAGACATTCCGGCTGGACGACAGGCTGGCGCGCGACAGTGCGCTTGTAATGCGTTTGGGACTATGCGAGCTGCGTTTGCAGAACGACAGCCGCTGGCCCTGGCTGGTGCTGGTGCCACAGAGAGGCGGCGCCAGCGAGCTGTTCGATCTTACTCCGCTCGATCAGGCCGTGCTGACGTTCGAGACCAATCTCGTCGCCTCCGCGCTGAAGGACGTTACCGGGGCCACCAAGATCAATGTCGGCGCGCTGGGCAATATCGTTCGGCAACTTCACGTCCATATTATCGCCCGCAACGAAGGCGACACCTGCTGGCCCGGCCCAATCTGGGGTCACGGGACGCCAGTGCCCTATGGCCCGGGCGAAAAGGAATCCTTGATGAAAAAAATATCCGGCGCGCTCTGATGATATCAATGACTATTTTCGAAACCACTGCTCCCCATCCCGAAGCAAGCCTGCTGACAGCCTTTTCCAAGAACGCCCTCAACCGATTCGCCGAGAAGCGGACGGAAGACTGCGTTGCCGATGCGCTGAAAGTCGATGGCACCCATATTTTTGCCTTCTCCGGCAACCGGCTTGTCCTGAAACATGACGAACAGGTCATAGATCCCCTGTTTTCCGCCTATGAGCTGGCGGAATTGCAGCCGGATTTCGACAATGCCGTTCTGCTTGGATACCGCGAAACCGGCGAACCGAGAATTGCGGTGCCGGTGGCCGTCACGGAAGACACGCTAGCGAGCCACTATAAGCTGGCCGATGCCCGCACCCTTTATCGCGACCATCTTCTCGATGAGGAATTGCTGAGCGAGGTTGCCCAGGCCGTCAGCCTTACGCACTGGAATGCGGATAACCGCTTCTGCGGACGGTGCGGCGGCACGATGGAATTGCGTATCGGCGGCTACAAGCGCATCTGCGCCGCCTGCAATCACACCATTTTTCCCCGAACCGATCCCGTTGTCATCATGATGACGATCGATATCGAGCGCGATCTTTGCCTGCTCGGACGCGGCGCGCATTTTGCGCCGGGCATGTATTCCTGCCTCGCCGGTTTCGTGGAGCCGGGCGAAACGATCGAGCAGGCCGTGCGCCGCGAGACGCATGAAGAATCCGGCGTCGAAATCGGCCGCGTGCGCTATCACGCTTCCCAGCCCTGGCCGATGCCGCACACGCTGATGATCGGCTGTTATGCCGAGGCTCTCTCGTTCGATATTTCCCGCGATGAGATCGAGCTGGAGGATTGCCGCTGGTTCACGCGGGCGGAGGTTGCCACGATGCTGGAGGCTGCTGCGGGCGAGGGCTTTTCCGCGCCTCCGGGCGGTGCCATCGCGCACCGGCTGATGCGCGACTGGGTGGAATGGACGAAATGAAGATTTGCGGCAGGCTCAGCTCTGGTTGAGCTTGCCGCGCATCGCATGGCCCTTGTAGACGCCGAGAATTCGGACCTTCTCGGAAAAGAAGCGCAGCTCGTCCAGCGCGTGCCGCACCGGCTCGTCATCCGGATGGCCTTCGATATCGGCATAGAACTGCGTTGCCACGAACCTTCCGCCGAGCTGGTAGCTTTCCAGCTTCGTCATGTTGATGCCATTCGTCGCGAAACCGCCCATTGCCTTATAAAGCGCCGCCGGAATGTTGCGGACATTGAACACGAAGGTCGTGACGATGGTTTCATCTGGTGCTTCGCCTTGGGACTGGCGTTTGGCCCAGTTCTCATCGCGCGAAAGAATTACGAAACGGGTGATGTTGTTTTCTGAATCCTCGACATTTTCAGCCATGATATCAAGGCCGTAGAGACCGGCGGCAAGACGCGGTGCAAGCGCTGCCATGCTGCGATCACCCTTTTCAGAAACCAGTCTCGCCGCTCCGGCCGTATCGCCGGCAACGACTGGCTTCCAGCCGTTGGAACGGATGATCTTGCGGCACTGGCCAAGCGCGTGGATGTGGCTGTGAACGGTGCGGATCTCGTCTTTCTTCACGCCCGGTATAACCATCAGCTGGAAGCGGATCGGCATGAAATATTCACCGATGATGTGAAGGCGTGATTCCGGCAGCAGATGATGGATATCTGCAACGCGACCGGCCAGCGTGTTCTCGATCGGGATCATGCCGAGATCGGCTTCGCCGTTTTCGACGGCATTGAAAGCATCCTCGAATGTCGGGCACGGCAAAGGCTCCATATCCGGGAACATGTCGCGGCATGCCATGTCGGAATTCGCGCCAAATTCGCCCTGAAAGGCAATGCGGTTTGTGCTCAAGGTCATGGAATTATCCATCAGAGGGTTCGGTTTGCGAGAATAGTGCGGGCTTTTTCGAGATCGTGCGGCGTATCAACGCCAAGCGGCACGGAGTGAACCATTTCGGCATCAATACGCATGCCCGCTTCCAGCGCGCGCAATTGTTCCAGCCTTTCGCGCTTCTCGAGTGGCGAAGGCTGAAGCCTCACGAACGTTTCAAGGGCGGCGCGGCGATAGGTATAAAGGCCGATGTGATGATAAAGCGGTCCGTCGCCATAGGGCGCAGTCGCGCGGGTAAAATAAAGCGCGCGCAATCGCGTCTCGGAAAGCGGGCTGCCAACCACTTTCACCACGTTCGGATTGGTCTTTTCTTCCTCGTCGGTGATCTCAACCGTCAGCGTGGCAATGTCGACGGCGGCATTTTCCAACGGGCGCAACGAGGCGCGGATCGTTTCCGCTTCGATGGTCGGAAGGTCGCCCTGAACATTGATGACATATTCGGCGTTGCCATAGGGGTCGGCCTTCTGCAGCGCCTCGAAAATGCGGTCCGAACCGGATTGGTGATCATCTCGCGTCATCATTACGTCGAAACCGGCATTTTTTACGGCTGAAAATACCTGTTCGTCATCGACTGCAACGACGATGCGCGTCGCGCCAGCTTCACGCGCCCTGAGTGCAACCTGCACAATCATCGGTTTGCCGCCAATATCCGCGAGAGGCTTGCCCGGAAGCCGTGTCGATGCCATCCGCGCCGGTATAAGGACGACAGCTTTCTCGAATTCCCGATTCTTCATCCGACACCCTTCAAATCCCAACCGAAAAGTGTCAAAACGTCACGGAGTGGGGAATATTATTCAAGTTGCGCAGGCTGTGCAAAAGCCATAGCTTTTGAATAATTTCAAGATGCCCGGTTATATGGAGCGGATGCGAGGGAGCGCATATAGATGAATTCTTATGTAAATATGGGCGTTGGGGCGTTGCTGGGCACGGTTTTCGTTCTGATGTCGGTGTCAATTGCGTCTGAGGGCATTTTTCATGCGCCCACCCCGGAAAAGGAAGGTTACGCCATCGTCGCGGAAGCGAGCGGCGGTGAGGCTGCAGGCGAACCCGCTGCAGCGGCAACCCCGATCGCGAAATTGCTCGCCAGCGCGGATGCTGCCAAGGGTGAGGCGGTCTTCAAGAAGTGTACGAGCTGTCATACCGGAGAGAGTGGTGGTGCAAACAAGGTCGGCCCCAATCTCTTCGATATCGTCAACCGGCCGATCGCCAGCCATGCGGGTTTCAGCTACTCCGCAGCAATGAAGGATTTCTCCAAGGGCGGTTCCGTGCACTGGGATTACGATCATCTCAGCTACTTCATCGAAGCTCCCAAGAAACACGTTCCCGGCACGGCCATGGGCTTTGCGGGTGTGAAGAAGGAGACGGAACGCGCCGATCTCATCGCTTATCTGCGCACGCTGTCGGCAAACCCGGCGCCGCTGCCGGATCCGGCTGCGGCTCCCGTGCCGATAAACTGACGGAATATGGTGATTTCATAAGAAAAGCCCGGCATCGCTGCCGGGCTTTTTTGATTCTATCTGTCTGATTTCTGAAAGATCAGAAACCCTTGCCGCCGCGCAATTCGGAAATGACCGTTCCGATCATGATCTTGATATCCAGCCAGACGGAAAAATTGTCGACGTAATAAAGATCGGACACGATGCGGGCACGCGCCTTGTCACTGCGATCCGTCGGGCCGCGCAAACCCCGCATCTGGGCAAGACCGGTAATGCCTGGCCGCATCCGGTGCCGCAGGTGGTAGTGGGGAACAAGTTCCTCATAAAGACGGCCGGCGGCCAGCATGCCGATCGCATGGCAGCGCGGACCCACCAGCGACATGTCGCCTTTCAAGACGTTGATGAGCTGTGGCAGCTCGTCGACATTTGTGCGGCGAAGCACGGCGCCGATCCGGGTTATCCTCGGATCGTTCTTTACCGTTTGCGCCACGCCGGTGGCATCGCCCAGTTCGGTCCGCATCGAGCGAAATTTATAGACCCTTATCTTTCGCCCGTTCATGCCCCAACGGACTTGTGAGAACAGGACCGGCCCTTTGCTATCGAGTTTGACCAGCGCCGCGACGGTCAGCAACACGGGCGCGAGTGCGACAAGGGCGATGGACGCCCCTGCAATGTCGATCGTTCTTTTAAGCACAAACTGGCTGCGCAGGAACACCGACGTGTTGGTTTCTGAAATGGAAGGTTGTGTTTCCGCCGCGTCGAAAGTGACAGCCGCAGGATAAGGGGCGCCGTAAAACACGGCATGCGATGAGCTTTTAGTACCCAGCATAATATGAAGCCCTGAAAAGTTATTTTGAAACAAGAAAATTAATTTATATGAACGATTAATAATTCATTTACCGTAAAAAGTCATCCGAAATGTAATCGTTTTTGCGCAAATAGCAATCTACGGTTAACGTGGATGCACGCATATGTTGCAAACACAAGCGCGATCTCCGCTTTTGGCTGCGTTGGTTGCCCATTCGGTGTAATCAAGTCTTTGGAAAATTGAGTATTTGCGGGAAAGGCGACAGGATCGTTGCCTGCCCATCGCTTGCCGGGTAACCGGCGAGCCGATTACCCAAAAGGCAATTAATTTCCCATCAGAATATCAAGAAGGGTCGTCTGCTTCGGCCCGGAAGTTGCCGGCGCCCGGCCGCCGATATCGGCTGGCGGCACAGGTCCATTGTCGGCTGAATAGCCGGGTTCGATATCGCGGGAAGGGATGTTTCCAGGCGGCATGGGAACGCCCGGCTGACCAGCGTTTGGCGAAACGGGCGCTTCGGGATAGGCTCGAGTGTTTGTCGTTCCGCCGCCGCCGAGAGCATTGGAAATGATGTCGCCGATGGAGGAAGGCGCGCTCTCGGGCGCCGGTTGCTGTATTTCCCCAAGCGGCGGCACGCCGCCTGCGCCGAGACCGAAGAGCGGCGAGGGCGAGAGCCCGGAATGGGCGGCGGTCATGAAATCTTTCCAGGCCTTCGCAGGCAAGCCACCGCCGGTGACCTTTTTCATCGATGTGCCGTCGTCATTGCCGAACCAGACGCCCGTTGTCAGATTGCTTGTGTAGCCGACAAAAAGCGCGTCGCGGAAAGACTGTGTCGTACCGGATTTTCCCGCTGCCTGCCAACCCTGAAGGCGAGCGGCTTTCCCTGTTCCTTCGGTGATGACGCGCGACAACATGCCGTTCATCGTCGCGGCGATCTCCTCGCTCAGCACGCGCGGCGGGTTGTCGTATCTGTTTTCATAAAGCACCTTGCCGTCAGCATCGGAGATGCGTTTGACGATATGCGGCGTCGCCTTGTAGCCGCCATTCATGAAGGGAGCGTAGGAGGCGGTCAGCTCCATCAGTGACACTTCCGAGGTGCCGAGTGCGATGGAGGCGTTGTTCTGAAGCTCCGATTCGATACCCATGCGATGCGCCACCTGCGTCACCCGCTCAGGACCGACTTCCATCACCAGCTGCGCGGCGATCGTGTTCAGAGAATTGGCAAGCGCAGTGGCAAGCGTCACTTCGCCACGATATTTCTTCTCGTAATTTTCCGGTGTCCAGTTTCCGATGCGGACCGGCCCGTCATTGCGAATGGTACTGGGGGTCAGACCCGATTCGAGCGCGGCGACGTATACGAAGGGTTTGAACGCCGATCCGGGTTGCCGTTTCGCCTTGGCGGCCCGGTTGAACTGGCTTTCGGCATAATCCGCCCCGCCGACCACGGCCCGGATTGCGCCTGTGCCATCGATGGAAACGAGAGCCGCTTGCGAAGCGCCCTGCTTTTTACCATCACCCTGCAGAACATGGGTCAGTGCTTTTTCGGCGTCGCGTTCAAGATTGGGGTCGATGGTCGTATCGACGACGATGTCCTGCTTGACGTCGCCAATCAGGCCACGAACTTCCTCCATCACCATATCGGCAGCGTAATGTTCGGCACCGGACCAGAAACGTTTGGCCTTGGTCGGCGGCTGCGACATCGCGGTCTTGATCTCGTCATCGGTGATGAACCCGACATCGCGCATGGATCTCAGAACGACCTGCGCCCGCTCCTCCGCTGCCTGCGGGTCGCGCGCCGGTGAAAGGCGCGAGGGGGCCTTGAGAAGTCCGGCAAGCGTTGCCGCCTCGCCAAGATTGACGTCGCGCGCGGATTTGTTGAAGTAGCGTCTGGAAGCGGCTTCGACGCCAAAGGCGTTGGAACCGAAATAAACGCGGTTGAGATACATCGCGAGGATCTGGTCCTTGGTGTATTTATGCTCCAGCCAGAAGGCCAGCAGCACTTCCTGTACCTTGCGCTCCAGCGTCCGGTCCTGTGAGAGGAACAGGTTTTTTGCCAGCTGCTGCGTCAGCGTCGAGCCGCCCTGCACTGTTCGTCCCGTCATCACATTGGTCACGATGGCGCGGGCCAGGCCGAGCGGATCCACACCGAAATGGGAATAGAACCGCCGGTCTTCGATCGCCATGACCGCTTGTGGAAGGTAGGGCGACATGTCTTCAAGCGCGAGAGCCTCGCCACCCGTGGTGCCGCGATTGGCAAGCACGCCGCCGTTCACCGAAACGATCTTCACATTCGGAGGGCGTTCGGGAATGGTCCAGCTGCTGGCACTCGGCATGCGCGCGCCGTAATAAAGGACAAGACCGGCAACGCCGATACCGCCCCAGATGCCGAGCACGATGCACCAGTAAACGAGGGACCGGATAAAGCCTGTTGCGCCACCGCCGGAACTGCGTGTGCGCTTTTCCTTTTTTTGCGGTTTGGCGCGGCCGGATGTGGACTTCGGTTTTCTGGCGGGCTGCTTTGCGGTTCCGCCAATGCGCTCGCTGGCATCAAGACGCAGATCGTCACCGGATTCGTGGAAATCCCCGAAGGAAGGCTCTACCCGATCGCGTGATTTACCCTTGCCTGCCATCCAGCCGAAGTCGCTCCTTATATTCGCGAAACCGTTCGCACTTCAAGCCTCTATGCCTGCGCGATCCTTAATCCAGGATGAAGAGTTTAAATGCGGCAATTTAAGGCGGGGTTAAGTCCTTGCCGGATCAAATCGGCGTCATTGGCAGACGTCGACCCATTCCGCTCCCGTCAGTCGCGCCATCATGTCAGGCGAAATCCTTACCGCCGCATTGGTGGCACCCGCTGCCGGAACCACCTCGGGATAGTTTTTCAGGGATATGTCGCAAAACACCGGAAGGGGAGAAGGCAATCCGAAAGGACACACGCCACCGATGGGATGGCTGGTCACCGCAACGACTTCTTCCGCCCCCAGCATGCGCGGCTTGGCGCCGAAATGATCGCGGAATTTACGATTGTCTAGCCGCTTCGTGCCGGCGGCAACGACGAGGAGAATTGTGTCGCCCGCCTTCAGGCAGATCGTTTTGGCAATCTGGTCAGGATCGACGCCGTGCGCTTCGGCAGCCAAAGCGACTGTCGCCGAACTCGTTTCCGTTTCGATAACGGTCACTTCGGGGGAATTCTCGGTGAAAAACGCTCTGACGGATTCGATGGTCATGCGTATTTATTAGGCGGTATGCCAAGAGGCTTCAAGGTGTGCGAAATAGCTATGCATTTTATGCAATGCTGCGCTGCGATGAAACGTCTGTTTTTTGAGCGGAAATCCTGTATCTTCAAATCATCGAAGCGACGCACTCCTCCTCCCAGCGTCGCCCGATTGGACTGACAATACTCCTCCTCCCAATTGTCAGTCAGTTTCAAGAACCCGGCGCACCTCCTCCCGCGCCGGGTTTTTGCTGTTTAAGGCCTTGTTTCCCGCGACTTTCATTTGCCGACGCTTCACAAAAATCGCCGGGCTTTTTCAAAGAAACTTGACTTTCAGGCCCTTCCAACCTAGGTGTTCGCGCATCGATATTTGTTTGACGACCAGAGCTTCGGCGCCTTTTCTAAGGTGCACACGACGATCTTTCCTTCAAATTCGACCCAAGACCGCACTGCGCGCAGTGCAAATACAATTTGCCAACGGAAGGAAATCGTTATGGCGACTGGTACAGTAAAGTGGTTCAACGCAACCAAGGGCTACGGCTTCATTCAGCCTGACGACGGTTCGCAGGACGTATTCGTTCACA
Organism: Agrobacterium sp. 22-3639C2; assembly: GCF_053522105.1. NCBI lineage: Bacteria > Pseudomonadati > Pseudomonadota > Alphaproteobacteria > Hyphomicrobiales > Rhizobiaceae > Agrobacterium > Agrobacterium sp. 22-3639C2. The sequence goes on along the minus strand of NZ_JBNWDB010000003.1, from coordinate 843,553 downwards.
TCTCCGCCGTTGAGCGCGCTGGTATGACCTCCCTCAACGACGGTCAGAAGCTCTCCTACGAGCTGACGCAGGACCGCCGCTCGGGCAAGATGTCTGCAGGCGAGCTCGTCGCTTCCTGATAAGCGGCTTGGCCTGAACGGGTCATTCGTATGAATATGAAAGGCCGGAGTTTTCCGGCCTTTTTTCTTTTGGAAGGTGTACCGGGTCCGGCCGCTCTTGAAAAAGCTGGAGTGCATAACAATATAGGGTTCAACAGTGCTCCGCACGGAATTGTCAGGCTGGTGCTTTTAAAGTGCCGCTGTTGTTGCGTTAACCAAAGATTAACCAAAGCAGCCGATCCTGATCGTGAAAAGCAGCGTCGACTTTGTTGGCGCGCTCTGGAGCATCGGACCGTTTGAACGCTTTGACCACGGATGTACTGGCACTGACGAAAAACGGATGGAAAGGTCGGGCTTGCCCGGCCTTTTTGTTTTGAACCACCAAAATATAAGAGAACGGGGAGGCATCGGGTAACCGGCGCCTCCTTTCTTTTTGACTACTTCGCGGCCAGGGCGTCTAGAATGCGGATCCAGGAGCGGATGCCCTTGTGGAACGACTGCAGGTCATATTTTTCATTCGGCGAATGAATGCGGTCATCGGTAAGGCCGAAACCGACGAGCAGCGAATCCATGCCCAGCATCTTCTGGAAATCGCCGACGATGGGGATCGAGCCCCCCATGCCGATCACGACCGCAGGTTTGGGCCACTCTTCCGAAAGCGCGTTTTTCGCCTTCGTTAGCACTGGCGAATCATAGGAAAGCTGGATAGCCGGCGATGCACCATGCTCGTGAAATTCCACCGAGCAATCGGCTGGAATTTTGGAGCGGACATAGTTCCGGAAGCTCTCGCGAACCGCTTTCGGGTCTTGCTCTCCGACGAGACGGAAGGACACTTTAGCAGAGGCTTTTGCGGCGATAACCGTCTTGAAGCCGTCGCCGGTATAGCCGCCGATGATGCCGTTGACTTCCGCCGTTGGCCGCGCCCAGGTCTGCTCCAGCACGGAGCGTCCCTTTTCGCCCGATGGAATCGAAAGGCCGACTTCGCCGAGGAAGGCTTCGGCGGTGCGGCCCAACGTTTCCCAGGAAGCCTTGATGTTGGCGGGGGTTTCTTCCACGCCGTCATAGAAGCCGGCAAGTGTCACCCGGCCGGTCTCATCATGCAGGCCGGCGAGAATATCGGTCAGGATGTGAATGGGATTTGCGGCCGCACCACCGAAAAGGCCCGAATGCAGGTCGCGGTCGGCCGCCGTGATTGTGATTTCCTCGCCGACCAGGCCGCGAAGGGCGGCGGCGATGGCGGGCGTATCGCGGTCCCACATGCTGGTATCGCATACCAGTGCATAATCGGCTTTCAGCTCATCGGCATTGGCATCAAGGAACGGCTTCAGCGAGGGCGAACCGGATTCTTCCTCGCCCTCGAAAAGAATGGTGACGCGCACGGGCAGACTGCCATTGACTGCCTTATAGGCCCGGCAGGCTTCCACGAAGGTCATCAGCTGACCCTTGTCATCAGCCGTTCCACGCCCGGTGATCACCTGCCGGCCGCCGCCGATATCTTTCACGGCCGGTTCGAACGGATCGTTTTCCCAGAGATTGAGCGGATCGACCGGCTGCACATCGTAATGGCCGTAGAAAAGCACATGCGGCGCGTCTTTTGTCGCGGCGTCGTGATGCGCCACCACCATTGGATGACCGGCCGTGTCGCGAACGGAAGCCGCAAAGCCCAGTGATTCAAGCGTTCTGACCAGCCATTCCGCCGCCTTGCGGCACTCCGCCTTGTAGGCGGGGTCCGTGGAAATGGACGGGATGCGCACCAGTTCGAACAATCGCTCGAGGCTGGAGGTGAGGTTGTCGTCGGCCGTGGAAAGAATGGGGGAAACGTCTGTCATCGCTGATCCTGTCATGTCTGTCGTAACCCGGCGATGGACGAAACATCCTGGTATCGCGCATCGCGTAGGAACAAGGGGCTGACGTGTCGTTGAATCGGCAAGCGCGCAGCCGCCGGAACGATAGAGCAGTTCAGGAAAAGTGCGAAGTGGTTTTCCGTCCTAAACTGCGCGGAAACAAAACCTTGGAGGCTGCAGGCGATAGAAGGCCAGGAGCAAAGAAAGCGTTCGAGTTGTAAATGCTATTTCGCTTTTTTGGCGCGGTCGATCGCCCGGCGCATATATTCCAGCAGAAGCTGCTTTTCGAAACGGCGGAAATCCGCCAGCAGCGTATCTTCCGTGGCTTCGGAAGCGGCAATGGCGTTCGCCTCGAGATCCCTGCCGCGCTGGGTCAGTTCGATGATCTGCGCGCGGCGGTCGCTTGGGTGGGATTTGCGCACGATCAGCCCGTCGCGCTCCATGCGGGACAGCGTATTGGCAAGCGTCGCCTGCTCCACGTCGATTCTATCCAGCAATTGCCGTTGCGTCAGTCCCTCCTCATGCCACAGTTCGATGAGTATGGGGAATTGTCCAGGAGAAAACCCCAGCGCGGCAGCTCTCTTCTGGAGCGCCATGGTGAATTCCCTCGCCATTTTTGCGGCGAGATAGATCGCCGATTCGTCCCGGGAAAAACCCATTCATCAATCCGTCTGGCATATGGTCGGCGCAATCGCGCAATTTCGATAGTGGGATATATATCGCATGATATGTTTATGCCAGTCAGAAACCCGGCACAAATAAAAACCGCCATGGCCGGGAGGGGACGGCCATGGCGGTCATATAAGAGGACAAAGGCCCGGAGAGGGGGGGAAGGCCTTTGTCCGGTCTGATGCGGCGGGGGACGAGCCTACAATCAGACTACGGCGTGATCAGGCGCCGTCCCCTAAGAAATGTGTGTGCAAATGCGGCTTTTCAAGGGAAAATCTATTACAAATTCGTAAGGTTCACGCGAATTTTGCCGGTGCCTCCAGCGGCTTAGCCCCGTGCGCTTTGCGGTGCGTTGTTTGAACTTTCTGTGGACGTCAAAACGGCCCCGCGCTATCCATATCGCCATGAAAAAAGGCGATCATCTCTTCCTCGTTGACGGCTCCGGTTTCATTTTCCGGGCGTTCCATGCCATTCCCCCGCTGAACCGCAAGTCGGATGGGCTGCCGGTCAACGCCGTTTCCGGCTTCTGCAACATGTTGTGGAAGCTCCTGAAGGATGCGCGCAATACCGATGTCGGCGTCACGCCCACGCATTTCGCCGTGATTTTCGACTATTCGTCGAAAACCTTCCGCAACGAGCTGTACGATCTATACAAGGCCAACCGCACCGCACCGCCGGAAGATCTGGTGCCGCAGTTTGGCCTGATCCGCGAGGCGACACGGGCCTTCAACCTTCCCTGCATTGAGACGGAAGGCTTCGAGGCGGATGACATCATCGCCACTTACGCCCGTCAGGCGGAGGCGATTGGCGCCGATGTCACCATCATTTCTTCCGACAAAGATCTGATGCAGCTCGTCACGGCCAATGTGCATATGTACGACGCCATGAAGGACAAGCAGATCGGCGTTCCCGATGTCGTCGAAAAATGGGGCGTAGCCCCGGAAAAGATGATCGACCTTCAGGCGATGACCGGCGATTCCACCGATAATGTTCCGGGTATTCCTGGTATCGGGCCGAAAACGGCCGCGCAATTGCTGGAAGAATACGGCGATCTCGACACGCTGCTGGCGCGGGCAGGAGAAATCAAGCAGCAGAAACGCCGCGAAAACATCATCGCCAATGCGGAGCTTGCCCGCCTTTCCAGACAGCTTGTGGCGCTCAGAACCGATGTGCCGCTGGAGCAGTCTCTGGAAGAACTGGTGCTCGAACCGCAGAACGGGCCGAAACTCATCGCTTTCCTCAAGGCGATGGAGTTCACGACGCTGACGCGCCGGGTAGCTGAAGCCACCGATAGCGATGCCTCGGCCATCGAAGCCGCCAATGTGCCGGTGCAATGGGGCACTGATGCCCATGGACCAGACCTCGATGCCACGCCTGCAGTTACCGCAGCTGATGACAAGACCGCTGCGCCAGCGTCAACCACCGCTCCGGCACGGAAGGTGACAGGGGAGGGCAGTGCGCCCACCGATCTCGCCACGGCACGGCAGACGGTTTTCTCCACCGCCAAGATCGACACGACCGCCTATACGACGATCAGGGATCTGGCGGAGCTGGATCGTTGGGTTGCCGCTGCCCGCGAAACAGGTGTCGTCGCCTTCGACACGGAAACGACCTCGCTCGACCCCATGCAGGCGGAACTCGTCGGTTTTTCGCTGGCGATTGCCGATAACGGCAAGGATGCCTCAGGCACCGATATCCGCGCTGCCTATGTGCCATTGACGCACAAGACCGGCTCCGGTGGCGATCTTTTCAGCGATGGCATCAAGCTTGCTGAAGGACAGGTGCCGTTTGCCGAGGCGCTGGCACGTTTAAAGGATCTTCTTGAGGACGAAGCCGTTCTGAAAATCGCGCAGAACGTCAAATATGACTACCTGCTGATGAAGCGCCACGGCGTCGTCATGCAGAGTTTCGACGATACCATGCTGATTTCCTACGTTCTTGAGGCGGGAAAAACCACGCATGGCATGGATACGCTTTCCGAACGCTGGCTCGGCCACACGCCGATCGCCTACAAGGACGTGGCGGGATCGGGCAAGTCGAGCATCACCTTCGATTTCGTCGATATTGACAAGGCGACCGCTTACGCCGCCGAAGACGCGGATGTCACCCTGCGGCTGTGGATGGTGCTGAAGCCCCGGCTTGCCGCAGAGCGGCTGACCAGTGTGTATGAGCGGCTGGAGCGCCCTCTGGTGCCTGTACTGGCGCATATGGAGGAGCGTGGCATCACCGTGGACCGACAGATCCTGTCGCGTCTCTCCGGTGAACTCGCCCAGAAGGCGGCTGCTTTCGAAGAGGAAGTTTACCAACTGGCAGGCGAGCGTTTCAACATCGGATCGCCAAAGCAGCTCGGCGATATCCTGTTCGGCCGGATGGGTCTGCCTGGCGGCTCCAAGACCAAGACGGGCCAATGGTCCACATCGGCGCAGGTTCTCGAAGATCTGGCGGCGGAAGGTGCCGAATTACCGCGAAAGATCGTCGACTGGCGGCAGCTGACCAAGCTGAAATCGACCTATACGGATGCGCTTCCCGGATATGTCCATCCGCAGACGAAACGGGTACACACGTCCTACGCGCTGGCCTCCACCACCACGGGGCGCCTGTCGTCCTCGGAGCCGAACCTTCAGAACATTCCGGTGCGCACGGCGGAAGGCCGCAAGATCCGCACGGCCTTCATCTCCACCCCTGGACACAAGCTTCTTTCCGCCGATTACAGCCAGATCGAGCTACGTGTGCTTGCCCATGTCGCCGACATTCCGCAGCTTCGCAGCGCATTCGAAAACGGCATCGACATTCATGCGATGACCGCATCGGAAATGTTCGGGGTGCCGGTGGAAGGCATGCCGTCTGAAGTGCGCCGACGTGCCAAGGCCATCAACTTCGGCATCATCTACGGTATTTCCGCTTTCGGCCTTGCCAACCAGCTCAGCATCGCGCGCTCCGAAGCGGGCGAATATATCAAGAAATATTTCGAGCGTTTTCCTGGCATTCGCGATTACATGGAAGCGACCAAGGCTTTCGCCCGCGAGAACGGCTATGTCGAGACGATTTTCGGCCGCCGTGCGCATTATCCGGAAATCCGCTCCTCCAACCCTTCCATGAAGGCCTTCAACGAGCGTGCAGCCATCAACGCACCAATCCAGGGGTCTGCAGCCGATATCATTCGCCGTGCGATGGTCCGTATCGAGCCGGTGCTGGAGGCGGAAAAGCTTTCCGCCCGCATGCTGCTGCAGGTACATGACGAACTCATCTTCGAAGTCGAGGAAGGGGAAATCGAAAAGACACTGCCCATCGTCGTCTCGGTGATGGAAAATGCAGCCATGCCGGCTATTTCCATGAGGGTTCCGCTCAAGGTGGATGCCCGCGCGGCCGACAACTGGGACGAGGCGCATTGACGGGAATTGACCGGCCATTGACCGATTGGTGTCATTGGTTTGTTGCGTGCGCAGATTAGGGGAAACGTCTCAAAAGGAGTTCCCCATGCACGCCCCGCTCGTTTCAAAAGATCTGGAATCTTTTTCCGCTGCCAGCCACGATCAGCCGCCGCGCCATTTGGGTCGCCGCTATAATACGGATGGTGAATTCCTGCTCGAGCCGGGCAATACCGTGGTTTGCCATCTCGTTGAAGGGTCGAAAACCGAAAGCGCGATCATCGGGACACGCCAGCGTCTTCTGGATATGCCCGAGGCATTGCAGCTGGCCTTCACACCGGTTTCCAGCCTGCATATGACGGTATTTCAGGGCATTATCGAATATCGCCGTGCATTTCCCTACTGGCCGGAAGACATGCGACTCGATACTCCGATCGACACGATGACGGAGTATTATTGCGATCGTCTGGCGGATTTTCCGGGCCTGCCTGGTTTCAATATGCAGGTGACTGGTCTCAAGCCGACGGGGCTGGTGCTGAAGGGGGCCACCGCCGAAGACGACCGGATCATTGCGCTGTGGCGGGATACATTTGCCGAAGCTTTCGGTTATCGGCATCCCGATCACGACACCTATCAATTCCATATTACGCTGGCTTATGTCACGCGCTGGTTCGATCCGGAGTGCCTGCCGCGATGGCAGGCGATGCTGGATGAAGAGCTGGAAAAACTGCGTGCGGCAGCGCCGATAATCGAGATGCGCGCTCCAGCTTTCTGTGAATTCAGGGACATGAACCACTTTAGGGAACTCGTGGTTTTTGATAGGAAGTGAAGCATGATTTGCAAAGGCCTGCCGCCCGTCCGTCGCAGCAAACCGGCTTAATCGGAAAAAATGCGCGTCAGGGCTGGTCAAAGCCCGTTTGGGCATGTATAAGCGCGCCAAATTTCCGATATCGAGACACCCGACATTCGGCCTTTGGTTATGGCCGGTTACGTTGTTTCGCCGCTAAAGTGGAGTAACAAAAATGGCTGTACCAAAAAGAAAAACAAGCCCGTCCAAGCGCGGCATGCGCCGCTCGGCTGACGGTCTCAAGGCTTCGACCTACGTTGAAGACAAGAACTCCGGCGAACTGCGCCGTCCGCACCATATCGATCTGAAGACCGGTATGTATCGCGGTCGTCAGGTTCTGACGCCGAAGGAAAGCGCATAAGCTTTCTGAAATAATCTTTACGGAAAACCGGCCCTCGTGGCCGGTTTTTTGTTTTCAGGTCGTTTAGCTGCTTTTTTCGGTTACTTGGAAAATCCGATCACTCCTCCTACACTCTGTTCGGGAGAGCAGGTCTGATGCCTGCAACGGGGAGGGGCGCTTCGGTGAAATATCGCTGGATTTTATTGACGCTGCTCAGCCTCGGCCTCGGTTACGGCGCCGTGACCAAGGGCAGCGGCATCATTGCGGAAAGCTATTTCGGCGAAGTCTCCGATCAGGGCCGCACCACCCTCAGGCTGGCCGTCTCGGCTCTTGGCGGGCTTTTGAGCCGTTTCGAGCCGCTGCCCGCCCTGATCGCCGATCACGACGACATTGAGGAGCTTGTCGCGCATCCGCAGGATGAGGCGATGCGCCAGCGCGCCAATATCTATCTCAAATCCATCAATACATTGCTGGAATCCTCCGACATCTACATCATCACGCTGGACGGAGTGACCATCGCCGCCAGTAACTATGATGGACCCACGAGCTTCGTCGGTGAGAATTTCAGCTACCGTCCCTATTTTCAGGATGCCGCCAAGGGCTTCCCGTCGCGTTTCTTTGCGCTAGGCACCACCTCCCACAAGCGCGGTTATTATTTTTCCGCGCCTATTCTCTTCAACGAGGAGATCAAGGGCGTCATCGTCTTCAAGGTCGATATTGAAGGCATAGAGGCGTCGTTCGGCGATGGTGAAAACCGCATTCTCGTATCGGACCCGGAAGGCATCATCTTCATGACCGGAACGCCGCAGTGGCTTTATTCCGGCCTGATGCCGCTGACACCGGAAAGGCTTGCGCGCACGGCGGCATCCCGGCGTTACGCCAATGCCGACCTGAAGGAACTGCCGCTGAAAAACGGCAATTTCGGCTCTCATCAGTTGATGACGATCAGCCAGAACGACGGTGACCGGGAATATCTCGTCCTGTCGCAGCCGATGCCCGACGCGGGCTGGACGGTCAGCGTGCTGATGGATACCGGCTCACTCAGGACGCAGGTCAAGACGGCGATGATCGCGATCATCCTCTGCCTGTGTCTTGCCGCTGCCGTGGTCGCCGCCATGCTGCAAAGACGGCGGCGCCTGCGTGAACGCCTGACCCACCAGGCCGAAGCTCAGGCGGAGCTGGAGCGGCGGGTGGAGGAGCGCACAGCCGATCTCGCGCGGGTGAACCGTGAGATCGAACACGAAATCGCCGAGCGCCGCCAGACGGAGAAACAATTGCGCAAGATGCAGAATGACCTGGTTCAGGCGGGCAAGCTTGCAGCGCTCGGACAAATGTCGGCAGCACTTTCGCACGAGTTCAACCAGCCGCTCGCAGCCGCCAAGAATTATGCGGAAAACGCCTCTCTTCTCGTGGAACGTGGACGTCTGGAAGAGGTGACGGAAAACCTCAGGCGTATTTCGGGCCTTATCGATCGCATGGCTTCTATCAGCAGGCATCTGAGAAATTTTGCCCGCAAACCCAATGAGAAAATGGCTGCGGTCGCGCTCGATGCTGTCCTTCGCGATACGCTGGAAATTGTTGGAGCACGGCTGAAGGCCGCCGATGCGGTGCTGGATGTTGATCTTGGTCCGGTGCCGCTTGCGGTGAAGGCCGGGCCGGTGCGGCTGCAGCAGGTGCTGGTCAACATCATCTCCAATGCCGCCGATGCGGTGGAAGGGCGCGAGGATCGTCGCATCGCTCTGAAGGCCGTGCTGCACGGTCAGACGGTTTCGATTTTCATTCGTGACCGAGGTCCGGGCGTTCCTCCGGCGATTTCGGAGCGCATCTTCGATCCCTTCTTCACCACCAAGGGCGTGGGCCGTGGCCTCGGTCTCGGCCTTTCCATCACCTACAACATCATCAAGGATTTTGGCGGCCAACTGCGTGTCAGAAACCATGAAGACGGCGGCGCGGAATTCGAGATCGAATTACCGGCAGCAGCCTATCGTGTGGAGGTGGCGGCGGAATGACCATGTCGCGGGTTCTGTTGATTGATGACGAGGAGGAACTGCGTTTTTCCACCGCGCAGGCGCTGGAACTTTCCGGTTTTGCGGTCACCATGCTGGCAAGCGCCGAACATGCGCTTGAACTCATCGGCTACAGCTTCGATGGCGTCGTGGTCAGCGATATCAGGATGCCCGGCATGGATGGCATGACACTGCTGCAGAAGGTGCGGGAACTTGACCCGGAAATACCTGTCATCCTGATGACGGGCCATGGCGATGTGCAGCTTGCCGTCAATGCCATGCGCAACGGTGCTTATGATTTCATCGAAAAGCCCTTCACCCCGCAATATCTCGCCGGCATCATAAAAAGAGCCAACGACCGGCGGGCGCTGGTGCTGGAAAATCGCCGCCTGAAGGCGGTGGCGGGCAAGCATGACGATCTCGAAACGCGTCTGCCCGGCAGAACCCAGGTCATGGTCGATCTGCGATACCGCATTCGCGCCATCGGTGCGACCGATGCCGATACGCTCATTGTCGGCGATACCGGTGCGGGCAAGGAAGTGGTGGCGCGCGCACTTCACGATATCAGCGCCAGAGCCAACCGGCCCTTTGTCGCCATCAATTGTGCCGCCCTTCCGCAAACGCTGATCGAAAGCGAGCTGTTCGGCCACGAGGCTGGTGCTTTTCCCGGCGCGCTGCGCCCGCGCTACGGCAAGTTCGAGCATGCCCGCGGCGGCACCATATTGCTGGACGAGATCGGCTCCATGCCCTTTGAATTGCAGGGCCGGTTCCTGCGCGTGTTGCAGGAACGGGTGATCACCCGTCTTGGCTCCAATGAAACAGTCGAGCTCGACGTCCGCTTCATCGCCACCAGCAAGGTCGATCTGGAGCAGGAAGTCGCGGCAGGGCGGTTCCGTGCCGATCTTCTTTACCGCCTGAACGTGGCGACGATTCTCGTGCCGTCCCTCTCGCAGCGCAGTGCCGACATACCGCTGCTTTTCCTCCATCTGGTGCGGGAGGCTGCTGCCCGTTACGGTCGGGAAGATATGGACGTTCCGCAGCATCTGCTCTCAGTCATTTCCCTGCGTGAATGGCCGGGCAATGTCCGGGAATTGCGCAATGCGGCGGACCGTTTCGTTCTCGGTCTGGAAAGCGATGTCTCCGAAACCTCGCTGCCATTTGAGGGCGATGGCAAGGCGGCGCTTGCCGCAAGGGTCGCCGCTTATGAAAAAAGCCTTATTGCGCGCGCGATCGCTGCCCACGGCGGAAATCTGAAATCCGTCTATGAGAGCCTCGGCATTTCACGCAAAACGCTTTACGAAAAAATGCAGAAATACGAGCTCCACCGGCACATGACAGAGGTGTGATGGGTGGATTTCCACCCATGGATGAGCCCGTATGGGTAGAAATCCACCCATTGCTGCCCATGATGGCGATAAAAGCGCGCCTTGCCGCAAGACCGCCGTTGCTGAACGGCAATCCCGGATCGCAAATGGCTTCACCCCGGTCGCCATGGAGGAGCATGCGCGGCTGAAGTGGCGAACATTTTCATCCGGGAGGAATCGATGAAAATACTGAAGACAGTTACCGGCCTTGCTGCCGCCGCTGCCGTTTCCCTTTTTGCGCTTTCTGCATCCGCTCAGAACTACCCCGAGCGCAACATCACCATGGTCGTGCCCTTTGCCGCCGGTGGCCCGACAGATACGGTCGCGCGTCTTGTCGCTGAATCCATGTCGAAGGATCTCGGCCAGCAGATCATCGTCGAAAATGTCGGCGGCGCTGGTGGCACGCTGGGCGCTGGCCGCGTGGCGGCGTCGGATCCGGACGGTTACACCGTTCTGCTGCATCACATCGGCATGGCGACGAGCGCTACGCTTTATCGCAAGCTCGCCTATGATACCCTGAACGCTTTCGAATATGTCGGTCTGGTCACGGAAGTGCCGATGACCATTCTGTCGCGCAAGACGCTCGAAACCAAGGATCTCAAGGGTTTGATCGACTACGCCAAGGCGAACAAGGACAAGGTCACCGTTGCCAATGCCGGCATCGGTGCTGCTTCGCATCTGTGCGGCATGTTGTTCATGAGCGCGATCGAGACACCGCTGGTCACTGTTCCCTACAAGGGCACAGGCCCGGCCATGACCGACCTGCTCGGCGGACAGGTCGATATCATGTGCGACCAGACCACAAACACCACCAAGCAAATCCAGGGCGGGACCGTTAAAGCCTATGCCGTAACCTCGGCCAAACGGCTCGACGTGCTGCCGGACGTACCGACAGTTGCCGAATCGGGCCTGCCGAAGCTTGAGGTGGGTATCTGGCACGGTATCTACACGCCGAAGGGTACACCGGCCGAGATCAACGAAAAGCTCTCCAAGTCGCTGCAGGTCGCGCTGAAGGACAAGAACGTGGCGGCCCGTTTTGCCGAACTCGGCACCACGCCTTCCCCGGAAGCCGATGCGACGCCCGCAGCGCTCAAGACCAAGCTTGAAAGCGAAATCGCCCGCTGGAAGCCTGTGATCGAGGGCGCCGGCCAATATGCCGACTGATGGTTGAAGCAATTGCCGGCGGCACCCTGCCGCCGGCTTCTTGCCGTCAATTTAACGCGCGGAACGGTGTGTAGCCGGCCGCAGTGGAGGGGCATCTTTCATGAAGTCGTTTTTCATTGACCCTGCCGAGGCAGCCTGTGGGGCAATTTTCATCGGTTTTGGCGCTTTTTTCGCGTTGCAGTCTTTCGGGCTGGATATCGGAACCGCCTTCCGCATGGGGCCGGGTTATTTTCCGCTTGTTCTGGCAATCGTGCTGATCCTGCTTGGCGCGGTAATATTCATTCGCGCCACCCGTGTGCAGGGCGATGCCCTCGGTGCAATCGCCTGGCGGGGGATTTTTTTCATCCTGCCCGCGCCGATCTTTTTCGGTTTCACGGTCCGGGGGCTTGGTTTCGTACCGGCGCTTTTTTTCAGCGCCCTTATCGCAGCCTTCGCCTCGCACAAGATGAGCCCGCTCATGGCCGTCATTATTTCCGCCGCCATCACGGTCTTTTCCGTTGCTGTGTTCAATTATGGTCTCGGCCTGCCATTCCAGCGCTTCGGCCCCTGGCTTAAATTTTGAGGTGCCGTAATGGAATTGCTTGATAATCTTGCTCTCGGTTTCGTCACGGCCACGTCGCTGGCAAACCTGTTTTTCTGCCTGATTGGCGTGCTGCTCGGCACGCTGATTGGCGTGCTGCCGGGCATCGGCGCAACCGCAACCATCGCCATGCTGTTGCCGATCACCTTTCAGCTTGAGCCCGTCTCATCGCTCATCATGCTCGCAGGCATCTATTACGGCGCGCAATATGGCGGCTCCACCACGGCGATCCTCATCAACATGCCGGGGGAATCCTCATCCGCCGTTACCGCCATTGACGGCTACCAGATGGCGCGCAAGGGCAAGGCGGGTGCCGCACTTGCGATTGCCGCCATCGGCTCGTTTTTCGCCGGCACGGTTTCCACCTTTCTCGTGGCAGTCTTTGCACCGCCTTTGACGGCGATTGCGCTGGAATTCGGCGCGGCGGAATATTTCTCGCTGATGGTCGTCGGCCTTGTCTCATCCATCGCGCTTGCCCATGGTTCCATCGTCAAGGCGCTGGCCATGGTCGTGCTTGGCCTGCTGCTTGGTCTGGTCGGTACGGATATCTACAGCGGCGCGCCGCGCTTCACTCTCGGCATCCGTGAATATGCCGATGGGCTGAATTTCGTTGCGGTGGCCGTGGGTGTATTCGGTATCGCCGAAATCCTGCGCAATCTCGAAAACGAGCGCACGCGCTCGGTGCTGATCGCCAAGGTCAGCAGCCTGATGCCGTCGAAGGAAGACTTCAAGGCCATGGTCGGCCCGGTGCTGCGCGGTACGGTCATCGGTTCGGCACTGGGCATCCTGCCCGGCGGCGGTGCAATTCTCGCTGCCTTCGCATCCTACACCGTCGAAAAACGCGTCTCCAAGCATCCTGAGGAGTTTGGACACGGTGCGGTCGCCGGTGTTGCCGGTCCGGAATCCGCCAATAATGCCGGTGCCCAGACATCGTTCATCCCGCTTCTGACGCTCGGTATTCCTGCAAACCCGGTGATGGCGCTGATGATCGGTGCGATGATCATTCAGGGCATCGTGCCCGGCCCGAACGTTGCGACCGAGCAGCCGGCGCTTTTCTGGGGCATCATCGCCTCGATGTGGATTGGCAATCTGATGCTCGTCATCCTCAACCTGCCCCTGATCGGGCTTTGGGTGAAGCTGCTGACGGTGCCTTATTACGTGCTTTTCCCCATCATCATGGCCTTCTGCGCCATCGGGGTTTACAGCGTTAATTCCAACGTCTTCGATCTCTACGCCGTCGCCTTCTTCGGCTTCATTGGTTATGTGCTCGTGAAGCTGCGCTGCGAGCCGGCGCCGCTGCTGCTGGGCTTCGTGCTTGGGCCGCTGCTGGAGGAAAACCTGCGACGCGCCATGATCCTGTCACGTGGCGATCCGACGACCTTCGTCACCCGACCGATCAGCGCTACCCTGCTGTTTATTGCTCTGGCCGTGCTGATCATTGTCTTCCTGCCCAGCGTGAAGAAAAAGCGCGAAGAGGTTTTCGTAGAAGAAGACTGAGCAGGTCTCGAAATATTCGGAACGCCGGTGATGGAAATGTCGCCGGCGTTTCTGCGTTGATGGGATCGCTGTGAGGAATCCGGTTCACCGAAGCGGCATATGGTTGACTTGAAGCTTTTTAGGGCCAAGGAAGGGCGGGAAAGAGAGGTCGATATGACGTCGGAAACCGAAAAACGGATCATTGCGCTTGAGGAAACGATCGCGCATCAGGCCAAGACTATAGAGGAACTGTCCGACCAGCTGACGGAACAGTGGAAGGTGGTGGAACAGACCCGCGCCAAGCTCGACCGGTTGACGGAAAGGTTCCTGAGCCTCGAGGAGCAGTCGCTGGACGCGCCCGCAATCACCCGGCCGCCGCATTATTGATGAGGGAGACCCCATGACGAGCGATACAGCCGCACTTGCCGCCGAAATTGTGGATTTCTGGAAGAAGGCAGGACCGGACAAATGGTTCGACAAGGACGCCGCCTTCGACGATCACTTTCATGACCGTTTCCGCGATGCCCATTTTGCCGCTGCAAGGCGCGAATTGGATGGCTGGCTGGACGGTGCGGAAAGCAGCCTCGCGCTGATGCTTCTGCTGGATCAGTTCCCGCGTAACTGCTTTCGCGAGACAGCGCATATGTATGCCACCGATCCGCTGGCACGCATGTTCGCCAGCGAGGCCATCCATCGCGGCCACGATCAGGCGGTGACCGAGGATTTGCGGGTCTTTTTCTATCTGCCCTTTTCCCATTCGGAAAGCATCGAGGATCAGGAGCGTGCCTGCACGCTCAACCGGCCGCTTGGCGGGCTTTATCTCCACCATGCCGAAGAGCATCGCGATATCGTCGCGCGTTTTGGTCGCTTTCCGCATCGCAACGACATATTGCTGCGGGAAACGACGCCCGAGGAACGGCAATATCTTGATGCGGGCGGTTTTACTGGCTGATATGAAAGAAAAACGCCGCCAGTCCCGAAAGACGGCGGCGCTTTTTTTCGTAGGTAACGGCCGCAGATCAGCCGTCGAAGAATTCCTTCATCCGGGCAAAGAAGCCGGTCGATTCCGGATTATTCTCCTGGGACGAGAGTTGCTCGAACTCCTGCAACAGCTCGCGCTGGCGCTTGCTGAGCTTTTGCGGTGTCTCGATCTGGATCTGGATGTAGAGATCGCCAGTCTGCGCCGAACGCAGCACCGGCATGCCCTTACCCTTCAGGCGGAACTGCTTGCCTGGCTGGGTGCCTTCCGGAACCGTGACGCGAGACTTCGTGCCGTCGAGCGTCGTCACATCGAAGGTGCCGCCAAGAGCGGCCGTCGTCATGGAGATCGGCACGGTGCAATAGAGATCGGCACCGTCCCGCTGGAAGAACTCATGCGGACGCACGGACAGGAAGATGTAGAGATCGCCCGCCGGGCCACCACGCATGCCGGCTTCGCCTTCGCCCTGCAGGCGAATGCGGGTGCCATCCTCGATACCCGAGGGAATGTTGACCGAAAGCGAACGCTCTTCCGTCACGCGGCCCTGGCCGTGGCACTTGCTGCACGGATCGGAAATCGTCTGTCCACGCCCGTGGCAGGTGGGGCAGGTGCGTTCTACCGAGAAGAAGCCCTGGGCTGCGCGCACGCGGCCGGAACCCTGACAGGTGCCGCAGGTTTTGGGTTGCGTGCCGGGTTTTGCGCCGGAACCGGAACAGACATCGCAGGTTATCGAGGTTGGAACCCTGATCTGCGCCGTCTTGCCGGCAAAGGCTTCTTCCAGCGTGATTTCCATGTTGTAGCGAAGGTCGGCGCCGCGCTCGCGACCGCCGGAAGAGCGGCGTGCGCGTCCGCCGCCCATCATCTCGCCGAAGATGTCTTCGAAGATATCCGAGAAGCCGCCATTGGCGAAACCGCCGCCGCCCATACCACCGCCGCCCATGCCGCCATTTTCAAAGGCGGCGTGGCCAAAACGGTCATAGGCCGCGCGTTTTTGCGGGTCCTTCAGCGTTTCATAGGCTTCGTTGATTTCCTTGAACTTCCGTTCGGAATCAGCATCATCCGGGTTCTTGTCCGGATGGTATTTCATCGCGAGTTTGCGGAAGGCGCTTTTCAGCTCTTTTTCGTCCGCGGTCTTGCTGACGCCGAGTGTTTCGTAAAAGTCTGCTTTCGCCATTAAGATAACAAGCCTCGCAAATGGATTTCCGGCTGCACTTCGGCAGCCGGATGTCTTGCATGTATCGACAGGAGACGGGAAGCCACGCTATTACGCGGACTTCTTGTCGTCCTTGATTTCCTCATAGTCGGCGTCGACGACGTCGTCCTTGCCGCCTTCTCCGTTAGCGCCGGCTTCAGCCTGCTGCGCTTCGTAGATGGCCTGACCGAGCTTCATGGAAACTTCCATGAGGGTCTGGGTCTTTGCCTGAATGTCGTCGGCATCCGGTTCGGAAGCCTCAACGGCCGTCTTCAGGCTGGCAATGGCGTCTTCGATGGCCTTGCGGTCGGTTTCGGAAACCTTGTCGCCATATTCCTTCACCGATTTCTCGGTGGAGTGAACGAGGCTTTCGGCCTGGTTCTTGGCTTCGACACCCGCACGACGCTTCTTGTCGGCTTCGGCATTGGCTTCAGCGTCCTTGACCATCTTCTCGATGTCGGCGTCGGAAAGACCACCGGAAGCCTGGATACGGATCTGCTGTTCCTTGCCGGTGCCCTTGTCTTTCGCCGAAACCTGCACGATGCCGTTGGCGTCGATATCGAAGGTCACTTCGATCTGCGGAACGCCGCGGGGTGCCGGCGGCAGGCCGACGAGGTCGAACTGGCCGAGCAGCTTGTTATCCTGTGCCATTTCGCGCTCGCCCTGCGAGACACGGATCGTCACGGCCGACTGGCTGTCTTCGGCGGTCGAGAAGGTCTGGCTCTTCTTCGTCGGGATCGTCGTGTTGCGATCGATCAGACGAGTGAAGACGCCACCCAGCGTTTCGATGCCGAGCGACAGCGGCGTCACGTCGAGAAGCAGAACGTCCTTGACGTCACCCTGCAGAACGCCGGCCTGAATGGCGGCGCCCATGGCAACCACTTCATCAGGGTTCACGCCCTTGTGCGGCTCCTTGCCGAACAGCTGCTTGACGACTTCCTGTACCTTCGGCATGCGGCTCATGCCACCAACGAGAACGACTTCATCGATCTCGGCAGCGGTAACGCCGGCATCCTTGAGGGCAGCCTTGCAAGGGGCGACGGTGCGCTGCACCAGATCGTCCACCAGGCTTTCGAACTTGGCGCGGGTCAGCTTCAGCGTCAGGTGCTTCGGACCGGAAGCATCAGCCGTGATGAACGGCAGGTTGATTTCGGTCTGCTGCGAGGACGAAAGTTCGATCTTGGCCTTTTCGGCAGCTTCCTTGAGGCGCTGCAGAGCGAGCTTGTCGTTCTTCAGGTCGATGCCCTGATCCTTCTTGAACTCGCCGGCCAGATATTCGACCAGACGCATGTCGAAGTCTTCACCGCCGAGGAAGGTGTCGCCGTTGGTGGACTTCACTTCGAAAACGCCGTCGCCGATTTCCAGAACGGAAATATCGAAGGTGCCGCCGCCAAGGTCGTAAACGGCGATGGTCTTGCCGTCCTTCTTGTCGAGGCCGTAAGCGAGGGCTGCCGCGGTCGGCTCGTTGATGATGCGCAGGACGTCCAGACCGGCGATGCGGCCGGCATCCTTGGTTGCCTGGCGCTGGGCGTCGTTGAAGTATGCCGGAACGGTGATGACGGCCTTCTCGACCTTTTCGCCGAGGTAGGATTCAGCCGTTTCCTTCATCTTCTGAAGGATCATCGCGGAAATCTGCGAAGGGGAATAGTTCTTGTCCTGAGCCTTCACCCATGCGTCGCCATTGTCGCCCTTGACGATTTCAAAGGGAACGAGAGCCTTGTCCTTTTCGACGGTCGGGTCTTCATAACGGCGACCGATGAGGCGCTTGACCGCAAACAGGGTGTTGGTCGGGTTGGTGACCGCCTGGCGCTTGGCCGGCTGGCCGACAAGGCGTTCGCCATCGTCGGAAAATGCCACCATGGATGGCGTAGTGCGCGCGCCTTCCGCGTTTTCAATAACTTTCGTGTCCTTGCCGTCCATCACTGCAACGCAGGAATTGGTTGTGCCAAGGTCGATACCGATTACTTTTGCCATGCTCTTCTCTCCTTGAAGCGAGCTGTCGGAACCCCGTGAGGCATTCCATGGACAACTCCTTGACTTGGATTTGCAGTATTCGCTGCTGTTATGCGGCGTATATAAGGAGCGATTTTTCCTGCTGCAAGGCGCAAGAGAGGGTGAAGCGCTGCAAAAAAGCGGATGAAACCCCTGTCTGTGCAGAAGCATAGCCATCAAGGCATGCAGAAGGGCAAAAACGTGACTTTGACTGCCACGGTCATGGCGATGCGGAGGCGCGTTTATAAAGTCATTGAGGTGAGGTGAAATGGCGGACAGGGTGGGATTCGAACCCACGGTACGCTTTCACGCACACACGCGTTCCAGGCGTGCGCCTTAAACCACTCGGCCACCTGTCCTTTTTTCAAATCTGCATGTTTTGAGGAATGCAAATCACTGGAACGGCGCGATATATACCGATGAATTCGCTGGGATCAACACGAATCTGACAGTTTTTTGAATTGTCGGCAATTTCCTGCCTTCCGATGCGATTGCAAACCGGTTTTCCCGCCTTTATCGATGCAATATATCTTTCAAAACATGGCTGTCGAAACGACGGGCCGCAACCGAGGTATCTTGATGAAAGCTTTTTTGCGGTTTTTGAGCTTTCTTCTTCTCATTGCAGCTGTTTTTCTTGGCGTACTCGATTCGATCCGCTCGGTTTCCACATCCTCGGTCAATATCACCGGCATCCTGTCCGTCTGGAACTATCTTCTTCCTGCCTCGCGCACCATGGTGGAAACGGCCTTGGCTCACTATATTCACCCTGAAGCGTGGCGCTTCATTGAAAATGCCCTGTCGGGACTGCCGGCATTTGCTTTTTTCCTCGCGCTATCCCTGCTTTGCTGGATGGCCGGTTACAGGAAGCGCAAAGTGATGAGGCGTTCGTCAGTATGAATTTATCAACTGACGGCGCGCGCGCCCCGCAGATGTGAACCCTGAGAAGCGGCATAATCGGCCGCACGGAGGACCGAATGTTCCTGTTCGATACGCTTTCAAAAAAGACGACGATGCCGACCGAAGAGACGGCTTTGCCCGGCCGTGAAGAGGCGCTTGCCGTGCCCGAGACCCATTTCGTCAATGGTCGGCCCTTGAAGGGGCCTTATCCCGATGGTTTGGAAATCATCTATCTGGGTATGGGTTGCTTCTGGGGTGCGGAGCGCCTGTTCTGGCAGACGCCGGGTGTGTGGGTGACGGCGGTGGGTTATGCCGGCGGTTTTACCCGCAATCCCACCTATCAGGAGACGACGACGGGCCAGACGGGCCACGCCGAAGTGGTCAAGGTCGTCTACGATCCGGCCGTCATATCGCTGTCAGGCCTGCTTAAGATATTCTTCGAGGAGCATGATCCGACTCAAGGGATGCGGCAGGGAAACGATGTCGGCACGACCTATCGTTCCGCCATCTATGCCAATACCGAAGGCCAGTTGCAGCAGGCGCAGAAGGCGCACGACGCTTTTCAGCAGGCTTTGGACGAGGCGGGGCATGGCCGCGCCATCACCACCGAAATTGGACCGCTTGAAACATTTTATTACGCGGAAGACTATCACCAGCAATATCTTGCCAAGAATCCGGGCGGCTACTGCGGGCTCAGGGGAACCGGCGTAAGCTGCAATATCGACTAGATTTTTTGCACGTTGCCCAGGTGGAAAGACCAAAAAAACGCCAGAATAAAGTTTTTCCACCGGGTCAAAAAAACCGGATGAATTTTTCATTGAGCCATGCAAGGATATGAGCCAAGCACAGCCGGGATAACGGCTGGCGGTTCCGCAGACATTCCCGGTCAACGGGTTTGCGGGAGGACCCTTAAAATATCAATTGCAACAACAGGGCTGCACAATGAAAAAATCCCTTCTGACGCTTTTTGCGCTCGCCGCCATGTCGGCTTCCGCGCTTGCTGCCGATATCAAGCCGGCATTGGTTTATGGTACGGGCGGCAAGTTCGACAAGTCGTTCAACGAAGCCGCCGCGGCTGGCGCTGAGAAGTTCAAGGCAGAAACGGGCATCGAGTTCCGCGATTTTGAACCGACCAGCGATACGCAGGGCGAGCAGGCTATCCGCAACTTCGCCAGCAAGGGCTTTAACCCGGTTGTTGCCGTGTCCTTCGCCTGGACGTCGGCCATGGAAAAGGTTGCAGCCGAATTCCCTGACACCAAGTTCGTCATCGTCGATTCCGTCGTCGAGCTGCCGAATGTCCGCTCGGTCGTCTACAAGGAGCACGAAGGCTCTTATCTCGTCGGTCTTCTGGCAGGCATGGCCTCCAAGACCGGTAAGGTCGGCTTCATCGGCGGCATGGATATTCCGCTGATCCGTAAATTCGCCTGTGGTTATGCGCAGGGCGCCAAGGCTGCCAACGACAAGATCGAAGTCTTCCAGAACATGACCGGCACCACGGGTGCGGCCTGGAATGATCCGGTGCGCGGTGGCGAACTGACCAAGAACCAGATCGACCAGGGCGCTGACGTGATCTACGCGGCAGCCGGTGCGACCGGTATCGGCGTGTTGCAGACCGCTGCCGACAACAAGAAATTCTCGATCGGCGTCGATTCCAACCAGAACCACCTGCACCCCGGCTCGGTTCTGACCTCGATGGTCAAGCGCGTCGATCTGGCCGTCTACAACGCCTACAAGGATGCCAAGGACGACAAGTTCACCCCTGGCATCGTTGCTCTCGGCGTCAAGGAAGACGGCGTTGCCTATGCTCTCGACGACAACAACAAGGCCCTGATCACGCCGGAAATGACCGCCGCCGTGGACAAGGCGAAGGCCGACATCATTGCCGGCACCATCAAGGTTCATGACTATATGGCGGACAATTCCTGCCCGAAATGATATGATATGTGTCTGGGGCGCATGGTGATTTTTCACCTTGCGCCCTTTTCATATCCAGCCTTCGGAGAGGTTTCGGTTTGAGTATGGACCCAGCAATCGAACTCGTGGGCATCGATAAAAAATTCGGTGCCGTTCACGCCAATAAGAATATCAACCTGACCGTTGCCAAGGGTACGATCCACGGCATCATCGGGGAAAACGGTGCCGGAAAATCGACCCTGATGTCGATCCTCTACGGTTTTTACCAGGCTGATGCCGGTGAAATCCGGGTAAACGGCGCGCCGGTATCGATCCGCGACAGCCAGGCTGCGATCAGTGCTGGCATCGGCATGGTCCATCAGCATTTCATGCTGGTGGAAAATTTCACCGTGCTGGAAAACGTCATGCTGGGCGCGGAAGGCGGCGCATCGCTTGCCAAGGGCAGGGCGGCTGCGCGCAAGGAGTTGAAGCGCCTTGAAGACGACTACGGGCTGGAAGTCGATCCGGATGCTGTGATCGAAGAACTGCCGGTCGGCCTGCAACAGCGCGTCGAAATCCTGAAAGCCATGTATCGTGGCGCCGAAATCCTGATCCTCGACGAGCCGACCGGCGTTCTCACGCCTGCGGAAGCCGATCATCTTTTCAAGATCCTCGGTGTCCTGCGTGAGCAGGGCAAAACCGTCATCCTCATCACCCACAAGCTGCGCGAGATCATGGCGATCACGGATTCCGTCTCCGTCATGCGCCGCGGCGAAATGGTGGCGACCCGCAAAACCTCCGAAACCAGCGTTGAGGAACTGGCCGAACTGATGGTCGGCCGTCGCGTGCTGCTGCGGGTGGAAAAAGGCGAGACGACGCCGGGCGAGGTTCTCCTTTCCATCCGTAATCTGACCGTCAAGGACAGCCGCGGCGTCACCATGGTGGACGATGTCTCGCTGGATGTCCGCGCCGGCGAAATCGTCGGCATCGCCGGTGTGGCCGGCAATGGCCAGTCTGAGCTCCTCGAAGCGATCGCAGGCATCCGCAAGCCTTACTCGGGCGAGATATGGGTGGCCGGGCAGAAGGTTGATCGGCCCGATCCGTCCATTCTGCGCGAACTCGGTCTCGCACATATTCCGGAAGACCGGCACCATATGGGGCTGGTGCTGAAATTCGAGGAATATGAAAATTCCATCCTCGGCTATCACCATGACGAGCGATACGGCAAAGGCCCTTTCCTCAACCCCGAGGCCATCCGCAAGGATGCGGTCGAAAAGATCGAGAAATACGATATCCGCCCGCCGAACCCGCAGCTGAAGACCGCCAATTTTTCCGGCGGCAACCAGCAGAAGATCGTCGTCGCCCGCGAAATCGAGCGTGACCCCAAGATGCTGATCATCGGCCAGCCGACCCGCGGTGTGGATATCGGCGCCATCGAATTCATCCATCGCCGCATCATCGAAATGCGCGATGCCGGCAAGGCGATCTTGCTGGTTTCGGTTGAACTCGATGAAATCCGTTCCCTTTCGGACCGGATCATGGTCATGTTCGCCGGGCGTGTCGTTGGAGAAAAAACGGCGGAAGCCGAAGAACAGACGCTGGGCCTGATGATGGCCGGCATCGCCGCATGAGGCATGAATGAGCACCGCTTCCGTACCCCTGCCAAACTGGATCACCTACGGCCTCCTGCCGTTTTTAAATGTAGTTACCGCATTTCTGATTTCCGGCCTCGTCGTCTGGTCGATCGGTGAAAATCCGCTCGCGGCGCTTCGCCTGCTCATCGAAGGGGCGCTAGGCCGTGGCGATGCCATCGGCTTCACGCTGTTTTATACGACGAGTTTCATCTTCACCGGCCTATCTGTGGCGGTCGCCTTCCATGCCGGTCTGTTCAACATCGGTTCTGAAGGCCAGGCCTATATTGGTGGATTGGGCGCGGCGTTGGTGGCGCTGGCGCTCGACCGTTATGTGCCGTGGTATGTGACGATGCCCTTCGCCATCATCGGCGCTGCGGTTTTCGGCGCGGCCTGGGCGTTTATTCCGGCATGGCTGCAGGCAAAACGCGGTAGCCACGTCGTCATAACCACCATCATGTTCAACTTCATCGCTGCGGCGTTGATGGTCTATCTGCTGGTGAACGTGCTGATCGTGCCGGGCAAGATGGCGCCGGAAACGCGCACCTTTCTGCCAGGTGGGCAATTGCCGAAGCTCGACTGGCTGATGGCGCTGTTCGGCCTGAAGCTCGGGCCGGCGCCGTTCAACGTCTCCTTCATCATCGCACTGGTCATGTGTTTTCTCGTCTGGGTGCTGATCTGGCGCACCAAGCTCGGTTATGAGATGCGCACGCTCGGCGTCAGCCCCTCGGCCGCCGTCTATGCCGGCATTCCCTATGCGCGCACCGTTATCATCGCCATGCTCATTTCCGGCGGTCTGGCAGGTATGATGGCGCTGAACCCGGTCATGGGAGCTTCCGCCCGCTTGCAGGTGGAATTTGTCGGCGGTGCGGGTTTCGTCGGCATCGCCGTGTCGCTGATGGGGCGAAGCCACCCGCTCGGCATCCTGTTTTCGGCGCTGCTGTTCGGCATTCTCTATCAGGGTGGTGCAGACCTCTCTTTCGAGATGCCGAATATTACCCGTGAGATGATCGTCGTCATCCAGGGTCTGGTTATCCTGTTTGCCGGCGCGCTCGAATATATGTACCGGCCGGCGATCGTCCGCATCTACCAGCGCTTGGCAAAGGGGTGAGCTGATATGGATTTCTTCGATATGCTGGTCAGCATTCTCGGCTCGACCGTCCGTCTCACCATCCCGCTTCTGTTTACGGCGCTTGCCGGGCTGTTTTCCGAACGCGCGGGCGTGTTCGATATCGGACTTGAAGGCAAGATGCTGGCGGCAGCCTTTGCTTCGGCTTGTGTCGCCTATCTCACCGCAAATCCCTGGGCCGGCCTGCTTGCGGGCATTGCCGTCTCCATCTTGTTTTCGCTGATCCACGGCTTTGCCGTCATCACAAATCGCGGCAACCAGATCGTGTCGGGCGTGGCGCTCAACTTCATTGCCGCCGGTCTGACGGTGGTTCTGGGGCAGGCGTGGTTCGGGCAGGGCGGGCGCACGCCGCAATTGCCTGGCGAAGGCCGTTTCGCACCGATCATCCTGCCTGGTGCGGATGCGATGCGCGAAGTGCCTTTCATCGGCCCGCTCTACGCCAATGTCATTTCCGGCAACAACATCCTGACCTATCTCGCCTTTCTGGCGGTGCCGCTGTCCTGGTGGGTGCTTTACCGCACCCGTTTCGGCCTTCGCCTGCGCGCGGTGGGTGAAAATCCGGGCGCGGTCGATACGGCGGGCATTTCGGTGACATGGATGCGTTACCGCGCCGTCATCGTTGCCGGCTTCCTCTGCGGTTTTTCGGGCGCCTATCTAGCCGTTGCGCAATCGGCGGCCTTCATCGCCAACATGTCGGCCGGTAAGGGCTATATCGCACTCGCCGCGCTGATCTTCGCGAAATGGAAGCCGGTGCCGGTCATGTTCGCATGCCTCCTCTTCGGTTTCCTGGATGCTTTCGCCAACTTCATGCAGGGCAAATCCGTGCCGGGTATCGGTGAAGTGCCGGTGCAGATTTTCCAGGCAATGCCCTATATTCTGACCTGCATCCTGCTTGCCGGTTTCATCGGCGTCGCCAAGCCCCCCAAGGCCGGTGGCGTTGCCTATGCGAAGGAGCGTTAAATCCATGTCCCGTGAACCAATGTCCCATCAGTTGTTCGAGGCAGCGGTGGAGGCCATGGCCTTTGCCCATGCGCCCTATTCGAAATTCCCTGTCGGTGCGGCAATCCGCGCTGAAGACGGCAAAATCTACAAGGGCGCCAATATCGAGAACCTCTCCTTCCCTCAAGGCTGGTGCGCCGAGCCTTCGGCCATCAGCGCCATGATCATGGGTGGAGCAAAGAAGATAAGCGAGATCGCCGTCATCGCGGAAAAGCTTGCTCTTTGCCCGCCCTGCGGCGGCTGCCGGCAGAAGATCGCCGAATTCGCCTCGCCAGACACCAAGGTCTATCTCTGTGACGAAACCGGTGTTCAGAAGGTCATGACCATGGATGAACTTTTGCCCTTCAGCTTCAAGACCGAGCTGCCCTGATGCCGGATACGCTGATCGATATTCTGGTGGAGCGTCTGAATGGCCTGATGCCGCGCATCGCCATCGTGCTGGGCTCAGGCCTGGGGTCGCTGGTGGACGAGGTCAGCGATGCGATCCGCGTGCCTTATGCCGAACTTCCCGGTTTCCCTGCAAGCGGCGTTTCTGGCCATGCGGGCGAGTTGGTGGCCGGATATCTCGGTGGCGAGCCGGTAATGATACTGTCCGGCCGGGTGCACTATTACGAAAAAGGCGATCCGGCCGCCATGCGCGCGGTCATTGAGGCGCTCGCCGGTCTTGGCGTGCAGTCGCTCATCCTCACCAATTCCGCAGGCTCGGTCAGGCAGGACATACCGCCCGGCTCGGTCATGCAGATCACCGATCATATTAATTATTCCGGCATGAACCCGCTGATTGGCGAAGAGAGCGACAACCGCTTCGTCGGCATGACAACGGCTTATGATCCGGACCTGATGCTCGCCATGCGTAATGCCGCGATCCGCGCGACGGTGCCCTTGTTCGGCGGCGTCTACATGTGGTTTTCCGGCCCGAGCTTCGAAACGCCGGCGGAAATCCGCATGGCGCGGCTGCTGGGTGCGGATGCCGTCGGCATGTCCACCGTGCCGGAAGTCATCCTCGCCCGCTTTTTCGGGATGCGCGTTGCCGCCGCATCGGTTATTACCAATTACGGTGCCGGTATGACTGGCGCTGAACTGAGCCATGAGGAAACCAAGGACATGGCCCCGGTGGGCGGCAAGAGGCTTGCCGCCATCTTGAAAGAAATGATCGCAGGAGGAGCGTGACCATGGAACTCCAGCGTCCGCGCGAAGCGGCTGCCCTGACACTATCCTTGCTGGACCTGACCAACCTCAAGGAAGACTGCACGCCCGAGCAGATTGCTGCTTTGTGCCAGAGGGCTCATACCGAATACGGCAATACCGCCGCGATCTGCATCTGGCCGCGTTTCGTCGCCCAGGCACGTGCCGCTTTCGGAAAAGACCATGCGATCCGTATCGCCACGGTCGTCAATTTTCCTTCGGGCGATCTGGATGTTGCGACCGTGGTGGCGGAGACCGAGGCGGCTATCCGCGACGGTGCCGACGAAATCGATCTGGTCATCCCCTATCGTAAGTTCATAGCAGGCGATGAAACGGCTGTTTCCGAGATGGTGGCTGCCGTACGCAAGGTCTGTGTCGCACCCGTTCTTCTCAAGGTCATTCTTGAAACCGGCGAGCTGAAGGACAAGGCTCTCATTCGTCGTGCTTCCGAACTCGCCATTGCCGAAGGTGCCGATTTCATCAAGACCTCAACAGGTAAGGTCGCCATCAACGCCACGCTGGAAGCCGCCGATATCATGTTGCAGGCGATCCGCGACAGCAGGCAGAAGGTGGGCTTCAAGCCTGCCGGCGGTGTCGGCACGGTGGAAGACGCCACGCTTTATCTGCGGCTGGCGGAAACAATCATGGCGCCGGACTGGGCCATGCCGTCCACGTTCCGCTTCGGCGCTTCCGGCGTTCTCGATGATGTCCTGAACGTGCTGGCCGGCGGCGAACCGGCCAAGGCCGCCAGCGGGTATTGAGCTTGATCCCGCAGGAAATCATCCGCCGCAAACGTGATGGCCTGTCTCTTGCGCCGCAGGAGATTGCCGCTTTCATCGAGGCGCTGTCCAAGGACGGCATATCGGAAGGCCAGGCCGCTGCCTTTGCCATGGCGGTGTTTTTCCGGGGTATGAACCGCGACGAGATGGTGGCGCTGACACTCGCCATGCGCGACAGCGGTGATGTCCTGTCCTGGAACGATATTGGCAGGCCGGTGGCGGACAAGCACTCGACCGGCGGCGTCGGCGACAACGTCTCCCTGATGCTCGCCCCGATCGTTGCCGCCTGCGGTCTTGCGGTGCCGATGATTTCCGGCAGGGGTCTTGGCCATACCGGCGGCACGCTCGACAAGCTGGAAGCGATCCCCGGTTACGATGTGATGCCGGACGAAGCCCTGTTCCGCCGGACGGTCAAGACGGTCGGCTGTGCCATCATCGGCCAGACGGGCGATCTCGCCCCCGCAGACAAGCGCCTCTATGCTATCAGGGACGTGACCGCGACGGTGGATTCCATCCCGTTGATCACCGCCTCCATTCTGTCTAAGAAGCTTGCGGCCGGGCTTCAGACGCTGGTTCTGGATGTGAAGGTCGGCAACGGCGCTTTCATGCAGAGTGTGGAGGATGCCCGTAATCTCGCCCTCGCGCTGGTCGATGTGGCAAATGGCGCGGGCTTGCCGACGACGGCTCTTATAACCGACATGAACCAGCCGCTTGGCGATGCCGCAGGCAATGCGGTAGAAATCGTCAATTGCCTGGACTTTCTGGCTGGCCGTAAGGCGGGAACACGTCTCGAAAAGGTGGTTCTTGCCTTTGCTGCGGAAATGCTGGTGCAAGCGGGCAGC
This sequence comes from Agrobacterium sp. 22-3639C2, assembly GCF_053522105.1. NCBI lineage: Bacteria > Pseudomonadati > Pseudomonadota > Alphaproteobacteria > Hyphomicrobiales > Rhizobiaceae > Agrobacterium > Agrobacterium sp. 22-3639C2. Next base: position 816,279 of record NZ_JBNWDB010000003.1, on the reverse strand, counting down.
GCGGCCACTCTGGATGAAGGCGAGGCGCTGGCTGAGGCCGCCCTTTCCTCCGGGCGTGCCATGGGAGTCTTTGCGAAAATGGTCGCAGCACTTGGCGGGCCTGCGGACTTTGTCGATCATCCATCGCGTTACCTGCCATCGGCGCCGGTCGTTCTCCCGGTTTCGGCTGAGCGCAGCGGCTGGCTGGCATCCTGTGCGACGCGCGATCTCGGCATGGTCGTTGTCGAGCTTGGCGGCGGCAGAAGAATGCCGTCAGACAAGATTGACCCTTCGGTCGGGATCTCCGATATCCTGCCGCTCGGCACAAAAGTGGAAAAAGGCGAACCAATCGCCTGCGTCCATGCGGCCTCTAAGCAAGAAGCGGAACTTGCCGTCAAAAGGATTACGGCCTGCTATGGGGTTGCTGACACTGCGATGGAAACCAGCACTGTGGTCCTCGAGCGAATTACCTGACCAGCCTCATTTCGCCACCCGATACCTTGAATGACGATAGTTGTTTCAGGAAGCTCATGCCAACAAGCATGTTGCTCAACGCATTATCTTTCAGCACCATGGCGTCGACATTCTGAACGCGGATCGTGCCGATTTCCACCCGGTCGAGCTTCAGATAGGCCGCCATGGTCTGGCCGTTGGCGGTTGAGATCGGATATTTGAAATCGAGGCTGTTGACGCCGAAACCGAGCCGCCGGGCGATCGTCTCATTGATGGCAACCATGGAGGCGCCGGTATCGACAAGCCCGTCGAAAGATTTGCCGTTGATACGGAAAGCGGCGTTGAAGTGGCCGCGTGCGTCCGCTTTCAGATTGACGCCACCAAGCGAAACGGGCTCCGGTTTGACGGCTTCCGATTTGACTTCGGCTTTTTCCACCTTGGCTTCCGGGCGCGGCTGAAATTTTTCCACCAGCGCCGGAATCTGCGTGGCGCTGACCGAAAGACCGATAAGCAGAAAAATCGTACGCGCCAGCAAGTCGTCGCTCCTGAGAAGGCAGGGTTATCCCTATGCAGAATAGACGCAAAACGTGCTGAAATCTTAAAAGAAAAAGCCATTCGCCGCTTGTTGGTCGGCGAATGGCTCAAACGGTTAAGCGATGATGAACGGTGTTATTTCGTGCCGTACATGCGGTCGCCGGCATCGCCGAGGCCGGGAACGATATAACCCTTTTCATTCAGCTGCTTGTCGATTGCGGCAGTATAGATCGGCACATCGGGATGCGCTTCACGGAAATTCTTGATGCCTTCGGGTGCAGCCAGCAGACACAGGAAGCGGATGTTCTTCGCGCCCCGCTCTTTCAGCTTTTCAACCGCAGCGATGGAGGAATTGCCGGTCGCCAGCATTGGATCGACGACGATGATAAGGCGGGCATCGAGGCTTTCAGGAGCCTTGAAGTAATATTCGACCGCCTCCAGCGTATCGTGATCGCGATACACGCCGATATGCGCAACACGCGCCGAAGGCACGAGCTCGAGCATGCCTTCCAGAAGGCCGTTGCCGGCACGCAGGATGGAGGCGAAAACCAGCTTCTTGCCCTCCAGCACCGGAGCCTCGATGGTTTCGAGCGGCGTATCGATGGTTTCCATCGTCATTTCAAGGTCGCGCGTCACTTCATAGCAGAGCAGCGTCGAGATTTCCCTGAGCAGGCGGCGGAAGCCGGCTGTCGAGGTTTCCTTCTTGCGCATGATGGTAAGTTTGTGCCGCACCAGCGGATGTTCGATGACTGTGACGCCGTCCATGAAACTGGCCTTCCTTTTTTATCCTGTGCCCCTGTAATTCACCGAAAGCAGGCTTTTCGCAAGCCTTCTTCGCGGTTTTACCCCGCCAACCGATGCCTAGTGGCTATCGAGTTTCGCAAGCAGCCGGGCGCGTGTGACTTCATCCACAAAGGCGCTTTCCAGTGCGGTTCGGGTCATGCGGTTAATCTCGGCATCGCTGAAACCGAAAGCATCCGCAGCCAGCGCATATTCCCGGGCAAGCGAGGTAAAGAAGAATGGCGGATCGTCGGAACTGATGCAGACGCGCACCCCGGCATCGCGCAACGCCCTCAGCGGATGGCTGCCGAAATCGGGATAAACGTTGAGCGCGATATTTGATCCGGGGCAGACCTCAAGCACTGTTCCCGCCTCAACCAGCCGGGCGACGAGAGCGGCGTCTTCGATGGCGCGCACGCCATGCCCGATGCGCGACGGCTTTACGAGGTCGAGCGCATCGACGACGCTTTCCGGTCCGCAGACCTCACCCGCATGGATGGTCAGCCCAAGGCCGGCATCGCGGGCAATGTCGAAGGCGCGTGCGTAATCGGCGACGCGGCCCATGCGCTCCTCGCCCGCCATGTTGAAACCGGTCACCAGCGGGTGTTTCGTCCGTGCTGCATATTCAGCCGCCGCGATGACCCGTTCAGGACCGAAATGCCGCTCGCCGGTCACGATGATGCGGGTTTCGATACCGGTCTTTTCTTTCGCGATCCGGATGCCCTCGGCGATACCGGAGAGATAGGCGTCAGCGCCGAGCCCGATGCGGTCGCCATGATCGGGCGAGATGATGAGCTCGCTATAGATCGTATTGGCCTCGGCAAGTTCGGTCAGATAGGTTTGCGTCAGAACCGCATAGTCCTCATCGGTCTTGAACACCTGCGCCACCGCATCGTAGCACTGGATGAATTGCGCAAAATCCGACCAGACGTACTGGCCGTCGCGCAGAAAGCTACTGGTGTCTATGCCGTATTTCTCGGCCTGTTTTGCGACGAGGGCAGGGGGTGCCGCACCTTCCAGGTGGCAGTGAATTTCCGCTTTCAGCAAATGCGATGTCAAATGAAGCTCCTGCCGTGCGAACCGGCCTCGATTCCTAGATGGTGGGCGATGCTTTCGCCGATGTCGGCGTAGCTTGAACGAATGCCGACATCGCGGGAGCGGATGCCCGGCCCGAATGCCATGATCGGCACTCTTTCCCGTGTATGGTCCGTGCCCCGCCATGTGGGATCGCAACCATGGTCAGCGGTAAGAATGGCGATGTCGCCCGGCGCCATTTTGCGATGGATTTCCGGAATGCGCGCATCGAAGGCTTCAAGCGCCGCTGCATAACCGGCAACATCGCGTCGATGGCCGTAGAGCATATCGAAATCGACGAAATTGGTGAAGACAAGATCGCCGTTTTCGGCTTCGTCAATAGCGTGCAGCGTTGCATCCATCAGGGCGCTGTTGCCATTTGCCTTGATGACGCGCGAGACACCCTTGTGGGCATAGATATCGCCGATCTTGCCGATCGCGTGCACTTTCCTGCCAGCCTCCACAAGGCGGTCGAGCAACGTCGGTTCGGGCGGCGGAACGGAGAAATCGCGGCGGTTGCCGGTGCGTTCGAAGGTTGCGACCGTCTCGCCGATGAAGGGACGGGCAATGACACGGCCGATATTCAGCGGATCGAGCAGCTTGCGCACCGTCTCGCAGAGCGTGACGAGCCGCTGCAATCCGAAATGGGTCTCGTGCGCGGCGATCTGGAACACGGAATCGGATGAGGTGTAGCAGATCGGCTTGCCGCTCCTGATATGCTCTTCGCCAAACGTCGCGATGATCTCGGTGCCGGAAGCGTGGCAGTTGCCGAGAATGCCTGGAATATCCGCTTGCGTGTAGATGGCTTCCACCAGTTCGGGAGAAAAGGCGTCGCCTTCTGTCGGGAAGTAGCCCCAGTCGAAGGTGACGGGCGTGCCCGCGATCTCCCAATGGCCTGAGGGCGTATCCTTGCCCTTCGATATTTCGCTGGCGGAGCCATGCAGGCCGAAAATACGCTCCGGCGGCTCCATGCCGGCGGGAATGTCGCCGCTTGCTTGTCGTGCAATCTCCAGAAGACCAAGCGAAGACATGTTGGGCAGCTTCAGCGGACCCGCCCGAAGGCCCGGCCTGTCGGCAGCACCTGCCGCGCAGAATTCGGCGATATGACCGAGCGTATTGGCGCCGAGGTCGCCATAATGCTCCGCGTCAGGCGCACCGCCGACACCGAAGGAATCCAGAACGAGAAGAAATGCTCTTGCCATAACTCACCGAAACGAAAATGCGCCGACGGGCAATGTCAGGCCGAACTGTCGTTATAGATCAGCAAAACGTGAAGAAGGAAGTGATTTTATGAACCATCCGGTAAAACCGGCTGTTCAATCCTCTTTCCGTTTCGATTTCGGCGCGTTGAGATTGCGCAGCACGTACCATCCAGCGGCAATTACCATGGCCGCCAGAATATACCATGTGATGGCGTAGGACAGGTGGTTGTTGGGGAAGGTGAGCATGGTCTTGCCGCCGACCGGTAGGCCACCCGGATTGGGCGTCGCATCGGCATCGACATAAAAGGGCGCCACGCCGGAAAGGCCGGATGCCTGCGATATCTGCCGGATATTGCGGGAGTACCAGCGCCGATTTGCCGGATCGTTGGTTCGAAGGAAAAGCCCGCCGGTTTCTGACGCGCGCATCAGCCCGACGATCTCGACCTGCCCGCTTGGCTCCCCTTCCCGGCGCGAGGATGGATCGCGTTTGTCGGAAGGCACGAAGCCGCGATTGACGATGATATTCGATCCGTCATCGCGTCTCAGCGGCGTCATCACCCAGTAGCCGGGCCCGAGATCGCTGACCGTATAGACCTGGACCTCCTTATCGTTGAGGAAGGTGCCGGACAGTTTCACGCGGCGATATTCATAGTGCGCGGGGTCTGCAAGGGCCGGCCATTCGCGGGCTGCCGGTGCATCCACAGGTGCGGCATGGGCGCGAGCTTCGACGCGTTCGATGAGATCGAGCTTCCAGAAGAGGCGTTGAACCTGCCATGTTCCAAGCGCCAGCAGGAAGCCTGTCAGTACAATAGTCAGAAGCAGGACGACGATTGCTGCGGGGCGGATGCGTCGCGTGTGCGGGGCGGTTGTCGACGGATCGGTCATGGTTTCACAGTCCTTGCAAGGCCATGCGGTTTGCTGCGGCAACACTGTCGGCTGTCGGCTGTCGGCTGTCGGCAGCCGGGTCTTCCAGCAAATAACCCCATAAATCGCGCCGACGATTCATGGGGTTATGCGCTGCGGGGGTCGTGTGCTGGCGCAGAAAGCGGCCCGCCGGAAATCCGGCAGGCCGTTAATCTATGGCTGCTCAGGGCAGGTTTTTCACATCCTCGATGTGCAGCGGCATCATGTTCTTGTTCATGTTGTACATGACCCAGAGTGAGCCGGAGAGCGTGATCAGCAGCACCACGACGGTGAAGATCAGCGCCATGAAGGTCCAGCCGCCTTCGGACTTGGTGTCCATGTGCAGGAAGTAGATCATGTGCACGAAGATCTGGATGACGCCGAGACCCATGATCGCGATGACCAGCAGCGTCTTGTTTTCAAGAACGTCGCCCATGACCAGCCAGAACGGGATCGCCGTCAGGATGACCGACAGGACGAAGCCGATCATGTAGCTTTTGAACGTGCCGTGGCTGGCGCCATCATGGTGATGATGGTCGTCGCCATGCGCGTCGTGGTGTGCGTGTGCTTCGGAACTCATCAAAGAACTCCCATGAGATAAACGAAGGAGAAGACGCCGATCCAGATGACGTCAAGGAAGTGCCAGAACATCGACAGGCACATCAGGCGACGCTTGTTTGCGGCGATCAGACCATGTTTTGCGACCTGGAACATCAGTGTGACGAGCCAGATTACGCCGAAGGTGACGTGCAGACCGTGCGTACCAACCAGCGCGAAGAAGGCGGAAAGGAACGCTGAACGCTGTGGACCTGCACCTTCTTCGATCAGGTGATGGAACTCGTAAAGTTCCACGGCGAGGAAGGCGAGACCGAAGAGACCGGTGATGCCGAGCCAGATCAGCGTTGTCTTCACCTTCTGCTTTTCCATTTCCAGCATGGCGAAGCCATAGGTGATGGAAGAGAAAAGCAGGAAGGCGGTGTTGATCGCCACAAGCTTCAGATCGAACAGATCTGCGCCCGAAGGGCCGGCCGCGTAGTTGCGGCCGACAACGGCATAGGTGGCAAACAGCGTTGCGAAGATGAGGCAGTCGCTCATCAGATAGAGCCAGAAGCCCAGCGAGGTGCCGTTCTCCGGATGGTGGTCTTCTTTCAGGTAGAAGACCGGTGTTTCCGCGCCCGCGGCGCTTTGTGCAGGTGTATGAGCCATATTCGTTACGCCTGTTCCGCAAGCAGCTTCGTACGTTCCGCCTCGACTGTCGAAACATCGGAGGCAGGAATGTAGTATTCGCGGTTGTAGTTGAAGGTATGGGCGATCGAGACCGCGATGATGGCGAGCATGGACAGAGCCGCCAGCCACCAGATGTGCCACACCAAGGCAAAGCCAAGCACGACGCTGATGGCGCTGATGATTACGCCCGCACCGGTGTTCTTCGGCATATGGATCGGGATGAAGCCTTCCTTGGGACGGTCGTAACCGCGCTTCTTCATATCCGCCCAGGCGTCGACGTCATGCACAACCGGCGTGAAAGCGAAGTTGTAGGCAGGCGGAGGCGACGAGGTCGACCACTCCAGCGTACGCCCATGATAGGGATCGCCGGTCACGTCACGGAGCTGATCGCGCTTCAAGAAGCTGACGATGAGCTGGATGACGAAGGAAGCGATGCCGAGCGCGATCAGGAAGGCGCCGAAGGCTGCGATCAGGAACCAGATCTGTAGCGAATTGTCTTCGAACTGGCTGATACGGCGGGTCACACCCATCAGGCCGAGAATGTAGAGCGGCATGAAGGCGAAGTAGAAGCCGATGAACCAGAACCAGAAGGACAGCTTGCCCCAGAACGGATCGAGGCGGTAGCCGAAGGCCTTCGGGAACCAGTAAACGATACCCGCAAGCACACCGAACACCACGCCACCGATGATGGTGTTGTGGAAGTGGGCGATGAGGAACAGCGAGTTGTGGAGCACGAAGTCCGCCGGCGGAACAGCGAGAAGAACGCCGGTCATGCCGCCGATGACGAAGGTGATCATGAAACCGATCGTCCACAGCATCGGAACGTCGAACTTGATGCGGCCCTTGTACATGGTGAAGAGCCAGTTGAAGATCTTCGCACCGGTCGGGATCGATATGATCATCGTGGTGATGCCGAAGAAAGCGTTGACGCTTGCGCCGGAACCCATGGTGAAGAAGTGGTGCAGCCAAACGATGTAGGCGAGGATGGTGATGACACCCGTCGCATAGACCATCGAGGCATAACCGAAAAGACGCTTGTTGGAGAAGGTCGAGACGATTTCCGAGAAGACGCCGAAGGCCGGCAGCACCAGGATGTAAACTTCGGGATGGCCCCAGATCCAGATGAGGTTGACATACATCATCGGGTTGCCGCCGAGATCGTTGGTGAAGAAATTCGTGCCAACGTAACGGTCAAGGGTCAGAAGGGCGAGCGTGCCGGTCAGGATCGGGAAGGATGCCACGATCAGGATGTTCGAACACAGCGACGTCCAGACGAAGATCGGCAGGCGCATCATGGTCATGCCAGGTGCGCGCATCTTGATGATCGTGACGATCAGGTTGATACCCGAGAGCGTCGTGCCCACACCGGCGATCTGCAGACCCCAGATGTAATAATCCACACCCACGCCCGGACTTCCGTCGATGCCGGAAAGCGGCGGATAGGCAAGCCAGCCAGTCTGCGCATATTCACCGATGAACAGCGAGATCATGGTGATGACGGCGCCGGCCGTGGTCATCCAGAACGAGAAGTTGTTGAGGAAGGGGAACGAAACGTCGCGGGCGCCGATTTGCAGCGGCACGACGAAGTTCATGAGACCGGTGATCATCGGCATGGCCATGAAGAAGATCATGATGACGCCATGGGCCGTGAAAATCTGGTCGTAATGGTGCGGCGGAAGATAGCCTTCCGATCCGCCGGAGGCGATCGCCTGCTGGACGCGCATCATGATGGCATCTGCGAAACCGCGCAGCAGCATGACGAGTGCCAGAATGATGTACATGATACCGATCTTCTTGTGATCGATGCTCGTGAACCATTCATTCCAGAGATAACCCCACAGCCGGAAATATGTGAGGGCGCCGACGACGGCGATGCCGCCCAGAGCCACTGCCGCGAAGGTCGCGACGAGAATGGGCTCGTGAAGCGGGATGGACTCCCATGTCAGCTTCCCGAACAGGAATGACGTTTGATCGGAATTGACGATCATTTTTAGCCTCTTGCGATTCTAAGACATAAGATCGGCGCAGCCATTGGCCGCGCCGCATAATGCCGGGACTTATCCGTCAGCCAGCGACTTGTTTCGTTTCCGGCAGCGCCGCGGGTTCGAAAGTCTGTCCTTCGATCGCAGCCGGAGTGGATTGGGGTCCGCTGGCGACACCGTAAGGTGAAAGCGGTGTACAGACGACGGAGTTCAGCGCCTTGGCGATATCGATGCCTTCCTTGCCGCCGCCGCCCTTGGCGTCGATATGCATCATGTCACGCATGCAGAGCTTGTTGGGCTCGACGCAGCGGTTGAGGATGGCATCGTAAAGCTGCGGATCGACGGAGGCGAAATATTGCACCGGCTCACGTTCCGAAGGCTTGGCAAAGTCGAGATATTCCTGGCGGCCGAAGCCTTTGCCGCCATCCTTGATCTTCGCAACCCACTGATCGAAGCCCTGTTGGCTGAGACCATGGAACTTGAAGCGCATATGCGAGAAGCCAGGGCCGGAGAAGTTGGCCGAGAAGCCGTCATAAACGCCTTCCTTGTTGATGACCGCGTGCAGCTTGGTCTGCATGCCACCCATGGCGTAGATCTGGCCGGCGAGTGCGGGAACGAAGAACGAATTCATCGCGGTCGTGCCGGTGATCTTGAAGTTGATCGGAACATCGACCGGAGCTGCGAATTCATTGACGCTGCCAATGCCGAGCTCGGGGTAGAAGAACAGCCACTTCCAGTCCATGGCCACCACTTCCACCGTAAGCGGCTTGGTTTCGGCGGTAACCTGACGGTTTTCGTCGATACGCTCCAGCGGGCGGTAGGGGTCGAGACGGTGGGTGGAAATCCAGGTCACAGTGCCTAGCATCAGGATGATGGCGACCGGGGCGGACCAGATCACCATTTCAAGGCGCGTCGAGTGATGCCATTCGGGATCGTAATCCTCGGCCTTCGCCGATTCGCGATACTTCCATGCGAAGAACAGCGTCAGGGCGATAACCGGGACGATGATGAGCAGCATCAGAACCGTGGACGTGATGATGAGGTCGCGCTGCTGGATGGCGACGTCGCCCGAAGGGTTCATCACCACGAGGTTACAGCCGCTAAGCAGCAGCAGTGCGGGGATTGCCAGAAGGGCAGATGTGATTTTCTTGATCATGCGCACGTTCTTTGAACTCGTACAGTTTGGATTATGCCGCGATTAATTGCCGAACATCATTTTTGAAATGAGGTATATTGTCGCGGTGCAGCGAAACCTTCGCGATGCACCATAGGCTTAGCGGAGCCGCGTTTGAAGGCGGAGCGGCTGCATTATCGCATAGGGAGCTTGCGGGGCAAGCCTTTCTTATCAAACTTCAATTGACGTTACGTAGGGTGCGTGTGACAATCCGTCGCATCGTAACGCTAAGGAAGAGGAGCCGGCGCGTTACAGGAAATGGTTCGTCCATGACGCAGGAGGGATATTATGAGTTATACTGATGCTGCTCCATCTTTTGGGCAGGCGCCGGAAGCGAAGGGACATGGGACCGATCCGGTCAAGGTCGATCCGGATCGCATTACAATTGCTGTCATTCTTGCGAGAATGACGGAGTTTTTCGACTTTTTCATCTACGCCATCGCCTCCGCGCTCGTTTTTCCGCATGTCTTCTTTTCCTTCGTCGATCCGCTGACGGCGACGCTTTATTCCTTTGCGGTCTTCTCGCTGGCCTTCATCGCAAGGCCGATCGGTTCATTGATCTTCCTCCAGATCGACCGAAAGTTCGGCCGTGCCGTCAAGCTGATGGCGGCCCTGTTCACGCTTTGCGGTTCCACGATGGCGATCAGCTTTCTTCCGTCTTATGCGGAGGCCGGCATGCTTGCCCCCTGTCTTCTGGCGGTATTCCGTATCGGTCAGGGACTTGGTCTCGGCGGTGCCTGGGATGGTCTTGTCTCGCTCCTCGCCATGAATGCACCGCCGAAGCAGCGCGGCTGGTACGCCATGATGCCGCAAATTGGTGCGGCGATGGGCTTTGGTCTTGCCAGCGCATTCTTCATCGTGTTCGTGACGCAGCTCTCCAGCGCGGAATTCCTGGCCTGGGGCTGGCGTTTCCCGTTCTTCGTTGCGCTCGCGCTCAATGTTCTCGCGCTCTTTGCCCGCCTGCGCATGATTGTCACGCCGGAATTCCAGTCCATGCTTGCACAGCATGAGCTGGAGCCGCGCCCCGTGTTCAAGATGCTGCGCTCGCAGTTTCCGGTCGTGCTGACGGGCGCTTTCGTGCCGCTGGCAAGCTTCGCGCTCTTCCATCTCGTCACGGTCTTCCCGCTGAGCTGGGTTTCCCTCAATACCACCCAGCGGGTTTCGGACTTTCTGTTCGTGCAATTCGTCAGCGCCATCATCGCCGGCGGCATGATCGTCGTGTCTGGTATTCTCGCCGACAAAATCGGCCGGCGGAAGCTGCTGGCTTTCGCCGCAGTGCTGATCGGTCTTTTCAGCCTCGTGGCGCCGCTTCTGCTGAGTTCGGGCGATATAGGGCGTTATCTTTTCGTCTTGGTCGGCTTTGCATTGCTTGGCCTGTCCTTCGGCCAGGCGGGCGGTGCGCTCGCCTCCCGCTTCAGCCGCGAATACCGTTATACCGGCGCTTCGCTCACCTCGGATATTTCCTGGCTGATCGGCGCTGGTTTTGCACCGCTCGTGGCGCTCGGATTTTCGTCCAAATTCGGACTGTTTGCGGTCGGGATTTACCTGATGTCGGGTGCAGTCTGTACACTGGTCGCACTGTGGTTCAGCCGAACACTGGACATGCCCTCGGATTGAACAGGGCAATATAAACACCTCTGCAGCCATCGCGCCGCGGAATCCTGTCGGATTTCGCGGCGTTTTTGTTTTTTTATTGCGTGGGACAGATTTTAATCTTGACTCTGACCATCATGAAATATTATGTAAGCAATACTGACGTAATTCAATGTGTCTCACTGCCGGAAATGCCGGCCATCAGGGAACGCAATGCGAACGATGACGATCATTATTTGCGAGAAAGCGGCCAATGCCGCCACGCCGTTTGGCGGCCGCAAAACGACCGTTCGCGCCATTAAACGCCGATAAGCAGAAAAGAAGAGGAGCAGCCAGGTCGCCTGCGGCTCCGCCCGCAGAGTGCCGGCTGACGCGCCGGGTTTCGGGAAAAGGGCGATGCCGCGCGGAATGCGCAACGAGAGGAGAGAACCTTGAGCGTGACGGAGCAAAAATTCGGCCTTTACGATGCGGCTTTTGAGAAAAGCAGCTGTGGCGTCGGTTTCATCACCCGCAAGGACGGCGTGCAGACGCATGATGTGCTGAAGCGCGGTCACGAGGCGCTCTGTGCCGTGCCGCATCGCGGCGGCATGTCGGCGGAGGGCGTGGGTGATGGTGCTGGCGTGTCGCTCGATCTTTCACTCTCATTTTTCCGGAAGCTGACGGGCAACGGTTCCTTGCAAGCCGGCCGGTTCGGCGTCGGCAATTTTTTCCTGCCGCAGAACCCTGCTTTTTATGACCAGGCGATCGGCATCATCGGCAGTGCTCTGGAGGAACAGGGCTTCTCGATCCTGCTCGTCCGCAATGTACCGGTGAATGACGCGGCCATCCGCGCGGCCGCCATTTCCTACCAATTGCCGATCCGGCAATGGGTCTTTTCGGCCCCAGCGGAATGCGCAACCCTTGCCGAGTTCGACTGGCGTATTCACAAGGCATTGCTCGCTATCGAGGCGCTTGCCTATACTGCGCCGGAACTTGCCGGTTTTTATCCGCTGTCGCTCAGCGCGCGCACGCAGGTTCTGAAAGGGCGTTTGAACTCGCATGAGGTCATGCCCTATTTCTGCGACCTGACCGATCCGCGCCATGAAGTGCATACGATGTATTTCCACACGCGGTTTTCCACCAATACGGATCCGCACCCCTCCATGGCGCAGCCCTTTCGGCTGATGGCGCATAATGGCGAACTCAACACAGACAAGAAGAACCGGCTGTCGGAAGCGGCCGTGGCGCTGGCGAAAAATGCCAGCATCATCCGGCCGAAGGGCCAGTCTGATAGCTGCCGTCTGGACCAGACATTGCAGGCGCGGGTGATGGAAGACGGTCTCGACCTCGTCACCGCCGTCGTCTCGATGATGCCGCCCGCCTGGGAAAACGACGACACGCTCTCGCCTGGCGTCAAGGCGATGCTGGAATATTTCTCGCTCTACGAGGAGAAGAATGACGGCCCGGCTGCGCTGATTTTCGGCGACGGCACCATCATCGGCGCGCGGCTTGATCGCCTCGGCCTGCGCCCGCTGCGGACCGTCGAGACAGACGATTATCTCTGCGTCATGTCGGAGGCGGGGCAGATAGCCTTTCCGGCCGAAAGCGTCATTCGTCGCGGCCGCATCGAGGCCGGCGGCATGCTTTATTACGACCACGCCGAACGGCGCGCCTTTTCCACCGTCGAGGCGCTGGAGCTTCTGGCGGCGCGGCGGGACTACCCGTCGCTATTGTCTGAAGCGCGCGTCATGCTTGCGGATTTGCCGGAGGTGCCCGCCGAAAAGCAGGGATCGCCGCTTCGATACAATGGCGATCTGGAACGGCATCAGCGTTATGTCGCCTATTCGCACAATCAGGAAAGCTTCAAGTTCCTGATGGATCCGATGCTGGCGTCGGGTGCTGAAAAAATCTCGGCCATGGGTTATGGCAATGCCATCAACGCGCTCTCCGATCAGGAAGGCGGGGTTGCCAAATATTTCTCGCAACGCTTTGCGCAGGTCACCAACCCCCCGCTCGACAGCATTCGTGAGGCCGATGGCATGACGCTGCGCGTGGCGCTTGGCGCAAAGCCGAATAGCGGTGCGAAAGCGGCCCGCCAGATTGTCGTGCGCTCCCCGATCCTGACCCATCTCGACATGCTGCGCATTCGCGAGCAGTCGGAGACGCCAGTTCGTCGTTTCGAGATGCTTTATACGCCGATCTTTGATGCTGCGATTGCCAACGAAGCGGCCTTGCGTCAGGCGATAGATGGCCTCTGCGGTGAGGTTGTGGCTTTCGCGGCTGAGGAGGGCGGTATTGCCGTCGTCACTGACCGGCACGTTTCGGCAGGTCGTGCGGCCTTGCCTATGATCATGGTCGTCTCCGCCATCAACCAGCGGCTGATCGAGGAGGGTCTGCGGCTACGCGTGTCCCTGATCGTTGAAAGTGGGCAATTTTCCTCCTCGCATCACATCGCAGCGGGCCTTGGTTTCGGGGCTTCGGCTGTCTACCCACTCGGCGTGCAGTTCCGTGCCGAGGAGAAATTCGGCGCCGATGCTGATAAGGCCTTCAAGCGTTTTGCCAAGGCGGCTGAAAAGTCGCTGATGAAGACCATGGGCAAGGTCGGGCTGTGCACGGCGGAAAGCTATATTGGCGGCGAGTTCTTCGAACCGAACTTCCTCGACACCAACGATCCTGTGCTGAAGCGTTATTTCCCCAATGTTAGGACCCCGGTCGGTGGCGTTACCTTCGCTGTCATCGCGCAGGCGGTGTCGGACTGGCATCGAAAGGCGCTGTCGGTAAAGGGTGAAAACGACATTCCGCTGCTCGGTCTCTTCAAGGAGCGCGCCGAAGGTGCTGGCCATTCCTATGGCACGACGGCGGTTCGCGGTTTCGTCGATATGACGGAGGAAAAAATCGGTTTCGACAAGGGAACCGACAACGAGGAGGCGCTGCGTCTCCTGCCGCTCAACCGGCTGGAGGATGCTTTCGGCCTCAACGATGCGGCCTATTATCACAACAGCTTCGACCGGTTGACGCCCGAAGCAATCGACGCTTTCGAGGTAACGCCGGGTTACCGCGCCTTCGCCCGCATGATGGCCGAAGAAAGGGCCCGCCGTCCGGCAGCCCTGCGTGATGTTCTGGAATTGCCGGCTGATGTGACCTTTGCCGGTTCGGCCGAAGAATTCCGCCGCGAGATGGGGCGCTTTTCCAGACGTGGCAACAACAGCTTCATGGTGCGCGGATTGCTCTGCGAAAGTGCGGGCGAAGGCGCGTTCCGGCTGCAATTGACCGGCCCGCACGGTCATGAGCTTGCCCGGCTTGCCGCACTCAGACAGTCGCTGCTCGATCGTTTCGGTGAGGATATTGCCGGCCATTGGCTGGAAGGCGGCGCGCTTCTGGTTCAGGCGAAGGGTGAAGCATTCACCTATCTGTCGCTGATCCGCACCGCACCTGACAGCATTGCGCTCGACGCTGTGCAAAAGGCGAGTGAGATCACCAAGACCCTCGCTTCGGGTGCGATGAGCCATGGCGCGCTGGTCGCAGCCGCCCATGAGGCGGTGGCGCATGGCACCAATATGGTTGGCGGCATGTCGAATTCGGGGGAGGGCGGCGAGCATATTTCCCGTTACGGCACCATCCGCGCCTCGCGCATCAAGCAGTTCGCGTCTGGCCGTTTTGGTGTCTGGGCGGGTTATCTTGCCGACCCGATGCTGGAGGAAATAGAGATCAAGATCGGCCAGGGTGCAAAGCCCGGCGAGGGCGGGCAATTGCCGTCCCCCAAGGTAACGGTGGAAATAGCCGCGGCTCGTGGCGGCACCCCAGGCGTCGAGCTGGTTTCGCCGCCGCCGCACCATGATACCTATTCGATCGAGGATCTGGCCCAGCTAATCCACGACGCCAAGGCGGCGCGCGTGCGCGTCATCGTCAAGCTCGTTTCGTCGGAAGGCATCGGCACGATTGCAGTCGGTGTTGCGAAAGCGGGTGCGGACGTCATCAATGTTGCCGGCAATACCGGTGGCACGGGTGCGGCCGCTGTCACCAGCCTCAAATATACCGGCCGCGCGGCGGAAATCGGCATCGCCGAGGTGCATCAGGCGCTTTGCGCCACGGGCCTTCGTGCCAAGGTGCTGCTGCGCTGCTCCGGCGCGCACCAGACGGCGAGCGACGTGGTGAAATCGGCCCTTCTCGGCGGCGACAGCTTCGAATTCGGCACCACGGCGCTGATGATGTTGAAATGCGTCATGGCGAAGAACTGCAACATCAAGTGCCCCGCCGGTCTCACCACCAATCAGGAAGCCTTCAACGGCGATCCGCGCGCGCTGGCGCAATATCTCATGAACATCGCCCATGAAACCCGTGAGATATTGGCCGCACTCGGGCTGCGCTCGCTGCGCGAAGCTCGGGGCCGTTCCGATCTTCTTCACCTCCTCGATCATCCGGCGAGTGTCGGCCAGCTTGACCTGCGGGCGATGCTTTCGGTGGTGGAGGAAGTGAAGATCGACAGCCCGGTCTATATGGAAAAGGACTTCGCGCTGGACGATGCCTTCATCGAACTCGTGCGCTCGGCTCTGATCGACAGCAAGCGGGAGAACATCGAGCTTGGCGGCAACCGCTTCCTCAACAATTGCAACAAGAGTGTTGGCGGCCAGCTCGCCGTCGATATCGAGCGCATGCTGAACCACGAACTTTCCGACGAAGAGGCGGATGCGCTTCCGGCTGTGAAGCGGGATAGCCGTGGACGCCGTTTTCTGGAGGCGGGTTCGGTGCGCATCGAAACATCAGGTTCAGCAGGGCAGTCCTTCGGCGCTTTCTGCAATGACGGCATGGTCATGGTCCATACCGGTACCTGCAATGATGGCGTCGGCAAAAGCGCCTGCGGCGGCACCATTGTAGTGCGCTCCCCCGGTGGCGGTTCGCAAGATGCTGATGGCAATGTGCTGGTCGGCAATTTTGCATTGTTCGGCGCCACCGGCGGTCGCACTTTCGTGGAAGGGCAGGCGGGCGACCGTTTCGCGGTGCGCAATTCGGGTGCGACAGCCGTTGTCGAAGGTGTGGGCGACTTCGCCTGCGAATATATGACCAATGGCGCTGTGCTTAACCTCGGCAGTTTCGGCAAGGGTTTCGGCAACGGCATGAGCGGCGGCTTCGTCTATCAATATGACCCTTACGGCGATCTGCCGAAGAAGGTGAGCCATGATTCCATCATGCTCGGCTCCATCACCGGCGAGGACGAACAGGCATCTATCCACAATCAGGCCGTTCACCAGCTTTTGACCTGGCATGTCGACGAAACAGGGTCGGCCAAGGCCGCATGGATTCTGGAAAACTGGGAAAGCGAACAGCACAATTTCGTTTACGGCATGCCGCGCGCCCTGTTGCTTTATCAGGACAGCGACGAAATTCTGAAAGCCAAGCCCCGCAAGGAGCTGCTGGAGGAACTGGCATCCGCGCTTGCCGCCCATCAGGTGCGGAAGTTCAAGCTGGCCTATCGCGACCGCAAGGCCGTGTTGAACGGAACCGTCCCTGGTTATGGTGAGACGGATACGGAAGACATGTATGCGCTCATCAACAACTACACGGTTTTGAGTATGGCGCAGGCCATTGCTCTCCAACGGTTGCCGATGGCATCCGGTCCTTCCGATCCCGCCATCGAAAAAGCCGTGCGCAATCTCGTCCTCACGGAGGACTATGCGCTGATGCAGCGGCTGCTGAAATATGCGCGCGAGGCGCTTTCCGATCATGATGACGAGCAGCTTGCGGTGATGATCGCCGCCAAGCGGCTTGACGATTACAAGCAGGCGCTTGCGCGCCGCAACATCTGGTCGGTGGATAGTCCCGGCACCTATGGCTGGATCATTCAGCAGAACCGCAAAAACATCGAGAAGATCGGTCGTCTGCCGGGCTTTGAGGAGCTTTTCGCGGCGCGTGCCATTCCCGACCTTGCCACCGCATCCAGCCAGAACAGGGCAACATGATGAACATACCTTACATTCCTCAAGATGCCCCTTTCAATGGCGACCAGCGCGCTTGGCTATCCGGCTTCCTGGCCGGGCTTCATTCCCGCGCAGCAATGGGTATGGACACATCGGTTGCCGCTGCCGCTCCCAAGGCGGCGGCCAGCGTGCTGAACATTCTCTTTGGCACCCAGACCGGCAATGCCGAGGCGCTGGCGATGGATATAGCCGACGCCGCCCGTGCCCAGGGCATGCAGCCTGTGGTGACAGCCTTGGACGATGTTTCCATGGATAGTCTGGGCGTCATGAAGCGCGTCATTGTCGTCACCTCCACCTACGGCGAAGGTGAAATGCCTGACAATGCCCAGCTTTTCTGGGAGGCACTTTCCACGGAGGCCGCACCCCGGCTGGATGAGATGAACTTTGCCGTGCTTGCGCTTGGCGACACCGGTTACGATGGCTTCTGCCAGGCGGGCAAGCTCATCGATACCCGCTTCGAGCAGCTTGGCGGCAAACGCATGAAGACGCGTATCGATTGCGATATCGATTTCGAAGATGTCGCCGCCAACTGGATCGGCGAGACCCTGCCACTCGCGCTCGCCATCGATGGTGGCAATAAGGTGGCGGTTGTGCCGGCGATCGCCGAGGCGCCCGCGCGGGCAAAACAGGGCTGGAGCCGCAAGAACCCCTATGCTGCGCAGGTGAGCGTCAATCGCCTTCTTTCCGGGCATGCTTCGTCCAAGGAAATTCGCCACTACGAATTTGATCTTGGCGAAAGTGGTCTCGATTATGAGGCGGGGGATGCTCTGGGCGTCGTTCCCCTAAACGACCCGAAACTAGTGGGCGCGCTGCTCGAACGCTTCGGAGTGAGCGCGGATGGCGAAGTCGCCGGACTCGACCGTCCGGTCGGCGATGCGCTTCTCAATATGTTCGAGATATCGACACCGTCGCGTGAACTGGTCGCGGAGATCGGCAAGCGCGCAGGGCACGATGAACTCAGCCACATCCTTGCGAATGGAGACAGGGAACAGCTTGCCGCCTTTCTCTGGAGCAAGGATATTCTCGACCTGCTTAGTCTCGGTGAAAAACCCGTATTCGAGCTTGCTGAATTCGTGACTTTCCTGAAGCCGTTACAGCATCGCGCCTATTCTATCTCTTCCAGCCCTCTGGCCGCGCACAACAGCGTGCATCTGACAGTCGCCAGCGTGCGTTATCGCGCCGAAGGTCGCGAGCGTGGCGGCGTGTGCTCCACCTATCTCGCGGACCGGGTAGAAGCGGGGCAGAGTGCCGGGATTTTCGTCTCTCCGAACAAGGCGTTTCGCGTGCCTCAGGATAATGACGCACCTGTTATCATGGTGGGACCCGGCACGGGCATTGCGCCATTCCGGGCTTTTTTGCAGGAACGGCAGGCGCGGGGCGCAAAGGGCCGGAACTGGCTGTTTTTCGGCGATCAACACCGGCAGTCGGATTTCATCTACGAAGACGAACTTGGAAAGATGAGTCGCGATGGCGTGCTGACCCGTCTCGATCTCGCTTTCTCGAGGGATCAGGCCGAAAAGATCTATGTTCAGACCCGTATGCGCCAAAACGGCAAGGCACTCTATCAATGGCTCGAAGAGGGCGGCCATTTCTATGTTTGCGGCGACGCGACCCGCATGGCGAAGGATGTTGACGATGCCCTGTACCGGATCGTTATTGACGAGGCGGGCATCTCTGCGGAAGCGGCAAGCGACTATGTAAACCGGCTGAAGCGCGAAAAACGGTATCTGCGCGATGTTTATTAGAGCAAAGCGCTGAGGCGCATCAGCAATTGGAGCAGGTTATCTCAGCGTCGCGCTGCTTGAAGAAATAATCGCGTGCGATCGTGATCGATCGTACGCCGGACGAAGAAATATCTGGCATGAACATCAACAATTCATGCGGCACGGAAAGCTCGACGTGGATGAGGAAACTGTCCGCTACAAGCAAACGTGTGGGAACGGAGACTGGTGATCCCACCACATAGGGCCGCGCGTTTTTCTCGTTCCAGGACCAGGCGATAGTCGCCTGTTTCTGCTTGTCGATCTTGATGCCGCTGATCTTCAGCTGCAGACCCTTGGTGCTGTAAGGCGCAAAGACGGCAGCCGTTACGTCCTGCATGCTTGTCAGATAAGCCTTGTCGACGGAATTTGTTTTGGAGATCAGGTCGTTGATCGTTGCGGAGGCGCTGCTTGCCCGCTTGTAGGTATTATAGCCGATTGTGAGTTCGAAGGACGTCAGATAAAGCGCAAGCAATATCGGGAAGACGATTGCAAATTCTACCGCACCCACGCCACGGCGATCCCTTGCGAAGCGTGCAACGAGCGCGATGAAACGAAGTCGGCCGTTCGTGATGGTGGAAACAAGACCTGCCATCATGAGCCCCCGCTCGTGGTGTATTTCTCATTCATGAAAGCGTCGGTCGCGACAATGAGGAAATGCGACGGCATCGACCCGTCGGCTGGGCGTATTTTGGTAAGATATGGTCGGATGATATCTGCGACTACACGCCAGCGATAATAGACGCGCAGCATGTTGATCGTGTCCGGCCCACCCGGCTTGAAGCCGAATTGCGCCGTGTCGAGATCGTAATATTCGCCGTTAGCTTTCAAAGGTATCGTAGTTGGAATATCTTTGAAGGCGGTGAAGGAGCGAAGGTCTATGTAAAGCTTCTGTTCTTTTTTGATCTCATCAGCCGAGCAGGTGATAATCACCGAAACTTCGTTGCAGAAACTCTTGCGAAAATCCTCTTTGGAAATCGAACTGCTGATCTGCCCGGTGCGCAGACGCCTCGCCATCGTGTCGGTAGCATTGACGACCACTTGCTCCGCCATCAAGGCGATGAAAGTTTCGATGATCGCAAAGACGACGAGGAAATAGGGAAGCGCCAGGATCGCGAATTCGATGGCTGCTGTCCCGTCACGCGAGAGCCCGAATTTTTCCAGCAATGGCTTCAATTTGGCCAGTCGCATATGTCGGTGTCGATCTTTAGAATATGCGGCAAGCGCAACCGTTGAATTTGTTGCGGACCATAACCAGCCGGTGTTTAAATTCAGTTACCCCAACGAGTTATACTTTATCAGTTCGCAAAAATGGCACAGGCTATAAACGCAAAAAGCCCGGCATATCGCCGGGCTTTTACTTACTGGAAAAACGATAGCTTATTCCGCATCCGCTTTTGAGAGAACCTCAAGGGTGGGTGTGGAGGTGATATTGTAGCCGCAATCCACATAGTGGCACTCGCCGGTAACGCCGCGCGACATGTTGGACAGCAGATAAAGTGCCGATCCGCCGATATCGTCGATATCCGCTGTCCGCCGCAGCGGTGCGTTTTTCTGGTTCCACGCATAAATTGCGCGCGCATCGGAAATGCCGGCGCCCGCCAGTGTGCGGACCGGTCCGGCCGAGATGGCGTTGACGCGAATATCGCGCGGGCCATAGTCGGCAGCGAGATAACGCACGGACGCTTCGAGAGCTGCCTTGGCAACGCCCATGACGTTGTAGTTGGGGATGACCCGCTGCGAACCGTTATAGGTCAGCGTCAGCATGGATCCGCCATTCGTCATCAGTTCGGCGGCACGCTTGGCGATTTCCGTGAACGAGAAACAGGAGATGACCATAGTGCGGCTGAAATTCTCGCGGGTCGTATCCGCGTAAAGACCCTTCAGCTCGTTCTTGTCGGAAAAGCCGATCGCGTGCACGACGAAATCCAGCGTACCCCATTTTTCTCGGATTGCCGCAAAAAGCGCGTCAACCGAGGCGATATCCTCGACATCGCAAGGCACGATAAAGTCGGATCCGAGCTCGGCGGCGAGCGGCTTTACCCGCTTGCCGAGCGCCTCACCCTGATAGGTGAAGGCGAGCTCTGCGCCCTGCGCCGCAAGAGCCTTGGAGATACCCCAGGCGATAGAGTGATTGTTTGCGACGCCCATGATGAGGCCGCGTTTACCCTGCATGATGCCGTTCATGGCAATTATCCGTTATGACGCTGGAAGACCAGCGTGGCGTTGGTGCCGCCGAAGCCGAAGGAATTGGAAAGGATCGTGTCGATCTTGGCATTGTCGATGCGGCTGCGAACAATCGGGACGCCCGCAAATTCCGGATCGAGTTCGGAAATATGCGCGCTCTCGCCGATGAAGCGTTCCTGCATCATCAACAGGCCGTAGATCGATTCCTGAACGCCTGCAGCGCCCAGCGAGTGGCCGGTGAGGGACTTGGTCGACTGGATATGCGGGATCTTGTCGCCGAAGACTTCCCGGATCGCGCCGATTTCCTTGCTGTCGCCAACCGGCGTCGAGGTGCCGTGGGTGTTGATGTAGTCGATATCGCCCTTGACGGTGGAAAGGGCCTGACGCATGCAGCGGATCGCGCCCTCGCCGGAAGGAGCCACCATGTCGTAACCATCCGAGGTTGCGCCATAACCGACGATCTCGGCGTAAATCTTGGCGCCGCGCGCCTTTGCATGTTCCAGCTCTTCAAGAACCAGTACGCCAGCACCGCCGGCGATCACGAAACCGTCGCGGTTGACGTCATAGGCGCGGGAAGCGAGGTTTGGCGTCTCATTATATTTGGACGACATCGCGCCCATGGCGTCGAAGAGGTTGGACATGGACCAATCGAGGTCTTCATGGCCGCCAGCAAACATCACGTCCTGCTTGCCCCACTGGATCATCTCGGCGGCGTTGCCGATGCAATGCGCCGATGTGGAGCAGGCCGAAGAGATCGAATAGTTGACGCCGTGGATCTTGAACCAGGTCGCAAGTGTGGCCGATGCGGTCGAGGACATGGCCTTCGGCACGGCAAACGGGCCAATACGCTTCGGGCTGTTGTTCTTCAGCGTGATATCGGCGGCTTCGACGATGGTGCGGGTGGAAGGACCGCCCGAACCCATGATGATGCCGGTGCGCTCGTTGCCGCTGATGTCGCTTTCCTCGAGGCCGGAATCGGCAATCGCCTGCTTCATGGCAACGTGGTTCCATGCGCCGCCCTGCGAAAGGAATCGCATGGCGCGACGGTCGACCAGCTCGGTCGGATCGAGAGACGGCTTGCCCCATACCTGGCACTTGAAACCGTGTTCAGCAAAATCCGGTGAAAATGAAATGCCGGATTTGGCGTCGCGCAGTGATGCGGTGACTTCGGCGGCATCACCACCGATGGAAGAAACAATGCCGAGGCCGGTGACAACAACTCGTCTCATGAAATGGACCTTTTCTTAAGATTTCGGCTGGACGACCGAAGCCGCCCGGCGTTTGCCAGGACTATTCCGTCCGCTTCAGGCGGTCTTTTCCTTCGACAGCCCCACACGAAGGTCCGTCGCTTGATAAATGGTTTCGCCGTCTGCCTTCAGCCATCCGTCTGCGGTACCCAGGACGAGACGTCCGCGCATCACACGCTTGAAGTCTATGCCGTACTGGAGGAGCTTCGTCTCCGGGCGAACCATGCCCTTAAACTTGACTTCGCCGGTGGAGAGCGCCATGCCGCGGCCTTCTTCGCCCAGCCAGCCGAGGAAGAAGCCGGTCAGCTGCCACATGCCGTCAAGGCCGAGGCAACCCGGCATGATAGGGTTGCCCTGGAAATGGCAGGGGAAATACCAGTCGTCTGGGCTGACATCGTATTCAGCGCGGATGAAACCCTTGTCGAACGCGCCGCCGGTTTCGGAAATTTCGGTGATGCGGTGAACCATGAGCATGGGAGGCAACGGAAGCTGGGCATTTCCCGGACCGAACAATTCGCCGCGTCCGCAGGAAAGGATCTCCTCGTAATTGTAACTTGATTGCCTCGTTGCCATACCGCTTTCACTTCCTCAATCACTGGTGTTTATCGACTTCACTAGAGCAAGTTAGGTTCAAAATGAAGCGCTGCAAGGGCAGAGGCCATTATGCCCCCATTCTTTGTCTTCGAACCTTCTTTAGAGAAGTCATTACCTCAATATGCCGTCCGCATACAGGAACCATCCGGCAGGAACCAGAGGAAATTTGCAAGAATGGCCGGTTTGCAGCCATTTGCGACACTCGGCGACGCTGAAACTATTGAAAGCATTCACCGCAAAAGATATATGCTATTGCAATTGATGGGTTTCACCCCTGTGTTTGGAATGGGATTGCATGGCATTTGACGCCACATTGGATATCGGGACGAGGCTGCGGCGCTCGGGGCTGCGCCCCACGCGCCAACGCGTTGCTTTGGGCGATCTTCTTTTTGCAAAGGGTGATCGCCACCTGACGGTCGAGGAGCTGCATGACGAGGCGGTGACCGCCGGCGTGCCCGTTTCTCTCGCGACGGTATACAACACGCTGCATCAGTTTACCGAAGCCGGCCTGATCCGCGTTCTGGCCGTCGAAGGTGCGCGCACCTATTTCGACACCAACGTGTCCGATCACCATCACTTCTTCGTGGAAGGAGAGAACGAGGTTCTCGACATCCCCGTCAACAATCTCCAGATCGACAATCTGCCAGAGGCGCCCGAAGGCATGGAAATCGCCCATGTGGACGTGGTCATTCGCCTGCGTCGCAAGCGCGGTTGAAGCTTCGGCTTGATAAACAAAAAAACATGGCGCCTGTGGGCGCCATTTTTGTTTCAGGCAGCCTTCGCCGCCTCACTTCAATATATCTTCAGGCCGTCTGCCGGGCTTGCCCTTATAGGGCGGAAAGGTCCATCCGAAGATCAACGCTCCGGACCGGACACCGAAAGCCGTCAATACGCCGATGCCCGACGCGACATAAAGCGGCGCGCCGAGGAAATAAGCGCCGGTGAAGATGGAGGCCCCCAAAAGCGCGCAAGTGATGTAGATTTCCGGGCGCAGCAGCACGGAGGGTTCTCCCGCGAGAACATCGCGCAATACGCCGCCGAACGTCGCTGTCAAAACGCCTGTCACGATCGCCACGGTTGCGGAGCCGCTTGCAGCCAGACCCTTGGCGGCTCCCATGACGCAATAGGCTGAGAGGCCGACGGCATCGAGCCAGATGAGCACCCGATACCGGGATTCGAACAGGTAGGCGGTGAAGAAAAGCAGGACCGCAACCGATACGCAGACCAGAATATAGGTCGGGTTCAACACCCAGAAGACGGGCGCCCTGCCCAGCACGAGATCGCGTACCGTGCCGCCGCCGATCCCGGTCGCGGCGGCGAAAAACAGGAAGCCGATCAGGTCGAGCTGCTTGCGTGAGGCGGCCAATGCGCCGGTTGCGGCAAACACGGCAACGCCGGCATAATCGAGAAAACCCAGCAGTGTCATGGAAAAGGTCCCCCCGGAAATTTGGATGCGTTTGCGTCAGTGTCGCGCAAGCACGGAACTCTAGGCTGGCCGCCCGGATGATCGCAACATCCATAAACGAAACGGATGCAAAGGAAAATGCCGTGCGAATCGCTATCGTTGCCGCTCTTCAGGCGCTGGTCCTCTTGATGTTTCCGGTCGCGCTGGCGGCACAGCAGCAGCTGGTGAACGATCCTGAGATCTATGAGAAGGATCATTTTCGCAAGGAGTGCAAGACGGCTGGCTTCGGCGATGATTTCATCACCAGACTGGATATCAACAATGATGGCCTGATGGATGCCGTCGTCAATCACGGCGTGCTGGATTGCGATGGCGAAAAAGGCCGCAGCTGCGATGACGAAGGTTGCCCTTACAATTTTTACGTCCAGGTCAAAGAGGGCGGATATCTGATGATCGCGACGGCCCGGATTTACGGCTACGATTTCATCAAACGTTTCGGCAACATGGTCTTCGTACTGAAGATGCACCCGCGTTATTGCGATCGAACCGACAAGGAAGCCTGCCTGATGACGGTGCGGGTGCGCGGCACGAAATTCGTCACCATCTCACGCAAGTGACGACGCAGTCCGTCAGGGCGCGATGCGCCTGATCCGGACCCTTTGATTATAGCGGTGGCGAAGCGAACGCGGAATGACGAGTGTGGCGATGGCGACCGCAAAAACGGTTGCCGCAACCACCCACAGGGCATCGTACTGCAGCGTGGCGCCCAACACCGCCCCGCAGATTGCGCCGCTTATCATACCGAGCCAGGGCACGATCTGGATGCCCCAATCGAGGCTCCGCTCCCCCAGAAGATAGCGACCGATGCCACGGCCAAAACGGGAAAGGGCGCCGGTCACGTAGGTGAGGCCAATAGGCAGCCCCTCAATATGTTCGACGGCAGCGTTGACCATCCCCATGGCGAAAACGACAAGATAAAACTGCGACAGGGCGGAACCATCGCCACGCAGCAATGCGGCAATCGCCACCAGCGACCCGACGGCCACGAGAACGGCAAAGATGCTCCGGTCGAATTTATGCGCGACCACGATACCGCCAGCATTGCCCGCCACGAAAGCGATGATCGCGAAGAGTAGTTTCGCCGCATGGGAATAAACGCCAGCTTCCACCGAAATGGCCGCGCGGGTGGTGTTGCCGGTCATGAAGGAAACGAAATCGCCGGAAAGATGAAGACCCACCGCATCTGTCATTCCGGCGATGAATGAAATGGCGGCGACGAGCGCAATGCCGGTGCCGGTGCGCCTTGCCCTGATGATGTTACGGCGTCTCTGTCTGGTCATGGAAAAGCTCGATATGGAAAACAGCGGGCCGATGCGCCGGGCTGTGCTATCCTATGTCTAGAATGCCGGGCGGCTTGTTTGCAATCTTTCTGGAAGCGTTTGAGCGCCTCTATTTTGTCTAGACAAATGTAAAATCCCTGCCTAGCATGCCTCAAATAAAGCGAAAAAAATATCGCACAAAAATAAATCAAAAGGGGTTCCGATCATGAAAAAGACATGGGTTATCGCCGCAATCGCGACGCTTGTTTCATCTGCTTCCGCCTATGCCGAAACATCGGTTACAATAGGCATGTCCGGCTGGACCGGCTTTGCGCCACTGACGCTTGCCAAGCAGGCCGGCATTTTCGAAAAGAATGGCCTCAAGGTCGATATCAAGAAGATTCCGCAGGCAAGCCGGCATCTGGCGCTTGCTTCCGGTGACATCCAGTGCGCCGCCACCACGGTCGAAACATGGATCGCGTGGAATGCCAACGGCGTGAAGTCCACCCAGATTTTCCAGATGGACAAGTCGCACGGAGCCGACGGCATTGCGGTGCGCAGTGATGTTGCAAAGGTGTCGGACCTCAAAGGCAAGACGGTTGCCGCTTCTGCACCGGGCACATCCCCCTATTTCTTCCTTGCCTGGATACTGAAGGAAAACGGCCTGACCCTGAAGGACGTGAAGGTCGTCAACCTTGAGCCGGGACCGGCCGCGCAGGCATTCGTCGCCGGCCAGAATGAAGCCGCCATGACCTATGAGCCTTATCTGTCCACAGTGCGCGCCGCACCGGACAAGGGGAAAATCCTTGCGACGACGCTGGATTATCCCGCCGTCATGGACACGTTCGGCTGCACGCCGGATTTCTTGAAGGCCAATCCGCAGGCGGCAAAAGCCCTTGCGGACAGCTATTTCCAGGCGCTCGAGCTCATCAAGACGGACCCTGCAAAATCCTATGAGACCATGGGAGCGGACGTAAAACAGGCGGGCGAGGCATTCGCAGCTTCGGCGAAATTCCTGGAATGGCAGGACAAGGCCGCCAACCAGAAGTTCTTCGACGGTGAATTCAAGACATTCTCCGAAAAATCGGCTGATCTGCTTCTGGAAATCGGCGTGATAAAATCGAAACCCGATCTTTCGACACTCGCGGAGACGTCCTTCATCAAGTAACAGAAGCAAACTGCTGCTTTTCCTTCGGGGATTATTGCAGCCAGTGAGAAGCCTTACAGCGCCTGTGCGTCACGGACGACGTACGGCGCCTAGATGGTGCGGCGATAGAGTGCCGCGCCCGTTTTCCGGACAGGCGACAGAATGCAACCTCTTCAACCCATAAAGAACAGCACGCGGATTTTTCTCGGCATTCTGTTCTTCGTGCTTTTTTTCTCCGCCTGGGGCTTTGCCACGCTCGGCGGCTTCGTATCGCCGACCTTTCTGGCTGACCCGATCACCATGCTGAAGGACGGCATCTATCTGCTGACCGATCAGGGATTTGCCAGCGATATCGGCATGACGATCTGGCGTGTTGTCGGCGGCTTCGTGCTGGCCTCGCTCGTTGCCGTACCGGTCGGCATCGCCATGGGCGCTTACAAGCCGGTCGAGGCGCTGCTTGAACCCTTCGTCTCCTTCGCGCGCTATCTTCCGGCTTCCGCCTTCGTGCCGCTGCTTATTCTCTGGGCCGGCATCGGCGAGATGCAGAAACTGCTGGTGATCTTCATCGGCGCAGTTTTCCAGATCATTCTCATGGTTGCCGTGGCGGTTGCCGGCACAAGACGCGATCTGGTGGAGGCTGCCTATACACTTGGCGCAAAAGACCGGGGCGTGGTCCGCCGCGTTCTCATTCCCGCCAATGCGCCCGATATTGCGGAAATTCTCCGTCTCGTCCTCGGCTGGGCCTGGACCTATGTCATTGTTGCCGAGTTGATCGGCGCGTCGTCGGGCATCGGCTATATGATAATCAACAGCCAGGCGCTGATGGCGACCGGGCAGATCATCTTCGGCATCATCGTCATCGGTGTCATCGGACTTATTTCTGACTTCGCGTTCAAATCGCTGAACCGGAAGCTTTTCGCCTGGAGGCTTGCCTGATGAGCGAACTCGTTATCAAGGGCGTCAGCCGCACTTTCCCCGGCGTTCAGGGCGGCCAGCCAACGCTGGCCTTGCAGCCCACGGATCTGGAAATCTCCCGCAACGATTTCGTCACCATTCTCGGCCCGTCCGGATGCGGAAAGTCGACCTTGCTGCGCATCATCGCCGGTCTTGACCGTCCAACGACGGGTGAAGTCCTTTTGTCCGGCCGGGCAGTGACAGGGCCGGGGGCGGATCGCGGCATGGTGTTCCAGTCCTACACGCTGTTTCCGTGGCTAACGATCCGGGAAAACGTCGCCTTCGGTCTGCGCGAGCGTGGTGTGGCCGAGAAGGAAAAATGGGAGATCGTCGACAGCTATATCGACAAGGTTGGCCTGCGCGGTTTCGAGAACCATTGGCCGAAACAGCTGTCCGGCGGCATGCAGCAGAGAACAGCCATCGCTCGCGCTCTGGCAAACGGCCCGAAAATCCTGCTGCTGGACGAGCCTTTCGGCGCACTCGACAACCAGACGCGCGGACTGATGCAGGAATTGCTGCTCGGCATATGGGAGCGCGAGCAGAAGACCGTCATTTTTGTGACGCATGACATCGAGGAGGCGGTATTCATGGCGTCGCGGGTTGTGACGATGTCAGCGCGGCCGGGGCGCATCAAGTCGATCATGCCGGTCGACCTGCCGCATCCGCGTCACTACACCGTCAAGGCCAGCCCGGAGTTTTCGCAGCTACGCGCCAAGTTGACGGAGGAAATTCGCAGCGAGGCGATTGCCGCCGCTGCCCATGGATAGTTGATCCATAGAACCGGGAGGAAGGAAGCATCGGTATGAGGAGTATAGGCGCCGATCTTCAGGAAAAATCACTGCACGAGCGCATCCGCAACGATGTCGAGCGCCACATCATGTCGGGCGAGTGGCCGCCGGGGTACCGTATTCCCTACGAACACGAGATGACCCGGCAATATGCCTGCTCGCGCATGACGGTGAACAAGGCGCTCGGCGAACTGGTGCAGCGTGGCCTGATTGAAAGACGCCGTCGTCTTGGCACTTTCGTTCGCCAGCCCCATGCGCAATCGGCCGTGCTGGAAATCCACGATATCGAGCGGGAGGTGCAGGCCCTCGGCCTCGTTTACGGTTACCGTCTCGACAGACGGCGACTGCGCCCTGCGGGGGAAGAAGACGGCGCGGCCATGGCGCTTGCCGTGGATGCCCCGGTTCTGGAACTCACCTGCACGCATTTTGCCGGCGGCGTTCCCTTTTGCCTCGAGGAACGCATCATCAATGTCACCGCCGTTCCGGAGGCTGAGGCAGCGGATTTTTCACAGATCGGGCCGGGCACTTGGCTGCTGAAAATGGTTCCCTGGAGTGCCGCGGAACATCGCATCAGCGCAGTTTCCGCTGATCGCAAAAATGCGACCGCGCTCGGCATTGCTTCCGGTGCGGCGTGTCTGGTCATCCACCGCCGCACCTGGCACGGAGCGGATTATGTCACCAGTGTTCGGGTCACCTATCCCGGCGACCGACACGCGCTGGTGGCGCAGTTTTCGCCTTCGCAAAACACCTGAAGACCGCAGGTCGGTCAATTTTTTGTAAAGAAGAGTTTACGGGTCGTCTTTTGGCAATATAATAGTTGTCAAAAGAACTCAGGTTTATTATCGGAACGTAAAGCTTTCACGACGGCATCCGTTCATGGCCCCGGTTTTAATGAACCGGTCAATCTGCGGATGAGTTCATCGACGGAAATCCGGGATAAAAATTATGTCAGCTGAGACCTCAACTTCTTCCGCGTGCTTCACCAGAGCAAACAAAACACGGCATATCTCACTTGCCATGACGGTCACTTTGCTGGCCGGCTTGAGTGCCGGAGCGGTTTTTGCTCAGTCGGCATCCGAAACCCAGATCCAACCAGCACCTGCACCGGCAACGGAAACGATGCAGCCCGCGCAGTCGCCGGCTGAGACGCCGAGCGCTCCGGCAGTCCAGCCTGTGCCGCCTTCCGCTGCCGCGCCCACACAGCCCGCGCCGGCCCAGCCTGCGCCCGCCGCAAGTAATCCCACGCCGGCAGCCGAAGGTGTTTCACCGCAGCCGACACAGACGGAGCAACCCGCTCCGACGAACGGTACGGCAGCGCCGAACGAGGTCTCCACCCCGGTTGAACCGGTAGTCGCCGAACCCGCAAGTGCCGGACATCGTGCGGACATTCCGCACAACCTGTCTCCCTGGGGCATGTTCATGGCGGCGGACTGGGTCGTGAAGGGCGTGATGATCGGTCTCGCTTTCGCATCGCTCGTCACCTGGACGGTCTGGGTGGCGAAGTCTATCGAGCTGGCCGGTGCACGGGTGCGCGCCGGTGCGACGCTCAAGGTTATTCGCAGGGCGAAAACCCTGAACGAGGCGACTGAGGCCGTCGAAAAGAAGGGCGGGCCGGCAGCGCTGATGTTGCGCATGGCAACTCACGAAATGCAGCTTTCCGACGCGGTGGTCGAACACACCGACGGCGGCGGCATCAAGGAGCGTGTATCCTCGGCCCTGTCACGCATTGAAACCCACGCCGGTCGCCGCATGTCGCGCGGAACGGGCGCCTTGGCGACCATCGGCTCCACCGCTCCCTTTGTCGGTCTGTTCGGTACCGTCTGGGGCATCATGAATTCCTTCATCAGCATCTCGGAATCGCAGACCACCAATCTTGCCGTCGTGGCACCCGGCATTGCCGAGGCGCTGCTTGCCACGGCAATCGGCCTTGTTGCTGCTATTCCAGCGGTGGTGATCTACAACGTCTTCGCCCGCTCGATCACGGGATACCGGCATTTGCTGGCGGATGCCGCAGCCGGCGTGGAACGCCTCGTCAGCCGCGACCTCGATTTCCGCCGCATTCCGCCGGGCAGCAGCAAGCCCGCTGTGTCGTTGGTTGGGCGGTGATCGGTCATGGCTGGCGGTATTCGCGAAAATAGCGGAGACGATCTCTCCGAAAACCACGAAATCAATGTCACGCCTTTCATCGACGTGATGCTGGTTCTGCTCATCATCTTCATGGTTGCCGCACCGCTGGCGACCGTGGATGTGAATGTCGATCTGCCCGCATCCACCGCCAAGCCGGCGGAGCGCCCGGAAGAGCCGCTTTATCTGACCGTCAAGGATGATCTGTCGCTCAATCTCGGCAATGATGCGGTTGCCCGCGAAGCCCTGGCAGCGGCGATCGACCGGCAGACGGGCGGCAAGAAAGATACGCGAATTTTCCTGCGCGCCGACAAAGCCGTCGACTATGGCCACTTCATGGAAATCATGAACCTGCTTCGCGATGCCGGATATCTGAAAATCGCTCTGGTAGGGCTGGAAAATGCCGCTGCGGCAACGCAGCCAGCCGGTGCCGTTCCGCCCGCCGCGCCCGCAGTGCCAGGAACCGCGCCATGACTGAAAACGGCTACCCGCAGTCCCGACATTCCCGCCTCGGGGAAGCGGCGTTGTGGTCCGCCGCAGCACTGCTCATGCTGGGCGTTCATGCGGGTTTTGCCTATTACCTGATGCAGGAACCAGAGGAACTGGATGCCGGCGGGCCGCCGCCTGCCGCGATCATGATCGAAATGGCAGCCATACCGGAAGCCGTCAACACCGAGGAAACGACGCCTGCGCAGGACGTTGAAGATGCCGAAGAGGTACAGAGCGACAACAGCCAGCCGGTAGAGGAAGTCACCCCGGAGGAGCCGCCGCCGCCTGAGCCGGTTGTGGAAACGCCGCCGCCGGAACCCGTGCAGCCGCCGGAACCGCCGGTCGAGGAGATCGTCGAGCCGCAGGAAATTCCCGAACCGGTGGAGCCGATCGATCCCGTGCAGGAACAGATGATGGCGGAACTCGAAAATGTCGAGGTTCCCTTGCCCGTCATCCGGCCGCCGCCGCCGCCGGTCGAAAAGAAGGTGGAGAAGAAAGAACCGGACGACAAGAAGAAGGTCGAGCGCCAGCGCCCCAAACCGCAACAGGCATCGGAACTGCGCGAAACGGCCAAGGCCGAGACACAGCAATCCGACCGGACGGCGGCATCGCGCAACAATGCCGGTTTCTTCTCTTCATCCTCCGCCTCGCCGGCAAAATGGGGATCGAAGGTTCGCTCGCATATCCAGAGGCGTAAGCCCCGCTCGCTTCGCAGCGATGCGATGACAGCGACCGTGCGGTTCCGGGTTAACGATACAGGCGCCATCAGCGGTGTCAGTGTGGTGCAGTCCACCGGTGATTCCTCCATCGACCAGCAGATTGCGGCCTGGATCCAGAGCGCATCACCCGTGCCCGCGCCGCCACCGGACGCAAACAAGACAATCACCTTGCCGATCAGCATCCGCTAGATCGATTCCAAGGCCATGTCGCGGTTCTGCTGGAATAAGCTCTTGCCTGGTATGACGCCCTCCCGAAGGGCGAATGCGTGCCCGACCGGTATTCTCGATAAGATATCCATTTGGGCCTGAATTGCATTTCGCGAATGTTTTCGATGGTGTAGGTCTTGTCGACTTAACACGCAGAGGCATTCCGGAATGAAATTCTCAATCGCAGAGGCGGAGGATCTCGTATCCTCTATCTTTGAGCGTAACGGCGTTCTGCCGCAAAACGCCCGCTCCGTGGCGAAGGCGCTCGTGGCATCCGAGGCTGCAGGCCAGGGCGGCCACGGTTTTCGGCGTATCCCCGTTTATGTCCGTCAGGCGCGGGTTGGCAAGGTCGATGGCAATGCGCGGCCGGTGGCAAGTCGTGTCAAACCGGGTGTGCTTTCAATCGACGCTAACAACGGTTACGCCTATCCCGCGATCGACTGCGCCGTAGGCGAGTTGCCGGACATGGCCCGGCAGCAGGGCATCGCGCTCGCCGCGATCCATCGCTCCCATCATGCAGGCGTCATGGCACTTACAGTCGAGCGTTTCGCGGAAATGGGCCTCGTGGCGCTGATGTTCGCCAATGCGCCTGCATCCATGGCGCCTTGGGGTGGCACCAAACCGCTCTATGGCACCAATCCGATTGCTTTCGCCAGCCCTGTTGGCGAGGCAGATCCGCTGGTGATCGATCTGGCGCTTTCCAAGGTTGCGCGCGGAAAGATCATGGCGGCCCGCCAGAAGGGCGAAACCATTCCGGGCGACTGGGCGCTTGATACGAATGGCCGGCCCACGACCGATCCCGAAGAAGCCCTAGCCGGAACGATGGTGCCTGCGGGCGAGGCCAAGGGGGCTGCCCTGGCGCTTATGGTGGAGATCATGGCCGCCGCGCTCACCGGTGGAAGCTTCGCCTTCGAGGCCTCTTCCCTTCTGGACGACAAGGGTGCGCCACCCTCTCTCGGCCACACGATCATCGCCATAGACCCCGTATCGTCGGGCGGTGCGGCCTTTACCGAGCGACTGGCGCTTATCGCCGGAGAGATAGAGAAGCAGGAAAACGTGCGTTTGCCCGGTCGGCGAAGCCAGGGCATTCGAAGGCAGGCGCTGGAAAGCGGTATCATCGTCGAAAGCGATATTCTTGCCGAGATTCAGTCGCTGTGAGGAACTGAAAATGAAAACCCGGCGGACCGGAAAGTCCGCCGGGTAAACCGTGTATGGCTGCCTTGCAGTTGCGCCGATAGGCCGGAAATCATTTCCGACCCGCCTTTTGGTCCGCCGTCCCGCCATCGAAATGGTGGGTTTTTGGCGCAGAAAGCAACACATCCGGTTTTGGCTTACGGGAAGGGGACGATTTCGCGTAAGCTTTTGGAGCGAGAGGGAAGCTCTAAATATCCTGTTCGATCAGTCCACGCAGCAGGGCGATGCTGACGGCATTCAGCAGATTGGCCGCACCTAGCCTTAGGCGGACCCGTTCCAGAGTATCTTTAACATCCGCTTCGTCCGCTCCCGTTATCAAGGCAATGTGAGAAGGATGTCGGCCTCGCGCAACGAGCCCCAGATATTGCCGCTCACGATCCGAAAGGACGATTTCACGCGCCTGATGACGTTCATGCTGCGTTTTTGACGACATAGTCTTTCAGCCTCAAAAGAGATTGACCTTCCCAAAGCCGGATGTGGCCTCAGGAACCAGGCAGTAAGCAGCTGATCTCGCAGCCAGCCGGTCCCGGCATGGGCATATCCTCGGCGATGAAAGAATGACTGCATCGTCCTTCCCAAAAACCTGAAATCGGTTCTTGTCCAGAACAATGTAAAATTCAAAGCTTTGGAATGTTTTCCGTCATGCCCGAAGGCATATTGCGGCGTTCTATTAGGCGGTCTGCCATCTCAAGAGAATAACATCTCACGCCAAGTTTTGCGTTTTTATTGTTATGTTTCGATACATAATCCAATGAACGCCGACATATTTCCCAATTTTATTTTGGATATATGGAATATTGATGCTGGGAATGCGTCCTATACGGCGGAATGATGCGCGTGTTTCTTGCGAATATCCGTGGGCGTTGCCCCGAACCAGCGGGAAACGGAACGCGAAAACGCACCCGGCGTAGAATAGCCGAGCCTGTAGCTGATATCGGAAACCGGAAGATCGCTTTCCACGAGGAGCTTGAAGCCGGCATTCTTGCGAATGGCGTCCTTTATCTCGTTGAGATTAGTCCCAAGCTCGGCAAGCCGTCTTTGAAAACTGCGTTCCGACAGGTTGAAATAGGGGGCGATCTCGCTCAGCGAAAGCTCGGCATCCGACAGCCGCACCTGCATGTAACGCTTCACCTGATCGATGAAATGCGTGGCGTCTGCCGATGTCTCCGGCCGCAGCATCCGGCATTGCAAGTTCATCAGCTCGAACAGCCGCTCATCTGCATTTGGGTTGACCACGTCCAGAAGTGATGTGGGAAGACGCATGGTATGGATGGGTTGCGAAAAGCTGACGCGCTTGGTCATTCTTTCTTTAAATAGCTGAATATTAACCGGTTTCGGCCGTTCCAGACCGATCTCGATCAGGTTCACGCGCTCCCGCTCCCCCAGAATATCGCGAAGGCGCTGGATCAGAGCTGTCAGCGACAAATCCACATATTGATCGCGTTTGACGATGACGGGCGCAAAGGACCATGACAGGGTTACGTGCGCGGCATCCGTGACCATGGTGAAATTGCTGTTATTGGTCGCGTAATAAACGTGATCCTGAAGAAAACGCAGGAAAGCCCGCACTGTCGGCGCGCTCATCAGGCCATATCCGAACGCGCCGGATGCGCCGGCGGGAAAGGTGGACGCGCATTGCAAACCAAAGGCGTCGTCGCCGGAAATCAACGCACATGTCTCGAGCAGGCGGCAAAATCGGTCGAGGCTGATGCGCTCCGTCACGCTGCCGAAAGTGGCGGGATCGATATCGAGAGCCTTGCAGATGGGGGCAATGTCGATGCCCCGCGACCGCGCATAATTGGCGACGCCGGCGGCCAGACCGGCCACCACTGTTATCTCGTCGCTGACCCTCTTTTCAGGCATCCCTCGCCTTGGCGTACCATGTTTGGAAATTGTCGCCTGATGGTAAGCGTTGGGAAGCCATTTGTCGAGCAGTTCGGCCTGTGGAGTTTAAATGTGGCGACGGCAGGCGCTCTGCTCCAGCACCTGCATGATGGTTTTGCCCGCATCTTCCATGGCACCGCTATTGTCCACGGTCGTCACATCAAAATCCCCGACGACCGTGAGCGAACTGCGTTCCAGCCGCCGGAGAATATCCTCCCGGCTTTCCCGCCCGCGCTGCTCCAGCCGCTTCGCCAGCACGTCCGGCCGTGCAACGATGTTCACGACCTTGAGGCGCGCAAAGGCGGTGCCGAACTGGGGCAGGGCCGAGCGGGAGCCGTTGGCGATGACCACGTCTCCCGCATTAAGATGACGATAGACGGCGGCCGGAATGCCATATTTCAGCCCGTGCGCCTGCCAGGAAACGGCAAAAGCACCTTCCTCTTCCAGCCGGTTGAACTCGTGCATGGAAACCGCATCGTGATTTTCGCCGCCGGCATCGCCGCTGCGGGTAATGACCCGGCGTGTGAAATGGAAGCCCGGCCGCCCGAACAGCTGCGCTGCGGCATAATCCATCAGCGTGTCCTTGCCGGCCCCACTCGGGCCGACAATTACGATCATGGTTCCGGGCACCGTACCCAGCGTCTGGCCGTCAAGCCGGCTATCCTGTCCGTTGCCGGTCATGCCACACGTTTGCCCTGACGCCAGACCGAGCGGGCGACGGGAACGCCGTCCTCACGGTGAACTCGGACCAGATCGGCCCGCAATCCCGTTGCGATGCTGCCGCGATCGCGAAGGCCCACCGTTCGTGCCGGCGTGGAGGTAACCATGCGCAACGCTTCCGGCAGAGTGATGGCTTCCACCTGGTCGGCGAGCAGGAACGGTGCGTAAAGCAGGCTGAACGGCACATAGTCGGAAGAGAGAACATCCAGCACGCCAAGTTCGGCAAGATCACGGGCGGCGATGTTGCCGGAATGGGACTTGCCGCGAACGATGTTCGGTGCGCCCATCAGCACGCTCATGCCGGCGCTGTGCGAAGCCTTTGCCGCCTCGACGCTGGTGGGGAACTCCGCGAGTTTCACGCCGTGTCCGATCGCTTCGCCCACATGCGCTTCTGTAGCGTCGTCATGGCTTGCAACGGTTATGCCGCGCTCGGCGCAACGGGCCGCCAGGTAATCCCGGTGCTTGGCGGAAAACTCCGCCGATGCCGTCTGCCGGCGTCTGACGAACTCGGCGAAAGCCTCGTCGCTCAGTCCGCGCTTCTTCTGGTAATAGAAGATATATTGGTCCATCGACTGGAACTGGCGCTGTCCCGGGGAGTGGTCCATCATCGAAATCAGCCGCACACGCGGATCGGTCTCAAAATCTTCGAAATGCTCGAGCACATCGGCGGAGGCGACTTCACAGCGCAGGTGCAGCAGGTGATCTGCCCGCAGGCGGTTCTGATCGGCAGCGGTTTCAATGGCATCTGCCATTTCCCGCATCTCGCCCTTCTTGAACCCGCCATCTTCGTCGGAGCCCAGCCGCAGGCAGTCGAAAACAGTGGTAATGCCTGATGACGCGACCTGCGCATCGTGAGCCTGAATTGCGGCGATCTTATCCCAGATAACCCCGGGACGCGGCGAATAGTGCTGTTCCAGATGGTCGGTGTGCAGTTCCACCAGACCCGGGATGAGGAAATCGCCTTCGAGATCTTCACCGGTCTTGGAGGCGCCTTCGCTGATATCGGCGATCTTGCCGTCACGGATCAGAACGGATCCCAGAATAATATCGTCTTCCAGAACGATACGGGCGTTGGAAAGGGCATGCTCGGTCATGGGTCAGCATCTTTCTTTGGCGGCTGGCCAAGCGGGTGCCAGCGATGAACGGTAAATGGTGCGCCGCGCGTTTCCTCAACGAACAAAGCGAGGCCGGAAATGGTGAGAGGCCGGTCGACGAACTCGGAAAACTTGGTCGAAAGCACATCCTGGATAGCGGGCGCGTCGCTTTCGTCGATGCGGCCCGTCAGCGTCATATGAAAGCGGAAGTCGTCCATGACATGCGGATAACCCCAGAGCGACAGATTTTGCCGCTGGCTTTCGGTCAGGTTTTGCGGGCGCCGGCGGGCAATGTCGGTCTCGGACAAGGGCGCGCGAAACCGGTCGAAATGGTCAACGATCTCAGCGGCAAAATCCTGCAGCGGCTGGTAGGTGCGATCCGGAACGAGCGCGAAAAACGGCCCGAGTGCGCCGATGACAAC
Source organism: Agrobacterium sp. 22-3639C2 (assembly GCF_053522105.1). Taxonomy (NCBI): domain Bacteria; kingdom Pseudomonadati; phylum Pseudomonadota; class Alphaproteobacteria; order Hyphomicrobiales; family Rhizobiaceae; genus Agrobacterium; species Agrobacterium sp. 22-3639C2. The sequence continues at coordinate 779,170 of NZ_JBNWDB010000003.1, read as the reverse complement.
ACGCGGAATATCGAAGACGGACTGGCTGGCCGCAAACTGTTCGAGGGCGGCGACGAGTTCCGCTTCGCTGTATTTTTCGGAAAGCTCGAAGGGGGCTTTCAGCGTCGCGTGGAAACCGTAACGGCGCGGCTCCTCCGTCATCTCCGCATAAGCGGCATGGTCATCATGTTGCGCGCCGGAAAAGGCATTGCGTCCCAGCCAGCGCGACGCCGCTTCAGTCAGTGGATGATCTTTAGCCGGAGAAAAATAGATGGCGTAGCGCACGGCAAGCACTCTTCGGTGTCATGGAAAACCTGGATGAAAAGCTATTTGGCGTGACTCGCCCGCTTCCCGCAAGGTCAGGAGTGCGAGGTAATCGCTTTCCGTGACAGAATGATGATGCCCCAGGAAAAAAAGCGCTTGAAACGCCGCGTGTCTCTCGAATGTCCGGAAGACGGATGCTGGCGCATTGAGGGGATGTATCTGACTTTGCAAAGAGGTTCCGGTTTTGCGCACGTCTCGGGAAGCGGGATAACCAAACCCCGCTCCCGCTTTATGAATTAATGCTGGGTTTTCCCGATCAGGCGCGACCGCAGGGAATTCGAGATGTGGTCGAACAGGAAAACCACGAAGAGAATGAGCAGCACCATATAAGCGACCTTGTCCCAGTCGGCATTGGTACCCATCGCTTCCAGCAGTTTCAAACCGATGCCGCCAGCGCCAACCGCACCGATGATCGTGGCGGAACGGGTGTTGCTTTCCCAGAAATAAAGCGACTGGGAAATGAAGACCGGCAGGACCTGCGGAAGCACGCCGAAACGATTGACGGCAATGGGAGAAGCGCCAACCGATTTGACGCCCTCGCGCTGCTTGTCGTCAACATTCTCCAGCGCCTCGGCATAGACCTTGCCGAGCGCGCCGGTATCGGTGAAGAAGATCGCGGCAATGCCGGGGATCGGCCCCGGACCGAAGCTGCGCGTAAAGAACAGCGCCCAGATCAGCATGTCGATCGAGCGCAGGAAGTCGAACAGACGCTTCATGCCCCAGTTGGCGGCCCTGTTAGCGGTGATATTGCGTGCGGCGAGAAAAGCGAGCGGCAGGGCAACGAGCGTGCCGAACAACGTGCCCACAAAGGCCATCACCAGCGTCTGCATCAGCTTGGAAAGAATATCGGCGTGCTGCCAGACACCATTGTCGAGGAAATCATCGACCATGTGGCTGATGTTTGAGCGCGTGGGATCGAGCCTTTCCCCCCACAGCGCCAGTGCGGCAAGGTCGCCGTAGCTCTTGCCCCAGAATTCCGATTTGGTATCGAACAGGAAGTTCGCCCACCCGAGGAACCGCCGCTGCACGTAAACCTGGCTGGTGCGGATTTCCGCCTGTCCGGCAAAACCGTAATGCACGAGAACCTTGTTGCCGTCCTGCGTGATCTCTTGCGGCAGGACCTCAGGCGCCAGAGCCTTGTCGCCATTGATGATGACGGGATAGTTCTTGCCGTCCACATAGACGTCCACCCGGGTCGGCGTTACGTCGAGACGGTTTTGCGTGCCCGCGTAAACGACGCTGTAGCCGCCATCCGGCAAGGGTTGCAGCCAGTCGATCGGCGCATCGGCGGGATATTGCATCCGGCTTGACCACTGCGGGTTCACCTTCCCGTCTTCGAAACGAAGGCGTGGCTGGGCCCGCCAGGAATACCAGTCCTGAATGTAGCTCGAAGCGCGATCCCATCGACCCTGCATGAAAGCGGGGCCGACATTGAAGAAGAAAAAGCAGGCGGTGAGATAGACGAGGACGGCGACAATACCGGTCAGCAAGCCGTATCGCTGCATGAAGCCGCGATTGAAAATTGCGGGATGTGCGGCCGTCAGCCTCTCGCGGTCTGCGGTATTGAGAATGAAGCTGGACGACATCAGGCCGCTCCCCGTCCGAATTCGAAGGATTGATGGCCGATCAGCCTGCGGCGCAACCAGCTTGAAAACTGGTCTACGGCGATGATGGTGATCAGCAGCAGGATGATGATGGCATAGGTCTTGGAAGCGTGATCGTTACCGATCGACAGCCGGAAGACCTCGCCAATGCCGCCACCACCAACGGCGCCGATGATGGTCGAGGCGCGTACGTTGATTTCGGCACGCAGCAATGCATAGGACACGAAATTGGGCAGGACCTGCGGCACGATGGCAAAGCGAACCCGCTCCAGCCAGTTGGCACCCGCGGCACGCAGGCCTTCATCCGCCTTCATGTCGGCATTTTCCACGACTTCGAAGAATAGCTTCCCCAGAGCCCCGATGGTGTGCACGGAAATCGCGATGATCGCCGCGATCGGCCCGATCGATAAGATGGCAGTCAGCAATCCCGCGACGACGATCTCCGGAAAAGCGCGCAGGATCTCCATTACCCGGCGTACAACCCAGCGCACGAGGCCGGCACCGATAAGGTTGGTGGAGGCAAAGAAGCACAGCACAAATGCGAAGGTCGTGCCTATTATCGTCGAGACCAGCGCGATGTTGAGCGTGATGATCAGCTGATAGATGAAATGCGGTATGTAGAAACCGTTGGTGATGTAAACGCGATCCGCGACATAGTTGTATTTCAGCGAACCGTTGTCATAGGGCGACGGCAGGTCGAACATCGCCCGGAAGACCTCGAGCGGGCTATCCGGCACGAATGTTTTCATGAAGTCGAAAAAATATGGCAGGCGCTCGAAGAACTTGCCCGAATTGGCCTCATTGGCGAAATTCAGTGAGGCGGCAAGGACGATGAGGAAGATAACGAGCGACATAACGGTATAAATCCGCCGTGTCCTAAGCTGCTGTTGATAATGACGCATCACCGTTCGGGACGATGCGCTCAATCCCTCGGGCGTGAGGGTACCATGTTGCAGTGTGGTCGCCATGCCGCTTTCCTTTATTGGCAAAAGCGGCGGTGCCGCAAGGCACCGCCGCTTCCGGATATGATCTGAGGATCAGCCGCCGATAACGGACTTACGGGCGTCGATGATCGTCTGGTAGAAAGCCGGGTCGACCTTGATGTAGGCAGTGTTCTTGCCCTGGGTGTAACCCTGGAAGCAGGCGAGATCCTTCTTCGGCAGTTCCATGAAGAAGTCTTCGACCTTCTGCTTCATGCTGTCACCGATCTTGTTGGCAACGAGAAGCGGACCGTTCGGGATCAGCGGGGATTTCCAGACCTGAACGATATCGTCCATGTCGAGGTTGCCCTTCTTGACCATCTGGTGAAGGTTGCCGCCGGAGTAGCCTTCTTCCCACTTGCCGACGCCCGAACCGAATGTCGTGCCGACGTCGAACTTTTTGTCGAGAACGGCGAGAACGAGGTTCTCATGGCCGCCGCCGAAGCCGGTTTCGGAGAAATATTCCTTGACCGGAACGCCGGTTTCCTTCGGGATCGATACGTTCGGGACGAGGAAGCCCGAGGTGGAGTCAGGGTCGGCGAAGCCGATCTTCTTGCCCTTGGCGTCAGCCAGAGACTTGATGCCGCTGTCCTTGCGGGCAACCATGATCGTGTAGTAGCCGCTGGAACCGTCAGAGCCGGTATAGGTCAGGATCGGATCGACGGCCTTGGGATCGGCAATGGCGATCTTGGCGTAGGAAGAAGCGCCCATGGATGCAATGTCGATGGTGCCGCCGAGCAGGCCCTGGATAACGCCGTTATAGTCCGGCGACGGGAAAACCTGAACTTCGGAAACGCCGGTTGCAGTCTTGAGGCCATCGGCAACGCACTTCGTGTTGCGGATCTGGTCGGCTTCATTTTCCGAACCGTCGAGGCCGATACGCAGGACCTTGACGTCCTGAGCCATGGCCGAACCGGCCAGAACGCCAAGGGCGACTGCCGAAAGAAGGATTTTCTTCAACATGGACTTTCTCCTGTTTCCCGGCGAGCCGGAGTTTGTTGTGAAGTATCGGCCCTTGACGCGGGCGCAAACGATGCTGAGCGGTTCCTCAGAGCCCGGCGAGAGCCAGCGGTTCGGGACCGGCAGATTGCTGAACCGGACGCGCGGCAAGCTGCGCGCCGGGAATATTGATGCTGGTCGAGGTCATGGTCTCGTCGATGCCGGCGCCGTGTGAATCCGTGCCGTAAATCTCCGTGACCGCCGCCGCCGTCAGTTCGGCGGGTGTTCCGTCGAAAACGACTCGACCCTGCGACATGCCGATGATGCGTTCGCAATAATTGCGCGCCGTATCCAGCGTATGCAGATTCGTTATGACGGTGATGCCTTCACGCTCGTTGATGTCGCGCAGGGCGTCCATGACGATCTTGGCGTTCAGGGGATCGAGAGAGGCGATCGGCTCGTCGGCGAGAACCATCTTCGGAGACTGCATTAGTGCCCGGGCGATAGCGACGCGCTGCTGCTGGCCGCCGGAAAGCGTGCCCGCCGCCTGCATGGCTACGTGCTCGATGCCGAGCCGCTCGAGGGCGGCAATCGCCATCAGGCGCTCTTCATCCGTGAAGATGTTGAACAGGCTGAGCACGGTCGAACGGTGGTTCAGGCGGCCGAGCATGACATTGGTGAGCACGTCGAGACGCGGCACCAGATTGAACTGCTGGAAGATCATCGCGCAGTCGCGCTGCCAGTTGCGCAGGGCGGCACCCTTCAGCGAAGAGACTTCCGTGTCGTTGAAATGAATGGAACCCGAGGAGGGATCGACGAGGCGGTTGATCATGCGCAGCAGCGTTGACTTTCCTGCGCCAGAACGTCCAATCACGCCAACCATCTGGCCTTGCGGAATTTCCACATTCACGGAATCGACCGCAGTGTGGTTGCCGAAACGGCGCGTGACTTGCTTCAGGTGAAAGCTCATTTCCCCGTCCAATCTTCTTCTGATGGGGTTCGACCTAACAGCGGTGCGTGAAGCGTGAATGTCAGTTTGATGAAGAAAATATTACAGAATGCGCAGATAAGGCGTCCGCGTGGTCGCCTGCGAACCTTTTAGTAGTCGTGCCAAGGGCTTGAAGCCCGCACTATGTCTCGCAGACATGGTTAGGGAGACCCCGGAGCATGACCCCGGAATCTGCAGTTTCTTCGGTGTGGGGCGATTTTACCCGGCGTATTTCGCCACGAAATCCTCGGCGGCGAGGGTGCGGAAATCGTCCAGTGCGCCGCGCAGCGTTGCGTGGTCCCAGTCCCACCATTTGAGATCGTCCATGCGCTGGCCAAGGTCCGCCGGGAAGCGGTTCCTGATCAGCCGGGCGGGTACGCCGCCGACGATGGTATAGGGCGCAACGTCTTTCGACACGACCGCACCGGCCCCGATTACCGCACCGTTTCCGATTGTGACGCCAGGCAGGATGGTCGCGCCATGGCCGATCCAGACATCGTGGCCGATCACCACGCGCTTGGCGCGGCGGGCGGCGAAGAAGTCATTTTCATCATCGGCGTCGTCCCAATAACTGCGGGCACGGTAGGTGAAATGGTGAAGTGTGGCGCGCGACATCGGATGATTGGTCGCGTTGATGCGGACGGATGCGGCGATGTTGACGAATTTGCCGATGGTGGCGCACCAGATCGCACCGTCCTGCATGACATAGGAATAGTCGCCCATCTCCACTTCCTCGATGCGGCAGCGTTCCGAGATTTCGGTATAGCGGCCGATCGATGAATTGGTGACGCGGGCACTTTCGTGGACAACAGGTTCGAGACCGACCTTTACACTCATGCCGCTGCCTTCCGGGGGGAGAATTGCGAGACATCCAGAACGCGATCGGCCACGGCTTCCCGCACTTCCTCGTCATGGAAAATACCGAGCAAGGCCGTCCCTTTGCGCTTCTTTTCCGCGATCATCTCCACGACCACCCGTCGGTTGGCGGCATCCAGGGATGCGGTCGGTTCATCGAGAAGCAGGATCGCGTGATCGGTGATGAAACCGCGTGCGATGTTGACGCGCTGCTGCTCGCCGCCGGAAAAGGTTGCTGGCGGCAGCGACCACAGTTCCCGCGGCAGGTTGAGTTTCGAAAGCAGAACGGCTGCCTGCTCGCGGGCCTCTTCCGCGGCAACCTTGCGCGCAAAAAGCGGCTCGGCGACGACGTCGATCGCCGGAACGCGCGGCACGGTGCGCAGAAACTGGCTGACATACCCGATGGTGCGATGGCGAATCTCGAGGATGGTGCGCGGCGAGGCGCTGCCCATGTCAATGACCTGATCCTCGTGGCGGATGAGGATCTGGCCGCTGTCGATGGCATAATTGCCATAGAGCATTTTCAGGATCGAGCTTTTGCCGATGCCGGATGGGCCGCCGAGCACGACACATTCTCCGCCGGACACGGAGAAACTGACATCGCGGACAACAGGCAGTTCGATGCCATCGCGAAGATGCATGGTGAAGCTTTTGAAGACTTCCGAAACGATAAGGGGTGTCGGCATGGCGTCAAACCTGCAAAATGGAGGAAACAAGCAATTGCGTGTAGGGTTCGCGCGGATCATCCAGCACCCGGTCTGTCAGACCGTGTTCGATGACGTCACCACCCTTCATCACCATCATGCGATGGGAAAGCAGCCGCGCGACCGCCAGATCATGGGTGACGACGATAACGGCGAGGCCGAGATCGTTGACGAGACCACGCACGAGATCGAGCAGGCGTGCCTGCACCGAAACATCGAGGCCGCCGGTCGGTTCGTCCATGAAGACGAGGCGCGGTGAGGTCACCAGGTTACGGGCAATCTGCAGACGCTGACGCATGCCGCCGGAAAAGGCGCGTGGCTGGTCGTCAATGCGGTCTGTGCCGATTTCTACCCGCTCCAGCCACTCGCTGGCTGATTGCCGGATATTGCCGTAATGCCGGTTACCGACAGCCATAAGCCGCTCGCCGACATTGGCGCCGGCCGAAACCGCCATGCGCAGTCCATCCGCTGGGTTCTGGTGCACGAAACCCCAGTCTGTCCGCATCAGGAAACGCCGTTCGGCCTCGCCCATATGATAGAGGTCTCGCACCGAGCCATCGCGCATGCGATATTCCACGCTGCCAGCCGTCGGCACGAGCCGTGTGGAAATGCAGTTGAGAAGCGTGGTCTTGCCGGAGCCGGATTCACCGACGATTGCCAGAACTTCGCCCGGATAAAGCTCGAAGGAGACGTTGCGGCAACCGGCGCGGTCGCCGTAATATTTCGAAACGTCCCTGACTTTCAGAAGCGGTGCGTCGCTCATTCTGCGGCCTCCTTCACATCCGCCAGCAAATGGCCCTTGTGGCCATGGGCGCGGCGGTCTTCGCAATGGTCGGTATCGGAGCAGACGAACATCCGCCCGCCCTTGTCGTCCAGCACCACCTCGTCCAGATAGACATTCTCCCCGCCGCACATCGCGCAGGGCTTGTCGAAGCTCTGGATTTCAAACGGATGGTCCTCGAAATCCAGGCTGACGACATCCGTGTAGGGTGGCACGGCATAGATGCGCTTTTCGCGCCCGGCCCCGAACAATTGCAGGGCGTCCGACAGGTGCATTTTCGGATTGTCGAACTTCGGGGTTGGCGAGGGGTCCATCACATAGCGCCCCGCAACCTTCACCGGATAGGCATAGGTGGTGGAGATACGGCCGTTGCGGGCGATGTCCTCATAAAGCTTGACGTGCATCAGACCGTATTCCTCCAGCGCATGCATGACGCGGGTTTCGGTCTCGCGCGGCTCGAGGAACCGCAAGGGTTCAGGAATGGGAACCTGATAGACAAGCACCTGCCCCGAATGCAGTTCTTCTTCGGGAATGCGGTGCCGCGTCTGGATGATGGTTGCATCCTTGGTGCGTGTGGTGACGGCGACATCAGCGACTTTCTGGAAGAAGGCGCGGATGGAAACGGCGTTGGTGGTGTCGTCGGCGCCCTGGTCGATAACCTTCAGGACATCGTCTGGACCGAGGATGGCGGCGGTCACCTGCACGCCGCCGGTGCCCCAGCCGTAAGGCATGGGCATTTCACGGGAAGCGAAGGGAACCTGATAACCGGGAATGGCAATTGCCTTCAGGATCGCCCGGCGGATCATCCGCTTGGTCTGTTCGTCCAGATAGGCGAAGTTGTAGGCAGCCAGCCCGTCGTCGAATGAAACTTCTTTAAGCATTGCGCGTTAACCTTGCGAAAAAAGGAGTACAAGCTCATGGAGATTGGAATTCTTGCAGCCGTGTTCTTTGCCGCTTTTGCAGCATTGACCGTCTTTTGCGCCTATTGGTTCGGCGAGCAGCACAGTCGCTGATTTATTCGGCTGCATCGCTCATCCATTCCCCGGCATCGGTGTCGGTCGCGTCGAAATCGGCGCGCATTTTGCGCACCAAGCCCAGTTCGGCCTGAAAATCCACGTAGTGCGGCAATTTCAGATGTTCGACAAAGCCCGTCGCCTGCACATTGTCGGCGTGCGAGATGACGAATTCCTCGTCCTGCGCGGGGGCAACCACATCCTCACCGAATTCAGCGGCGCGTAGCGCACGGTCGACCAGTGACATGGCCATCGCCTTGCGCTCGCTCTGGCCGAACACCAGACCGTAACCGCGGGTGAATTGCGGAGGTGCCTTGGCAGAACCCTTGAACTGGTTGACCATCTGACATTCGGTGACCTTGATGTCGCCGAGCGAGACAGCAAAACCGAGCTCCGGCACATCCAGTTCGACCTCCACCTCGCCGATGCGGATTTCACCGACGAACGGGTGTGTGCGTCCGTAACCGCGCTGCGTCGAATAGGCGAGCGCCAGAAGAAAGCCCTCGTCGCCGCGTGCAAGCGATTGCAGGCGCAGGTCGCGCGCCATCGGAAACTCTATTGGTTCGCGTGTCAGATCGCCGGCAACGTGGTCATCCGGCATGTCGCCGTCACTTTCGATCAAGCCTTCTTCGGCGAGAATGTCGGATACGCGCATGACGTATTCTGTCTCGCCCTCACGGATGGCAGGGATCTCGACAGCTCCGTTCTCCAGCAGCGAGGGATCGAGCAGGCGGTGGGTGTAATCGAAGGTCGGTCCCAGCAATTGCCCGCCCGGCAAATCCTTGTAGGTCGCCGAAACGCGCCGTTGGACCGTCATCTTCGCAGTATCCACGGGAACAGAGTAGCCGAAACGGGGCAGGGTCGTGCGGTAGGCGCGCAGCAGGAAAATCGCTTCTATCATGTCGCCGCGAGACTGCTTGACGGCAAGGGCGGCCAGCGACTGGTCGTAAAGCGAAGCCTCCGCCATGACCCGGTCAACGGCGAGCGAAAGCTGCGAAACGATCTGCGCCACCGTCATGGCGGGCAGGTCGCGGTCTCCGCGCCGCTTGTCTGCCAGAAGCCGGTGGGCGTTGGCGATGGCGGTTTCCCCGCCTTTGACAGCAACATACATCTTATGCCTCCACGGGTTGAATGCGCGTCGTGCGCGGCAGGCAGACGAATTTGTCGCCAGCGGTCAGGATGACGTCGATGCCGCGCGGGAAGATGGCGTTGTTTTCCGCCCATAGCCTCGGGAATATGTCCGGCAGGCCGGATGGGCTAATGATGTTGATATGGCGGATGCCGGGGCCGGACAGCAGCAGTTCCCGTCCGCCGTCAAGATCGGGCAATTCAATGATGACCGTCGTGGAACGGTCGGGGTATTCCTGACTGCCCTGGGAAAAGAGACCGAAGGAGGCAATTGCGCTTCCCGCCTCAATGACGGCGAAATGCGCCGCGCTTTTTTCCTCTGTTGTAACCGCCCCGGTGTGAAACCCGATCCATCCCGGCACCGTGGTTTTGCGTAGCGCGCCGCTCAGCCAGACCGGCGTGTCATGGTCGCAAAGTGCAAGAAGAACGGCGCCGCTGGCCGCACCAAGCGGCAGCGGCGGGGCAACTGTTGTTTCAATGGTTTGCGCTGTGCCTGGCCGGGCCATGCCGTCCATGAGCTTCTTGAAGATTCGCTGTGAATCGAAAACGGCGTCGGAAAAACCGCCCGTCAATGCTTCGGCTTTCACGCCCATCAATCCTCTCCTCGAACCATGGTGAAGAAATCCACACGAGTTGCGGCTGTTTCTTTCGTTTTCCGATCTTTCTCCTCGGCCAGTCTTTTTTCGACCGGTGAAAGAAGCTCGGTCTCGATGAAGCCGCGTGTCGGGTTTTCCTGCCAGAGCGCATCGAAAACCGCAGCGTACCAGGCCTTCTTGCGACCGGTGCCGAGCACATGCGCATGGCCGACGGTGCCGGATGCGAGCTTCACGGTTGCCCGGGTCACGGTGGTTTCGCCCAGATTAAAGGGCGCACCGCCGCCGCCGATACGGCCCTTGACCATCACGAGGCCGGTTTCAGGCCCCCGCACGTTTTCCGTCTGCGGGCTGGCATCCTGCCGGCTCCAGACGGCCTCAAGTTCCTGAACGGTGGCGCGGGCAAGAAGTGCTGCCACCCGTTTCCTTTCCGCATGTGAATTCGCAGCTTCGTTATTCATCGCTTGACCTCTAATGTCTATTGATATAGACAACTATACAATATAAGTTACAATTAACGTCGATGAATGACAAGCGTGTGACATGAGCCCTTCGGCAGCGATGAAAAGAAAGAACGGCGTGGCGCTCTGGCGACAGATCGCCGACAGGATCAGGGGCGAGATCGCAGCGGGCGATCACGACGAAACCGGCATGTTGCCGCCAGAAATGACGCTGGCCGAAAAATTCGGCGTCAACCGCCATACCGTCAGGAGCGCCATTGCCGCGCTGGCAAGCGAAGGCATTCTCGAGGCGAGGCAGGGGCGCGGCACGATGATTGCGCGCAAGGAACGACTGAGCTTTCCGATTTCACTGCGCACACGGTTCACGGCCGGTATCAGCGATCAGGTGAAGGATATGCAGGCGCTGCTTCTTTCCCACACCACCGAGCCGGCAAATGCCGACCTGGCGGCACGGCTGCAATTGCAGCCGGGTGCACCGCTTGTGCGTCTGGAAACCCTGCGAAAGGCCGACAGCCGGCCGGTTTCGCGCTCGACCACGTGGTTTCCGGCGGACCGTTTTTCAGGGATAGGGGATGCCTATCAAAAAAGTGGGTCGATCACCGCCGCCTTCGAAATGCTGGGCGTCGCGGATTATGTGCGCATCTCTACCGTCATTTCCGCGAGCCACGCTGATACGCAGGATCTGGCCGATCTCGAATTGGCGCCGGGCGCAATCCTGCTCGTCACCCAGGCGCTGAACGCGGATATGGACGGCATTCCCGTGCAATATGCCATCAGCCGGTTCTCGGCAGATACGGTTGAGTTTACCGTGGAAAATTAAGGCGCAGACGTAGACTGAAGCGTTATTCTGCCTGCGAAATGCCGAGAACATCCAGCATCGAATAGAAGCCCGGCTTCTTGTCGAAGGCCCAGACCGCCGCCGCAATCGCGCCGCGTGCGAAGATGGAGCGGTCGCCGGCGTAGTGGGAAAGCTCGACGCGCTCTCCCTCGCCAGCGAAGATCACCGAATGTTCGCCGATCACCGAGCCGCCGCGCAGGGTCGCAAAACCGATTGTGCCCGCTTCGCGCGCACCCGTATGCCCGTCACGCACGCGAACGGAGGAGGTGGCGAGATCGACCTTGCGGCCCGCTGCCGCCGCTTCGCCGAGCAGCAGCGCTGTTCCGGAGGGCGCGTCCACCTTGTGTTTGTGGTGCATTTCAAGGATTTCGATATCCCAGTTCTGCGCATCCAATGCCTTGGCGGCCTGCTGCGTCAAAACGCTGAGCAGATTGACGCCGAGGCTCATATTGCCCGATTTGACGATGCGGGCATGGCGTGACGCTGCCTTGAATTTTTCCTCGTCGCCCAGTGAGCAACCGGTGGTGCCGATGACGTGTACGATGCGGGCCTGCGCGGCGAGACCGGCGAAAGTGACGCTGGTTGCAGGCGAGGTGAAGTCGATCACCCCTTCCGCATGCAGGAATGCCTGCAAGGGATCGCTGGTGATCTCGATGCCGATTGGTCCGAGACCGGCAATCTCGCCGGCATCGCGGCCAACAAAAGCAGACCCTTCGCGTGCGACGGCGGCATGCAGCGTTACACCCGGTGTCTGGTGAATAAGGCGGATCAGCGCCTGTCCCATGCGGCCCGCCGCACCAACCACCACCAGTTTCATATCGCTGCCGCTCATGCCTTCACTCACTTTTCACGTCCTGCCGTTCAAGGTCGCCATTCAATTGACTGACCCATACCTCACCGACGTTAAAGACCGCCCGCCCGCTTCGCAAGCCTGTCCCAAGCGCAGATCAGGCTCTCCAGCGCCGCCCGTCGAGTGAAAGGCCGAAATCCGAAGGGGTGCGCGCGTAGGTGGCGAGACCGGAAAGGGCCGCCTGTGGATGGGTAACGACGAAGGTGGGAATGCTGCGCATCAGGGCACTGTGCGGCGCCTTGTCTTCGAACGCCGCCCGGAATTCAGGGCTTTTCAGCGCGGGAACGATTTTCTGCGAAATGCCACCTGCGAGATAGACACCGCCCTTGGCCATGAAGATCAGGGCAAGGTCACCCGCCACACGGCCGAGATAGGTGCTGAAAAGCGAAAGCGTCTCTTTCGCCTGCGGGTTCTGGCCCGAAAGCCCCTGCGAGGTTATGTCGGCCGGATCGGAAAAGATCGGCTCGATGCCATCGGCGGTGCAGATGGCCCGGTAAAGATTGACCAGCCCGCGCCCGCAAAGGATCTGTTCGCCGGCGACACGGCCCTCGATGGTCTCGATATGCGGAAAGACCGCATAGTCACGCGCGCTTCTGGGGCCGATATCGATGTGGCCGCCTTCGCCGGGTACGGGAAACCACATATGTCGGGCGTAAACCAGACCGGCAACGCCAAGGCCCGTGCCTGGTCCGAGAACGACGCGCGATGCCAGCATGTCTTTTTTGCCGGAGCCGATAGAATCGCGGTTGTCGTCGTCGAGCGCGGCAATAGCCAGTGCCTGCGCCTCGAAATCGTTGATGACGATGACGTCTTTCAGGCCGAGTTTGGCCAGCATATCTTTCGGCTTCACAACCCAATGGCAGTTGGTCAGCGGAATTTCGTCGCCTTCGATGGGGCCGGCGATTGCAAGGATGGTCGACACGGGCTGAAGCGAGGTCTTGTCCAGAACCGCCTGCTGGATGGCGTCGTCAATTGTCGGATATTCCGCTGTTTTCACGGTGGTGAGGTGCACCGGTTCCGCAAAGGAATCGATCAGAATGGAAAAGCGGGCATTGGTGCCGCCGATGTCGCCAAGAAGGATCGGAAAGGAAAGATATTCGGTATCGGACGTCTTCGGCATTACCTGTTCCATGTTGGCGCGTCATTTGGCGAGGTTGAAGTCGATCAGGTTTTCTGCGGTGGCGCGATTGAGCGCCATGGGAATGTCGTAAACCGTGGCAAGCCGCGTCAGCGCCTTCACATCCACATCATGCGGCATCGCCGTCAGCGGGTCGGTGAAGAAGATAAGCATATCGACCTCACCGGTGGCGATCATCGCACCGATCTGCTGGTCACCGCCAAGCGGGCCGCTTTTGAGGCGAATGACGCTGAGGTCGGGGCAGGCTTCCTGAACGCGCCCGCCGGTGGTGCCGGTGGCGACGATCTTGAAGCCGGAAAGCACCTTTTGGTGATGACGCGCAAAATCCGCCATATCGTCTTTTTTCTCGTCGTGAGCGATGAGTGCGATACAGCGTTGTCCTGCCATGTCCCCAGCCTGTTCCCATAAAGAATTAAATCGATTTGAAGCCTTCTATAACAGCTTGTCCCCATTTGAAAAGGGAAGCTGTTTAATGCCGCATTTCTGTTTCAGTTCAATGTCGGGCGCTGGGTCGGAAGCGGAATATCCGCAGGTGGCTGAATGGCCGGAGCGTTCTGGATGATCTGTTCCACGCCTTGCTGGCGCACGGCCTGGGCCGGGGAATATGCCTGGGCAGCAAAACCTTCCGTATTGGCGGATGGGGCGGCGGCCACGGCGGCACAGGCTGCGGGCAGATCGGAGACCATGACCTGACGGGGTTTCACAGGCTTGGCATTGGGGTCTTTTTTCGGCGGCGCCCATGGTTCCTTGGTGAACCACCAGGCCAGCGACTTGTCGCAACCGTCACCTTTGCCAACTTCGGCCTGAGGTTTGCAGTTGGGCGCGCCAGGCGGGCATTCCAGCCGGATGTGGAAATGTTCGTCGTGACCGTAGATTGGCCTGATCTTGCCCATGAAGGTGCGGTCGCCGGTCCATGTCTGGCAGAGTTTCTGCTTGATTGCCGGGTTAACGAAGACCCGCTCCACCTGCGGATAGCTCGCTGCCATCATTACCAGCCGTGCATTGAGCGGCGACCATTTGCGGTCATCGACCGTCAGGAACTTGGACTTATCAAGCATGGAAATGAAAGGCAGCGTCTCGCGCTGCTGCACCGTCAGCCTTGGGTTCGGCATGGGCCGCCACCACACATCGACATCGAGGCCGATCTGGTGCGAGGCATGGCCTGTCAGCATCGGTCCACCGCGCGGCTGTGAGATATCTCCGAGCAACAGGCCCGGCCAGCCGATTTTCTGTGCATCCTGCGAAAACCGCTCGAGGAAGGAAATCAGCTGCGGTTGGCCCCAGTTGCGATTGCGGGAAAGGCGCATGGCTTGCCACGTCGGGCCATCTGCGGGCATGGCGATGGCGCCGGACTGACATCCCTTTGCATAGGAGCCGATCGGCTGGGAGCTATTCGCAGATGGCAGGTCGATGTGGCCGAATACTTCTTTCGCGGGCCTGTCCTCGGCCGATGCGATTTGCGTCTGCAACTGGAGCGCCGAAACGACCGAAATCGCCAGCATGGCCGCCTTGAAAATTCTGGATGATCCCGCCGTCATATATTCGTGCCCGTTCCGACTAAATGATTCTCTCGCCCCTCAGGATAAACTGGATCGGGATTTTGTTGAAACCATGTTTCAAGCCGCCCGCACCAAGGCATGCGAATAAAGGCCTCAATAAAGAGCTTGTGAGCCGGAGCATCTGTTTTTTGCCAATGTTTGTTTTATGCTCTCTTCAACAAACACGAAAACAGGGAACGTCCCGAATGAAATTGGCACCGTTGAAATCCCGGCTCCTCGTCGCTCTTGCGGCCTCCGCCATGCTGATGCCGGCGGCCGCCTCCGCACAGTCTGCGGATGTGTGGCGAAAGGGAATCTCGACGGTCGGCGAATTGAAGCATCCCGATGGTTTTGATCATTTTGACTATGTGAACACCAAGGCGCCGAAAGGCGGCACACTACGCCTGTCGACATCGGGAACCTTCGATACGCTCAATCCGCTGCTCGCCAAGGGTGAGGCGGCTACAGGTCTTTCGCTGGTTTTCGACACTCTGATGAAATCGACGGAAGAGGAACTCTCGGCCTCCTACGGTCTCCTGGCAGAGGGCGTGAGCTATCCCGACGATATCTCCAAGGCCACCTTCCGGCTGCGCGCGGAAGCGAAATGGGCCGACGGCAAGCCGGTGACGCCGGAAGATGTCGTCTTCAGCTTTGAAAAAGCCAAAGATCTCAGCCCGCAGCTTGCGACCTATTACACCCATGTCACCAAGGCAGAGGTGACGGGTGAAAGGGACATCACCTTTACCTTCGATGAAAAGAATAATCGCGAATTGCCGCAGATCGTCGGGCAGTTGCTGATTGTTCCCAAACACTGGTGGGAGGGTGTTGGTCCGGATGGCAAGCCGCGCGACATATCGCGTGGCACGCTGGAGCCGGTGATGGGGTCTGGCCCCTATAAAATAGCGTCGCTGTCTCCCGGATCGACGATGACCTATGAGCGACGTGACGACTATTGGGGCAAGGACATCAATGTGAATGTCGGCCAGCACAATTTCAAAACAATCACCTATACCTTCTTTGCCGATCAGGACGTCGAGTTCCAGGCTTTCAAATCAGGCACAGTCGATTTCCGGCAGGAAGCTTCTTCCAGCCGCTGGGTCACTGGTTATGATTTTCCGGCCGTCAAGGAAGGCCGCGTCACAAAGGAGGAATTGCCGAACATCTATCGCGCCGTCGGCATCATGCAGGCCTTCGTGCCGAACATGCGGCGGGAGAAGTTCCAGAACCCGAAACTGCGCAAGGCGCTTAACTATGCTTTCGACTTCGAAGAGCTGAACAGGACGCTGGCTTACGGTCAGTTTCAGCGCATCAACAGCTTTTTCATGGGCAGCGAGCTCGCCTCTTCAGGCTTGCCGACGGGTCGTGAACTCGAAATTCTTCAGGAGTTGAAGGATCAGGTGCCGCCGGAGGTCTTCACCACCGAATATAGCAATCCCGTCGCGGGTGAACCCGCCAAACAGCGTGACAATCTGCGCGAGGCGGTCAAGCTGATGAAGGAGGCCGGTTATGAGCTTCGCGGCAACCGCATGGTCAACGCGGCGAGCGGGCAGCCGCTGGATATGGAGTTTCTGATCGATTCCTCCGGCATGGAAAGAACCATCCTGCCCTATGTCCAGAACCTGAAGAAGATCGGCGTCAATGCGACCATCCGCACCGTCGATGCCTCGCAATATACCAACCGTACCCGCAGCTTCGATTTCGACGTTGCGGTCAAGCTCTGGGCGACGTCGGCAAATCCTGGAAACGAACAGGCGGATTTCTGGGGTTCGGCGGCGGCCGACCGGCAGGGCTCCAACAATCTCGCCGGCATCAAGAACCCTGCCGTCGACGCTTTGGTCAGGAAGGTCATATTTGCGCCCAACCGGGATGAGCAGGTGGCCGCCGCGCGGGCGCTTGACCGGGTGCTTCTGGCAAACAGCTACGTCATACCGCAATTTTATCGCGGCGAGATGTTCATCGCTTACTGGAACACGCTCATCCGTCCGGAAAACCTGCCGCAATATGGCGTCGGTTTTCCGGAAGCATGGTGGTCCAGCCAGGCCGCGAACTGACGCCGCGCTTGCTTTCGCGCCGAAGGCTTGATTCACATAGGGCGAGACGAATCGCTTGGATCGCGCAAGGCAGCGCTTTCAGGAGGGGACCGGGTTTGACAGAAACGAAAACCGCTGACGTATCAGCCGGGAGCAAAGGCTGATGGGCGCCTATATTCTCAGACGTCTGGCGCTGATGATCCCGACCATTATCGGCATTATGGGCATTTCGTTTCTTGTCATCCAGTTCGCGCCGGGCGGGCCGGTGGAACAGGTCGTCGCGCAACTGACTGGGCAGGGCGACAGCGCCTCCGACCGCCTCTCCGGCGGCGGCGATCTTATGGGCCAGTCCGGCGGTTTCGATGAAAGCGGCTCGAAATATCGCGGTGCGCAGGGCCTTGATCCGGAGCTGATCGCCAAGCTCGAGAAACAGTTCGGTTTCGACAAGCCGCCGCTCACCCGTTTTCTCGAAATGATGTGGAATTACATACGCTTCGATTTCGGCGACAGCTTCTTCCGCAATTCCTCGGTCATCGATCTCATCATCGACAAGCTGCCGGTCTCGATGTCGCTCGGCTTCTGGATTCTGATCATCTCCTACATGATCTCCATTCCACTCGGCATCAAGAAAGCCGTTTCCGACGGCTCGACCTTTGATATTTGGACATCAGGCATCATCATCATCGGTTATGCCGTTCCAAGCTTCCTGTTCGGCATTCTTCTCATCGTGCTTTTCGCCGGAGGATCGTTCTTCGACTGGTTCCCGCTGCGCGGTCTGGTATCGGACAATTTTGACCAGCTGAACTGGTGGCAGAAGATCATCGACTATTTCTGGCACCTGACCCTGCCGCTGATCGCGCTATCGCTTTCGGCTTTCGCGACGACGACGCTTCTGACGAAAAATTCCTTCATCGACGAGATCAAGAAGCAATATGTCGTGACCGCCCGCGCCAAGGGGCTCAGCGAACGCAAGGTTCTTTATGGCCACGTCTTCCGCAATGCGATGCTGATCGTGATCGCCGGTTTTCCGGGCGCCTTCATCTCGGCATTCTTCACCGGTTCGCTGCTGATCGAGAATATCTTCTCGCTGGATGGCCTAGGCCGCCTCGGTTATCTCTCGGTCGTCAATCGCGACTACCCGATCGTGTTCGGCACGCTTTTCATCTTTTCGCTGATGGGCCTCGTGGTCAGCCTCCTATCCGACCTTATCTACACATGGATCGATCCGCGAATCGATTTCGAGCGGAGGGACGTGTGATGACGCTTGCCCATACCGCCGCAACGGAAACGTTGGTAAAGCCGAAGCGCCCCTGGTTTTCACCAACCACCAAGCGCCGCTGGCAGAATTTCAAAGCAAACCGGCGCGGTTACTGGTCCTTCTGGCTGTTCCTGATCCTGTTTTTCCTGAGCCTGATTGCGGAATTCATCGCCAATGACAAACCCATTTTCGCTTCTTACAAGGGCGAATTTCTGGTGCCGGTCATGGTCGATTATCCGGAGGAAAAGTTTGGCGGGTTCCTTGCCCAGACTGACTACAAATCCTCCTTCATTCAGGACGAGATCAACGCCAATGGCTGGATGATCTGGCCGCCGATCCGCTATTCCTATCAGACGGTCAATTCCAACATTCCGCATTCGGCCCCCACGGCACCCTTCTGGCTGATGGATGAAAAGGACCGCTGCTCGGCCTATCCGCAGGGTAATGCCGATCCCGGCTGTACGCTCGGCAATCTCAATTGGCTCGGAACCGACAATCAAGCGCGCGACGTCACGGCGCGGATGATCTATGGCTTCCGTATTTCCGTGCTTTTCGGCCTGACGCTGACGATCGCATCCGCCCTCGTTGGGGTGACTGCCGGCGCCATCCAGGGTTATTTCGGCGGCTGGACGGACCTGCTGTTGCAGCGTTTCATTGAAATCTGGTCATCCATGCCGGTGCTTTACATCCTGCTGATCATCGCGGCTATTCTGCCGCCGGGTTTCTTCGTGCTGCTTGGCATCATGCTGCTGTTTTCATGGGTCGGCTTCGTCGGCATCGTGCGCGCGGAATTCCTGCGTGCCAGAAACTTCGAATATGTCCGCGCCGCCCGCGCCCTTGGCGTCGGCAACTGGACAATCATGTTCCGGCATCTTCTGCCAAACGCCATGGTGGCAACACTGACCTTCCTGCCGTTCATCCTCTCCGGCTCGATCACCACTTTGACCTCGCTCGATTTCCTCGGCTTCGGCATGCCGCCGGGATCGCCGTCGCTGGGCGAGATGATCGCGCAGGGCAAGAACAATCTTCAGGCGCCCTGGCTTGGCCTCACGGCCTTCTTCACCATGTCCATCATGCTGTCGCTGCTGATCTTCGTCGGCGAGGCGGTGCGAGACGCCTTCGACCCACGCAAGACGTTCCGGTGATTGCCATGATGGAAACAAAGACCCAGCCGCTTCTCTCCGTCCGTGATCTCTCCGTTGCCTTTCATCAGGGTGGAGCGACCAGCATCGCCGTAGATCATGTCTCCTTCGACCTGATGCCGGGCGAAGTTGTCGCCCTGGTCGGGGAATCCGGCTCGGGAAAATCGGTCACGGCGAACTCCATTCTCAAATTGCTGCCCTATCCGGCGGCGAGCCATCCTTCGGGCAAAATCCTGTTCGACGGCAAGGATATGCTGACCCTGCCGGAACGCGCGTTGCGCGCTGTTCGCGGCAACGACATCACCATGATTTTCCAGGAGCCGATGACCTCGCTCAACCCGCTCCATACCATCGAGCGGCAGATCGGCGAGATTCTGGAACTGCATCAGGCAATCACCGGCGCTGAAGCGCGGGCGCGCACGCTGGAACTGTTATTGCAGGTGGGCATCCGCGAGCCGGAAAAGCGCCTGAAGGCCTATCCGCATGAATTGTCCGGCGGCCAGCGGCAGCGCGTGATGATCGCTATGGCGCTTGCCAACCGGCCGAAACTGCTGATCGCCGATGAACCCACGACCGCACTCGATGTAACCGTTCAGGCGCAGATCCTTGAACTGCTGAGCGACCTCAAAAACCGGCACGGCATGTCCATGCTGTTCATCACCCACGATCTCGGCATTGTCCGTAAGTTTGCCAATCGTGTCTGCGTGATGACCAAGGGAAAGATCGTCGAGACCGGCACGGTTGAGCAGGTGTTTACCGATCCGCAGCATGCCTATACCCGCCATCTTCTGGCTGCCGAACCCAAGGGCGAGCCGCCGCTTTCCGATGCCAGCAAACCTGTCGTCATGCAGGGCGACGACATAAAAGTCTGGTTCCCGATAAAGGCGGGGCTGATGCGCAAGGTGGTCGACCACGTGAAGGCGGTTGACGGTATCGATATTACCCTGCGCGCAGGACAGACGGTTGGCGTCGTGGGCGAATCCGGCTCCGGCAAAACGACACTCGGTCTCGCCCTATCGCGTCTTATAGCGTCTGAGGGGCGTATCAGTTTCATCGGTCAGTCGATCGACAGCTATTCCTATGAAATGATGAAGCCGCTCAGAAATCGGCTTCAGGTGGTGTTTCAGGATCCTTACGGTTCGCTCAGCCCACGCATGTCGGTGGGCGAAATCGTTGCCGAGGGTCTGAAGGTGCACGAGCGACAGCTTTCCGCCGATGAGCGGGATACCCGCGTCGCCCAGGCGCTGGAAGAAGTCGGGCTCGACCCGGAGACGCGCTGGCGCTATCCGCATGAATTTTCCGGTGGTCAGCGTCAGCGTATCGCCATTGCCCGCGCCATGGTGTTGAAACCTCGCTTCGTCATGTTGGACGAGCCCACATCGGCGCTCGACATGAGCGTGCAGGCACAGGTGGTCGATCTCTTGCGCGATCTTCAGGCCCGCCACGAACTCGCCTATCTCTTCATCAGTCATGACCTGAAGGTAGTTAAAGCGCTTGCCAACGACGTAATCGTCATGCGCAACGGCAAGGTGGTGGAGAGCGGCCCGGCAGCGGGGATATTCGCTGATCCGCAACAGGAATATACCAAGGCCCTGCTGGCTGCTGCTTTCAATATCGAGGCGGTCGAAACTAAAGCGGTGAGCCAGTAGCAGGCGCATTGCTGTTTCTATTAAGACGATGATTTTTCTGTTGCTTTGCGCAAAATGCCGACCCATGTTGCGCGGACGAGATACGCAAACGGATTGAATGCCATGGCAGCGGATGTGATCGTTTTGGGGGCGGGGATCATCGGGGTCTCCGTCGCTTTGCAACTGGCCCGCAGGGGCAAATCGGTGGTGCTGGTGGACCGGCGGGGACCGGGTGAGGAAACGTCCTTCGGCAATGCCGGACTGATCCAGAGAGAGGGTGTCGTTCCCTACGCCTTCCCGCAGGAAGTTAGCCGGCTTCTCCGCTATTCCCTGAACAACAGCATCGATGCCCGTTATCATCTCTCGGCCCTGCCGAAGATCGCGCCTTTTCTTGGCCGCTACTGGTATAATTCCGCAGCCACGCGCCACGCAGCAATTGCCCGCGCCTACGCGCCGCTGATCGAGCACTCGGTCTCCGAACACAGCATCCTGATCGATGAAGCCAAGGCCGGCGATCTAATCGTGAAAAACGGTTGGATGGAGGCCTACAGGACCGCCGAAAGGCGGGATGCAGACTTTGCTTTCGCCGAACGTCTGGCGCGCGACCACGGCATCTCCCACACGAAACTCGATGGGGCGGAACTCGCCGCGGCGGAGCCGCATCTCAGCCGCGAGTTCGTCGGCGGTTTGAAATGGAATGATCCATGGTCGGTGCGCGATCCACATGCGCTGACGCTCGCCTATGTCAAACTGTTCGAGAGCCTTGGCGGAACCTTTGTCCGGGGTGATGCATCCACGCTCAGCCAGACGACAAGTGGTTGGACGGTACGCACCGAGACCGGGGCGGTGGAAGCTGAACAAGCCGTTGTCGCACTAGGCCCCTGGGCGGATACGGTGACGGAACGGCTCGGTTACCGCTTTCCGCTCGGCGTGAAACGCGGCTATCACATGCACTATGCGCCGCAGGAGGGCACCAAGCTCAACAACTGGCTAATCGACGCCGAGCGCGGTTATTTCCTCGCGCCAATGCGCAAAGGCATCCGCCTGACGACCGGCGCGGAATTTGCCGAACGCGATGCGCCGAAATCCCCCGTGCAGATCGAGCGGGCGGAACGGGTCGCCCGCACCGTCTTTCCTCTGGGCGGCAGGCTGGATGCGGAACCCTGGATGGGCGCGCGTCCCTGCACACCGGATATGATGCCGATCATCGGCAAGGCGCCGCGCCACAGGACATTGTGGTTCTCGTTCGGTCACGCCCATCACGGCCTCACACTTGGGCCCATCACTGGCCGTGTGCTGGCGGAAACCATGCTGGGAGAAACGCCGGTCATCGCCATCGATGCCTATCGACCCGAAAGGTTCAATCCCTAGATCCTGATGAACTGAAGTCATCTCTGGCGAAAACCGTGTACACTTTTCGCCATCCCGCTCTGATGGCCGAATCCGCTGGCCTTCGCGCGGCGGGCCACGTAACATGGGCTTATGAAAAGGGAAAAGGGGCAAGCGTCATCATGACGGCGAGGTTTCTCATCTATCAACAGCAGGACGATTTTCGTTAGCGAAGCGCTTCTGCGCGCGAAACAGAAGAGAAACGGCCTGCTGGTGCATGATGGATGATATTGAAAAAGCAAAGAAATTTTTCGACGATAACCCCGATATCGAAATTCTCGAAGCCTTCGTCATAGATGCGAACGGCGTGCCGCGCGGCAAATGGATTCCGCGCGAAAGGGCGATCGATGTCCTTGAAAAGGGAATGGCGATCCCACGCTCGGTCTATGCGCTGGATATCTGGGGCCGCGATGTGCATGCCGCAGGCCTCGCCGAAGGGACGGGCGATCCGGACGGGTTCTGCTTTCCTGTTCCCGGCACGCTGTCTCGGGTGACATGGCTTGGCCGGCCGACCGCACAAGTCCTGCTCGCGATGAAAAATCCTGATGGAACCGGGTTTTATGGCGATCCGCGCAATGTTCTGGCAAGGGTGCTGGAAGCCTACAAAAAGGCCGGCCTCACGCCGGTCGTGGCGACCGAACTTGAATTTTACCTGATCGACCCGGTTCGCTCTGCGCTCGATCCGGTGCGTCCGCCGCATAGCCGCGAAGGCCGGTGGCACACGGGCCAGACACAGGTTCTGTCGATTTCCGAATTGCAGGATTTCGAGGATGTCTTCCATGATATCGCAACCGCATGCAGGGCGCAGGGTGTTCTTGCCGATACGACGCTGCGGGAAAACGGGCCCGGCCAATATGAAATCAACCTCAATCATGTGCCGGACGCGTTGCGGGCCGCCGATTTCGCTGTCTTCCTGAAACGCATCGTCAAGGGTGTGGCGCGGCGGCACGATCTCGACGCCACCTTCATGGCGAAGCCGTACGGGTTACAGGCCGGCAATGGCATGCATGTGCATTTTTCCGTTCTCGATAGTGACGGCAGGAATATCTACGCCGGGGAAAACGGCCCATCGGACGCGCTGATGCATTCGGTCGGCGGCCTTCTGGAAAACATGGGGGAGAGCATGGCGATCTTCGCTCCCCATGCCAATTCCTATCGCCGCCTGACGCCCAGCGAACATGCGCCCACCTATGCCTCCTGGGGCATAGACAACCGCTCGGCGGCGGTGCGCGTTATCACTGCCAGCAAGGCCGCAACCCGCATCGAACATCGTGTCGCCGGCGCCGATACCAATCCCTATCTCGTTGTGGCGATGATCCTGAGTGCTGCCCTTGCCGGCATGAAGGAAAAACGCCAGCCGGGCGGCGCGATTTCCGGCGACAGCCACGCCATCAATCACGAACCTCTGCCCACTAACTGGGATTATGCATTGCAGCGTTTCACGCGTTCGAGTTTCGCCTATGCGACGCTTGGCCAGCGTTATCGCACGCTGTTTTCTGCCTGCAAACAGCAGGAACTTTCCGAATTTTCCCTGCGTGTAACCGACGTCGAATATGACGCCTATATCAGGACGGTGTGAGATGGCTGAGGTGACGACTATTCCCAATCCCGGCCACACATCCTCCTGGTATGCGGCCTCCGCCAATGTCAAATCCGTGCGGCCAACGCTTGAAGGCGCAATGGAAGCGGATGTCTGCGTCATCGGTGGCGGGTTTACCGGCATTTCCGCAGCACTCGAACTTTCCGAACGCGGCTATTCCGTTATCGTGCTGGAAGGCGTGCGGGTTGGCTTCGGCGCCTCGGGGCGCAATGGCGGCCAGATCGTCAATGGCTATAGCCGCGACCTCGAAACAATCGCCAGTCGTTACGGCCACGACAAGGCGGTGAAACTCGGCGAAATGTCGCTGGAAGGCGGGGAGATCATCCGCAGCCGCATTTCGAAATACGCTATCGATTGCGATCTCGTCGATGGCGGTTTCTTTGCGGCCTTCACGACGAAACAGATTCGCGAGATGGAGGCCCACAAGGCCCATTGGGAAAAACACGGCCATGGCGGGCTTGAGATGGTCTCCAAAGCCGATGTCGGAAAATACGTGCGGACCGATCGTTATGCCGGCGGCATGATCGACCGTTTCGGCGGCCACATCCATCCGCTCAATCTGGTGCAGGGGGAAGCCGCGGCGGCCGAAAGTCTCGGTGCGCGCATATTCGAAAATTCGAGGGTCATTTCGCTGGAGCAGGGCGTAAACCCTGTCGTGCGCACGGCGACGGGCAGCGTGAAGGCGAAATATGTTCTCGTCTGCGGCAATGCCTATCTCGGCAAGCTGCTGCCGGAAATCGGCGACCGGATGATGCCGGTCTCAAGCCAGGTCATGGCGACAGAGCCGCTTGATGCCGATCTGATCGAGCAACTCCTGCCAGCCAATTATTGCGTCGAGGATGCCAATTATATTCTCGATTATTATCGCCGCACCTCCGACAACCGCCTGCTTTATGGCGGTGGTATCGGTTATGGCGGCAGCGATCCGGCGGATCTGACCGGGGTAATCCGTCCGAATATGCTGAAGACTTTCCCGCAACTGGAAAAGACGAAGATCGATTTTGCCTGGAGCGGCAATTTCGCGCTGACGCTGACGCGCATCCCGCATATGGGCAAACTGTCGGACAATGTCTATTTTTCGCATGGCGACAGCGGCCACGGTGTCACCACCACGCATCTGCTCGGCAAGATATTGGGCGAGGCCGTTGCAGGCCACGCCGAGCGTTTCGATGTCTGGAGTTCCCTGCCGAATTATCCGTTCCCAGGCGGTAAGACGTTCCGCGTGCCGCTGACCGTGCTTGGTGCATGGTGGTACGGCCTGCGCGACAGGCTCGGATTTTAAAAAATCACCGCTTTCAGGCCCGAAAGTGCGTTTGCGGTAATTTCCTCCGGCGTGGCGTCGATGCTGACGGTTACGACGCCGGGTTCGCCCGTCGGCACTTCCAGCGTGGCAAGCTGGGTCTGGAGCAGCGAGAGCGGCATGAAGTGGCCCTTGCGTTCGCCCATACGCCTGCTGAGAAGTTCCAGGCTGCCGTCCAGATAGACGAAAGCGAGCGGGCCACCGGTAGCCTCGCGAAGGCGGTCGCGATAGATTTTCTTCAGCGCCGAGCAGGAAACGACGACACCGTTATTTTCGTTTCCCTTGCGCAGTTCTGCGCCAATCAGATCGAGCCAGGGCCAGCGATCTTCGTCGGTCAGCGGAATGCCCTCTGACATCTTGTCGACATTGGATTTCGGGTGAAGCTTGTCGCCCTCAATAAAGGCAATGCCCAGTTTTTCCGCCAGTTCCTCTGCGACCGTGGACTTGCCAGAGCCGCTCACTCCCATCACGACGATTGCCTTTGTCACCCGAACCTCGAATGTTTCTGTTTCGACGGTCAGCCCCTAACATGCGCGGCGGATGTCGGGAACATAAAAATGAGGAGCTTGCATTTGTCAGTGCCCGGTTTTGCGGGCCGCTGCCTTTTCGAGTGCAGAAAAGCTGGCGTGGATCAGGATTGCCAGCACAGCGACGATCAATCCGCCCTGAAGGATGAAGGCGAGATTGTTGGATTGCAGGCCGGCGATGATCACCTCTCCGAGCGTGCGGGCCGCGACCGTAGAACCGATGGTTGCTGTCGAAAGGCTGATCACCGCCGAAAGCCTGATGCCTGCGAGGATCGCCGGAAGGGCAAGTGGCAGCTCCACTTTAACAAGTCTTTGCCAGCCGGTCATGCCGGCGCCCTTTGCGGCATCCATTACAGTTGGCGGCAGCGTGGTCAGCCCTGTCAGCGTATTTTCGAAAACCGGTAGAAGCGCATAGAGAAACAGCGCAATGAGCGTCGGTTTCTCGCCAAAGCCGATCATCGGCACGGCAAGCGCCAGCACCGCCACCGGCGGAAAGGTCTGGCCGATATTGACGATGCTGCGCGATAGCGGCAGAAAATCCGCGCCGAAAGGGCGGGTGACGAGAACCGCAAGGGCTCCCGCCACCAGCGTGGCCAGCCCCGTTGCGATTGCGACAATGGTCAGATGCGACAGTGTCAGGGAAAGCAGATTGGCCTGCGTGTAGATCGCCGGCGCGTTGGTCTGCACAAGAGGGCGGAATATCGGTGCGAAAACCTGCGGCGCCGCGAGAAAGGCCATCAGCGCCAGCACCAGAAGCCCGGGGGCGAAAAACGAAGCGGCATTTTTCATGGGGTTCCGGCAGCCCGCTGGAGCAGAACATCGCGCCGCACGATACCTGCGGGTTTGCCATCGTCTTTCAGCACCGGCAAGGTATCGCAGCCCGCCCACAACATTGCAGACAGGGCGTCGCGCTGGCTGGTATGTTCATTCAATGGTTCGCCTTCAGCGCTTCCCGGCTCCACGACGTCTGCAACCGACAGGACGGATAACAGTTTCAGGGCGCGCTCGTTTTCGCCGATCATGGTGCGGACGAAATTCGTTGCCGGTTTCAGCACCAGCTCGGCCGGCGGGCAGTCCTGAACGATACGGCCCTTGTCCATGACGGCAATACGATCCGCCAGGTGAAAGGCCTCGTCCATATCATGCGTGACAAGAACGATGGTGACACCGAGCTTCTTCTGGATATCGAGAAGATCGTTCTGGGCCTTTGCGCGGATAACCGGGTCCAGTGCACCGAAAGGTTCGTCCATCAGAAGAATGTTCGGTTCTGCTGCAAGCGCGCGCGCCACGCCGACACGCTGTTGCTGGCCGCCTGAAAGCTCATGCGGAAAGCGGTTGGCATAAAGCGCCGGGTCCAGCTGGAAGAGCTGCATCAGCGCGTCTATTTTCGCATCGATTCGCTTGCGGTCCCAGCCGATGAGCTGCGGAACCGTCGCGATATTCTCCGCCACGGTGCGATGCGGAAACAACCCATGGCCCTGAATGGCATAGCCGATCTGACGGCGCAGCTTGTAGCCCGGCATGGTGCTCACATCGTCTCCGTCGATGCGGATAGTGCCGGAGGTCGGCTCCACCAGCCGGTTTATCATGCGCAGCAGCGTGGTTTTTCCCGACCCGGAAGTGCCGACGATGACGGTGACGGTGCGCGGCGCCACAGTCAGGGAGACCTGGTCGACCACGACCGTATCGCCATATCGTTTCGTGATGGTGTCGATCTCGATCATGCCTTTTGCCTTCCGCCTGCGCTGAAGAGATTGCTGTCGATAAGGGCGTCGAGCGTAATCGCGGCGGCGAAGCCGAGCAGAACGGTCGGCACGGTGCCGAGCAGTACGAGGTCCATCGCGGTCTGCCCTATGCCCTGAAACACGAAAACGCCAAATCCACCGCCGCCGATCAGCGCTGCGATGGTCGCAAGACCGATATTCTGCACCAGCACGATACGGATGCCGGTGAGGATGACGGGCATGGCGAGTGGAAACTCCACCCGCAGCAGCCTTTGCAGAGGCGTCATGCCAAGCCCGCGCGCGGCTTCCCGCACTGCCTGCGAAACGCCGGACAGGCCGACCACCGTATTGGAGACAACGGGCAGCAGCGAATAGAGAAATAGCGCCACGAAGGCCGGCGCCATGCCGATGCCGGCGATGCCGATCTTCGCCGCACCCGGCACATTGGCTGCCATCCATCCGAGTGGCGCGATCAAAAGGCCGAAAAGCGCGATGGAGGGAATGGTCTGGACGATATTGAGAGCGTTCAGTAGACCGGAGCGCAAACGCTCGACCTTGTAACAGAGAATGCCGAGCGGGATACCGGCGAGGGTGGCTGCAACCAGCGACCCGATGGCAAGTTCCACATGCCGCAGTGCTTCGGTCCAGAAGATATCTGCCCGGCCGGTATATTCCTTGATGATGGAGAGATCGTCCCAGAGGCCGCTTGTCAGTACCGCCGCAAGCGTCCCGGTTGCCACCAGCAACAGCAAAATCCGCAAAGTGGGTTTCGGCTGGAGACGTGCAATGCAATCGGCGGCAAGCAATGCAAGCCCTGCAAACATCAACCAGAAACCGCTGGCGGGCGAAACGCGGGCAAAACTGTTGCCCTCAGGTGTCAGCGCAGACGCCGCCTGCCCGACGAAGATCGCCAGTGCCGCGAGACCGACCAGCGCAGCGGCGAGTTTCAGGTGCGCCGGAAACCGGAAAAAGGCGATGAAGGCGGCGACAATAATGATGGCGACGAGGAGGGTAGCAGCAGCAACCGGAAGCGCTTCGAAGATCGTGCGCGTTTTACCCTGAATGATCCGGTTAGCTCGGAATGTCATGAAGGGGGCCGCTGCAAGCGCGTAGAGAAGCAGGCACGAAATCAGCACGCCTACCTTGTCAGGCCATTTCGTCAAATTCCGCTCCCCCGGGTCATAGGTTCGGACGGGATGGTGAACCTCACATCGTTTCCGATATCCCGCCCCAACGGTTCTCTGGAAATTACTTGAGGAAACCGTTCTTTGTCAGGAAGTCGGTCGCAACTGCCTTGGCCTGTTCGCCCCCCACCTGCACGCGGGCGTTCAGCTCCTGCAAGGTTGCCAGATCCAGCTTTTCGAAAACAGGTTTCAGCAATGTCTCGATATTGGGGTTCTTTTTCAGAACTTCCTCGCGAATGATCGGCGCGGGCTGGTAGACGGGCTGCACATGCTTGTCGTCCTCAAGCACGACAAGGCCGGACGGCGCTATGCCACCATCGGTGCCATAGACCATGGCAGCATTGGCATTGTTCGTCTGGTTTGCGGCGGCAGCGATAGTGGCAGCCGTGTCGCCACCGGAAAGCGTGATCAGCTGATCCGGCTTCATGGTGAAGCCGTAGGTGGTCTGAAATGCTGGCAGGGCGGCTGCGGAATTGACGAATTCCGAGGAGGCGGCAAGAACGACCTCACCGCCACCGGCAATGTATTTGCCGAAATCTGAAAGCGTCTTCAGATTGTTCTTGTCGGCAACATCCTTGCGCAGCGCGATCGCCCAGGTGTTGTTTGCGGGCGATGGTGTCAGCCAGACGATCTTGTTGGCGTCATAGTCGAGTGTCTTGGCTTCCTGGTAAGCCTTGGCGGCATCTTTCCAGAGCGGGTCGTCCGCCTTGGAGAAGAAGAAGGCGGCGTTGCCTGTGTATTCCGGATAAATGTCGATCTCGCCAGCAGTGATCGCTTTTCTGACGACCGGGGTAGCGCCGAGCTGGATGCGATCCGTCGTCTCGATATTGTTCTTGTTCAGCACGGCAAGGATGATGTTGCCGAGAACGCCACCCTCCGTGTCGATCTTAGACGACACCACCACCTGCGCCTGAGCGAAGGAAACAGAAAGGGCAAGCGCAAATCCGGCGCCTGTCAACATCATCAAGCGGTTCATGAATAGTCCTCCGGTGGGTCAGCCTGTCGAACACGCGAAAAATCGCCGCCGCAATTGCGGAGAAACATGAACGGCCAGAGGAACAAATGGTTGCAACGCCATTGGCGTTTTTTACCTGAATGGCGAGGGCGCTGGCCCGGCTTAGATTTCGCCGTCCCGCTTGCGTGCATCCTTGCCCATGACCAGCGGCATGAGAACCGACAGGAACAGGAGCCGTAAGACGTGATGTGACCCGACATAGGCGGTATCGGCATGCATCATCACGGCCATCGCCGCCATGGTTTCAAGCCCGCCCGGCGAATAGGCGATCATCACCGCATTGAGCGGAACGCCTGTAATGTTGGAAATCATCCAGGCGATACTTCCGGCGATCACCATCACGGCGATGGTGACGACGAAACCTGCCAGAAAGCCTTTTCGCACATCCATCAGCGACACATTCGAAAAGCGCGTGCCGATGAGACAGCCGATCAGCACATAGACCGGCAGGCTGAGCCAGCTCGGAACGCCGCCCTCGGTAAGGCTGGTAATATGGGTGCCGATGGAAACCGCGACGCCGCCCAGCAGCAGGGCTGCGGGAAATCTCCAGCGAAGGAACAGCCATCCCATCGCAAGCGACGCGCCAATGGTCAGGGCCAGTGTGAACAGGCCCATCGGTGGATTGGCGATGAGCGGTTCCGTGCTGACGAGATCGAAATATTCAACAATCAGCGGCACGGAAAGCGTCAGCGCCAGCACCCGCACGCTTTGCACGATGCTGACGGTCGCAAGGTCGCTTTTCGTCTCGGCGCCGAGGCTGATGATATAGCTGAGGTGCCCGGGCGAAGCGCCCAGCATTGCCGTCGTCCTGTCGTATCCGAAGCCGTAATGCAGGATCCAATAGGCGACATACAGCATGATGACGACTGCAACGAGCACGATGACGAAGCTCAGTGGCCATGTCTTCGCGGCATCGATCACCGACGGCGTTACGCTCGTTCCCATCGAAATGCCGACCACAACGAAACAGGCATTGCGGATGAAGGCGGGAATCCCAAGCTTCACGCCCGCCAGTCCCGTAATCGTCACGGCGAGCGCCGGACCGGACAGAAACGGCGCTGGAACGTTAAGGAGACTGGCAAGCAGCGCACCCATGCTGCCGACGAGCGCGGTAAGTGCAAATGTATGGAATTCAGGCTTGATGATCATTGCGACGCTGGCTGATTGCTTCAAAAAAGCTCGCGACCAAATGCGCCGCTTCGTCTCCTGGCGTCAACACGCTCGACCAAAAATATTGCATTTCCGAAGTATTCTATAAAAGAAAAGCCCGTGACCTGCGGACACGGGCTAGCGCAATTGTTGCTTGGGCAATGGGATGATCAGGCGGCCGGCAAGGCGGCGATCTTTGGCATTTCCGTGTCGATGCCGAGCAGGAAGTTGATCTGCGGCCGCGCCTTGACGAGATCGTCGATGGAATATTCCGCCAGCACATCGAAGAAGGCATTGAGCGCCTTGCGAAGCGCCGAGTTGAGGCCGCAGCTATCCACAAGCGGACATTCGACAGCACCGTCCTCGAAGCATTCCGCCATGGCAAAACTGTCTTCGGTCACCTTCACCACGTCAAACAGGCTGATTTTCTCAGCGGGTTTACCAAGACGCACGCCGCCGTTACGGCCGCGCACGGTTTCCACCAGACCGGCCTTGTTGAGCGGCTGCAGAATTTTGAAAAGGAACAGCTCAGATACGCCATAAGCCCTGGCGATCTCCGGAATGCGGCTCAACTTGCCTTCATTTGCGGCGCAATACATCAACATGCGAACGGCATAGTTGGTCTGTTTGGTCAAACGCATGCTGGTCTCCTAACTCTCAATGTGGAGTTATATAGTCTCTTTTTCAGTTTAGAACAATTCCAGAAACTGAAAAAACTGGCAGCCATCCGATATTTCTCGGACAGCCTTGTTGACCGCTTTGATGATTCATGAACAAACAAGTCAAGAATCTGAATGTAATGGAGGCATTCTTAATGGCAAGCTTGAAATCGTGTTTTTCCGCTGCCGTTTTTTCGGGTCTGACGATCCTCTGGGCCGCGCCCGCTGCTTTTGCGGGCGGCGAGGTGAACGTCTATTCCTACCGGCAGCCCGAGTTGATCCAGCCGCTGCTCGATGCCTTCACGAAAGAAACGGGCATAGAGGCCAACGTTCTCTTCCTCGACAAGGGTCTGGTGGAGCGCATTCAGGCAGAAGGCGTCAATTCGCCGGCCGACGTGCTGTTGACGGTCGATATCGCCCGGCTTGTCGAGGCGAAAGAAGGCGGCGTCACACAGCCGGTGCTGAACGATCCCGTCATTGAAAAGGATATCCCGGCCAATCTGCGCGATCCGCAAGGCGAGTGGTTCGGCCTGACGACGCGTGGCCGCGTGGTATATGCCTCAAAGGAGCGGGTCACCCAGAAAGACATCACCTATGAAGAGCTTGCCGATCCGAAATGGAAGGGCAAGATCTGCATTCGCGACGGCCAGCATTCCTACAATATCGCGCTGATCGCCTCGATGATCGCCCATCATGGTGTCGATTATACCCGGACATGGCTGACCGGCCTTAAGAACAATCTTGCCCGCAAGCCTGATGGAACAGACCGCAGCCAGGCCAAATCGATCTTTTCCGGCGAATGCGATATCGCGCTAGGCAATACCTATTATGTCGGCCTGATGCTGACCAACGACCGCGAGCCGGAGGAAAAGGTTTGGGCGGGATCGGTGCGGGTGATCTTTCCCAATGCGGGCGATCGCGGAACGCATGTGAATATTTCCGGCATGGCGCTGACGAAATACGCACCCAACAAGGACAATGCGCTGAAGCTGATGGAATTCCTGGCATCGCGCGAGGCGCAGGAAATCTATGCCAAGCAGGTCTTCGAATACCCGGTGCTGCCCGGCGCGGAGCCTTCCGATGTCGTGAAGGGCTTCGGCCCCATCAATCCGGACAAGCTGCCACTGACGGATATTGCCGCCCACCGCAAACAGGCATCCGAGCTGGTGGACGAAGTGGGTTTCAACGACGGCCCGACCAATTGACGTCGTTTACACGCCTGTGACCGGTTAGGATACCGGCGGGTCAATCGCCCGCCGGGTCATTGTTTAGAGACGCATTGCTTACTTCATCGTCGGCATGACGAATTCGGCACCCGATTTGATGCCGGACGGCCAACGCGAGGTGATCGTCTTGGTCTTCGTCCAGAACTTGATCGAATCTGTTCCGTGCTGGTTGAGATCGCCGAAGCTCGAGGCCTTCCAGCCGCCGAAGGAGTGGTAGGCGAGCGGAACAGGGATCGGAACGTTGATGCCGATCATGCCGATATTGATGCGGCTGGCGAAGTCACGCGCAGCGTCGCCGTCGCGGGTGTAGATCGCAACACCGTTGCCATATTCATGCTTCATCGGCAGTTCCAGCGCGTCTTCGTAGTTCTTGGCGCGAACGACGGAGAGAACCGGTCCGAAGATTTCCGTCTTGTAGATGTCCATGTCAGGGGTGACGTGGTCGAACAGGCAGCCACCGACGAAATAGCCGTCTTCATAACCCTGGAGCTTGAAGTCGCGGCCATCGACCAGCAGCTTTGCGCCCTGCTCGACACCGCTGTCGATCAGACCCTTGACGCGCGTTTGCGCTTCCTTGGTAACGAGCGGGCCCATATCGGCCTTGTCGTCGGTGTAGGGGCCGATCTTCAGTGCTTCGATCTGCGGGATGAGCTTTTCAACGAGACGGTTGGCCGTTTCTTCGCCAACCGGAACCGCAACCGACACGGCCATGCAGCGTTCGCCGGCCGAACCGTAACCGGCGCCCATCAGGGCGTTCACGGCCTGATCGAGATCGGCATCAGGCATGATGATCATGTGGTTCTTCGCGCCGCCGAAGCACTGTGCGCGCTTGCCGTTCATGGCGGCAGTACCGTAGACGTAGCGGGCAATCGGCGTGGAACCGACGAAGGAAACCGCGCCGATATCCGGATCGGTCAGGATGGCGTCGACAGCGCCCTTGTCACCATTGACGACGTTGAGGATGCCAGCCGGAAGACCTGCCTCGATCATCAGTTCGGCAAGGCGGATCGGCAGGGACGGATCGCGCTCGGAAGGCTTGAGGATAAAGGCGTTGCCGCAGGCGATTGCCGGCGCAAACATCCACATTGGGATCATGCCGGGGAAGTTGAACGGCGTGATGCCCGCACCGATGCCGACCGGCTGGCGGATCGAATACATGTCGATGGCGGGACCTGCGCCCTCGGTGAACTCACCCTTCTGCAGATGCGGAATGCCGCAGACGAATTCGCAGACTTCGAGGCCGCGCACGATATCGCCCTTGGAATCTTCGACGGTCTTTCCGTGCTCGCTGGAGAGCAGCACCGCCAGTTCATTCATGTCGCGGTTCAGAAGTTCGACGAACTTGAAGAAAACGCGGGCGCGGCGCTGCGGGTTGGTGGCGGCCCACTTCGGCTGTGCCGCTTTTGCGCTTTCCACGGCAGCGCGCAGCTCGGCGTCGCTGGCAAGCGCGACAGTCGCCTGCACTTCGCCGGTTGCCGGGTTGTAGACGTTAGATGTGCGGCCACTGGTGCCGGACACATGCTTGCCGTTGATGAAATGGCCGATTTCCCTCATGGGGCTTTCCTCCGCGATTTTTTGATGGGTGCAGCATTGCACTTGAATTTGTACAAATCAATGAACTCAGATAAGAAACCGTTGTGCGTAAATTGAAGCAAGGCGAGTATTTTGAGGGTGGCGGTGGATTTCCGACACCGACACGTTCGCCGGTCAACAGAAGGTCAGAAGCTTGATGAGCGATGAACCGGTCGTGCGGATGGCTGAAATCCAAATCGATCCAACCCAGCTGGATGCCTATCGCAGACTGCTTGCAGAAGAGATCGAAGCTTCGGTCAGCCTGGAAATTGGTGTGCTTGCATTAAATGCGGTGGCAATTAAAGGCAGTCCGGAAAAGATTCGCATCCTCGAAGTCTACGCGGACCGGGCGGCATATGAAGCGCATCTGCAAACGCCGCATTTTCTGAAATACAAAGAGGGTGTGGCAGGAATGGTGACGTCGCTGACCTTGCTTGATGTCGAACCCATAATGCTGCGCAGCAAACCATGAATTGGGATGACGTCCGCATCTTCCTCGCCGTTGCCCGCTCCGGGCAGATCCTTGCCGCATCGAAACGGCTCGGACTCAACCACGCAACGCTTTCGCGACGATTGACGTCGCTGGAGCAGGCACTGAAGACCCAATTATTTATCCGCCGGACGAACGGTTGCGAACTGACCGAAGAAGGTCAGCTGTTTTTGGGCGCCGCCGAGCGCATGGAAACCGAAATGCTGAATGCGCAGGCAAATCTCGGTCGTGTCGATACGGCAGTGGCGGGAACGGTGCGCATCGGCGCGCCCGATGGTCTCGGGGTTTCTTTTCTTGCGCCACGGCTTGGCCGGCTGACCGCGCGTTATCCCGACCTGAAAATCCAGCTCGTGCCGGTGCCGCGCTCCTTTTCCCTGTCGCAGCGAGAGGCCGATATCGCCATCACCATCGAGCGGCCGGAACAGGGTAGGCTGATGTTTTCCAAGCTCACCGACTATTCGCTGGGGCTTTACGCATCGAAGTCCTATCTCTCCGAATATGGAACGCCTGCGGATGTGGAAACACTCAAGCGCCATCGGCGCATCGGCTACGTCGAGGATCTGATCTTCTCGCCTTCTCTGAACTATACCGGCGAGATCATGCGCGACTGGGACGCCGCCTTTGAAATATCCAGCGCCACCGGTCAGACCGAGGCGGTGCGCTCGGGCGCCGGTATCGGCATCCTGCACAATTACATTGCCGGACAATATCCCGAACTTCTGCGGATCATGCCGCATATGAGCATAAGCCGGTCCTATTGGACGGCCTATCACGAATCCGCCCGTCAGTTGGTCCGCGTGCGCACGGTGGTCGATTTTCTCCAGGAACTCGTTGCCGAAGAGAAGCGCATGTTCGCGTGACATCGAAATTGCCGATTTATTAGTACTATTAATACGCGAGTCCTCCCGCTTCGGGCTTGACAAACGAGGGCTGGCTGAACGACCAATGCAGCCATTGGGAGAGAACGGAACCTGACATGCCGAATATATTACGAAAGCTTTCGCCGACTGGCCTCGGCGTGGCCGTCATGCTGCTTGGAATGCTGCTTTTCGCGTTGAACGACGCTATGGGAAAATGGCTGGTTTCGACCTACAGCCAGGGGCAGGTGATCCTCATCCGCAGCGTCGCTGCCCTTGTCATCCTGGTTCCGATCGTGTGGAAAGGCGGTCTTTCCGGCCTCATGAAAATCGAGCGACCGTCTCTTCAGGTGGCGCGCGTATTCTTCTCCACCGCCGAGCTTTTCTGTTTCTATTTCGCAGTCGCTGCCCTGCCGCTGGCAGACGTGATGACCTATTGGCTCGCCGCCCCCATTTATGTTGCGGCTCTATCGCCGTTTCTCCTGGGAGAAAAGGTCGGCTGGCGTCGCTGGACGGCCATCGCCATTGGTTTCGTCGGTGTTCTCATTGCCTTGCAGCCAAGCTCGGCAAGCCTCACCTCGGCCGCACTGTTTTCCATTCTCGGCAGCGCCGCCTTCGCCTTCATGATGTTGTCCGGACGCCAGCTACGCAACACGCCCGATACGGTGCTCGCTTTCTGGCAGATCATCGGTGCGGGGCTTGCGGGCCTCGTTGCGGTGTTCGTCACGCCGTCGGGCTGGTTGCCGGTCCAGTCCGGTTTCGATCTCGCTTTCCTCGGCCTGCTCGGCGTGGTCGCCATGGCAGCGCATGTGCTGGTCAACCGCGCTCTGAAGCTCGCGGACGCCGCGACCGTCGCGCCGCTGCAATACACATTGCTGCTCTGGGCGGTGGTCTTTGGTTGGCTGTTCTTTGGTGATGTGCCGCAGACCAGTATCGTCGTCGGTGCGGGCCTGATCGTTCTTTCCGGCCTTTATATTTTCTTCCGTGAAAATACGCTCAAACGCGGTCGCGAAAAGGTGGATATACTGGCTGCGGACTAGACATTTCCTCTGTTTACCCGTGATGGCGCCGCCGAAATCATCACGGGACTTGACGAAGAGGTGATCTTCGAGGAGTAAGAGAAGGTCCTGCGATCATATGTCTCGCAAGGGCAGAGGAAACAAAGGTGCCGGGCCCCTCTGGCGAGAGTTTTACGGCGCTCTCGTGATGTCGGTACCGCCTGCAAAAATTGGCCGGCGGATTAAAAACTATGAAAAACCTGAATGTGCTTCGCGCGCGTGCTTTCTGCGTGCGGCCCGACGTCCTGCGTCGTTCCGCAATCGCTCTCGTTACCGGAGGTAACCGGACATGAGCGCCGCCCAGAAAACCACACTTTCCTACTTCAAGTGGGCTTTTATCGTCACCATCGTCGGTCTGATCCTTGGCGGCTATCTCGGCTGGGAAATGACCGGAACTGTCAGTGGAACAGCGACGATCTTCTTCATTTGTGCGGTGCTTGCCGTGCTGGAAATTTCGCTTTCCTTCGACAACGCCATCGTCAACGCCAACAAGCTGAAAGAGATGACGCCAGTCTGGCAGCATCGCTTCCTGACCTGGGGTATTCTGATAGCCGTTTTCGGCATGCGTATCGTCTTCCCGCTGCTGATCGTGGTCGTTGCCGCCAATGTCGGCCCCTGGACGGCGCTCGTCATGGCGGCCACGCAGCCGGAACGTTATGCAGAAATCATGCGTGACGCCCATCTGCCGATCGCTGCTTTCGGCGGTACCTTCCTGATGATGGTCGGTCTCAACTTCTTCTTCGACCATGAGAAGGACGTGCACTGGGTGCGCTGGATCGAGGAAAAGGCTGCGGTCTATTCCTCCGTCAAGGGTATCGAGATCGCCTTCGTGCTGGTCGTCATGCTGGCCTTCTCTCGTATCATCGGCGCCAGCGACAATCCGGAGCTTGGTCCGGTTGCGGCCAACACCTTTTTCCATGCGGCAATCTGGGGTCTTTTGACCTTCCTGCTGGTGGAAGTCGTCGGCGGTATTCTCGATCGTAGCCAGGAAGTGCTCGAAGGCGCTGCAAAAGGCGGCTTCGGTGCGTTTCTCTATCTCGAGGTGCTCGATGCAAGCTTCTCCTTCGATGGCGTCATCGGTGCTTTTGCGCTGACGCAGAACCTGTTCATCATCGCCATCGGCCTCGGTATCGGCGCCATGTACGTGCGCTCGATGACGATCATGCTGGTGGAAAAGGGAACGCTCGCCGAATACCGCTATCTGGAACACGGCGCTTTCTACGCGATCCTCATCCTGTCCGTCATCATGTACGTGCAGACGATGTTCCACATTCCGGAGGTCATCACCGGCCTTGGTGGCGCGACCCTGATCGGCATTTCGCTCTGGTCGTCGATCCGACATAACCGGCGGCACAATGCAGATGCGACCGATGCCGCACGCGGTGCGGAAATCTGATCCATCCCGATCCCAGCCTTCCGCTGTTACGGCGGAAGGCAGTTTTTAAGCACTGAATTGCTGATTGCCTGTTTTTGTTGCTATTTCCGCCTTGCGGAAAATTTGAACATAACATCGAAGTTATACCCCAAGCACCTGTTTTTGCTCGTATTTGTGCGCTGCAGTAAAACTGGCACGCTTCCTGCATCTCATCTTGCAAGTCCAGAGGGGACATTAGAGGCCCGAAAAACGGGTTTAAACAACACCGCCGCGCCGCGCGATCTTTTATGATCTGCGAAGGCGCGGCGGTTCTGTTTGTGCGGTATGCTTCTTGAGTTTTCCGCTCCGTTGAATGAAAACGGTGGGATAACGACTGGAAGGTTACCGGTTTGCCTGCAGAACTTTCGCCTACGGAGGCCTTGGGGCTTTGGCATCGCGTATCTGCTGCGCAGGTCACGGCCGATGCGCCGGATTTGACCTTGCGCCAGACTACAATCCTGCTGCAGATATACCTCGTGCCGCCGCCACATACAGTCCGGGGCCTCGCCGCCTTGCTGGGCGTGACCAAACCGGTCATCACCCGCGCACTCGACAGTCTGGGAGCGCTCGGGCTGGTTGACAGGGTGCGGGACGAACGGGACAAGCGCAATGTCGTGATAAAACGCACCGTGGCAGGTGCGCTCTATCTGGAAAAATTCGGCGATCTGATTATTGATCAGGCACGCAAGATCTAACCTCTGGATGTGAAACCATGATGCTCGACCGCCGCCTGAATGTCTTCCGCTCCGATCTGGCCGATGAGAAACTGCAAGGCGTGGTTCAGGCCGAGCGTTTCGTCAGCGGTTCGCCCGCCCAGATCGCGGTGCCGGTTATTGGCCTGCGGCCAACGCCTGACCTTGCCGCCGGCATCGATACGGAGCTGCTGTTTGGTGAAACCGTGCGCATTTTCGACCGGGCGAATGGCTTCGCCTGGGTGCAGGCGGATGCGGATGGTTATGCCGGTTACGTGCCGGAGACGGCAATCGGCGATGTCGTTGCCGTTACCCACCAGGTGGTTGCGCCACGCACTTTCCTCTATCCTTCCGCCGAATTGCGCAAACCGCCGGTCGCAGCCATTTCCATGGGCAGCATGGTCCGGATCGTTGGTGAGGCCGAGACACGCGGCACCCGCTATCTGCTGACCGAAAAAGGCGAAGGCATTATCGCCGCCCATTGCCGACCAGCCGATGCCGCTCTTGAAGAGGACTATGTTGCGGTGGCCTTGCGCTTTATCGAGACACCTTATCTCTGGGGCGGCCGCTCCGGCTTTGGCATCGATTGCTCGGGCCTCGTGCAATTGTCCATGGCGATGACGGGCCGACGGGTTCTGCGCGATACCGACATGCAGGTGAAATCGCTCGGCGTGGAAATAGAACGCGATGAATTGCGCCGCGGCGATCTGGTTTTCTGGAAGGGCCATGTCGGGCTCATGGAAAACGAAGAGACGCTGCTGCATGCCAATGGCCACACGATGAATGTTGCACGCGAAAATCTCAATGAGGCCATCGAGCGCATCGGCTGGCTTTACGAAAAGCCGACGGCTTTCCGGCGTTTGGAAGGCTGAGGCGGCGGCTTCACGAAATTGTGCCTGCCTCGCCCTTTGTGCGACCACAGCCGAAAGCCTACATCGGTTGAATGATGGTACGGGACCGGCATCGATGAACACAAAAATGGCAACACGATTGGCAACGATGCTGGCAGCGCTTTTAATGAGCGCTTCCGCGCAGGCGCAGACCGTTTTTCAGAATGGTTTTGCTCCGGCTCCAGATGCCTATGCGAACCTGCCGGGTGTCAAGGACCCGCGAACGCTACAGCCCAAGGTGCGTTACAATTGCCATAGCGAACTTGGTGTAACTGGATATGCCCGCGGCCCATACCGGGATGTTTTCGGTAGTCGCGGTCTGCCGGTTCAGGGCTATCGCTGCACCGATGAGAACGGCATCTCCAGCTTCGGTGGCAGAAATCCCATCTCCAAGGACTGGTATCCCGGCATCAATCCAGTCGACCCGACCTTCTGAAGTAATATGACTTAAAGCGGCGTTTGCGCCGCCCGCACTCTGGACTTGTTGTTGCTTTTTCAGATAAATCTTTGACATGACAGGTTGATAATACCTGCCGAGGTGCGGGGTGACGTCGGCCCTGCCGATGTTCTGGGCCGATGCTGGGGAATGCAAGCATGACGAAGACCGATATAGCAACCCGTGTCCACAATCACACCTGGAAACTCGATCCGATCGTCCGCAGCCTGATCGATACGGATTTCTACAAGCTGCTGATGTTGCAGATGATCTGGAAACTCTATCCGGAAGTCGACGCGACGTTTTCGCTCATCAACCGCACGAAGACGGTGCGGCTGGCGGAAGAGATCGACGAGATGGAACTGCGCGAGCAGCTCGATCACGCGCGTACCCTGCGCCTCTCCAAGAAGGAAAACATCTGGCTTGCGGGTAACACCTTCTACGGCCGCTCGCAAATCTTCGAGCCTGAATTCCTCTCCTGGCTTTCGAGCTACCAACTGCCCGAATACGAGCTTTTCAAGCGCGACGGGCAATATGAGCTGAATTTCCACGGCCGCTGGATGGATACGACACTCTGGGAAATCCCGGCACTGGCGATCATCAATGAGCTACGCTCGCGCAGCGCAATGCGCTCGCTTGGTTATTTCACGCTGGATGTTCTCTACGCCCGCGCAAAGGCCAAGATGTGGGAAAAGGTCGAACGGTTGCGGGAACTGCCGGGCCTGCGAATTTCCGATTTCGGCACCCGTCGCCGCCACAGTTTTCTGTGGCAGCGCTGGTGCGTCGAGGCGCTGAAGGAAGGCATCGGCCCTGCCTTCACCGGCACGAGCAACGTCCTTCTCGCCATGGATTCAGACCTTGAGGCGGTCGGCACCAACGCGCATGAATTGCCGATGGTGGTTGCGGCGCTGGCGCAAACCAACGAGGAACTGGCCGCAGCACCCTATCAGGTTCTGAAGGACTGGAACCGGCTTTACGGCGGCAACCTGCTGATCGTGCTGCCCGATGCTTTTGGCACGGCGGCCTTTCTGCGCAACGCGCCGGAATGGGTGGCGGACTGGACGGGCTTCCGTCCCGACAGCGCGCCGCCGATCGAAGGCGGGGAAAAGATCATCGAGTGGTGGCAGAAGATGGGCCGTGACCCCCGCAAGAAGATGCTGATTTTCTCAGATGGTCTCGATGTCGATGCCATCGTCGATACATACAGGCATTTCGAAGGCCGGGTGCGCATGAGCTTCGGCTGGGGCACCAATCTGACCAATGATTTCGCCGGTTGCGCGCCGAAGACCATCGCCAGTTTGAAGCCGATTTCCATTGTCTGCAAGGTCAGCGACGCCAATGGTCGGCCAGCCGTGAAACTCTCCGATAATCCGCAAAAAGCGACAGGCGAACGATCCGAGGTGGAGCGTTATCTGAAGTTCTTTGGTGAGGAAGATCTCAAGGAACAGAAGGTTCTGGTTTGATTAAGGCCGGGCGCTCCGCTTAACGAAGCGCCCGTGGGCAAGTCAGATCAACCGTGGTACCGATTTACTTCGCAAACTGGTGTGTGATGTAATGGAAGAGTGCTCTGATACCTTGAGCCTCGCCGCCGATCGATGAATGGTGCCTTTCGCTCAAGGACCAGCCGTAAATATCGAAATGTGCCCATTTTTTCGTATTGGTGACGAAACGCTTCAGGAACAGGGCGGCGGTGATCGATCCTGCCATGCCGCCTGATGGCGCGTTGGTGATATCGGCCGCGCGTGAGCGGATATCCTTGTCGTACCCCATGTAGAGCGGCATGCGCCACAGGGGATCGTCGGTATCGATGCTGGCTTCCGCGATATCGTGGGCCAGATCGTCGTCATCGGTATAGAAGGGCGGCAGATCCGGGCCGAGAGCAACGCGGGCGGCACCCGTGAGCGTTGCCATGTCAATCATCAGGTCCGGCGCATCCTCGTCTGCATAGGCCAGCGCATCGGCTAGAACGAGACGGCCTTCCGCATCCGTATTGTCGATCTGTACCGTCAGGCCCTTGCGGCTCCTGTAGATGTCACCGGGACGGAAGGCGTTGGCGGAAATGGAGTTTTCGACGGCGGGCACGAGGACGCGAAGATTGACCGGCAGTTTCGCGTCCATGATCATCAGCGCGAGACCGAGAACATTGGCCGCACCACCCATGTCCTTCTTCATCAGCGCCATGGAGGCGGCTGGCTTGATATCGAGACCACCAGTATCGAAGCAGACACCCTTGCCAACGAGGGTCAGGCGGGGATTTCCCTTCTTGCCCCAGTTCATTTCCAGAAGGCGCGGTGCGCTTTCGCTGGCGCGGCCGACGGCATGGATGAGCGGGAAGTTTTCCTTCAGCAGATCGTCGCCGGTTATGACGCCCACCTTTGCCTTGTAGTGTGCGGCAAGGCTGCGGAAGGCGATCTCAAGCTCGTCCGGTCCCATATCGTTGGCCGGAACATTGATGAGATCGCGGGCGAGGAAGACGCCGGCCAGAACGCGCTTGATCTCGCCATCTTCGGCATCCTGCGGAATGAGAAGCTTGGCCCCGCTGGTTTTGGTTGTCTTGTATTTGTCGAAGCGGTAGCTGCCGAGGCCGAAACCGAGAGCCAGCCGATTGGCCGTCAATGGCGCGGTTTCAATATGCCACTCGCCTTCGGGCAGCTCGCGGGCCAGTTTTCCGGTTATGAACGGGATTTCTGAGGGATTGCCTCCAAGGCCGAGAAGAACGCCACCCAGCGAACCATCGGAAGAGGGAACAAGCAATACGGCGCCTGCTTCGGCCTTGAAACCCGCTTTTTTCGCCCAGTCCAGAGCAACAGGATCTATGGCACCCTGTTCGATATGGGCTGGCGTCACGGCGAAAACCGGCAGGGTGCTGCCAGCCTTGGAGCTGAAAGGTGTCGGGCGTTCGATGAACTGATAGGGCGCCATGGTCTGCTTTCGTAACTGTCGAGAATCGGTGCGATTAACGCTCTGTTAGGGTTAACAGATTATTGCTTAAGCGAAAGTTGCGTCATGTGAGTCTGTCGTATGTCGGGCGCAAGATCGATAATTCTTGGGCGGGAGCACTGCCATGACTGCTTTTTCTTTGAGCGAGACAGGTCGGACAGGCTTACTGCGGGGAGCATGTCTCGCAGCGCTGGTTTTCGCCGTTTCCGGATGCGCGAGCACCAACAAGCCGGATCGCATGTCCACCGGCTCCATTCCTGCGGCAACACGCTCCTATGACCACATGAACATGGACCAGCTCCGGCAGGCGGAAGAGACGGCCGGCAAGGCCTATGAACGCAGCCCCAAGGACAGGTCCGTCGGCATGAATTATGCCAACGTGCTGATGATGACCGGCAAGAACACGCAGGCGCTCGCGGTCATGCAGCAGATCGCCATCGCCAATCCGGCCGACCGCGAGGTGCTTGCCGCCTATGGCAAGGCGCAGGCAGCATCAGGCCAGCTCGAACAGGCCCTTTCAACCATCCAGAGAGCACAGACGCCTGATCGTCCAGACTGGCGGCTGTATTCTGCCGAAGGTGCCGTGCTCGACCAGCTTGGCAGGTCGAACGAGGCCCGCACAAAATACCGACAGGCACTCGATCTCAAACCGAACGATCCAAGTGTGCTCTCGAACCTTGGCATGTCCTATGTCCTGTCGAGCGATCCCCGTACCGCCGAGACGTATCTGCAATCGGCCATCGCCCAGCCGGGCGCCGACAGCCGCGTTCGCCAGAACCTCGCGCTCGTGGTGGGTCTTCAGGGACGGTTTGCCGAGGCTGAGCGCATCGCGGTTCAGGAACTTTCGCCACAGCAGGCACAGGCAAATCTCGGTTATCTGCGTGCAATGCTGTCGCAGCAGAATTCCTGGCAGCAACTGGCGAAGAAGGACAACAAGCCAGCAGGCTGATGCGGGTTCAGGCACGTCCATCAATACCAGATCGCAGATAATATTCACAGCTCCGTCTCATCACTCGCTACCGCCTACAGTGCGGTCGCGTTTAGCGTGTCAGAACGTATCGGCGACGCGAATGCCGGCTGGTCCGAGAATGACTGCGATGAGCACCGGCAGGAAAAATATGATCATCGGCACGGTCAGCTTTGGCGGCAGGGCGGCGGCCTTCTTTTCGGCTTCGTTCATCCGCTCGTCGCGGCCTTCCTGGGCCAGAACGCGCAACGCCTGAGCCAATGGCGTGCCGTATCGTTCCGCCTGGATAAGTGCTTGCACCACGCTTTTGACGCCGTCCAGCTGCGTGCGCATGCCAAAATTCTCAAGTGCGATGCGCCGGTCCTGAAGGAAGGAAAGCTCCGCTGTCGTCAGCATCATTTCCTCCGCCAGTTCGGGCGACTGCTCACCCATTTCTTCCGCAACACGACGCATGGCGGCCTCCATGGACACACCGGATTCGATGCAGATCAGCATCAGATCCAGCGCATCCGGCCAAGCGCGCCTGATCGAGGCCTGCCGCTTGTTCATGGCGTTGGAAACATAGATATTGGGTGCGTAAAAACCCAGATAACCGAAAATGAGCACTGCCATCAGCCGGACGACGAAAGCCTTATCGGCGAGGTTTCCGAGAACGAAAACCCAGGTAAAGGCCAGGGCCAGAAAAACGAATGGCAGCACGAACC
This sequence comes from Agrobacterium sp. 22-3639C2, assembly GCF_053522105.1. Lineage (NCBI taxonomy): Bacteria > Pseudomonadati > Pseudomonadota > Alphaproteobacteria > Hyphomicrobiales > Rhizobiaceae > Agrobacterium > Agrobacterium sp. 22-3639C2. The sequence goes on along the minus strand of NZ_JBNWDB010000003.1, from coordinate 734,606 downwards.
GGGCGGCAAGAAATGTGTTGAGCGCATTCTGTGAACGAAAACCCGCAGCGCGCAGCTTGTTCATCGTGTTCTTGTCGGCAAGCGCTTCCTGAAGGTTGAATTTTTCGACGATGCGGCGCGCCGATTTATTATTATTGCCACGCAGGGAGGCCTTCCCGTCCCTGGTGGCGGCGGCGAGGCGCTCACGCTCGCGGCTGCGAATGAGATCGCGCTCCGATGACACGGCTTTCATGCGCTTGGCGAAGTCTTTTCGCTCGAAGAGCGGCATGATGAGCGTATAGAGGGTTGCGAAAACCGCAAGGGTGACGAGAATGGCAATGATCGTTTGCGGGTCCGTCAGGCTGGAAAAGAGGCTTCCTGTCATGGTCGTGCCCTCATATGTCGAAATTGATCATTTGGCGCATGATGAAAATCCCGATCAGCATCCATAATCCCGACACCCCCAGAATGATGTGCCCACGCATGTCGGTGAAGAGCACCGACAGATAGTCGGGCGAGGTGAAGTGCACCAGCAGCATGACGATGAAAGGCAGCGCGCCAATAATAACTGCAGAGGCCTTCGCCTCCATCGATAACGCGTTGACTTTGGCACGCATTTTCCTGCGTTCACGCAGAACTTTCGAAAGGTTGGAAAGAGCCTCCGAAAGATTGCCGCCCGCCTGCGCCTGAATGTTGATGACGGTGCTGAAGAAGCTCACTTCGAAAAGCGGCACAGTCAGCATCATGCGCTCGATCCCCTGCGGAATGCCGATGCCGACCTGCTGCGCATCGACGACGCGCTGGAACTCCGTCTTCACCGGTTCCTGTCCGTCCGACGCGATCAGTCGCACGGCGTCGTTGAGCGGCAATCCGGATTTGATCGACCGGCACATGACATCCAGCGCATTTGGGAATTCCTCGAGGAATTTTTTCTGCCGGCGCTTGAGTATAAATGCCAATACCCATCGCGGCAGTCCCAAGGCCACGACGGCTCCTATGAGCAGAGCGATAAGCATCGACAGGCCATAAAGAAGCGCAATGACGACGGAGAATGCAGCCGCGCCTGCGCTCAGAAGGTGGAACTGCCGGACAGAAAGTTGCAGTCCCGCCTGAACCAGCTTTTCGCGCAAACCGACATTCTTTGCTTTCTTTGCCTTTTCGCTTTGTTTCTTTTCCATTTCCCGCAGGCTGTCCTGCATGGACTTGCGGCGTTTGCCAAGTTCCTGGACCCGGTCCCGCGCGGCCTTGATGTTTGCGTGATCCGTTTCGGCGGCCTTGACCCGCTTGACGCGACTGGTGGTCTTTTTCTCGACCTCGATCTGCTGGAAGAGGAAGGCATAAGCAAGCGCCCCTGCCGAAATAGCGACAAGTGCGGCCAGTAACAGGATTGTGGGGTCCATGGCAGTCGCCTTCCTTAGAGCATTTCCAGTAAAATTGCGTAGTGGTTTTCCGTCCGGAAAATGCGTAGAAACAAAGAGTTAGAGCACGTCAGACGATTCCGTTTAAACAAGACTTGCTCTAGGATGTCTTTTCCATCTCGTCGAGCGCGGTGGCCAGGCGTTTTTCCTCGCCATAATAGCGCGCGCGATCCCAGAAATGGGGTTTGCTGATGCCCGTGGAGACGTGCTTGCCGATCAGCTTGCCATGCGCGTCTTCGCCGTCAATTTCGTATCGCATCAGATCCTGGGTCACGATGACGTCGCCTTCCATGCCGATCACTTCGGTGATCTGCGTTATGCGGCGTGAGCCGTCGCGAAGGCGCTGGGCCTGAATGACGATATCGATAGAGCCCGAGATGATTTCGCGTACCGTCTTTGCCGGCAGGGTAAACCCGCCCATGGCAATCATCGATTCGATACGGCTGAGGCATTCCCGCGGCGTATTGGCGTGGAGCGTTCCCATCGATCCGTCATGGCCGGTGTTCATCGCCTGAAGAAGGTCGAAAACCTCCGGTCCACGCACTTCGCCGACGATGATACGTTCAGGCCGCATACGAAGGCAGTTCTTGATCAGATCACGCATGGTGATCTCGCCTTCACCTTCGATATTCGGCGGGCGCGTTTCCAGCCTCACCACATGCGGTTGCTGCAGTTGCAGTTCGGCGGTGTCCTCACAGGTGATGACGCGTTCATCCTTGTCGATGAAGCTCGTCAGGCAATTGAGAAGCGTGGTCTTGCCCGAGCCGGTACCACCAGAGATGACGACATTGCAGCGGACGCGGCCGATGATCTTGAGCAGGGTCGCGCCTTCAGGCGTGATCGCGCCGAAACGCACCAGCTGGTCTAGCGTGAGCTTGTCCTTCTTGAATTTTCGGATCGTAAGCGCCGGACCATCGATGGCGAGCGGTGGTGCGATGACGTTGACACGCGATCCATCGGGTAAGCGGGCGTCGCATATCGGGCTCGATTCGTCCACGCGTCGGCCGACCTGGCTGACGATGCGCTGGCAGATGGAAAGCAATTGACCATTGTCACGGAACCGTATGTCGGATTCGATGGTCTTGCCGCCGACTTCGATGAAGGTCTGGCCGGAACCGTTGACCATGATATCGGCAATATCATCGCGTGCGAGAAGCGGCTCCAGAGGGCCATAACCAAGAACGTCGTTGCAAATGTCTTCGAGCAGCTCTTCCTGCTCGGCGATGGACATGGCGAAATTCTTGATCGTGATGATGTCGTTGACGATATCACGAATTTCCTCGCGTGCGCTCTCCGCGTCGAGCTTGGCGAGCTGCGAAAGGTCGATCGTATCGATGAGCGCGGAAAAGACCTGGCCCTTGGTATTGTAATAATCTTCCGTGCGGGCACGCTTTTTCTGCGGCGATTGCATGGGAGATTGTGCCTGCCGCGTTGCAGGCGATTGGCCGGGCTCCAAAGTGTCGATCGCCAGAGATCGCGGCTCAGGTGTTGCCTTCACCTGCTGTATGGCAGGCGCGACAAAATCCGGCTTTATGGTTCTGGCTGGGCCTTCTGGCCCGCGTTTTCCGAACATCGGCGTTTCCGTCTAAAGGCCCAGAAAGGGAGCCTATTTGCGCTTGAGAATATTCTTGAGCTTGTCCAGACCGCCGCGCTTGTTTTTGCGCAGAATGGTACGGCCTGTAATGGTATGGGCAATTTGCGAGAACGTTTCCGCGATCTGGGATTTTTCGTCCATCTCGCTGATCATGCGACCGCTGTTGGCGGCATTTCCGAACAGCTGGGTGTCGAACGGAATGATGGCGACCGGCTCGATTTCCAGTGGGTCGAGAAAATCCGCAGGGGCGATCTCCGGGCGTTTCGGCATGCCGACCTGATTGAGAACGAGATGCGGTAACTTGTCGTTGGGTCTCAGTTTTATCAGCGCGTCGAACAGGTTCTTCGTATTGCGCAGGTTTGCGAGATCCGGAACCGCCGTAATGACCACCTCGTCGGCTTCCGCAAGCACCGCTCGCGTCCAGTCACACCATTGATGGGGAAGGTCGAGAACCGCGACGGGCGCACTGCGCTGCAGGACCTCAAGAATCGGCAGAAACGCCTGACGATCGAAATCATAGGTCCTGTCGAGGAGAGAGGGTGCGGCCAAAAGTGAGAGGTGGTCGGAACATTTCGTCAGCAGACGGTCGAGGAACACCTCGTCCAGCCGTTCCGGCGAAAACACCGCTTCCGCCATGCCCTGAGCGGGATCCTGATCGAAATCGATGTTGGCCGTGCCATAGGCAAGATCCATATCCGCCAGAATGGTTTCGGTGGAGAAGAGGGTGGAGATGCCGAAGGCGCAATTATGCGCGATCGTCGACGAGCCCACCCCGCCTTTGGCACCGATGAAGGCAATGTTGCGACCGAGCGGCTCCGCTTCCGGATCAACGAAGATCGTCGCGATCGAGGCCAATAGATCGGCCATGTTGATCGGTGCGACGAGATATTCGGAAATGCCGTTACGGATGAGATCGCGATAAAGCGTTATGTCGTTGTGCCGGCCAACGATGATGACACGGGTGGTGGGGTCGCAGACCTCTGCCAGAGGAGCGAGATCATCCAGCAGAGAAGACGGTGAGCTTGCTGTTTCGAGAACGATGAGGTTGGGCGTTGGTGAGGCGGAAAACATCGTCGCCGCCGCGTTGATGTCGCCCTTGGTTACCCGCAGGGTGACCTTGCTCATCCGCCTGTCACTGGACAAGGCATCCATCACGCGCTGCATGTTTTCGCTGACGCAGAAGGCATGGACGGATATGCGGGGCAAGGGCCGCAGGCGATCCATATCCGAGGCACGCGGCGCCGGCTGTTCGGCTTCCGCGTCGCCGCTTGACTTGATATCGTATTCTACAGCGCTCATTGTCTTTCCTGCCCTGACAATTGTTGGAACCGCGTCAATTTGGCGTCGCCGTGTTTTTGCCGCTGCGATAGGCGTCAATCACCACCGCTCGGCGCTCCGCGTCGATCGGACTCATGCCACGCGGGCCAACCAGATCCATGGGGTTGGCAACCTGTGCCGCGAGATTGCTCTGGGAGGCACATCCGAAATTGTACCAGTTCTTGTTGGCAAAGGTATTGTCGGAAAGGTCTTCGGGCCATTGACCGCATTGCCCGGTCATGGCGGTAACGGCCACATAACTCAGTCGAATGGGGGCGGCGTCGCCATTCGGGGATGCAGCGTAACGTGTTTCCATGATCTTGCCAGAAGGCACACCAGCGCCGGAAAGCGCGGAGCGGATTTGTCTCGCCATTTTTGAAGCCGCTGCCGAGTTGGCTGATCCCGATGGCATCTGGATGTTGACGATACCGGTCGACATCGAGGCGTAATTCTGGGCGAAACCACGGACATTATCCGCCATTGCCGTGGTCAGCCGGCTATCGCCTGCTGAAACCGGAATATCCAGCGAATGCTCGGCTTCCGAGAGGGTGATCGGATGGCGCGTGCGGTAGTCGTCAGGAATGGCGTTGGTCGTCATCGGGTCGCGTGCGCAACCCTGCAACAGGCCGGCGGCAAGCGCCACCATGGCGACGAGACCTGCCCGTCTGCCCGGCAGGCTTGAGGAAAAGGAAGAAGGGTTTTCCTGCATGACGTTTCCTGCCCGGACCGGGCTTGCTCTGAGGACGAGATTTCGTGCGTGTGTCGTCATTTGTAGATGAACCCCACTGATCCCTGATAGGGAGCCGCCTGAACCTGGTCCTTGCGGCCATAGACCTTGTTGACACGGTTCATGAAATACATGGCGGCATCGTTTTCCGGGTTGAAGTTGTCATCCGGCCGGGCGATCTGGTTGCGCGCAACAGGACGTACCAGATAGGGCGTTGCTATAATGACAAGCTCTGTCTCGTTGCGGATGAAATCCTTGCTGCGGAAAAGCGTGCCGAAGATCGGGACTTTGGAAATGCCGGGAAGTCCTGACATGGCCTGGCGAATATTGTCCTGGACAAGACCTGCGATCACAATCGAGCCACCGGACGGAAGTTCGACTGTTGTCGATGTCTCGCGTTTGCGGATCGACATGTAGGTGGAGCCTGGGATCGTGCGGCCCGCATTTCCGGTTACAACGTTGCCTTCATATGTCGGCTCGGAAACATTGGTCTCGATTTTAAGGCTGATCCGTCCCGGTGAAAGCACGACGGGCCTGAAGTTCAACGTGATGCCGTAGTCGACCGTGTTGGTGGTACGCGTTATGGTTGGCTGGCCCGTTTCCTTGTCGATGGTAACCTCCTGCTCTGCAGGCAGACGGAAATCGCCCCCCACGTAGAACTTGGCCTGTTCGCCGGAGATGGCGGTAAGACTTGGTTCGGCCAGAGTGCGCACGACACCCGCCTGTTCCATGGCGTTGAGATAGGAAGCAAAGTTGAGCGAGCCGGAGCCAATCGCGCCACTGGCTATTCGCGACGCACCGCTAATTGCATTTCCGAGATTGGACGGATTTGAAAATTCGAAACCGTTATTGCTTGTCGAGCTGCTGATGGAACCATTGAAGCCAAGCTGTTTCAGCACCTGCCGGCTAACTTCAGCTACGGTGACTTTCAGCGTCACCTGATCTTCGCCCTCAATCGTCAGCATATTGACGATCTGCGATGTCTGGCGGTTTTCGGCAAAAATCGCAGCGTCACCGCCGTTATTGCCGCCCGTCAGCGATATGTTGCGGGTAGTGGCTTCGCCGCCTTTCAGGAATGCTTCGGCAAGCTGGACAGCGCGTGCCGAATCCTGAGGTGTGCGCACTGATCCCGTGAGAACGATGTTGTCCGAAACGATCTCTACCTTGATGTCCGATTCGGGAATGAAACGACGGATATTGGCCTCAAGCCCGGAGATATCGCGCTCGACCTCAAGATCAAGACTGACGATTTCGCGCCCGCCATCTCCGAAAATGAAGATATTGGTCTGGCCCACCGTTTTTCCGAACAGATAGATGCGCTTGGACGTACGGGTTACGGCATCGGCAAGGCTCGGATCGGCGACGAGAATATCATGGGCATCCTCCGGCAGATCGATGACCAGTGCCTTGTTGAGACCGAGCTTCAGGCGCTTGCGAATGCCACTACCGCTTTCGGTGATCCGCACGATGCTCGCGCTTTGAGCCTCGGCTTCGCTGATACGCAAAAACGCGGGTGAGTGCTGACCCGGAATACCTGAAAAAGCCAGGCAAAATGCAAGGCTGCCCGCCATCGAGGAACGCAGGTGTTGTTTAATGCGCTTTGCCATGGAACCCCCGGTCATTGCGATGCTCCCTGTCCGGCTTTGACGATCGAACCGGATTTGATCACCTGAATCTCCGGCTGCCCGGAGCCGCCGTTGAGAAGGTAACCTGCTGAAAGCGTGTCGTTTTCCTGCGCATCGGCGACTGAGCGCAAAGCCAGCGTAAGGCGATCCGCCATCTGTTGCGCCACGGTGATGATTTTGGCCTGTTCGGGTGTGAGTTCGAGCGTTGCGGTTGCACCCACAACGGCTGAGGTGCCGTCCTCGCCTTCCTTGATCTGCTGGTCGATCGCCAGAACACGGACATTGTTCAAAACATTTTCAGTTAAAAAATGACCTGAATCGCCCTTGCGGACCATGATGACATCGACTCGGTCATTCGGCAGCACGAAACCGCCAGCACCTGTCGAGACGGAAATTTCCGTGGCGACGGCGCGTTTGCCGGCCGGCAAAAGCGAGGACATGATGCGGGTGCTGGAATCGACCACTTTTTCAGGCCGTACCGGCTCGCCCTGAAACAAAGGCAGCCGCACGACAGCGCCGGATAGTTCGGTTATGGCGTTCGGGTTTTTCGCTTCCGTTATGAAGCTGTCGATGACGTTACCAGTGGGCCAGGGCGTCCAGTGTACCGAACTATCGTTCAGGCGGCTGCCAACGGGTAGGTTGACCGAGGAAACGAGAACGTTAACCGTCGGTTCCTTCTCTATGATCGTTTCCGCTTTTTCGATGACCTGCTTCGCGCCGGAAATCTGCATGGCAACGATGCCGGCAAGACCGGCGGCGACCAGGGCAACGGAGAGAATGACGATACGCGACGGTTTCATGCTCGATCCTTGAGGGAATCAGATTCTTCTCCCGTCAGGATGGCCCGTCATTGGTATAATTATGGTTAATATTATGCTTGGATTTCTGGTTAACAAGCCTTTAACCTGCAGTGAACGCAGATTTCTCAGGAAAGACTTGCGATGGCGGCTTTCACAATTGGTGTTTCGCCATAGGTCAAAAGCCCGGCAATGGCGATGCCTATGCCATAGGGGATTTTCTTCGCAACCAGCAGGGAATCCGGAATGGGAATGCCGGCCGCCATGATTTCCTGCGAGCGCGATCGCAGAAGCAGGATTCCAAGCGTCAAGACACCGCCGATCAATGTCACTGCAAGTAGAAAGTCTACGAGAGAAATGTTGAAGCCGTACCACACTGCCGCTCCCGTCAACAGCTTGGCGTCGCCCCCGCCCATAACATTTGCAGCGAATAGGGTGAAACAGCCAAGAAAAACGGCCAATCCGGCAGCAAGACTCAAGCCGAAAGTGTGTAAATTCATTCCCGCCAGTGGCGCGACGAAAGCGAAAGAAAGCAAAAGCACGACAGCTATCACGTTGGGAATCGTCATGCTGAAGAGATCGTTAAGGGCAGCAAAACTCAGGCAAAGCGGAACGATGAGGAAAATCGCTGCGATAACCATAAGTAGAATTCCCTTGCGATTCGGTTTTGGTTCAATCCAAGAAAATACAGGTGATGTCCCAGCGGATCATCACCTGTATTGTACTGTCAGTAAAATCAAACGCCGCCGGTAGAAGCCTTGGAATTCGTAAACTGAGTACTGATGTAATCAAAGGTCGTCTTGAGTTTGCTGCCAACGGTTGTGGCGCCGCCAACGATAGCGACAGAAATAAGCGCAGCAATCAGGCCGTATTCAATTGCCGTTGCGCCGGACTCATCCTTCAGGAAGCGAGCGAAAATCTTGGTCATGGGTCTCTCCTAACTCTTGTGTTGTGTTCAGCACGCCGACAACTGTTTTCCGTTGTTCGGTTGCGTTCAAATTACAGGTGAGCGATTTCCAAGCGCTTAAAGAAGAGGATTAATCCAAAGTAAACGACAGGATGAGTTTCTCTTGGTAAACAAAACAAAAAAGTATTGTCTCTATTTTTATAGTTGCTGATAAACAAATATATTCCAGAGACTGTCAGTTTCTTATTTCCGGCAAAGTGTCCTCCCGGTGAGACATAGATGTTCAGTTTTGGTGCGGGACAGCGAGAGCCTCGAAAATATTGCCATGTCAGGCATGGTTACCGTTCACATTAGGGGCCTCTATCATTTAACGCTTCATTCACTAAAAACACGCATTCTGCTGCACAGTAAGTGCGGGTAGTGAGCAGGGGCGAAACGCGTGTCATCCGGAAAACTGGCGAAAATCGTGGTCGGCTTGTCCGTCATCCTATCGGGTTCGTTACAGCCTGTTTTTGCTCAGGAAGATATATTGCGCGTTTCGATGAACCACGCCCGTGTCCTTCGCCTCGACCGCCCGGTAAGCAAGGTTATTGTCGGCAACTCGAAAGTCGCCGATGCGACGGTGGCCGATGCCACCACGATCGTGCTGACCGGGCGCAGTTTCGGCACGACGAATCTTGTTCTTCTCGATGCCGAGGGCAATCCAATCGTCGATGAGCGCATTCTCGTCTCCATCGATGAGGGCAATACGGTTCGCGTTTTTCGACAAACGGAACGGACCGTGCTTTCCTGTACGCCGAATTGCGAACAGCATTCGCAAAACAGTGGCGACAAAGACGCCCAGCCTTAAGCGAACTACAACCCAATACCAGGTCTGAATATATCGGAATTCCGCGCGCGAGAATGGCTGGCATTTTGTCAAAGTGACAAAGGCTTAGTGCTCGTCCTGGGCAGTATTTTTATGGGAAAAATCGGGGTTGATCGCCAGCAAAACGAAAAACCGCAACATGTTCCCCTGCGTTTTGCAGGAGGACTGAATGTTGCTGTTTTTTCGTCTAAGTGTTTGATCTGGCTAAGATCAAAAATGGAATGGTGCCCAGAAGAGGACTCGAACCTCCACACCCTTGCGAGTACCAGCACCTGAAGCTGGCGCGTCTACCAATTCCGCCATCTGGGCGACGGAGAGCGATGTACGAGGGCAGCCGCCCGGTGTCAACAGACTTTTTGAACTTTTATGACGATCATTGATTTTAAAGGGAAAAAACTTGGTTAGACGCTGTTGAAACATGTTGCCGCGTCAATTGTCGAGCCCTTCATGCTTCGTCCTGTCGACGTGACCTAGGTCCCGTTCCGGGTCGATGACATCGCGGATTCTCTGTTTGAGCTCTTTTGGACCGGGGAAACCGCCATCGCGCTTGCGCTCCCATATGGTTTCACCATCAACGGTGATCTCGAACAGGCCACCCGTTGAGGGAATGAGGCTGACTTCGCCGATGTCAGAAGCGAAGGTTTGCAAAATCTCCTGCGCCATCCATCCCGCACGAAGCAGCCAGTTGCATTGTGTGCAGTAGCGGATGGTTATGCGGGGCTTGGTCTCGGCCATGATCACGTCTCCTTCAGCGCCCGATGACAATAATGCTCACGATAATGTCAACTATGACACTCATGTTTTTACCTGCGGCATGCTTGTTCTTATCATGCTGCTTTGCGAACAGATAAGCCATCGAAGGCTAAAACGCGGAGATCCCATGGCCCAGTTCGACAATAATCGTCAGCGTCTTTTCGTTCCGGCGGTCGCACCTCTTTATAATTCGACACATGATCTGGTGGAGACCGTTCTGCGCGTCGTGGCCGGGCTTCTTCTTGTCACCCACGGCTTCGGCAAGATCGCCAATCCGTTCGGGGCTGTCGGCATGGTGGAGAGCCTCGGCTTTTATCCGGGTGTATTCTGGTCACCTCTCCTGGCCGCCACCGAATTTTTCGGTGGAATTCTCGTGGCCATTGGGCTGTTCACGCGGCCGGCATCCTTTGCCGCAATGATCGTGCTTTTAGTAACGGTCTATTTTCACGGTATCGTAAAGGCGGAAGGTCTGGGTGGCGCGGAAAAATCAGTTCTCTGGGCAGCCATTTTCCTGTTCTTCGCTGTCCGTGGCGGCAACCGGCATTCCGTCGACGCGAAGCTGTCGCGGGAATTTTAAGATGCCACAGGCCGGCTTGTCCCCTTATTGCCTCGCTAACGATATCGCGCCTCTTGAAAATCCGTTTTTCTCGTGGTGAAGCTGAATTCGATCGGCGATACCGGCCGATCGAATTCCCCGTTGTCGGCAAGAGGCCCCATGCGCGTTGCAATTATCGAAAACATGGCGGGCACGCCGCATGGACAGATCGGCGTCGCTCTGGAAGAGGCAGGGGCTGACGTGCATGTCATCTGCGCCTATTCGGGTGAGCCTCTTCCTCTCGATGCAGCTGCACACGATGCGCTCGTCGTTTTGGGCGGGGAGCAGAACGCTCTTGACGACGTGCTTTATCCCTATCTTCCAGACCTCGCACTTTTGATGAAAGCGTTTGGCGATGCGGACAAGGCCGTGATGGGCGTCTGTCTCGGCAGCCAGTTGCTGGCGCGCGCCTATGGCGGAGAAAATATTCTGGCCGGCCCGCCCGAATTCGGCTGGGAAGACGTATCCCTCACGGAAGAGGGCGTGTCCGATCCGCTCTTGGCGGGGCTCGACAAGACATTTCCCATTTTTCAGTGGCATTGCGACACATTCACGCTTCCGCCCGAGGCAACGAGACTTGCGACCAATGGTGCAACGCGAAATCAGGCTTTTCGCGTTGGCCGCGCTGCCTATGGCACGCAATTTCATTTTGAGGCATCCACGGCCGTGGTCGACGGATGGTGTGAGGCATTCCCTGCTTCCGTAGAAAAAATGGCGCCCGGCTGGATGAACAATTACCGCGATCACCGTGGCGGGCGTGCCGATGTGGCCGATGCGACCGGTCTGGAAATTGCCCGTGCCTGGGTACGGCTTGTCTGATCTGGCAATTATCGGTTGCGAATATGGCCAAGGCCGCTCAGAATTGAGTGTGTTTCACCGACGTTTGCCAAGGAGGCACCAAGATCATGTATAAATTCGAAATCTATCAGGACAGGGCCGGGGAATATCGCTTCCGCTTCAAAGCATCCAACGGGGAAACGATGTTTTCCTCCGAAGGATATAAGGCCAAGGCATCGGCCATCCACGCCATCGAATCGATCAAGAAAAATTCCCCCGGCGCCGATACGGTCGATCTGAGCACGATGACCGCCTGAAGCTCTCCGTTTCGCGAAACCTCGAGGCATTCTCCTGCCAGAAATGACGGGCGCGTTGGAAGGTGTCGGCGTAAAGATAAGATTCAGTCTTTTTTGATAATCTTCCGTTAGCAATTGTATTTCGAGGTTCCCGGGCGGCGTCAGAGTGCCCCTGGATTGTTTTGCGTACGGGTTCTCATGCGTTCATCGGCTGTGCCAGCACTTCTCTTCGGTTGCCTTCTGCTTGGTGGCTGTACGTCCAGTTCCGGGCCGGAAAGCCTGATGGCCGGCCTGCCGTCGAAGGAAACCACGAGCTCGGTTACGCCATCCGCGCCGGTGCCGCAGGCAAGCGTGGGCAGCCAACCCATCACGGCCCAGCCGCGACAGGAAGTTCTGGCATGGGGCGGGCCGGTGCCCGAAGAGCCAAAGGCCTTTTCAGCCGTTACCCCACGGGCGCCCGTGCCGCAGAACGCGCTTGAAACCCGTTTGCCCTCACCGTCACAGGCAGGAATTGTACGACCGGCAGAGCGTCCGATGGAGCGTCCGGTACAATTGGCCATGGCTGCAGCCCCGGCGGCCAGTGCCGGTGCGCAGATCCGTTCGCGCATTTTCCGCTCCAGCTTCAGCGATGCCAAACCCATCAATTTCGGCAGGGTCCAGCCGCGCCATTTTCAGGTCCACGGGGTGGATGTCTCGCGCTGGCAGGCCAATATAGACTGGCCGCAGCTGCGCACACGCGGTGCCAACTTCGCCTTCATCAAGGCTACGGATGGCGGCGATCATCTTGACCCGATGTTCCGCACCAACTGGCAGCGTGCGAAGGAAGCGGGCATCCGTCGTGGCGCCTACCATTTCTTCTACTGGTGCCGGTCGGCCGGCGAGCAGGCGGATTGGTTCATTCGCAACGTACCGCGCGATCCGGATGCGCTGCCGCCGGTGATCGACGTGGAATATAACGGCGAATCGAGCTGCAAGATGCGCCATTCCCGTGAGCGTATTCTGGAAAAGATGCGCGTGTTCATGGATAAGCTGGAGCGCCATTACGGCCAGCGTCCGATTATCTATACGGCGCCCGATTTTTATAAGGACAATCTGACCGGCGAGTTCCAGGACTATCCCTTCTGGCTGCGCGCCGTTGCCCAGCATCCGTCCGTGGTCTATCCCGGCCGCAAGTGGTTGTTCTGGCAATATTCCGGCTCCGGCCTGTCGCATGGTGTCGATGGCCGCATCGATCTCAATGTCTTCAACGGCAATGAGGATGCCTGGCATCGCTGGGTAGACCGCCGCTCGAGTTGACGGGGCGGGCGTCAGCGCGAAAATTTTCGCGCGCCGGCAACGCAGAGCACCACCACGAGCGTGATGCCGATCATCGCAGGGCTGACCTCCTCGTGAAGCAGGGTTGCTGCAAGCACCAGCCCGAAGAACGGCTGCAGCAATTGCAGCTGGCCCACTGCGGCAATGCCGCCAAGCGCCAGCCCGCGATACCAGAAGATGAAGCCGATCAGCATGCTGAACAGCGAGACATAGGCAAGGCCGCCCCAGGCCTGCGGGTCGATGCCTGCGAGGGTTTGCGGCCCTGTGAAAAAGGCAAGCGGCGGCAGCAGAGGCAGGGAGAGGACCAATGCCCATGAGATGACCTGCCAGCCCCCCAGTTTGCGGGAAAGGGCAGCACCCTCAGCATATCCCAGCCCACAGACGATAATCGCGCCCAGCATCAAGAGATCGCCGGCAAGTGAGGCTCCGAGCCCGGAGGCCAGCGAATTCGACAATGAAAAGCCGGCAACGAGGACGCTGCCCAGGCAGGAAAAGAACCAGAAGGCGGGCCGCGGGCGTTCTCCCCCACGCAGCACGGCAAAAACCGCGGTTGCGAGCGGCAAAAGCCCGACAAAGACGATGGAGTGGGCCGAGGTGATGTGCCGCAAGGCGAGGGCAGTCAACAGCGGGAAGCCAACCACCACGCCGAAGGACACGATGAAAAGGGATGCCATATCATCGCGCGCTGGGCGTTTTTGCCGGAACACAAAAAGCAAAGCGAGCGCCAGAAGGCCGGCTATGCTGGCGCGGGCGAGGGTCAGGAACACCGGATCGAAACCCGTTACCGCAACCCGCGTGGCGGGCAGCGAGCCGCTGAATATCACCACGCCGATAAGGCCGCTCAGCCAACCGCTTGTCGTCTTGTCCATGACCGTCTCCTGCAATTTCCCTTTCTTGATCCGGAACGGCTGGTGAAAACAGCGACAATCATATACAATTTCAAGAAACTGTTATGGTTGTTTGGACGGTACGGTTGGAGAGAAATGTGGACGGACACCTCGCGACGGGAACGCGCATAGAACAGGTGATGGCCAGCATGCGGCAACGCATCGCTTCGCGAAGCCTCGTTCCCGGCGCCAGATTGCCATCCGTTCGAGCGCTTGCGAAGGCCATGCAGGTCTCCACTTCAACCGTCGTCGAGGCCTATGACCGGCTGGTTGCCGATGGCACCATAAGCTCGCGACCGGGTTCGGGATTTTATGTGGCGGGTCCACTAGCGCCTCTGTCTCTGGCCGATATCGAGCCTCGGCTGGACAGGGCGGTGGATCCGCTCTGGGTGTCGCGCCAGGCGCTGGACGAGGGGGCGGCGCTTGCCAAGCCCGGCTGCGGCTGGCTTCCAGCGTCATGGATGCCGGAGCAAGCGCTACGGCGGGCGATGAGGGGGCTTGCCCGCGCGGATGCTTCCTTGCTGACGGATTATGCGAGCCCAATGGGGCTGTTGCCGCTACGCCAGCTTTTGTCCCGCAGACTTGCCGAACATGGCGTCCAGGCGGGCGCCAGCCAGATCATGCTCACCGATTCCGGCACGCAGGCGATCGATCTCCTGTGTCGTTTCCTGCTGCAGCCAGGGGATACGGTGATTGTCGATGATCCCTGCTATTTTAACTTCCGCGCTCTCTTGCGGGCGCATCGGGTGAAAACCGTTGGTGTGCCCTATACGCCGGCTGGACCGGACCTGCCGCTTTTCGAGCAGGCACTGAAAGAGCATCAGCCGCGCCTTTATATCACTAATTCCGCGATCCATAATCCGACAGGCGCAAGGCTTTCCGCCGTTTCCGCCCATCGCCTGCTGATGCTGGCCGAACAGGCGGGCCTCACCATCATCGAGGATGATATTTTTGCCGATTTTGAAACGCAGGCGGCACCACGGCTGGCTGCTTTCGATGGTCTGAACCGGGTCGTCCAGATCGGCAGTTTTTCAAAAACCCTGTCTGCTTCCGTGCGGTGCGGTTTCATCGCAGCGCCTCCGGCATGGGTGGAAGCCCTGACCGATCTCAAGATTGCCACTGCGTTTGGTGGAGCAAATTTTTCGGCTGCATTGATCCTGTCGCTTTTGACTGACGGTAGTTATCGCAAGCATGTCGAGGCTCTTCGACAGCGTCTCGCGGCGGCGGTGCCTGAGGCGGCGGCGCGTTTGAAAGCGCTTGGATGTGTGCCGTGGATCGAACCGCAGGCGGGCATGTTCTTATGGTGCCGCCTGCCGGAGGGGGTCGACGCCGCCGATGTTGCACGTCGGGCACTGGCGCAACAGGTGGTGCTGGCACCCGGCAATGTTTTCAGCTCCGCGCAGAACGCATCCGCTTTCATGCGTTTCAATGTGTCGCAAATGGCCGCTCCTCAGGTCATGGCGGTGCTGGCAGATGCCCTCAGGCAGAGCGCGTAATTGTCGCCCATATCGTGCTGGCCGAGGAGAATCGGAACAAAATCCCGTGAACGCCGTTTTCTTCTCAGAATGAAGAGGAGGAAATACCATGACATTCGATCCAAACAATCCGCGCCCGGACCGTGATCTTCGTCCGGAACTGAATATCAGCAATGAACCGCTTGCCCGCAAGTCTCCGTCCTGGATGCCATGGCTGGCGATTCTCGTTGTCGCATTGGTAGGCGTATTCGCCTGGTCGCAGATGAGCGGTCCGAACACCGATCCGGCCGCGACATCCTCGACCATGCCGCCTGCGGCAACGCAACAGGCACCTGCGCCCGCGACTCCGACCGTCCCGGCAACACCGCCTGCAAACAATGCAGCACCGGCAAGCCCGAATACTGGCGGCACGCAGACGCAGCCGTAATGGGTTAGATCATCTGACAAAACCGCCTGCCTTACGGCAGGCGGTTTTTTATTGCGCCAACTCTGCGGCGTTAGAGCTGATCCATCGCGGAGGGATGGTTGGACAATCTGGACCAGCGGCTCATCGATTCCTCCGCCAGCACCGAAAGCGTAATGTTTCCGAAGCGGGACAGGAGAATGGTCTCCGCCTCGTTCATGGCGTCGAAAAGGGCAGCATTGACGGCCTGCTCTATGACGCAGTTAGGATTATCTCCTGCCAGCCCAATCGAGAACAATTCCGGCGCGCCAAGCGCCCGGTAAATATCGAGCAGCGTGATTTCGCTGAGCGGTCGCGCCAGAACCCAGCCACCGCCATGGCCTTTTTCCGACGACACGTAACCGTGCTCCCGCAAGCCCGCCATGGTTCTGCGCACCACCACCGGGTTCGTCTGCAACATCGCCGCGATGCTTTCCGAGGTCGCCGCCCCCTCGTGTTTCTCCATATGGATCAGAATATGCAGCACCCGTGAAAGGCGCGTGTCGTGTCTCATCGGTGAAATCCGCCTGTTTTTCGCGACATTACCAGTTAGCATATGACGTAACAATATAAGTTGCGTGACTATTGACTCTAAAATTCATGTAACAATATAAGTGTCGTGAAACGAACGGGCGCTTCCGGCTCGGTGAACGATAGGTGCATCATGAAATACGAAGTCATCATCATCGGCGGCAGCTATGCGGGCCTGTCCGCCGCCCTGCAGCTCGGGCGCGCGAGAAAAAACATCTTGGTGGTGGATGCGGGTGAGCGGAGAAATCGCTTCGCCAGCCATTCCCACGGTTTTCTCGGACAGGACGGCAAGGCGCCGGGCGACATCATCGCCGAGGCACGCCGCCAGATCGAGCGCTACCCGACGATACACTGGGCAAAGGGCAGGGTAACGAATGCCGAAGGATCATTCGATGACTTCGTCATCGAGATCGATGGCAATCGCCGCGAAAGGGCGGCCAGACTAATCCTTGCCACAGGCGTTACGGATGAACTGCCTGATATAGCCGGGCTGAAGGAACGCTGGGGCAGCGCCGTTTTCCATTGCCCCTATTGCCACGGATACGAACTGGATCAGCGCAGGATCGGCGTCATCGCGGCCTCACCGCTGGCCATCCACCATGCACTGATGCTTCCGGACTGGGGTGAAACGACCTTTTTTACCAACGGTATATTCGTGCCGGATGCCGAACAGAGTGCGCTTTTGTCAGCCCGGGGCGTTCGGGTGGAAAAAGAGCGTATCAGAGAGATCGCAGGGCATGCGGATGTCGTTCTTGCGGATGGGTGCAGCATTGCTTTGGTCGGTCTTTTCACGCAACCGAAATTGCGGATTGCCTCGGATTGGATCGAAAAGCTCGGTTGCACCGTGGAAGAGGGGCCGATGGGTTCAAGCATCGTGACAGATGCCGTGAAACAGACGACAGTGCGCGGAATCTTCGCCTGCGGTGATGTGGCAAGGCCCGCCGGCTCGGTCGCTCTTTCCGTGGGGGATGGCGCCATGGCAGGGACTGCGGCTCACAGGTCGATCATGTTTCCGGAATGATCAGTGCGAAACAAGGCTCAGCCAGCGCCCCGGAGGCATTCCGAAGGCATTCTTGAAGTGGCGGGTAAAATGCGCCTGATCCGCAAAGCCGCAGGCAAACGCCGTTTCCGCAAGACCCGCACCAGCCCGCATCATGTCCTTGCATTTTTGCAGACGCCGCATGATGAGATAACGGTGCGGGCTCGTGCCAAACAGGGAGCGGAAGTGCCGAAAGAGCGTGAAGCGATCTAACCCGCTTATTTGCTCCAGCTTCTCTGAGCTGACGGCAAGCGCGCTGTTCTCCAGCAGGTAATCCCGGCAACGGAAAACGGCGATTCGGTCAAGCCGCTTGATTGTTCTCTGGTTTCCGTTCGAATGCTTCCAGAGCAGATCCGACAGTCTCGATTGCCAGTCGGTCAGGAGCAGATTGTCCGGCTCGCCTTCGAGATTGCCGAGAGCCTCTATCAGGCATTGACGGAACTCATCGTCTTCGATGACGGGATTTTTTGCAAATGGCAGCGCGTGAAATCCGGTCGCCACCTCCATGGTTTTTTCCGGCGGAAGATAGAGCATACGGTAGCGCAGACCTTCGTCGGTGCCGGCACCACCATCGTGAACTTCGTCCGGATGCAGCACGATAACCTTTCCGGGCGTGCTGAAATGCGATGTGCCACGATAGGAAAAGGTCTGGACGCCGGAAAGCGTCACACCGAGCGCATAGGTGTCATGGCGATGGGGTGCATAGGCGTTGCCGTGAAAGCGCGCTTCAATGCGCTCGATCCCTTCGCTGGAAGGGGCCTGCACGATCCCCTCGAATTTGCACGAACGTTCAAGATCGCTCGTACCCTGAGGGGCTAGGGTCGCTTCTCTTTCGTAACCACAGCCAGATTGAGTTCGCATGTTTGATACCAAGATCGCCGTCATCCTTCGTGATGACCTTGCCGTGTGGCAAAAACTGAACGTCACCGCATTTCTCATGTCCGGCATCGTCGCCCAGACCAGAGAGATCATCGGGGAACCATACCGCGACGGGGCGGGTAACGTCTACAATCCCCTGTCCGTCCAGCCGATAGTCGTCATGGCCACGGATCAGGAGGCACTGCGCAAAATCCATCAGCGATCCCTGGAACGCGAGGTCACGACATCGCTCTATATCGAGGAAATGTTCGCAACCGGTCATGATGTTGCCAACCGCCAGGTGTTTTCGGAATTTTCTCCCGACAATGCAAAGGTCGTCGGCATGGCGCTGAGGGCGGACAAGAAAATCGTCGACAAGATTACCAAGGGCGCGAAGCTGCATGCCTGAGCAGCTGCCGTGAATGTAAAAAGGGAGGCCGTAAGCCTCCCTTGTCAAATCAGCGACGATTTAGCGGCCGCTTATTCGTCGTTCATCTTCAGCGCAGCGATGAAAGCTTCCTGCGGAATCTCCACCTTGCCGAACTGGCGCATGCGCTTTTTGCCTTCCTTCTGCTTGTCCAGAAGTTTGCGTTTACGCGTCGCATCGCCACCGTAGCACTTCGCCGTCACGTCCTTGCGCAGCGCGCGCACGGTTTCGCGGGCGATGACCTTGCCGCCAATGGCCGCCTGGATCGGGATCTGGAACATGTGCGGCGGAATGAGTTCCTTCAGCTTTTCGCACATGCCGCGTCCGCGCCGGTCAGCCGCCGAGCGGTGGACCAGCATGGAGAGTGCGTCCACCGGGTCGCCGTTCACGAGGATCGACATCTTGACGAGATCGCCTTCGCGATAGTCGATGATGTTGTAGTCGAACGAGGCGTAACCCTTCGAGATGGATTTCAGGCGGTCGTAGAAATCGAACACCACTTCGTTGAGCGGCAATTCATAGGTGATCATCGCGCGGTTGCCGACATAGGTCAGCTCCGTCTGCAGGCCGCGCCGGTCCTGACAGAGTTTCAGGATACCACCGAGATATTCGTCGGGCGTCAGGATCGTCGCCTTGATCCACGGTTCGCGGATTTCCTTGATCTTCACGACATCAGGCATATCAGCCGGGTTGTGCAGCTCTTTCTCGGTGCCATCCGTCAGCGTCATTTCATAGACGACCGAAGGTGCTGTGGCGACGAGATCGAGATTGAACTCACGCTCGAGGCGTTCCTGAATGATTTCAAGATGCAGCAGACCGAGGAAGCCGCAACGGAAACCAAAGCCGAGAGCGGCAGACGATTCCATTTCGAAGGAGAAGGAGGCGTCGTTGAGGCGAAGCTTGCCCACCGCCGCGCGCAGATCTTCGAAGTCGGCTGCATCAACAGGGAAGAGGCCGCAGAAAACCACGGGCTGCGCTGGCTTGAAGCCGGGCAGGGCCTGCGCCGTCGGGCGCTTGTCGTCGGTAATGGTATCGCCAACACGCGTATCGGCGACTTCCTTGATCGAGGCGGTGATGAAACCGATCTCGCCGGGGCCGAGGCTGTCGACATTGACCATCTTCGGGGTAAGTACGCCAACGCGCTCGACGCCGTATTTCGCGCCGGAACCCATCATGCGGATCTGCTGGCCCTTGGTCAGCACGCCGTCGATGACGCGCACCAGAACCATGACGCCCAAATAGGTGTCGTACCAGCTGTCGACGAGCAGCGCCTTGAGCGGCCCGTTCTCGCCGACTTCGCTCTTCGGCGGTGGCAGGCGGTTGACGATGGCTTCGAGAACATCGGGGATGCCAAGCCCGGTCTTGGCCGAAATCAACACAGCTTCGGAAGCATCGATGCCGATTACTTCCTCGATCTGTTCCTTGATGCGGTCGGGCTCCGCGGCCGGCAGGTCGATCTTGTTCAAGACCGTCACCAGCTCGTGATTATTGTCGATTGCCTGATAAACGTTGGCCAGCGTCTGGGCTTCCACACCCTGAGATGCGTCCACCACCAGCAGCGAACCTTCGCAGGCCGAAAGCGAGCGGGACACTTCATAGGCAAAGTCGACGTGACCGGGCGTGTCGATGAGGTTCAGCACATAGGTTTCGCCGTTATTCGCCTTGTAGTGCAGGCGCACGGTCTGGGCCTTGATGGTGATGCCGCGCTCGCGTTCGATATCCATCGAATCGAGAACCTGTTCCGACATATCGCGCTCGGCAAGGCCGCCTGTCGACTGGATCAACCGGTCGGCCAGCGTCGATTTGCCGTGATCGATGTGGGCAACGATCGAGAAGTTGCGGATATGGTCCAGGGGCGTGCGGGTCGAATTTGTGCTCATGCCCCGCGCTATAGCAGGGGCTTCTCATGCCGCAAAGCGGGAATTTGGTTAAAAGCCCTTTAAAATGGGCTTTTCAGATCGCAAACTGCTCCGGCCAGTCGCGGCGGGTGGCCACTTGTCCTTCGGTTCTAAGCTTGGCCACGGCAGCAAGGTCGATATCGGCGATCAGCAACTTGCTGTGTGTCACCGCATCGCTTTCGCTTTCCGCGACGATACCCGATGCCGGCATGCCATAGTCGGATGGCACGTAAAGTGCTGCGCGGCCACGATTTTCATCGACGGCGGGAGACCATGGAGCCTCACCCGCCGTGGGGGAGGAAAGGACGGCATATTGGTTTTCCAGCGCCCGCGCCTGCGCGCCGATACGCACCCGGTAGGCGCCGGCCAGCGTATCGGTGCAACTGGGAGCGAGAACCAGTTCGACGCCAAGCTCGGCCAGCTTCCGGCCAAGCATCGGGAACTCGTTGTCGTAACAGATGAGGATGCCGAGCCTGCCGATCGGCGTCTCGAAGGCTTTCAGGCCCTCGATGCCGGCATGTATGTTCCATTGCTCCCGCTCGAAGCGCGTCATGATCTGCTTGTCCTGATACCCGATCAGTCCGTTGGGGCCGAACAGCCATGCGCGGTTGCGGAACTTGCCGTCCTTGTCTTTCACTGGCGCGCTGCCCGGCTGAAACAGGATTTGATGTTGCCGCGCCAGCTCTTCGCAAAGCTCGACCCATGAGGGGATGAGCGGCTGTATCTCTTCGATGGAGCGGTGCAGGTCCGAGCGCGCATCCGGCGGCAACTGCCCGGTCAGCGTCATGGCCGAATATTCCGGCAACAGCAGCAGCTCGGCGCCTTTTTCTTTCGCCTCGCGCACGACGGCGGAAAGATGGGCGGCATAGCCTTCCCATGTCTCGATGAGTTCGATGGCATATTGGCTGGCGGCGAGTTTCGTCATCTGTTTTCCTCTCCGGCAGCAATGGTCTTCATCCAGAAGGACAGGGGCTTTGGGCTTTCGGTGCTCTCGTCTAGATCCCGCCAGGTGAAGCTGGTGTGCAATTCCGGGTGATGGCGATAGCCGCGATTTTCCCAGAAGGTATTCAGCGGCACGTAATCCAACGGCCGGCGCGGGTGGTCGGCGGGGCGCTCGACCGCGCAGAAGGTGCAGCAGTTGAAGCCGAGCTTGCTCGCATGCGCCTCCCGCTCCACAAAGAACCGCACCCCGATGCCATGCCCGCGATAGCTGGGCAGAAGCACGCTTTCGCCGAAGTAAAATATCCGGTCCGGATCGTAACCCGCCTTCAGGAAGGGCGCCTTCACCTCGTCGGTCTCGGCCGCCATCGGCATGCCGGTGGACATGCCCACCACGTGTGCGCCATCCAGCGCCAGCACGAAAACCGCGCCTTTCGTGTCGGCATAGGTGGCGAGATATTTGCGCTCGTAATCCAGCGATCCGTCATAGAGATAGGGAAAGGCGCGAAACACTTCGATCCGCAGGCGCGCAAGGTCATCGAAATAGGGCGCGGCCTCGATGCCGGAAAGAGACTTGATTTCGACGGTCATGGGCATTTTCACTTTCGGTTGCACTGGTTATACCGTCATGGAAACCCTGCGCAAGCATTGAACGGAGAAGACAATGACCGCCACTGAGACCATCCGCGCCTATTACGATGCCTTCAACCGTCAGGACATGGATGCCTTTCTGGCGCTTCTTCACGACGAGGTGGTACATGACATCAATCAGGGCGAGCGTCAGACCGGAAAGCCGGCTTTTGCGTCCTTCATGCAGCACATGAACCGCTGCTATAAGGAAAACCTCACCGACATGGTCATCATGGCGAGCGAGGACGGTAAGCGCGCCTCTGCGGAATTCATCGTGAACGGCGAATATCTCGCAACCGATGAAGGCCTGCCGGAAGCCGATGGCCAGACATACGTCCTGCCGGCTGGTGCATTCTTTGACCTGAAGGATGGAAAAGTTAGTCGAGTAACGAACTACTATAACCTGAACGATTGGATCGCCCAGGTCGGTGCCTGATGCATCTTTGCCGCGCGCAGAATCCGCGGTAACAAGCGATCGCAATTTCCATTATAGTAGATATTGACTCCATCATGTGAGAATGTATTCTGGCATGATGGAAAACGAAGATCATATTCTCGAACGCTCTATCGGCGACCGCATCAAGACGTTGCGCGCTGAAAATGGTTTGACCCTGGACCGGCTCGCCGCCGAATCCGGCGTCAGCCGCGCCATGATTTCCCGCATCGAACGTGGCGAGGCGAGCCCCACGGCCTCGCTTCTTGCCCGCATCTGCGCAGCGCTAGGCCTGTCGCTCTCCGGCTTTTTCGCCGAAGACGAAGAGGCTGTTTCACCGCTGGTGAAAAAGCGTGACCAGCAGCTCTGGAAAGACCCGGAGACCGGTTATGTGCGCCGTGCCATCTCCCCGCCACGCGTCGGTTCCGATGTCGATATTGTCGAGGTCGAGTTCCCGGCGGGCGCACGGGTCGGTTTCCCGCCGCATGCGGCAAGCCGCGGAATGACGCAATATGTCTGGCTTTTCGAAGGTGTGCTGGAGATGACGAGCGGTGGAGACGTGCACCGGCTGGAACCCGGCGATTGCCTTTTCATGCCGGTGGGTGAGGGACATGTCTTCCACAATCCCTCAGAAAAACCTGCCCGTTATGCCGTCGTGCTGGATCAAAGACAGCGCTGATTTTCCCCGACAGGAGTTATTAATGGCCACCATCCGCGTATTGAACCGGGCAGAGACGATCAATGCCTTGACCGAACTTTGTGACGTTATCGCCGACTGCGTTAATGGCGGCGCGTCTGTCGGTTTCATGCTGCCTTTCTCCCCAAAAGATGCCGAGCCGTTCTGGCAGGATGTAGCCGATGCCGTGGAAGCAGGCGGCACCATTCATGTGGTGGCGGAAGTAAACGATAAAGTGGTGGGCACGGTGCAGGTCGGTCTGGCCTCCAAGCCCAACCAGCCACATCGCGGTGATCTGATGAAGCTTCTTGTGCATCGGTCGGCACGCGGGCTGGGACTTGCACGAAAGCTCATGGAAAAGGTGGAGCAGGAAGCGGCAAAACGTGGCCGTACCCTTTTGGTGCTGGATACGGCCACGGGTAGCGATGCGGAGGCAATTTATCCCCGTCTTGGCTGGGAACGCGTCGGCGTCATCCCCGACTATGCGCTTTTTCCCGACGGGCGTTATTGCGGCACGACCCTGTTTTACAAAAGGATCGGCTAGGTTCTTCTGGTTATTGACCCGGCTTCAGCGTGCGGTTGAAGGCGGTGACGATCATCATTTCCAGCTGTGCATGAATATCTTTACGGTCGCGGGGCCCGGCCGGTTCGCAGATCGGATCGCGCTCGCCAACGGATTTGAGAAACGCGTCGGCATCCGGCTTGCAAAGGGGCAGGAAGATAAAATGGTTGGCCTCGTCAACCTGTTGGTAAGTAGAGGCAGGCACTTGTGCTGCAAGCTCGTCGGCAAGGACAGCGGGCGGTATTTTACCTTCGCTGCCAAGATTGATGAAGGTCAGCGGAATATCGATTTGTCTAAGGCTGTCCGGCTGGAACGCCAGCGCCAGACCCGGATCGACCAACACGGCGGAACGGATGCGTGGATCGCGGTTCTGCTGCTCGAAACGGGTCTTGTCGATGGTTCTGAGATCGACCTTCGGTACGCTGACCGGCTCGTTATTGACATAGGCCCGGCCGCCGGCAAACCACTGGCAATCCATCATTGCTGCATTCTCTTCACAATAGCGCACATAGGCGTCAAGATCGGCGCGTGCACCTGCAATCTCCATCGCCGCGCTACCGCCCAGCGAAAAGCCGAGAACACCGATGCGTTGCGCATCGATCGCACCCGACCACGTGGCGTCCGTCGTCAAGGCCGTGACGATTGTGGATAGATCGTTGGTCCGCTCCCAGATTTTCGGCGTGTCGGCAGGCGTCGAGTCACCACTGGTCGTGCCGGGATGATTGGTTCCGGCGACGATGAAACCTTCGCTGGCGAGTTTCGCGGCGATCCAGGCCATGCCTTCAGCGCGCGAGCCGGACCCGTGCGAAATCAACACGAGGGGGAAATGGCCGTCCTTGATGGTCGCGTCCTTCCGAACCGCCGTTCCCTGAAAGATACGGTTCTCGGAGGAAAGCGCCGGTATGCCGTCTCCGCCTTTGGCCGGATACCAGATCGTAACGTCAAGGTTTGTGTCGCGAGCCTTGGAAGAAACTGGGATGCTGGTAAGCCCGACATCCTCTGCGGCAAATGCCTGCGGGGAAAAAGCCGCGCACATCAGAAGTGCGACAAGGGTGTTTTTCAGTGTCATGAGAGCCTCTCCGTTTGACAAGGTGGATGCTCCCGTTTTCCTTCTAGGGTGAATAAATGCGTCCTTGATCGCGTTAAAGGTCGTGCCGAAACGCGATCTGGTCCATGAATGGGTGGTAATTCATCGCTTCGGGATCGTTATCCGTGCTTTTCATTCCATTGCCTTTTGTCGTCGCACTTCTGCTGGTCGTCATGTTCATCGTCTTCTTTCGAGGCGCAGAGGATATGCGAACCAACCGGGCGTTTCTGGCGCTCATCGCGCTTTGCGCCGTGCAGTCCGTTCTTGTCGGCTTGCGCTGGGGATATGGTGTGAGCGAAGCGCGTTATGTTTTGCCTGTTCTGGCTGCCTGCCTGCCGCCTCTCGTCTACATCGCCTTTCGCGGACTGATGGGCGTTGGAGTTGAAAGCAGGAGGGCGATGTTTGCCAGTCTTGTGCTTTCACCTTTCTTCGTCGTCTTTCTGGAGTTCGTCCTTCCTGTTGCGATCGATTTTGCGCTGATCGTGATTTTTGTCGGGCACGCCATTGCCTTGCTTCTCTTGGCAAGAAAAGGGCCGGATGGGCTGGACGAAGCGCAATTTGCCAGCGTCGCATCTGCGCATAAGGCGCTCATTGTCGCCGCGGTCGCTCTCTGCGTTTCCGCGTTCTTCGATCTTCTGGTGTTTTTCGATTTCGAGTGGGCGCATGGAGAAAATGTCGCCGCACTTGTTAGCAATGCCAATCTTCTCGGGCTTCTGCTGATCGGTCTCATGGCTGCACTTGCCGGCAAAAGCAAAGCGCCGCAAACGGCTGCCCAGCCTGCTGCGGAGTTGTCTTCACCGGCGCCTTCACAACAGGACCGGGACGTTGTCGAAAGGCTTGATCGCTTGATGGAGACCCACACGCTCTACCGCGATGAGAACCTAAACCTGTCACGGCTCGCAAAACGTCTCGGTCTGCCGAGCCGGCAAATCTCGGGCGCGATCAATCGCTCGCTCGGCGTTAACGTCTCGCAATATGTCAACCAGCTGCGCATCCGCGAAGCCTGCCGGCTGCTGGAGGAGACGGATCAGTCGGTCACTGCGATCATGCTGTCTTCCGGCTTTCAGACCAAATCCAACTTCAACCGGGAATTTCGCCGCGTCACCGGCATGAGCCCGATGGACTGGCGTGAACGCGAGGTGTGGAAGCTGGTGTCGAATACAAAAACGGCCACCCGGCAGATGCCGGATGGCCGTTTGAAGATCCTGAAATGAGGATCAGAGCGTGCCGTTGCGCTGCTGGATCATCATATAGGTGTCATAGGTATATTCGGCGATCTGTGCCCAGAGATAGGCGTCCTTCTTGAACGCCTGCTGGCTTTCGTAGATCTTCTTGAAGCTCTCGTTCTTGGCCGAAATCTCGGCATAGGTGTCCTGCGCCGCCTTGTGGCAGACATCGAGGATTTCCTGGCTGAACGGCCGCAGGATGGCGCCCTGCGCCACGAGTTCCTTCAGAGCCTTCGGATTGCGCGCGTCATAACGCTCCAGCATGCTGGCGCTGCCGGCGGCGCAGGCGTCTTTCAGAATACGCTTGTAGTTCTCCGGCAACTCGTTGAACTTCTGCAGGTTCACGAAAGCATGAACGGCTGGGCCACCTTCCCACCATGCGGGGTAGTAGTAATATTTCGCAACCTTGTAGAAGCCGAGCTTCTGGTCGTCATAGGGACCGACGAATTCGGTTGCATCGATGGTGCCCTTTTCCAGTGCAGCGTAAACATCGCCGCCGGCGATCTGCTGCGGTGTCACGCCAACCTTCTGCATCACCTGGCCGGTCAGGCCCGCAATGCGCATTTTCAAGCCCTTCAGGTCATCGATGGTGTTGATTTCCTTGCGGAACCAGCCGCCCATCTGGGCGCCGGTATTGCCGAGCAGGATCGAGTAGATATTGTGCTGGGCAAGAAACTCATTGAGCAACTCGTTGCCGCCCGCCTGGTTGAACCATGCATTCGTCTGGCGTGCATTGAGACCGAAGGGAACCGAGGTCCCGAGCGCGAAGGTCGGGTCCTTGCCGACATAGTAGTATGAGCAGGTATGCGCCATTTCGACGGTTCCGGCCGTCACCGCATCCGCTGCCTGCAGCGCCGGCACGATTTCGCCACCGGCGAAATGCTGGATGACGAAGTTGCCGCCGGATGCTTCCTTGACATGATCGGCGACGATCTGGCCGGCACCGAATAGAATGTCGAGGCCCTTGGTGAATGACGACGTCATGCGCCAGGTGATTTTGGGGTTTTCCTGCGCAATGGCCGGAGCGGCCAGCACGGTTGCGGTAACACCGGCACCAACAGCGCCCGCCTTGCGAATAAATGATCTGCGATCCATGTCGATAAGCCCTGATATGTCTGCATATTACAGGCGAACCGTACGGTACGCCTCCCACTGGCTACTAAACATTTATCCTCGCGGCCATCAAGGGGAATATTTGAACTTGCCGGGCCTGCTATCATCGCCCGGATGGGGCTACGGATGCATGCGTTTTAACGCCGGATCATCCATTGCAGGATTATAAAACAGCGAAAGCGTCAGGCTTTTTGCGATACGTTCCGCAGTTTCCATGAACCAGCTATGGGCTTGTGGGCTCGGCGCGATATCGTCAAGGGTGGCCGAAAAAAGCGCCAGCCATTGCGGGAACAGTTCCGCCGACATGCCTTTTACGCCAAGATGCGCCTGCACCGGCTTGCCGCCGTAGCCGCCATTCTTGAAGGCGACGGCGGCCCAGAACTGTTTCATCCTGGCCATATGCTCCGGCCAGCGCCCGGAAAGCCGCGCATCGAAGACAGGGCCCAGCGTGGGATGTTCCAGAACGCGGGCGTAAAATGTCTCGACCAGCAGGTCGACGAAACCGGCGTCGATGCCGATAGCCGCCATGGCCTTTTCCGCCCTGTTCTGAATTTCCGCGTTGTGGGCGGCCTTTGCCGCGATCTGGTCCTGCATTGTGCTTCCTTTTGCGGCAGAACCTACGTGGCTCTTCGACACTCCGCAATGCGACCCTTTGGCATATTAGAATAATTCTAAAAGGCTTGATTGTGACGTGATCAGGATGTATTTAGAATTATTCTAAAGAGGTTCCAGTCATGTTCCGCAGTCTTTTTTCCCTGTCCAAACGCCCGTTCTCCTCGCTTGGCGAACAGGAAATCCTCGCACTTGCCATCTCGTCCGAAGAAGACGATTCCCGCATCTACCGCTCCTATGCCGATCATCTGCGCGCGCAATATCCGCAATCCGCAAAAATCTTCGATGATATGGCCGAGGTGGAGCAGCAGCATCGAAACGTGCTGATCGACATGCACCGCAGGCGATTTGGGGAAACGATCCCCCTGATCCGCCGTGAGCATGTGCGTGGCTTTTACGAGCGCACGCCGGACTGGCTGGTGAAGAACCTGTCGCTTGACAAAATTCGTGCGCAGGCGGAATTGATGGAGGCCCAGGCGATCCGTTTTTACGATGAGGCTGTCAAGCGCACCAGCGATGCCTCGACCCGCAAGCTGCTCGGCGATCTGGCCGAGGCGGAGCGTGGTCACGAAGACATCGCGCAGATGCTGGAAGAGAAACATCTCGACGAAAACGGCAAGACAGAAGAGGCGGAAACCGCAAAGCGGCAATTTCTTCTGACCTTTGTGCAGCCGGGTCTTGCGGGACTGATGGATGGTTCCGTATCGACGCTGGCACCGATCTTCGCAGCCGCCTTCGCCACGCAAGATACGTGGCAAACCTTCCTGATCGGCCTTTCGGCCTCCGTTGGCGCGGGTATTTCCATGGGCTTCACCGAGGCGGCCCATGATGATGGCAAGCTTTCCGGTCGTGGCTCTCCGGTAAAGCGCGGTCTCGCCTCAGGCATCATGACGGCCGTTGGCGGCCTTGGCCATGCGCTGCCCTATCTCATTCCGCATTTCTGGACAGCAACGGCCATCGCCGCGGTCGTCGTCTTCGTGGAACTCTGGGCCATCGCCTTTATTCAGAACCGCTTCATGGAAACGCCGTTCCTGCGGGCAGTGTTTCAGGTAGTGCTCGGCGGTTCGCTGGTGCTGGCCGCCGGTATCATCATCGGCAACGCCTAGTGAATAATAAAGCCCGCAGCGTTTGCTGCGGGCTTTCTGCATTGAGCCTATAATATCTGCCGATCAGCGCAATGCGCCGACCAGAACGTCGCGGCCATCCTCGATGGAAACCCAGCGGCCCGAATTGAAGGACGCCTGCCGCTTCAGATAAGTGTAGTTGGTGTCGGTCCAGAGCTTCACGTCGTCGGTGAGATTGTCGAGAATATAATCGCCATCGGTGGTGCGGAGCGTCAGCACGGCGTGGCCCTCGCCATCAGGCTTGCGCACGACAGTAATTAGCAGGTCAGCAACGGAAAACCCACGCTCGATCAGCTTCTTGCGCTTCAGCAGCACGAAGTCCTCACAATCGCCAGCGGTCGTGGGATATTCCCAGACTTCTTCCTTGCCGTAGATTTCCATGTCGGTCATGGCGACGATCGAGGTGTTGACGGATGTGTTGATCTCGCGAACCACACCCCAGCCATACTCGGTGACGCGTGGCGGCGGCGTCAGCTTGCTTCGAATGTTGCACTCGCTCGCGTATTTCTGACAGAACTCATAATGGCCGATCGGCTGGGATGTGATCCCACCCGTCACCATGGAAGGGCTTCCCTTGGTTTCCGCCACGGCGGAGGCAGCAGTCAATAGCCCGGCGGCAACTGCAAACAGCAGCGCACGCGCCAGCGGTGCGTTCATCATGAAACCCGTCCCTTAATTCTTAACGAAAAGTTAAGAGGGTTGGGGGTCAGGAGTCAATCACTAGCCATCGGCGGCGCGCAAGACTCGTTAAATATGGTTAAGATCGTTGCGCAAATGCCTATGTTGCAAGGGCTTTGACGGCAGCCAGCATCCTGTCGATATCCTGCGGCCGGGACAGCCGGTGGTCGCCATCGCGGATCAGCGTCAAGACGACGTCGTCGGCAGGAAGATGTTCGAGGAGCTTCAGCGCATGCTGATAGGGAACATCGGGATCGCGCATTCCCTGCAGGATGTGAACCGGGCAGCCCGTGGTAATGATGCCGGTGAGGACGCGGTTCTGCTGCCCGTCTTCCATCAGCGCGCGCGTAAAGATGTTTGGCTCGGGGCTGTATTCCGAATGTTCCTCGAAATAACCTTTTTCTTCAAGCGACCGTTTTTCCGCATCCGTGAGGCTCGGCTCTATCAGGTCCGCCGTGAAATCGGGGGCTGGCGCAATGAGGACCAGACCAGCGACGGACGGCGTGCCGCCGGCCTTGCGCAGTTCCTCAACCATGCGCAGCGCAATCCATCCACCCATCGACGAACCAATAAGGACGACGCGCGATGGCGCCTTTTCGCGCACGACGGCAAGTGCCTCTTCCAGCCATCTTGAAATCGTGCCCTTTTTGAAGTCACCGCCGGAAGCGCCGTGCCCGGAATAATCGAGCCGCAGGCACGCAATGCCGTTTTCCGCCGCAAAGCGGTCGAGTTCCACCGCCTTGGTTCCCGTCATGTCGGAACGGTAACCGCCGAGCCAGACAAGCGTGGGTGCATCTTCTCGTGAAGTTGACGGGCGGTGAAGGACGGCGATGTCGCGGGCGTCGTCGCCCATGCCTACACGCAGGAATTCAGCGGCTTGTTCTGTCATGTATATGCAATTCTCCTGAATTTCGCGCAACAAAGGCGGCGTATTTGCAAAAACCGTGACAACAGGTGATCTTTTCGGGCAGATATGCTATTGACTTCGCCACGGCAATAACGACATTTCCGCCGCTTGTACCAAACAAGCTGTTTTTTGCCGATGTGATCCAGAAACAGATCAGGAGAATACGACCATTCGCAGACCTTTCAAAGCCGATGCCCCCGTCAAGGAGGGCCCGCGCTCCAACCGGGAAATCCGGGTTCCCAGAGTTCAGCTTATTGATGAAGAGGGCCAGAACCTCGGTAGCATGCCGACGGACCAGGCTTTGAAAATGGCGGAGGATGCCGGTCTCGATCTCGTTGAGATTTCGCCGAACGCTGAACCGCCGGTATGCAAGATCCTCGATCTCGGCAAGCTTAAATACTCGACCCAGAAAAAAGCCGCTGAAGCGCGCAAGAAACAGAAGATCGTCGAGGTCAAGGAAATCAAGATGCGCCCCAACATCGACACGCATGACTATGACGTGAAGATGAAGGCGATGAACCGTTTCTTTGACGAAGGTGACAAGGTGAAGGTGACGCTGAAGTTCCGCGGCCGCGAAATGGCCCACCAGGAACTCGGCATGAAGCTTCTCCTCCAGGTGAAGGAAGATACCCAGGCGATTGCCAAGGTTGAAGCCGAGCCGAAGCTGGAAGGCCGTCAGATGATGATGGTTCTCGCGCCGAAATAACTCTTTCGCGCACGCCGCCCGGGCGGCATGAAGCACCACCGCAAGGGGAAGTTCGTATTCCCCGTTGCGCTTTTAACCGACTGCGGTTATAAGCGCGCGTCCGAACGGTCCGGCAGGGCATGCCGAGGCCGTTCCTGAATAGCTTGAAATAGGCCTCGTCTGCCTGTTTCGATACAAAAACACGGAGTAGCAAAATGCCCAAGATGAAGACGAAGTCCGCTGCAAAAAAGCGGTTCAAGATCACCGCCACCGGCAAGGTTGTTGCAGCCGCCGCCGGTAAGCGCCACGGCATGATCAAGCGTACCAACAAGTTCATTCGCGACGCGCGTGGAACCATGGTTCTCGCCGAAGCTGACGGCAAAAAAGTCGTCAAGAACTACCTGCCGAACGGTCTCTGAGACTTTTCCGCACTTTTGGACACTTTAAGGAGATCATGACATGGCACGCGTAAAACGTGGCGTAACTTCCCGCGCCAAGCACACCAAGACACTCAAGGCAGCCAAGGGCTTCTACGGCCGCCGCAAGAACACCATCCGCGCAGCTAAGGCTGCCGTGGATCGTTCCAAGCAGTACGCTTACCGCGACCGCAAGGTCAACAAGCGCAACTTCCGCGCTCTGTGGATCCAGCGTATCAACGCTGCTGTTCGCGAATTCGGCCTGACCTACGGCCGCTTCATCGACGGCCTGAACAAGGCTGGCATCGAAGTTGACCGCAAGGTTCTGTCCGACATGGCTATCCATGAGCCGGCAGCATTCGGCGTGCTCGTCGAGACCGCGAAGAAGGCTCTTGAGTACCTCAAGGAAGCTGGTACGACCAACGAGTTTGAAACCGCTGTAAAGTAATTACGGCGCGGACAATCTGTTGTTCATTTGAAACCCGCGCCGGTCCTCCGGCGCGGGTTTTTCGTTTTCAGTTTCTGATACAGCTCTATCGGCGTTTTTTAATTTAGAAATTTAGAAGAGTTGGAGTATTCACGCCGTTTGAAGCGAAATCCTTGGTGGACGGAAATGCTGGTCAATAAAATTGAGGTTGTGGAAGCAGAAGGCTTTCGCGTTCATCTCGACGATGACGACATCGCAACCCTGATGCGCGTCCTCCTGAAAAGTGACCGGCGCATTCAAAAGGTCGAGCTCTCGCAATTGACGGTGTGGATCAAACGGCAGGGCACGGAACGTGTGACCTGGTGGATGAAAATGCAGAAGCTGCTGTCAAAACTTCTGCCTTATGCTTTTCTTCGCCCTTCTGAACCGCTGGACGGCGCCGGCCTCATGCAGCGAGAGCTGGAAACGTTGCAGCAGTTCCAGCAAGGCGGTTTCCCGGTTCCGCCGCTGATCTACTCGTCGCGCACAGCAATGGTGTTGGGAGATGTCGGTCCGACGCTCATGGAGCGGATGGATGCGCTAAAGGCGTCCGATCCGGTGCAACATGACGCCTTGCTTGTGAAATCCGCAGAAGCGCTTGGCGAGCTGCATGCGGCGGGCCTCTGCCACGGCCGCCCGCATGTGCGTGACTTCTTTATAAAAGACGACCGTATCGGTTTCATGGATTTCGAGGAGCGCCCTCAGGAGGCCATGCCGCTGGAGACGGCGCAGGCGCGCGATATCTGGCTGCTGTTTTTGCAGGTCGCGACCCGCGCCTGCGATGCGCCTAAAACCTGCGACGCCGCCTTTGCCCGCTGGCGTGAAAACGCCCCGCCGCGGGCGCTTGAAGAATTGTGCCGTCTGATCGGCATTCTGGGGCGATTTTTACCGCTTGCCCGGTTGATCGGGCGCGTGCGGATGGGTAGTGATCTGCGACGCTTTATCATGGCGACCGACTATCTGATGAATGCTGTGAACCCCGAAGCCGCTGTTAAAAATACCGGCAAGGCAGGAAAAGATGACTGAACTTGATACCTTGAAATCGCAACTGATGTCGGAGATCGCCGCCGCCGCTGATGAGCCGGCCATCGAAGCCGTGCGCGTCTCCGCGCTTGGCAAGAAGGGCTCGGTTTCGGAGCTTCTGAAGACGCTGGGGTCGATGACGCCGGAAGAGCGCCAGACCCGGGGCGCTGCCATCAACCAGCTCAAGACCGAAATCACCGACCTGATCGGTGAACGCAAGAGTGGCCTGAAAGATGCCGCGATTGCCGCCCGCCTGAAGGCGGAAACGCTTGATGTCAGCCTGCCGGTCCGCCAGTCTCCGACCGAGCGCGGCCGCATTCATCCGATCAGCCAGATCGTCGATGAAATCACCGCGATCTTTGCGGATATGGGCTTCTCGATCGCCGAAGGTCCGGATATCGAAACGGACTATTACAACTTCACGGCGCTGAATTTCCCTGAAGGCCATCCGGCCCGCGAAATGCATGACACCTTCTTCTTCCAGCCGGATGAAAACGGCGAGCGCAAGGTGCTGCGCACGCACACCTCGCCGGTGCAGATCCGCACCATGGAAAGCCAGAAGCCGCCGATCCGCATCGTCATTCCGGGCAAGACCTATCGTCAGGATTCCGATGCCACCCATTCGCCGATGTTCCATCAGGTGGAAGGTCTGGTGATCGACAAGAAGGCCCATGTTGGCAATCTGCGCTGGGTACTTGAAGAGTTCTGCAAGACCTTCTTTGAGGTGGATAGCGTTGTCATGCGCTTCCGCCCGTCGTTCTTCCCCTTCACGGAGCCGAGCTTCGAGGTGGATATTCAGTGCGACCGCTCCGGCCCGATCGTCAAGTTCGGCGAAGGCAACGACTGGATGGAAATCCTTGGCTGCGGCATGGTGCACCCGAATGTGCTGCGCGCCGGCGGTCTGGACCCGGATGAATATCAGGGCTTTGCCTGGGGCATGGGCCTCGACCGCATCGCCATGCTGAAATACGGCATGCCGGACCTGCGTGACTTCTTCAACGCCGATGTCCGCTGGATGAACCACTACGGCTTCCGCCCGCTCGACATGCCGACGCTGTTCGGCGGTTTGAGCGTTTAATCCGGTTAGCCAAGGAGCAAAGACATGAAATTCACTCTTTCCTGGCTGAAAGAGCATCTCGAAACGGATGCGACGCTGGACGAGATTTGCGAACGGTTGACGGCGATCGGGCTTGAGGTCGAGGACGTCGACGACAAGGCGGCCTATAAGCCTTTCGTCATTGCCAAGGTCGTCTCCGCCGAAAAACATCCCGAGGCCGACCGCCTCAAGGTGTTGATGGTGGATGCCGGTGACGGCAAGCCGGTGCAGATCGTCTGCGGCGCACCGAATGCGCGCGCCGGCCTCGTCGGTGCGCTGGCGCGTCCTGGCGTTTACGTTCCGGGCATCGATGTCACGCTTGCCGTCGGCAAGATACGCGGTGTCGAAAGCCACGGCATGATGTGCTCCGAAAAAGAGCTGAACATTTCCGACGATCACGACGGCATCATCGATCTGCCGGAAGACGCGCCGGTCGGCACTTCTTTCGCGACCTATGCCGGACTTGACGATCCGGTCATCGAGATCAATCTGACGCCAAACCGCCCGGATTGCACCTCGATCTATGGCATCGCCCGCGATCTCGCCGCTTCCGGTCTCGGCAAGCTCAAGACCAAGCCAGCGCCGTCCTTCAAGGTCGAAGGCTCAACCCCGGTCGACGTGAAGCTGGAGCTGGATGACGCGGCGCTCTGCCCCGGCTTTTCGCTGCGCATCGTGCGCGGTGTGAAGAACGGCCCGAGCCCGAAGTGGATGCAGCAGCGTCTGATGGCGATCGGCCTGCGTCCCATCAATGCGCTCGTGGACATCACCAACTACATGACCTTCGATCAGGGCCGGCCGATGCACGTCTTCGATGCCGCCAAGGTCAAAGGTGATCTGACGGTCCGCCGTGCGAAGGAGGGTGAGACGATCCTCGCGCTTGATCAGCGCGAATACAAGCTCGGCCCGAACAATGTCGTCATCGCCGATGAAAAAGGCCTTGAGTCGATCGGTGGCGTCATGGGTGGCGAACATTCCGGCTGCGACGAAAACACGGTCGATGTGCTGATCGAATCCGCTCTCTGGGATCCGATTAACATTGCCAAGACCGGTCGCTCGCTCGGCATCATTACCGATGCGCGTTATCGCTTCGAGCGCGGCGTCGATCCGGAATATATGGTTCCGGGTCTGGAACGCACCACCGAACTGGTTCTGGAACTCTGCGGCGGCGTTGCCGGCGAAGCCAAGGTCGTCGGTTACAAGGGGCATCAGCCCAAGGTCGTTGATTTTCCGCTCTCGGAAGTGAAGCGTCTGACCGGCCTAGAAGTTTCGGCGGAAAAAAACCTGGCCATTCTCAAGGGTCTCGGTTTCGGCATCGAGGGAACGGGCGAGCGTGTTTCCGTCACCGTGCCGTCCTGGCGCCCGGATGTCGACGGCAAGGCCGATCTGGTGGAAGAGGTCATGCGCATTCATGGCGTCGACAACATCAAGCCGGAACCGCTGGAGAGCTTCGGTGCCGTCAACGGCCGCATCTTGACGACGCTGCAGGTGCGCACCCGCACCGCGCGCCGTGCGCTTGCCAGCCGTGGCATGCTGGAGGCCGTCACGTGGTCCTTCATCCCGGAAGCTCACGCGAAGCTTTTCGGTGGCGGTTCGCCCGCTCTGAAACTGGCCAACCCCATCGCGGCCGATATGTCGGATATGCGTCCTTCGCTTCTGCCGGGCCTTCTGACCGCAGCACAGCGCAATGCCGACAAGGGCCATGGCGATGTGGCAATCTTCGAGGTCTCCGGCACCTATGAGGGTGACACGCCAGACACCCAGCGCCGTGTTGCCGGCGGTGTACGCCGTGGCACGGCCTCGCTCGCAGGCAGCGGCCGCATGTGGTCCAATGCCACAAAGGGCGGCGGCAAGCCGGTGGATGTCTATGACGCCAAGGCCGATGCGCTTTCGGTGCTTGAAGCCTGCGGCCTGCCGATGGCCAATGTGCAGATCGAGGCCGGCGCTCCCGGCTGGTATCACCCTGGCCGCTCCGGCACCATCAAGATGGGTCCGAAGGTCGTGCTCGGCTATTTCGGTGAATTCCACCCGAAGACTCTGTCAGAGCTGGATGTTTCCGGTGTCTATAGCGGTTTCGAGATCTATCTCGACGCCATGCCGGAGCCGAAGAAGAAGGCGACCCGCACAAAGCCGGCCCTTGAGCTTTCGCCCTTCCAGGCGGTCAAGCGCGACTTCGCCTTCGTGGTCGACAAGTCGGTCGAGGCAGGCGCCATCATCAAGGCTGCAACAAGCGCTGATCGGAAGCTGATCACCGGCGTCAATGTCTTTGACGTCTTCGAAGGTGCATCGCTTGGTGAAAGCCGAAAGTCCATCGCCATTGAAGTTCAGATCCAGCCGGTCGACAAGACGCTGACGGACGAGGATTTCGAGGCGCTGACCGCAAAGATCGTCGGTAATGTCGAGAAATCGACGGGCGGCGTGCTGAGAGCGTAAAGCTCTGTTTCCATGAATTGAAAAAGCCGAGGCAGTCGCCTCGGCTTTTTTTGTTTTTAGCGGTTCGCCATCTGGGACATACGCTCGGGATATCGTTGGCCGGCAACCTTTGCTGGAGAAAGCAACGCGCCAAGGCTGGCGACTTCTTCTGCCGTCAGCGATACATCCGCTGCCGCCACGTTTGTCTCAAGATTGGCGATTTTTGTCGTACCGGGGATCGGAACGATAAAGTCACCCTGCGCCAGAACCCAGGCCAGCGCCAGTTGCCCGGCGGTAACACCCTTTTCGGCAGCCATGTCTTCCAGAAGCTTGATGAGCGCCAGATTGGCATCGAAGTTTTCACTTTGGAAGCGCGGCAGGCCGCGGCGGAAATCGTCGGATGCAAGTCCGTCGAGCGACTTCAGCGCGCCCGTCAGGGCACCACGCCCGAGCGGGCTGAAGGGGACGAAACCGATACCGAGTTCGCGGCATGTTTCCAGCACGCCGTTTTCCTCCACATCGCGGGTCCACAACGAATATTCGCTCTGTATGGCAGCGATCGGGTGAGTGGAGTGCGCCTTGCGAAGTGTTTCGGCACTCGCTTCCGAAAGGCCCAGATGTTTCACCTTGCCCTGCCGGACCAGTTCCGCCATGGCGCCGACCGTATCTTCGATTGGAACATCCGGATCGACGCGATGCTGATAGAACAAGTCGATGGTGTCGACGCCTAGGCGTTTGAGAGAGGCTTCGGCGACGGCGCGCACATTTTCCGGGCGGCTGTCGGTACCCACCATCATCTGGCCTGCGGGTTTGCTGGCGTCGATTTTGAAACCGAACTTGGTAGCAATGACCACCTTGTCGCGATAGGGCTTCAAACCCTTGCCGACGAGGATTTCATTGTTGTAGGGCCCATAGACCTCTGCCGTGTCAAAAAAAGTGACACCGAGTTCGACGGCGCGGTGCAGCGTCGCTATTGCACTATTTTCGTCGCCGGTCGGGCTATAGGCATGGGTCATGCCCATGCAGCCGAGGCCAAGCGCCGAAACGGAAAGGTTGTTTCCGAGAGTTCTTTTTTTCATCTGTTCGTCCTTCCATGAGGAACCGCCCGTTGTCAGGGGCGTGGTGAGAAGATAGCGCCCTAAGACGGCAAAAATAATCGCTGCAAATCGTTGCGGGTTGTTCTATTATTTAGAACAATGAACCGTGTGCAACTCTCTCAACTCGCTGTCCTCGCTGCCGTTGCCGAAGGCCGCAGCTTTCGTAAAGCTGCCGCCGAACTTGCCATTGCGCCTTCCGCCGTCAGCCATGCAGTATCGTCGCTCGAAGCGAGCCTTGGCCTGCGCCTGCTGCATCGTACCACCCGCAGCGTTTCGCCGACAGAGGAGGGCAGGCGGCTTCTCGAGACGCTTGGGCCGGCCCTTGCTGAAATCGATGCCGTCATCGATACGCTTGCCGAGCATGGCGGAAGGCCGGCCGGACCGTTGCGGATAACCCTGCCAAGACTTGCGGCGGAGGACCTGATCATGCCCCGGCTTGGCGAGTTCCTGCGGCTATATCCAGATATCTCGCTGGAGATTTCGACCGATGACCGCTTCGAGGATATTGTCGCGAAAGGTTTCGATGCCGGCCTGCGGCTCGGCGAGAATCTTGAAGCGGATATGATTGCCGTGAAGGCGAGCGGCCCATGGCGTGGCGCGATTGTCGGCGCGCCCACCTATTTCGAAGAAAATCTGCCGCCCCGTGAGCCGAGGGATTTGATGCGGCATCGCTGTATTCTCCGTCGCTTCTCCAGTGGTCTGCTCTACCGCTGGGAGCTGGAAAAGGACGGCAGACCTTTGGTGGTCGATGTGCAGGGGCCGCTCATCCTGTCGGACCAGAGCCTTATTCGCCGGGCGGCGATCGACGGCGCGGGTCTGGCTTTCGTTTTCGAACAGCGCGTAGAAGACGACATCAAGGAAGGCAGGCTGGTCCGGGTGCTGGAGGACTGGTGTGCGCCCTTCGATGGTTTTTATATCTATTACCCCTCGCGCCGGCAGATGCGCCCGGCGCTAAGGGCTTTCGTGGATTTCTTCCGCTTCAGAGGGTGATCAGAACTTGATGCGATAGCGGATATGGCCGTCGCTTTTGACGTAGCTGTCGTAAAGCTTCTGGGCACGGTGATTGTGCTCGTCCGTGTTCCAGTAAAGCCGGGACCAGCCGTTTTCCTTGCATATGGCAATGAGGTCATCCATCAGCGCCCGGCCTGTTCCCTTGCCGCGGATCGCGCCGTCAACGAACAGGTCTTCCAGATAGCAGTCGGGCGTTTTCACCCAGGTGGAATCATGGAAGTGATGGATGGCGAAACCGGCCATCCTGTCGCCCAGAAGAGCCACGCGCATTGAAACGCGTGATGCCGGATCGAGGACACGCGCCCATGTATGGTCCGTAACTTCCTCGGCAAGGTGTACGTTATAGAAGGCGAGATAGTCGTGCCACAGGCGCAGCCATTCCGCCCGGTCTTCCGGCTCCGCGTCGCGAATTACAAGGTCCATGTCACGCGCCCGCCTTGTCGAGCAGCGTCATCATCTCATCCGTCAGCTTGAGATTGACGGCGCGTTTGAAGCTTTCGAGTTGCGGCAGGCTGGTGGCGCTGGCAATCGGTGCCGTTACGGCCTTCTTCCGCAATAGCCACGCCAGCGCGATATCGGCAAGCTTGGCTCCGGTTTCCACGGCAACCGCATCCATGGCGCCCAGAACGGCAAGGCCGCGGGCGTTGACATATTCACCCACCCGGTAGCTGCGGGCGACGCCCTCGGTATCCGCCTTGGCGCGATATTTCCCGGTGAGGAACCCTGCCGCGAGGCTATAATAATTGATGACACCAATTTCCTGGGCGACGCAAAGATCGGCAAGCGGGCCTTCGAAATCCGCACGGTTGTAGAGATTATATTCCGGCTGCAGCACATCGTAACGGGGCAGATCGTTCTTCGCGGCCGTGTCCAGCGCTTCCTGAAGCTGGCTCACCGAATAGTTGGAGCACCCGATGGCGCGTATCTTTCCCTGTTCCTTCAGCTTTGCAAAGGCTGCAAGCGTTTCCTCCAGCGGCACATCCGCGTCCGGCTTAT
Source organism: Agrobacterium sp. 22-3639C2 (assembly GCF_053522105.1). NCBI lineage: Bacteria > Pseudomonadati > Pseudomonadota > Alphaproteobacteria > Hyphomicrobiales > Rhizobiaceae > Agrobacterium > Agrobacterium sp. 22-3639C2. The sequence goes on along the minus strand of NZ_JBNWDB010000003.1, from coordinate 694,896 downwards.
GGGCGAGGTAGAGATCGATATAGTCGGTTTGCAGGCGCTTCAGCGAGGCGTCGACAGCCTCTGCGATCCATTTGGCGCTAAGGCCTGTCTTCTGACCGCGATTGTCGAAACCGACCTTGGTAACGATCACCGCGTCCTCACGCTTGACGCTCGACTGTTTCAGCCATTTTCCGATGATTGCTTCCGACTCGCCGCCCTCATGCCCGTCCACCCAGGCGGAATAGACGTCTGCCGTGTCGATGGCGTTGAACCCGGCGTCGAAAAATGCATCGAGCAGGGCAAAGGAAGTCTTCTCGTCCGCTGTCCAGCCGAACACGTTGCCGCCGAAGACGATCGGGGCGATGGAGAGGCCGGTGCGGCCAAGGCTTCGTTTTTCCACGGGGAATGCTCCTGTTGCTGTCTTTGGCGGCAAGGTTATCAACTGCTTGCCGGCATAACCATTCAATTCCTTTGATGGCATTCATCAGGCAACGGGCAAAAGCGGGTGAGATCAGGCCTGAAAGCCGCGATAGTGGCTGGGCGGGAGGTGATTGTGCTGTTGCCACACGCGCCGCAAATGCCGGGCGGAGGCAAAGCCCGCCCGCTCGGCAATGGCTTCCATATCCAGACGGCTGTTTGCAAGGATGTCGCGGGCAAGATTGACACGCATCAGGTTGACGTAGTCGATGACGCTGATGCCGGTATGCTCGCGAAACAGGCGGGACAGGTGCCTCTCGCTCAGTGCGGCAATATCGGCCAGCCGTTCCAGCGACCAGTCCTGAGCCGGTTCAGTCATCACCCGGTCCTGCACCCGGTGAATGGCGGGGTGAATGTGGTTGCGGCCGGTAAGCCAGGGGGAGATTTGCGGATCATTGCCGCTGCGCCTGAGATAAACGACCATGTTTTTGGCAATGCGCGCCGCGACCGCAGGCGATGTCAGTCGGGAAACGACATGCAGCATGAGGTCGGTGCCAGTGGAAATACCGGCGCTGGAGAAGCGGTTGCCATCCTCCACGAAAAGACGGTTTTCGGCCACCTGCGACAGCGGTGCGGTGCGGCGCAGCGCTTCGATGCAATCCGCATGTGTCGTACAGCTCCGCCCGTCGAAAAGTCCTGCTTCGCCCGCCAGCAGTGCGCCGGAGCAAATGGAAATGACTGTGGTGTCCGCGCGCACTGCGCGGCGCAACCATGCCACCAGGGCCTGCCGCTCCCGTCGCATCTCCGGCGCGTTGTCGAATCGGGAGATGCTGCCGGAAATCAGCAGGAAAGCATTGTCCGGCAGGCTCTCGGGCAAGGCCTCCAGCCCGCAAAGCCCAAGGCCGATGGAGGATTGCTGCTGGTCATGTTCCGCGATGTAACGGCAGTCGAAATGGATGTCCCGCTGTTCCGCGTTGGCATAACGGATCACCTCCAGCGGGCCGGCAATATCGAGCAACAGCGCGTGTGGCGGCACAAGCGTATAAAAGGGAATGGTCCGCGTGCCGCCATTGTCCATCAGGCGGCCTTTCTTACCGTTTCGAGAACGTCGCCGACGGTTGCGATGCGCGCAAAGCGACCGGCCAGCACCAGCTCGGTTCGGGTGCGAATATCATCAGGGCTGAACACGGTGCCCGAGGCGTGCGTCATTGGAAAGGTAAGCGTCGCCTCGGTGACGTAATCGACGGTGTAACCGAGGTCCGATGCATGCCGTGTGGTCGTTTCGCAGCACTGTTCGGTGCGGATGCCGGATACGATCAGCCGGCTGATACCCTTTTGCGTCAGCCAGATATCGAGGCCGGTGCCGGCGAAAGCAGAGTGGCGGTTCTTGCGAAAGGTGACGTCAGGGGTAATGCGCACACCTTCCAGCGCGCGAATATAGCCGCTCTCCTCTGCAAAGGCCCGGTCGCCATCGACATGAAAGATTTGCACGACGGGAATGCCCGATGCCTTGGCGCCGTCGATCAGTGCCTGCTGTTTTTCCAGATAGGCGGGAAGTTCGCTTTCCTCGAAATAGGGGGTATGCCGGAAGGATTCCTGAACGTCGATGACAAGGAGTGCTGTGTGAGAAGAGGACATTTCATGATTCTCCATTGGGTTCATGTATAGCATAATTCACCTTTGAAAGGCTGGATAAAAGCATGGAAACCGACAAAGGAAGGACGAATCCAGCCATAGCGTTTGCAGTTACGTTTCGTGCGACTTGCCAGGCGTCGCGACAATGGTAAGTTTCCCGGAATTACAGAGTGGGAGAATGAGATGCTGCGCTTCGGAATAATTTCAACGGCGAAAATCGCTCAGGATCACGTCATTCCGGCGATTCAGGATGCGCGGAACTGTGTGGTGAGCGCCATCGCCAGCCGCGATCATGCCAAGGCGCGTGCGGTTGCAGATCGTTTTTCCGTCCCGCATGCCTTCGGCTCCTATGAGGAAATGCTTGCATCCGATGTGATCGATGCCGTCTATATTCCGCTTCCCACCTCGCAACATGTGGAATGGACCATAAAAGCTGCCAATGCCGGCAAACACGTGCTGTGTGAAAAGCCGATCGCACTCAAGGCTGAACAGATCGACGCCATCATCGCGGCGCGGGATGACAATGGCGTCGTCGTGTCGGAGGCTTTCATGGTCACCTATTCTCCTGTTTGGGCCAAGGTGAAGGAATTGCTGGCATCAGGTGCAATCGGAACGCTGAAGCATGTGCAGGGCGCTTTCAGCTACTTCAATCGCGATCCCGGCAATATGCGCAATATTCCCGAACTGGGCGGCGGGGCCTTGCCGGATATCGGCGTCTACCCGACCATCGTCACCCGTTTTGCCACGGGTGCCGAGCCGAAGCGCGTACAGGCGAGCGTCGAGCGTGATAAGGAATTCGGCACCGATATCTATTCCAGCGTCAGGGCCGATTTCGGCGGCTTCGAACTGAGCTTTTATCTGGCAACCCAGCTTGCCGCCCGCCAGCTGATGGTTTTCCATGGCACGGACGGGTACATCGAGATCAAATCTCCCTTCAATGCAAATCGCTGGGGCGCGGAGGAAATCGAGTTGACCAACCAGGGCCATAACCAGTCGCAAGTCTTCCGGTTTCAGGATAGTCGCCAGTACAAGCTGGAGGCGGAGGCCTTTGCCCGCGCGGTGAAAGGTGAGGGCGAGGTCGTCACCCTGGAAAGCTCGAGGAAGAACCAGCTTTTCATCGATGCCATCTACCGTGCGGCGGAAAAGGACGGTTGGGAGACGGTTTAATCCTGATCCGCACGCTGCTTTTGAAGCCGCCTATAGCCGTAAAGCGCCAGCACCAATGCCGCGAGTGCCGAAAAAGCAAGCGGGACCAGCGGCTGCACGAGTGGATTGCGCCATTGCAGCAGGGCGAACAGCCCGACGCCAACCATGCGGGAGATAAGCGTGACGGCGTTCAACAGAAAGCCGTTCAGCTCATTGCGGCCATCGCCATTCGAATGGTTTAGCCTCCAACTCGTCGCAAGCCCTGCCAAAGCGCCCGGAAGACGGGCGGCAAGCGGGTCGATGCCGATATAAAAAATCAGCAGAAAAGAGATGGAAAGGTCTACAGCCAGTCCGTAAACCTCGGTCAGGGCGAAGTGGCGAAGCCGCAAGGCCGTGTGCTTTAAAGCGTCGGCTGGGTGGAGCGCGGACGTTGCAGCACGAGAAGGCCGATGACCACACTCACAACGCCGAAATTATAACCCGCAAGCGCCAGGAGCAGCGACATCAGCGGCACGGCGGTTGCAGAAATCGCCAGTGCGACACCATAGGCGCCGATAACCATCAGGCAGATGAAAATGATGCTGAATACCGAACGCAACGCAACTGCGGTTACGCCGAGCAATGTGGCGGTAAGAAAAATCATGAATGCCGCCTCCTCTTTGGTTGCCGGGTCTGGGATAAGACGTAGCGTCCTCTTCCCTAACGAACCCTTGTTTTCTCCTCCCTCACCCATTTTCCTAACTCGTTAGTTGAGGATATGGTTTCACCGCCGTTAAAATAGACCCGGCCAGTACCGGCATTTCCGAATCGACGGGTTTTGGTTACAAACGGGCATGAGCGATATTTTCTCCAATGCCGCATTGAGCAATCTTGCCGAGTTCTCGGTTTCCGAACTGTCGGGTTCCATCAAGCGAACGGTGGAGACGGCTTTCGATCAGGTGAGGGTGCGCGGCGAGATTTCCGGCTACCGGGGTCCGCATTCTTCGGGTCACGCCTATTTCTCCCTGAAGGACGATCGCGCCCGCATCGATGCGGTTATCTGGAAGGGTACTTTCTCGCGGCTGAAGTTCCGCCCGGAAGAGGGCATGGAGGTCATCGCCACCGGCAAGGTCACCACCTTTCCCGGCTCCTCGAAATATCAGATCGTCATAGAAAGCCTGGAGCCGGCCGGCGCGGGCGCGCTGATGGCTTTGCTGGAGGACCGCCGCCGGCGTCTGGCGGCGGAGGGGCTGTTCGATGCGGAACGCAAACGCCGCCTGCCGTTCATGCCGCGTGTCATCGGTGTTGTCACATCGCCCACGGGCGCAGTCATTCGCGATATTCTCCACCGGATTTCGGATCGCTTTCCGGTCCATGTCGTCGTCTGGCCGGTCAAGGTGCAGGGGGAAGGCTCGGGTGAGGAAGTGGCGAACGCCATTCGCGGTTTCAATGCGCTTCAGCCCGGCGGTGAGATTGCACGCCCCGACGTGCTGATCGTCGCCCGTGGAGGCGGCAGTCTGGAAGATCTCTGGAGCTTCAACGACGAAATCGTCGTGCGCGCCGCTGCCGAGAGCGAAATCCCGCTGATTTCCGCTGTGGGGCATGAGACGGATACGACCCTGATCGACTACGCCGCCGACGTGCGCGCACCGACACCGACGGGTGCCGCCGAAATGGCCGTGCCGGTGCGTGCGGAACTGGAGGCGCAGCTCTCCGGACTTGCAGCGCGCCTTTCCGGCTCGGTATCACGCCAAATGGACAATCGCCGACAGGGCGTGCGTGCTCTGGTGCGTGCGCTGCCATCGCTTGACCAGCTTCTGGCTCTGCCGCGCCGTCGTTTCGACGAGGCCGCAAGCGGTTTGGGTCGCGGGCTTGAAATGACGACGCTGAACAAGCGCCGCGCGTTCGAACGCTCTGCTTCGGGTCTGAGGCCGGAAATCCTGCTGAATGGTCTGCGGCAGCATCGCCAGCGTGTTACGGAACGCATGCAGAGGGCCGAGGCGCTTGTGGAGCGCCGCCTGTTGCAGGCGCAGTCGAGAATTTCCTCGACCGATTCCGCGCTGCGTTCGCTGCCCGCCCGCTTGCTCGGCCAGTTGGAGCGGCAGAAGGAACGGGTCGTCACCGCAACGCGACGTGCCGATACCGCCGTGCTTCACCGCATGGCGCAGAACCGCTCGGGCCTTGCCGCCCATGACCGCATCCTGCAGTCGCTGTCCTACAAGAATGTGCTGAACCGCGGTTATGCTGTCATCCGCGACGAGGAGAACCGGCCCCTGACCCGGGCTGCTGCCATCGCGTCCGGCGCTGTGGTGTCAATGGAGTTCGCCGACGGTCGCGTGGCCGCCCTGACGACAGGCGAGGCTACTCCATCATCTGACGTTCCCACGCCTGCTGCTCCCAAAAAGAAGCCGGTGAAACCGGCCTCTTCCGACCCGGGAAATCAGGGCAGTCTGTTCTGATCAGATCGACGCCGCATCTGAAAAACGACGGCTGACGGTGAAGGTCTTTTCAATATAGGGATGCAGCTCCATGCCAAGGCCGGCACCCGGCGGCACGGTGATCATGCCGTTTTTAACTTCCGGCAATGCGGTAACGAGATCGCGGTACCAGGTCTTGTAGAAGGCGCGCACGCTTTCCTGAACCAGCGCGTTCGGTGCGTTGAGCGACAGATGCGTGGAGGCGCAGAGTACCACCGGGCCGGTGCAATCATGCGGCGCAACCGGCAGATGCCAGGCTTCGGCCATGGAAGCGATCTTGCGCGCTTCGGAAAGTCCACCACACCAGCTGATGTCAAGCATCACCACGCCGGCAGCGCCAGTTTCCAGAAGATCTCGGAAAGCCCAGCGCGAGCCGAGCGTCTCCGATGCGGAAATCGGCGCGGGTGAAACGGCGGCATAACGCGTCAGGCTGGAAAGGCTGTCCATCTTGATCGGATCTTCGTGCCAGAAGGTCTGGTAAGGGGTGAGCGCCTTGGCGATCTGCATGGCTGGCAGAAGCTGCCACATGGAGTGAAACTCCACCATGATATCCATCTTGTCGCCGACTGCCTTGCGAATTTTCTCGAACGGCTCGAGCGCGCTTTTCAGGTCAGGCATCGAGATATATTGGCCGCGCGTCTTTTCCGCCGCCGCATCGAAAGGCCAGATCTTCATGGCCGTGATGCCGTCTTCCAGCAGCGAATGGGCAAGCTCGTCCGCCCGGTGCAGGAAGCCGTTCAGATCGTCATAATCCTTGCCGCCGGACAGGCCGTAATTGGCCGTCTGCTGGCCGGTCGCCTTCTTGATATATTCCGTGCCCGCGCAGGTATTGTAGGTGCGGATTTCCCTGCGGCTGAAGCCGCCAAGCAATTGCGCAATAGGCTGGTTGGTGGCCTTGCCGAAAATATCCCAAAGCGCGATATCGAAGGCCGAATTGCCGCGTACTTCCGCCCCCGATGAACGGAAGCCGAGATAACCGACGAGGTCCTGTGCCAGAAGGTCGATCTGCAGCGGATCGCGGCCGATCACGCGGGGTGCGATATATTCGTGCACATAGGTTTCAACCGTCTCGGCGCCGTAGAAGGTTTCACCAAGTCCGGTAATGCCCTCATCCGTGTGGACCAGAACCCAGAGCAGGTTTGCCCGTTCCGCCACGCGGACGGTTTCGAGTTTCGTAATTTTCATGAAGTGTCTCCTCCAGAGGCAGGCAGTTTTCGGTCTGGAACTGCGTTTGAAAAATCAGGCGATGCCGGCGGCCAGAAGCGCATGCACGCTTTCATCGAAATGCCGCGCCATAAGTGTCGAGGCCGTTTGCGGGTCGCCCGCGGCAATGGCCTGTCCGATGGCCATATGAAGTTCAGTCGCGGCATGACGCTGCGCGTCGGATTTGCGGCTCTTCCAGCCGATCGGCCATGTCTGGCGCGTCACATTCTGAAAGGCGCCGAGAATGAGTTCGAAAACCGGGTTCTTGGAGGCTCTGGCAACGGCAAGGTGAAAGGCAAGGTCGTGTTCCATGACCCTGTCACTATTACCGAAGTCCCGCTCCATATTGTTGGCGTGGTCGAGAATGGTGAGTGCCTCCGCATCCGTTCGCCGCAGCGCCGCCAATGTCACGGTTCTGACTTCGATGGTGCGGCGCACGTCGTAAATCTGCTGGATGTTGATCTGCTCGGTGTGAATGCCATGTTCGAACATCAGCGACATCGCGCCATGATCCAGCGTCGCCACCGTGGCGCGCTTGCCGACGCTGACATCGATCAGCCGCATGGCCGACAAGGACCGGAAAGCCTCGCGAACCACGGTGCGCGAGACACCGAGCTGCTGCGAAAGCGAAAGCTCGCTGGGCAGCTTCGCTCCGGGGGCAAGTTCGTTTTCGCGAATGTGGCGCGTGATTGCGCCAATCGCGCTGCTGACGAGATCGGTTTCCTGCGAAATGGGCTTATACAATCGTTCCTCCAACCTGTAGGACAGGTTAACGGAAAATTGCTTATAGGATTCTTAGCGCCAAAACAAGCGCCATCACCTGCGCGATTGCTGGTTCCTGTCCGCTTTTTAGGGAACTAAGCTTCAAACCCCTGTAGAAACCGCTTCACAAGCTTGTTCAGCGCCGTGCGTTCTTCTTCGCTGAGCTGTGCGACCAGCCGTTGCTGGTTCTCGACATGGGCGCTGACCGCGTCCTCGACAATGGCAAATCCCCGCTCCGTCAATGATATCAACACGCTGCGCCGATCCTGCGGGTTGTGGATGCGCTCCACCAGACCCGCTTTTTCCAGCTGGTCGATCCGGTTGGTCATCGTGCCGGAGCTTACCATTGTCATGGCCAGCAGATCACCGGGCGAAAGCCGGTAGGGCGCGCCCGCGCGCCGTAATGTCGCCAGCACATCAAAAGCGGAAGAGGAGAGGCCGTGTTTCAGCAGCACCGCCTCCACCTCGCGACCGAGATGCGTGGTTAGCCGTTTCAAGCGCCCAAGCAGCCCCATTGGCTCGACATCAAGATCGGGCCTCTCCTTGCGCCATTGCGCCAGAATGTGATCGACGTGATCAATCGGTTCTTTGCTCATCACCAAGGTATAACAACTGATATCTTGACGTCAAGATAAAATTGGCTAAGTTGTATTTATCTTGATGTAGAGATTCTTGAAATGAAGAAAAACACCACCTATGCCGCCGATGTGCTGGTGACGGCACTTGCCCCCGCCATCTGGGGGACGACCTACTTCGTCACCACCGAATTCCTGCCGCATGGATATCCATTCCATGTTGCGATGCTGCGCGCCTTGCCGGCCGGCATATTGCTGTTGCTTCTCGTCAGAAAACTACCGGAGGGCATCTGGTGGCCACGCAGCCTTATTCTAGGTGCGCTGAATTTCTCGTTTTTCTGGGCGATGCTTTTCGTTTCGGCTTACCGGCTGCCGGGTGGTGTAGCCGCGACTGTGGGTGCGATCCAACCCCTGATCGTGATCGGCCTTTCGCGGCTGTTTCTCGCCGCGCCGGTCCGGCCGCTGGCCATTGTCGCTGGTCTTCTGGGTATGTTAGGCGTCGCACTTCTGGTTTTGGCGCCGGGTGCTGCCGCGTTGGATGCCGTCGGCGTGGCTGCGGGTCTTGCAGGCGCCGTATCCATGGCCTTTGGAACCGTGCTCACCCGCAAATGGCGACCGCCGGTGTCGAACCTCACCTTTACGGCCTGGCAATTGACGGCTGGAGGCATTCTGCTTCTGCCGGTCGCATATTTCCTGGAACCGGCCCTGCCTGCACCTACCGCGGCCAATATTCTCGGCATGGCCTATCTCGGCATTATTGGCGCCGCCTTGACCTATTTTCTGTGGTTCCGGGGTCTCGCCCGCATCGAACCCTCGGCTGCAGCCTCGCTCGGTTTCCTAAGCCCTGTCGTTGCGACCCTGCTCGGCTGGCTGGCGCTCGGCCAAAGCCTCACGCCAGCGCAAATCGTCGGCTTCGTTGCAGTGCTTTTCAGCATCTGGCTCAGTCAGCGGAGCCAGCTGCCGAAATAGCTCAGGCCCATTCGCCCTTGCGCATCACCGGAACTGTGGAGCCATCCGGCTTCACGCCATCGATATCCACCTTATCGGAACCGATCATCCAGTCGATGTGGATCAGGCTGGAATTGCCGCCTTGCGCCTTGATCTGGTCCTGCGACAACGAAGCACCATCAACGAAGCATTTCGAATAGCATTGGCCGAGCGCAATGTGGCAGGAAGCGTTTTCGTCGAACAGCGTGTTGTAGAACAGGATGCCACTTGCCGAAATCGGCGAGGAATGCGGCACCAGTGCCACTTCACCCAGACGCCGCGCACCCTCGTCGGTATCGAGTACCTTGTTCAGCACGGCTTCGCCCTTCGAAGCCTTGGCTTCCACGATGCGGCCGCCTTCGAACTTCACCTGGATATCGTCGATCAGCGTTCCCTGATGTGAAAGCGGCTTGGTGCTGGACACGTAACCATCCACGCGCAGCGCATGCGGTGTGGTGAACACTTCTTCCGTCGGAATGTTCGGGTTGCAGGTGACGCCGTTCTTGGCGGTGGAGGCGCCCCCATGCCATTCGTGGCCGTCCGCCAGGCCGATTTTCACGTCCGTGCCGGGACCGGTGAAATGCAGCGACGAGAAACGTTCACCGTTCAGCCATGCCGAACGCTTGGCGAGATTGGCGTTATGCTCCGCCCATGCCGCGACCGGATCGGCGAGATCTACACGCGAAGCGGCGAAGATGGCGTCCGCGAGCTTGCGAACCGCTTCGTCTTCCGTCAAACCGGGAAAGACCTGTTTTGCCCAGGACGGGTTTGGATAGGAGATGATGTTCCAGTTGATATCGAAGTTGGAAATCTTCTCAAGCGCCGGCTTATAGGCCGTGGAATTGGCCTTGTTGGCGCGCGCCACCTTGGCGGGATCCTGTTCGGCCAGCAGCATGGGGTTGTCGCCGGCAATCGCAAGCCGCGCCGCGCCATTGGCATAGGCCTTGGCCATGCCGTCATAGAGCCAGCCGGAAGCCCGGTCGAAATTGGCGTCACTGGCGTGGCGGTAGCGGGAAAGCGTGGTTTCTTCGTCGGAGTAGAAGGTGGTGACCAGCCCGCCGCCGGCAAGATAGGCGTGTTTGGTCAAAAACCGCACCAGCGGCAACGCCGCCAGCGGAGCGGTGATCACCAGATCCTGATCCTTCTGCAATTGCAGGCCGACCTTGACGGCGACTTCAGCCAGTTTCTCGAGTTTGACGGGATCGATGGGGGAAACAGTCATGATCTGCCTTCGTATATTTCAATCGGAGGCGCCGACCATAGCCCATTCGCTTCGAAAGCCAAATGCTTTCAAAGCTGTGTCGAGACGTCAATCGGCCACCAAAGGTGCGACAACGGCTTTCAGCGCGGCCTGCGCGTCGCCGGGGGAAAGCCTTACCTGCAAACCGCGCTGGCCACCATTCATGTAGACATAGGAATGGGTCATGGCTCCAGTCTCTATGGCGGTCGGAACCTGTTTTTTCTGTCCAAAAGGGCTGATGCCGCCCACATGATAACCGGTTGCCCGCTCCGCATCGGCGGGCTTCATCATGCTGGCAGATTTCCCCCCGAAGGCGGCGGCGAGCTTCTTCATGCTCACTTCCCGGTCGGACGGGACGACGACGCAGACCGGCTTGCCATCCAGCTCAGCCATCAATGTTTTCAGAACCAGATGTGGCGGTTCGCCGATAGCTTCGGCCGCCTGCAGGCCGATCCGGTCGGCATTCGGGTCGTAGTCATAGGTAACTGTGGTGAAGTTCACACCGGCCTTGGTCAGCATCTGCGTAGCGCGGGTTGTCTTGGACATGGTGGCCTGCGCTCACGCAAAGAGGGACTGATAGGTTTCCGGCTTGAAACCGACGGTTATCGCCTCCTTGGCCTCCAGCACCGGTCGCTTGATCATGGAGGGCTGCTCCAGCATCAGGCCAATGGCCTTTTCGCGGGTAAGATCGGCTTTCTGGCTATCGTCCAGTTTTTTGAAGGTAGTGCCGGCCCGGTTCAGAACCGTTTCCCAGCCCGCGGCATCGCACCATGTTTCGAGATGGGCCTGGTCGATACCTGCCGTCTTGTAGTCATGGAAAGAATAGTCGACACCGTTGGCTTCCAGCCAGCTTCTGGCCTTTTTCATCGTGTCGCAGTTCTTGATGCCGTAAATGGTGACCGTCATGTTGCCTGCCTCTTTGTCTTGAACTTCCGGCATAACAAATAATGCGCCGTATTCAACCCGCAGCCTGAAGCACGGAATTCGAGCCATGCAAAAATGCAGTGTCTGACATCCAAACGAGCGCGAGCAAAGCTGCATGGCTTCCCTGCTACATCATGAGTTGTAGCAGAGGACAAAAATGCCCATTATCTGGGCATCAAAGATGGAGAGAAAAATGCGTCAGGTTGCAAAGACATCGCGTAACTTCTTTGGCGAAACTTTCGCCGTTCTCGGTGCCGCACTTTCGGTTTCGGCCGCTGTCCGCGCGCATCGCAAGCCGGCCCGCGCCGACCTCGAAGCGCTTGGCATCGACGGCAAGGCTTTCGACAAGGTTCAGCTCTAAGCTGATTATCGTTTGCAGCGAGGCGACATCGCCTCGCTCGTGCGTATATGTTGGCGGGCCTTAGCGTTCCGCCTGCTTTCGGTTCGGCCGTTTTCTCGGACCGATCAGTTTATCCGGTAAATGCAGCTGGCTTTCGAGCGGCTCGTAACGATCTGCTTTTGCGGAGAGTGCGAAGCGTCCAAGGGATTCATGTCGCGTTTCGCCATTATGGCTGAAAACAAGCTCGAAATTACCCGCAAGCCAGCTATAGGGTTTTCCTGCCGGCATCGGCTCTATCTTCCCGCAGCCATAAATCATCGTGATATGCGGCGTGTAAGATGGTGCCGCGATATAGGGAAGGTTTGCCTGTCGAAGCGCGCGTTGCAGCAGCTTCACCAGAGCGTTGATCTCCGGCAGATCACCACCGTTTCGCAGCACCAGACTATTGCGACTGCCGAAAAGCGCGCTTGCGTCCAGGGTGACCGGAACAGGCCGCGCGTTTACAGCACCCATTGCTGCCTTCAGCCTGCTTGTCAGTCCGTGAGGGATTGTCTCGAAACATCCCAAACACAGCAGGGTTATGTGCAGAAGCTCGGCGGGATATGCCTCGCGGGTTGTCCGCCCCTTGGCATGATGCGACGCATCGACAAAAATTCTTTCCGCCAATTGCCGTGGTGGCTTCAGCAGTAGCAGGAGCTTGTTTCGAAAGCGCGGATTAATGCGCCGTATTTTCTGCGGCTCCAGCCCATCAAAACAAAGCTGCCTTAAGGCTCTTTCGTCCGCCAACTCGCACTCCATGACGATGCTCCACAGCCTTATGCCAAGGCCGGAAACCTATCATTGCGCGGTGATAAAATAAAGAACAAAAGAGGAACAAAAGGCGGAATTGCTCCGCCTTCGTTTTACTCCCATTCGATCGTGCCGGGCGGCTTGCTCGTCACGTCATAGACGACACGGTTGATGCCGCGGACTTCGTTGATGATGCGGGTCGCGGCGCGGCCGAGGAAATTCATGTCGTAGGGGTAGAAATCCGCCGTCATGCCATCCACGGAGGTCACGGCGCGGAGCGCACAGACGAAGTCATAGGTGCGGTAGTCACCCATGACGCCCACGGTCTGCACCGGCAGGAGCACTGCGAAGGCCTGCCAGATGGTGTCGTAAAGACCCGCCTTGCGGATTTCGTCGAGATAGATCGCATCTGCCTTGCGCAGAATATCGAGCTTCTCGCGGGTGACCGCACCGGGGCAACGGATCGCCAGACCCGGGCCGGGGAAGGGATGGCGCCCGATGAAGCTCTCCGGCAGGCCAAGTTCACGGCCAAGCGCACGCACCTCGTCCTTGAAGAGCTCGCGCAGCGGCTCCACCAGCTGCATGTTCATGCGCTCGGGAAGGCCACCGACATTGTGGTGGCTCTTGATGGTGACGGAAGGACCGCCGGAGAAGGAAACGCTCTCGATGACGTCAGGGTAAAGCGTGCCCTGCGCGAGGAAATTCGGAGCACCCTTGCCGTCTGCTGCGATCTTGGCAGCTTCCGCCTCGAAGACCTCGATGAACAAACGGCCGATAGTCTTGCGCTTCACTTCCGGGTCGGAGACGCCAGAAAGCTGGCCCAGGAACATGTCTGCGGCATCCACATGTACCAGCGGAATATTGTAATGGTCGCGGAACATGCCGACGACCTGCTCGCTTTCGCCAAGCCGCATCAGACCGTGGTCGACGTAAACGCAGGTCAGCTGGTCACCGATCGCCTCATGGATGAGGATCGCCGCAACCGAGGAATCGACGCCGCCGGAGAGTGCGCAGAGCACGCGCCCGGTGCCGACCTGATCGCGGATCTTGCGGATCATCTCGGCGCGATAGGCTGCCATCGTCCAATCGGATTTGAGACCGACGATCTTGTGCACGAAGTTGGAGAGCAGCTTGCCGCCATCTGGCGTATGCACCACTTCCGGGTGGAACATGGTGGTGTAATAGTGGCGTGTCTCGTCGGCAGCTATGGCGAAGGGTGCGTTCTCGGAGGTTGCGATAACCTCGAAACCTTCCGGCAGTTTCGTCACGCGGTCGCCGTGGCTCATCCAGACGGGATAGCTCTTGCCCTGTTCCCAGAAACCGTCGAACAGAGGGCTTGCCTTTTTGATGTCGATATCGGCGCGCCCGAATTCCGCCGCGTGACCGCCCTCGACAACGCCGCCGAGCTGGGTGCAGAGCGTCTGCTGGCCGTAGCAGATGCCGAGGATCGGAACCTTGCTGTCGAACACCGCCTGCGGCGCACGCGGGCTGCCTTCCGCCGTGACAGATGCGGGGCCGCCGGAGAAGATCACGCCCTTGGGCTGGAGCTTCTCAAACGCCTCTGCGGCATTCTGAAACGGGTGGATTTCGCAATAGACCCCGGCTTCGCGAATGCGGCGCGCAATCAGCTGCGTCACCTGGCTGCCGAAATCGATGATGAGAATGCTGTCGGGATGGGCTATCTGGGTCATGGCGAGCCTTTAAAGAAAATGGCGGCTTTAGGCAACCCGGAAGCGGGCATCTAACAGCGGAAATTTACTAAAATCGCGAGGTTCAAAGGGTGATCGCACCATCTTCGATAGCGCGGCAAAGCCTGTCGACGGCGTCTGCGAGCTTTTCATCGATGATATGCAAGTATTCCGTCCAGTCGTCCACATGGTTCACATCTTCCCTGCCATCGGAAATACCGCGCAGGCCGATGAGCGGCACGCCGAAGCGCTGGCAGGCCCGGAGCACGGCATAGGTTTCCATTTCCACCATATCGGCATCGATCGACCCATAGGCGGCACCAGAGACGACATTGGCACCCGTGGAAAGCCGCGCCTCGGCAATATCGGGTATGCGCAGGGGCAAGGCCACCTCGGCCGGCAGATCGAGAAACGGCGTGCGACCCTTTTCAAAACCGAAGGCTGAGGCATCCATGTCGCGATAGGCAACAGAAATAGCCTGATAGATGCCAGTCTGGTCGAGCGTCCGCGAGCCGGCGGAGCCGAGCGAAACGACAAGGTCAGGCAGATGACCCGCCGCATCGAGACCAGCAAGAATTGCCGTGACCGAAATCGCTGCCTCGACCGGGCCGACGCCGGTCATCAAGGGCGCGATGCGCGCCTGCAGGTGGGGGCCGTATTCGGCGGAAGCCGCCATGACGAAAAGAATGGATTTGTCCGCAACATGCAAAAGCCGGTAGCTCATCCGGTAATATCCTCGCGGCCCTTCACCACCATCATAGTGCCTGTCATGGAGGCGATGAGCTTCGCCGGCCCGTCGGAAAGGGCGTAAGCGCGGCCATCGGCAACGATCAGGTTGTTGCCCGGCTTGATGATTTCGCCACGAAACAGGAACCGCTCGCCGCGCCCGGGCGACATGAGGTTGACCTTGAACTCGATTGTCAGCAGCGAGGCTTCCGGCTCTATGATCGTATAGGCGGCATAGGTGCAGGCGGTATCCAGGCCGGCGGCAATGACACCGGCATGCAATATGCCGTGCTGCTGTGTCAGCTTTTCATGAAACGGCAGCTCGATTTCCACCAGACGGTGTTCGATGCGGCTTATCTGCGCACCGATTGCCTGCACCACACCCTGCCGCGCAAAGCTTCTTTCTATCCGCTGACGAAAATCGCCGGGATCCGTGATCTCCATTGGCTTACCTGCCTGCTTTTGTCCTCACCGCAAACTGACATGGCGTGTGGCGGCGGGCAAGGCAAGTGCCGCAGGAGCAATTAGTTCAGCACGGCGATGCTGGCATTCAGCAGCGTGGCAAAGGCGACCCAAAGGGCGTAGGGCACGAAAAGCCACATGGAGATGCGGTCGCGACTATAGGTGAGCGCAATGAAAGCCAGAATGCAGATCAGCATAGGCACGATGATAACGAGCGCGCCTGTCGGGCTTTGCATGCCGAAAAAGATGGGCGACCACAGGAAATTCAGCACCAGCTGCGTGAACCACAGACGCATGCGCGCGCCCGCCGGTCTCACGATCCATGTTCGCGCGCCTGTAATGCCGATCATCACGTAGAGCGTTGTCCAAACGGGGCCGAATATCCAGTTGGGCGGGTTGAAGGGCGGCTTCTGAAGCGACTGGTACCATTCGCCCGGCACGTTGTTGATGCCGATGAGCGCACCCAGCGCAACAACCACAACCACGAAAATGATATACACGGACAGGTTTTTCATGACGCCTCAAATGCTTTTTGGTCTTTTTTGTTCCGGTGCATTTTCAGTATTTTAGCCTGAAATACGCACGATATGCTGGTCCCACGCCACGTCGCTGCGAATAGCCTCGAAAAATCCGTCATAGGAAGAAACCGCAATTCCCTTTATGGCGGGTGCAACGCCCGCAGCCTCCCGCACGGTCGTCTCGGATACAACACGCCCGGTTTTCGCATCCAGCGTCACGGCCGCGTTGCCATTGGGTGAGGTCAGGCCCACCAGGCCATCGCGCCGGTTGACCGCGATGGCACCGACATAATTGGCAAGGCGCACCGTCGTTTGCTCTGGTAGATCGACGAAGGCAAGGTCCTCGCCCTTCGAGAAATGGCCAACAAGCGGCGGAAGATCGTTGCGCGGTCCCTCATATTGGCAGGCGAACCAGACACGCCCGTCATCGCCGAGATCGACATGGCGGGTGGAAAGCTGTCGTAACTGGTCTGGCATCGTATGTTTCTGGATCAACTGGCCGCTGGCGGCGTCCAGAAGCACGAGTGACGGCTGCATGCTGTCGACATTGAGTTTGGTTCGGCCGAAATCCGGGTGGGTCTCGATGCCGCCATTGGCGATCACGATCAGCCTGCCATCGTCGCTCACGGTCATGTCATGGGTGCCAATGCCGTGGGCGTCGTATTCACCGATGCGTGCAAATCCGTTGCGGGCATCGTAAAGCCCGATAACACCGCGATTGCCATCGAAGTCGTTTTCGCTGGCGTAGAGGATCGCACCGTCGGGAGAAAATTGTCCGTGGCCGTAGAAGTGGCGGTTTTCCGGCGTGTGCATCACGACAGGCTCGCGGCGTCGCGCGGGGTCAAAGGCCATGAAGAAGGTGCCGGGCCGGCGCGCAAAGGCCACTGTCATGCCGGTCGCATGGCTCGTTGCCATTCCATGGGCGCGGGCTGGGAGCGCAACACGGTCGATGATCTCGCCGCGTTCGCTCACAGTCGCAATGCCGTAGGAACCGTCATGGGCGCGAAAAGCGGAAGCGAAGACAGCGTCGGCGCGTTCAAGCGCATGCAGCGAGCCGGGAGCGAGCGTCGCAAGGAACGGAATGCCCGCCGCCTTGATGAAGCTGCGCCTGTCTATCAGCGTCGGCTTTTTGCATGATATCACCGCCTCAGTCTCCGTCGGCGAAGGAAAAGCCGGAGCTGAGACCGATTGCGCCGCCATACTGGTCGTTGAGGCGGTAGATCAGGTCTTTGCCGTTCAGCAGCAGGTAATCCACCTTGGCGCGTTGCTGGTCGTCATCAAGCGCCTTTTCCACGTTGGTATCAATCGTTCCCGCAATGCGGATCATCGATTTGGCGATGAAATCGATGGAGTTGACGATGGAGCGCTGGTCGGGTGGCACGAGTTCGACCATATCGGCCGTGTGCAGG
This sequence comes from Agrobacterium sp. 22-3639C2, assembly GCF_053522105.1. NCBI lineage: Bacteria > Pseudomonadati > Pseudomonadota > Alphaproteobacteria > Hyphomicrobiales > Rhizobiaceae > Agrobacterium > Agrobacterium sp. 22-3639C2. The sequence continues at coordinate 677,640 of NZ_JBNWDB010000003.1, read as the reverse complement.
AGGGTCTGAACGGCCTTGATGTTTGCGGCAATGCTTTTCCACGTCAGGCCGGACCGCCAGTAGATCGCCGTGCGGGGAAACTTCGCCTTGTCCGGCCCCTTGTAGAACGTCTCTATGCGCTGGTCGCGGATTGCTTCGGCGCCGTGCACGAGAATGCCAAGCAGGGCAACCAGCGCCTCACGCTCATCGCGAAAAACGGGATTATTCGCGCCGGGCTGCGTCCAGTTTTTCTGCGCTCCATCAGGTGCGTTCCAGCTGTCGGAAAGCTCCGCCGCCACATTGGCAACGTTGCCGGCAATCGCCGCGCCATAGCGGCAACGGAAATCGCCCTTCTTGTCGAACAGGTCACCCGCGTCGGTGCCATAGAGCACGAATTCCAGCGCGCCGAGGCCCTGCGCTGCGACACTCTTGCCCTTCAGGCTCTCGGCGCTGGTGACGCTTTCGTCCTTTTCCGCAAGGTAACGCTGTACCTGTTTCAGGCCAAGACCCTTCTTGTCTGGGTAATAGAGCACACGTTCGAAGCGGTTGTGCTCGATCACCGGACCGACCCGAACGATCTCGATGGTTGACCAGCTGGAGACCGTATCAGCAAAGGCCGCTTTGGCCGCCTCATCCGTCGTTTTGGAAGGGGCGGCGCAGAAAGCCTTCATGCTGCCTTCCAGCTTCTCTGCCGATTGCCGGAAGTGGTCATAGCCGGGACGGATGAAACCGTTCACCGCTTTTTCCATCACGCCCCGCACCTGTACGGGGTCGAGCGGTGGCGGCGGCATCAGCTCCACATCCTGCGCCATTGCGGGCCGCATACCCAAAAGCAGCAGCACGGAGATGAGACCGGGTATTTTTCGCATGGCATTTTTCATCAAAGGGACTCCAGAAAAGCCAGCAAAGCCTGCCGGTCGGATTTTTGCAAGTCGGCAAAGGCATCGCGCGCTTTTTGCGCTTCGCCGCCGTGCCATAGTATCGCTTCTGTCAGGCTGCGCGCCCGCCCGTCATGCAGGTAAAAGCCGTTGCCATTCACGCTTCGCGTCAGACCGATACCCCAGAGCGGCTGGGTTCGCCATTCCTGCCCGCTTGCTTCGCCCACCTGCTGGCCATCGGCAAGCTCCTCTCCCATGTCGTGCAGCAGAAAATCCGAATAGGGCCAGATCAGCTGGAAAGACTGCATGGGGTCGGCAGCGTCACGGCGGGTGACGAATTTCGGTGTATGGCAGGATGTGCAGCCAGATGCGTAAAAAAGCTGCTTTCCCCGCAACACGGTGGGATCACCCACATCGCGGCGCTGCGGCACTGCAAGGTTCTCGGTGTAAAAGGTCACGAGATCGAGAATGGGGTCCGGCGCCTCCACTGGCCCAAGCCGGGGCTGCACGCCGGTCGGCATGGCAAGACAGTCTTTTTGAACGTCGGTGCAATCACCATAGGCGTTTTGCGCATCCGGCGTGGAAATGCCGATATCGTGGGAGAAGGCGCTGGCGCTCTGGTCGCGGACGCTGGCGTTCTGGGCTTTCCAGCCAAATCGGCCGAGCTTCACTTCGCCGGTCCGGTGATCCCGTACAAAAGCAGGGCGCCCGGAAATGCCGTCGCTATTTTTGTCATCCGGATCGGCGCCGGCCAGAATATCGGCATCGGCAATGGCCTCGATCAGCCCAAGCCCAAGGGTTGGCATTGCAATCCGCGCCGACAAAGTCGTATCGACGCCCAGGGGGCCATAGTGCAGGCCTGCCACGGCATAGTCTGGCTTGCGCAGCATCACCACCTCGCCGTCGGCCAGCCGCACGGGTTTCTCGATATAGGTGACGACAGGTTTGCCCTCTGCGGCGAGGCCGGGAATGGCAACGTTCTGAAGCTGCCGGCCATAGGTCTCGTCGGGAAAATTCAACACCTCGTGGCGCGCAATCGCTGCCCGTTCCGCCTCGTTGCGGGCAGACCGGGCCAGCCGCAGAAACAGGGAGACGGCATCTTCGCCGGCAAGTGGCGGTCGGCCTCTGCCGTCCTTCACATGGCAGGCCTGGCAGGATCGGGCGTTATAGAGCGGCCCCAACCCGTCCGAGGCTTGCGTGGAGGAGGGGGAAGACACCCAGAGCTTCTGGAACAGCGCATTGCCGAGCTTGAAATCCTGTTTTCGCTCAAACGGCATTGTTGCGGATGGATGCGAAAACGCGCCGCTATCGGCTTTATTGGTACTGGTCGTTGCCCCGCCGGACATGGCCTCGAAGGGCTCCGGCATGGTAAAATCCATCGTCGGCGCGGTGACAGCCTGAACGCGGCTTTGGTCTTTTTCCGTCAGATCGTCACGAAGCGGCGCGGCAAGCACTATCGATGCCACAAGGCAGGCTGCCCCGGCGAAGAAGAACGGCTTGCGGATCCGCGGCAGCGATGAGTTCATGGAAAGCATGGGAATGGCGGGCCGCAGCGATCTGCGGCCCGCATTGGCTCTTATTTGAAGACGGCGTTCGGATTATCGAGGCTGGCGGAACCCTCAAGTTCGATCTTGCCGAGATCGAGTGCCGCAATCACGCGTTCGACGGTTTTCGTCTGGTCGAGAAGGCCGTCGATGGCCGCCTGAACCACGGCGTTGCCTTCCTTGTTGCCTTCGCCGATCATCTGGTCGTAGGCCTCGACCGTCTGGGCACGCTTTTCCATGGCATGCATGGCGTCGAGCGTCTTGTTCAGCTTCGCCGTCATCTCGTCGTTCAGCGCCTTGTCCTTGGCGCCGACCAGCTCCGACAGCGAGGCGCCGGTCATCTTCGTTCCATCCACACGGGTATATTCGCCGGTATAGGCAGATGCGATGCCGATGGCGTCGTTAAGATGCGAATTATAGGTATTGTCTGAGAAGCAATCATGCTCCTCTTCCGGATCGTGCAGCAGAAGGCCGAGCTTCATGCGCTCCCCTGCCAGCTCGCCATAGGAAAGAGAGCCCATGCCGGTGAGAATGGCGGTCAGGCCGGCTTTCGGGTCGGCTTCCACTGTCTTGGTGGCTTCGCCTTCCGGCGCCCAGGCGTCCACCATTTCCTGAAGATCCTTGATCAGCAGGGTGGAGGCGGACTTCAGGTAATCGGCGCGGCGGTCGCAATTGCCGTTCGTGCAATTCTTCTTGTCGTAGTCGGTATAGGGGCGGTTGCCCGCACCCGGTCCGGTGCCGTTCAGGTCCTGGCCCCATAGCAGGAATTCGATGGCGTGGTAACCGGTCGTCACATTGGCTTCGACATCGCCCGCCTCGTGCAGGCTTTCGATCAGTTCGGGGGTGATCTTCGAGGTATCGACATCTTCGCCACTGATCTTGATCTTCGGATTGGCGATGATGTTCGCGACGTAAAGCTCGTTCTCGTCGCTCTCGGTGCCGTAGGAACCGTCGACATAGTCGATCAGGCCTTCATCCAGCGGCCAGGCGTTTACCTTGCCTTCCCAGGCGTCGACCACAGGGTTGCCGAAACGATAGACTTCCGATTGCTGGTAGGGAACGCGCGCCTTGATCCACGCTTCACGTGCAGCTTTCAGCGTTCCTTCGCTCGGTGTTGCGATCAGCGCGTCGATTGCCTTGTCCAGCGCCTTCGCCGTGGTCAGCGAATCCTCGTATTTCGCATGCGCGACGTCGGCGTAATGCTTGACGACAGCGGCGGCGTCGGTCGCAGCGCGGGCGGGAAGCGCGGTGAAGGTCGCGGATGCGGCCAGAAGCGCGAAAGACGCGCTGAGAATGGTTTTGCGGATCATGATCCCTCTCCTTGGGCAGGCGTGAAATAACTTCACGCTGCGGCAAGCGAGTTCTGACCCAATCGCAAACTTGTGTCAAATATTCTAGTTTAGAATGCTTTGAAACAAGCTACTCGGTATTTTTCGAAGTAAAATCAGCGCGTGCAAAACCTGTTTCAGGCTTTGCGTTTCATTACGCAGAAGAAGAAACCGTCCGTATCTGTAGTTGCAGGCGTCAGCGTCACTGTCTTGCCGTCAGAGGAATGCGGTTTGTTTGCATTGCCGCCAAAAGTCGTCTGCCAGCGTTCCAGTGCCGAACCGATATAGAATTGCGGATTTTCTTCGCAGAAGCGCTTGACCTGCTGCTCGTTTTCCTCGGGCAGAACCGAGCAGGTGACATAAAGCAGCTCGCCGCCGGGGCGCACAAAACCCTTGGCCTGCGAAAGGGCCTCGCCCTGCTGCTGTACCCGTTCTTCCAGATTGCGTGTCGTCAGCCGCCATTTGGTGTCAGGCCGCCGGCGCCATGTTCCGGTGCCAGTGCAGGGGGCGTCCACCAGAACGCGATCGAATTTTTCATGAAACGGGACAAGTCCGGCTGCGCGGTCATGAACCTGCACATTGCGCGTGCCGGCTCGTTTCAGCCGCTCGATGATCGGCGCGAGGCGCTTGCGATCGGCGTCGAAGGCGTGAACCTGACCCTTGTTGTTCATGCTGGCGGCCATGGCCAGCGTCTTGCCGCCGCCACCGGCGCAATAATCGAGTATCTGTTCGCCTTCATGCGCGCCGGCAAGATCGGCAACGATCTGCGATCCCTCGTCCTGCACTTCGAACCAGCCTTTCTGGAAGGACAGTTCGGCGGTCACATTCGGCAGGCGGGAAGGGCCTTCGCCGGCGGGGATGCGGACACCCTGACGGGCGATATGCGTTGCTTCCGCACCGCTCTCTTCCAGCGCCTTCAGCACCTTGTCGCGAGTGGCCTTCAGCGTGTTGGCCCGCAGATCAAGTGTCGGGCGCTGGTTCAGCGCCTGCGCCTCGGCAAGCCAGCCCTCTCCGAACGCCGTCTCGAAGGATGCTTGAACCCATTCGGGAATGTCGCCCTGAATATGGGCTGGTGCATCGGCGAGAGAACGGGAGAGAAAGGCTTTCTGCTTTTCTTCATCAGGCGCGGCAGGGGCAAATTTGTCGCCGTCGAATTCCGCCGCAAGTTCCGAAAAGCTCTTGCCCCATTGGCGCAGCAGAACTGCATAACCAAGCGAGGCGGCGCTGTCGTCATCCATCAGCCAGGCGTGTGACAGTTTCATGCGCAACGCGTCATAGACGATGTTGCCGATCGCGGCCCTATCACCCGAACCTGCGAAACGATGGGCAAGTCCCCAGTCCTTCAGAGCATCGGCAACGGGACGCCTGCGTCCCTCAATATCCGCCAATACTTCGATTGCTCCGGCCAAACGCCCGCCCAAACGCATTGTCTACCTCATTTTGCTGATTAGCCCGGTTGGTAGACGCGAATGGCGGCAAGGGCAAGGCTCAATCGGCGCTGACGACCTCGTAGCAGACCTTGGCGGTGCCGGAACTGATCATGCCGATGTTTTTGGCAGCGGCCTTGGAAAGATCGAGAACGCGACCCTTGATGAACGGACCGCGGTCATTGATGCGTACCACAACGGCCTTGCCGTTACGGGCATTGGTAACCTTGACCTTGGTGCCGAACCGCAGCGAGCGGTGAGCGGCGGTCATGTTTGCGGCGTTCATACGCTCGCCCGAAGCAGTCTTGGAGCTCAACGCATACCACGATGCCCCTCCACAACCATTTGCCGCATTCGCCTGAAGAGGCGCAATGATGGAACAGGCGGCTATAGTTGCGACGGTGAAAGTTATACGACGGATATTCAACAAACTGTGCTTCCCTGAAAATCGGCCCCGCGCCGATTGATTGTGCCCTTGCTAAACGGCCATTGTCTGGCCTGAACGCGTTTGAATGCGAGATTGTAGGGCGAGGGAAAAATGGCGAAAAAAAGCTGATCTCAAATCACGAAGTGTTACAGACCGTAACATTCGTGATCGTTAGCCGGAAAGGTGTTGTCGGTGCCTTATTGTTGAAAAGTGGAAAAAATGACGCAGAATCAATGCTCAATGGAAATGCTGTTACAAGTCACGCCTTCGTGAATCGAGTTCACGAAATGTGAGTGAAATATTTTTCTAATGGCTATGATTTTAGCGATTTTTGCATGGTTAATAAAAGCCTAATTGACTGAAAAACCACCAAAACCATCCTCAAAAACGGGTTTGGAAGGATTTTTCATCGCTTTTAAATGGGGGATTTTTAGCCCCGCCAGAGGCCGCTTTCCCACAATTGTGTCAGGGAGATTTTGTACTCCGGGAAGCTGAAATCGAAACCGAGGCCACGTATCCTGGCGTTGGAAACGCGCTTGTTCTCGCCGTAGAAGGAGCGTGCCATCGGCGTCAGATCCGCGGTCTCGAATGCCTGTTCGGGCGGCGGCTCGAGGCCCATCAACGTGGCGGCGAAGCTCACCACATCCTGCGGCGGGGCGGGTTCATCATCCGTCACATTGAAGACGCCGCGTTCATTTCTCCGCGCCAGAAAGGCGTGGGCCGCACCAATATCCTCAACCCGGATGCGGTTGAACACCTGGTCTTTCTTCACCAGCCTGCGCGCCGTTCCCTTTTTGAAATTCATGAAACTATTGCGTCCGGGGCCGTAAATTCCCGAAAGGCGCAAGATGGCAAGCGGCACCCCCGCTTTTTCAGCAGCCGCAGCCCAGGCGGTTTCGGCAGCAACGCGTTCCACGGACCGGGCGGAAACCGGGCGGCACGGGGTTTCCTCATCCACCCATGCGCCGTCATGGTCGCCATAGACGCCAACGGTGGAAAGATAAGCGATCCATTCAAGCTTGGGCAGAAGCCGATTCACGTCGTCGCCCAAAAGCGCAAGCAGTGGATCTCCATCCTTGCCCGGCGCGATGGACTGCACGAGATGCGTGACATTGGCCATTGTGGCGATGAGATCGTCATTAAGATGGGCACCGTCGAACAGGAAGGGTGTCATGCCAGTTGCAGCAAGGCTTGCGAACTTGTCAGTGCTGCGCGTGGTGCCCGATATCGTTGCAGCTTCGGTTTTCAGCGCGTTTGCGATGGCCTTGCCCGAATATCCTGCGCCGAAAATCATCACATGCATGGGTCATGCCTCTGCCAGTTGCCATTCCATTTCCGCCTCTGGATCAGGCTCCGGGGCGCGGCCGGCAGAGTATGCACTGAATTCCTCGCTGTCCATAAGCTGCGACAAAGCCCATGCGGCCATGCCGCGCACCTCCGGTGCCTGGTCTTTTTCGGCGAGAGACTTGCATTGCTGCACGAATTGCTGGTCGCGCGAGTTTCCAGCCGCTATCAGCACATTGCGGATGAAGCGGTTACGCCCGATGCGCTTGACTGGTGAGCCGCTGAAGAAGCTGCGGAAGGCAGCGTCGTCCAGCGTCAGCAGGAAGGCGATGGAAGGTTCCTTCAAATCCTCGCGCGCCTGCAGCTTCATCTCGGAGGCGCTGGCCGCGAATTTGTTCCAGGGACAGGCAGCAAGGCAATCGTCGCAGCCATAGATGCGGTTGCCTATCATCGGCCGGAACTCGTGCGGGATGACGCCTTTGTGCTCAATGGTGAGGTAGGAGATGCAGCGGCGGGCGTCCAGCTGGTAGGGGGCGGGGAAGGCGGCCGTCGGACAGGCATCGAGACAGGCGCGACAGGAGCCGCAATGGTCCTTCTCGGCCTCATCAAGAAAAAGCTCGGCGGTGGTGAACATGCTGCCGAGAAACAGCCAGGAACCATGGGTGCGGCTGACCAGATTGGTGTGTTTGCCCTGCCAGCCGAGACCCGCGGCTGCGGCAAGCGGTTTTTCCATCACCGGCGCAGTGTCAACGAAGACCTTCACGTCCTCGCCGGCGCGCGCGGCAAAACGGGTGGCGATTTCTTTCAGTCGCCCTTTTATGACGTCGTGATAGTCGCGGTTGCGGGCATAGACCGAAATGGCTGCCTTGTCGGCTTTGGAAAGAACGCCGCGAGGATCTTCCTCAGGCCCGTAATTCAGCCCGAACATGACAATGGAGCGCACGTCACCCCACAGCGTTTTCGGCTCGGCGCGACGGGCTTCGGTCTCCTCCATCCACGCCATCGTGCCATGATAGCCCTTATCGAGAAACTGCCTCAACCGTCCCGGTGCCAGCGGAATGCTGTCCGGCGCGGTGATACGACAGAGATCGAAGCCGAGCGAAAGCGCCTCCTGACGAACGAAGTCCGTCAGTTTGCGAGCGCGTATCCGCTGCTTGTCGCTGGCAACGTCGATGGTCGTTTCTCCTGCGGGTTACTCTGCGACATATATATGCGTAGCTACACGCCGCAGCAAATAACCGGGAGGCCGGAACTTAGAAATCCAGATCGGCGTAGTGGGAGGAGGGGGCAAGGCGCGGAATGCGCTCGCTGAGGAAAGGCCGGAAGGACGGGCGCGATTTCAGCCGCTGATACCACTCCTTGGCAATTGGCGCTTCAAGCCAGTTGATTTCGCCGAGATAATCCAGCACCGAAACAGAAGCAGCCGCGGCCAGATCGGCATAACTCAATCGGTCGCCGGCGAGCCAAGTGCGCGAACCCGCCAGCCATTCCAGATATTTGATGTGCTGACGAACATTGTTACGCGCGGTGCGCAGAAGCTTGGAGTCCGGGGGGCCACCACCCTGCGCCGCCGTCATCTGCAATTTATAAACCCGCTCCCGCACCAGCGGTCGGGTCACATCGTTTTCCATCTTCTGCAGGAACCACTCGGTCAAGCGGCGGATTTCCGCCCGCTGAAACGGGTCTTCCGCCAGCAATCGCCGGTCACGCTTCAAAACCCCGTGCGTTTCGTCGAGAAACTCGGCGAGCACGTAGGGACCGCTGAGAGAGCGCATATTGTCATCGAGATAGACCGGCAGGGTGCCCGCCGGATTCAGCGCCAGAAACTCCCGCCTTCTTTCCCACGGCTGCTCCTCCACGAGATCGGTCTGGAACCCGTATTCCGAAAGGATCAGACGAACGAACCGCGATGCGGTCGACATGGGAGAGTGATAGAGAGTTGGCATCGGTACTCAATTTTTACGATTGGTTGTCATGATCGACAATTGCCGGAAAACTTTTTCAGTTTCGCTTCATCAAGACGCTATAAGAGCTTGGCTACTTTAAAACAAGTTTAACGCAATTGCTTTCCATTCCCGCTTCCCCCTGAAAAAAGGATACCTCATGGGTGACCAATCGATCATCAGCGCGCTTTTGCTGGGCATTATCGAGGGTCTTACGGAGTTCATTCCCGTTTCCTCAACGGCGCATGTGCTGCTGGCCGGGCATTTTCTCGGCTTCAAATCGCCGGGCAACACCTTTGCCGTTCTCATTCAGCTCGGCGCGATCATTGCTATCCTTCTTGTTTATTTTCAGAAGCTTGTGTCGATCGCCATGGCGATGCCAACAAGTGCCAAGGCGCGCCGCTTCGTGCTGGCTGTCGCTGTCGCCTTCCTGCCGGCGGCGGTGATCGGCGCTCTGGCGCATGACTTCATCAAGACGGTGCTGTTCGAAACACCCATCCTCATCTGTATCGTACTGGTTATCGGCGGCGTCATATTGCTGGCCGTCGACCGGATGCCGCTGAAGCCCAGATATACCGACATCATGGATTATCCGCCGTCGCTTGCCTTCAAGATCGGTCTGTTCCAGTGCCTTGCGATGGTTCCGGGCACCTCCCGGTCCGGCGCTACCATTGTTGGCGCGCTGTTGATGGGCACGGACAAGCGCTCCGCCGCCGAATTCTCGTTTTTCCTGGCGATGCCGACCATGCTCGGCGCGTTTGTGCTCGATCTCTACAAGAACCGAGATGCCCTGAGCTTCGATGACAGTGCGCTGATTGTCGTCGGCTTCATCGCCGCTTTCGTCTCCGGCCTGTTCGTCGTGCGCTCGCTGCTGGACTTCGTATCGCGGCGCGGTTTTGCACCCTTTGCCTGGTGGCGCATCGTCATCGGCTCGCTGGGTCTGGCGGCACTTCTGCTCTACCGTTGAGCCGAGCTTTAAAATAGCCGTTCGTTTCCAATGCACGGACAAAACAAAAAGCGCCCCGGAGAATCCGGAGGCGCTTTTTATTTGAGACTTGTGAAAGCTGATCAGTTCGTGCTGATCGAAGCCGTTGCGCAAGGGTCGACACCGTAGGCGGGAGCGCAACCGCTCTTACCCGCTGCAACCGTGCCCGGCGCCATGAAAGAACCCGCCAGAACCACCAAAGCCGCACACGCAAAAAAGAGTGCGATAGATCTGCCCATTTTATTATTGCCTTTCAGACGTTCGTTCGCGCGGATTACGCCGCCGTGTGTGAAGTGAGGGTTCTGGATATGTTAGGAATGTGGCCATTATCAATAAAGCGGCTTGCTGAATACCGGGTTAATGCGAAGTCTTTTCCACAGTTGCGCTTGTGCCACGCTTGGCTGTGAAGGCCACTTGGCCGTTAACTTTTACCCGGCTGTTCAAAACAGCTTCAGTCGATGGTGCACCTCCCCTGCAGTTGAGGGGGAAATGCGCCAATAGCGGTTTGGTTGCGATTGAATTGCGCAAAAACAAAAAGCGGGAATGGTTCCCGCTTTCGTTCAGATCGTTAATGCGCGACGGTAGGTTTATGCTGCTTTTCCGGCGTTCGAGAACTGTCCGTGCGGGCGATAGTGCACCATGTAGGACGGCAGGACGGAAGCAACGCGAACGGGCGTAATGCCGATGCCTTCCAGGGTCAGGCCGTTCTTTTCCGCGTCAGCGGAAACGACATTATCCTTTTTCAGCATGGTCACCTGATCGACAGTCAGCGGCGGCGTAATCAGCGGCACCAGCGAAGCGATCTTGCCGATCATTGAGGCGACGCCGAAAGGCAGGTTGACGAAAGGACGCTGACGGTAGGTTGCGGCAAGAACCGCCTCAAGACAGTCGCGGAACGTCATGACGTCCTGGCCACCCAGTTCATAGATGGCGCCGGGCTTCAGCTTGCCATCCACGCTGCGGGCAACGGCTTCCGCTACATCCTCCACATAGACCGGCTGGAACTTGGTTTTTCCGCCGCCGATCAGCGGCAGGAACGGCAGGCTGCGGGCCATCTTGGCGAATTTATTGAAGAAGTCGTCTTCCGGTCCAAAGATGATCGAAGGGCGCAGGATCACGGCGCCGGGCAGAACGGAATGGATTGCTGCCTCGGCGCGGCCCTTTGTGCGGCCGTAGCCGGTCGACGAATTGGCATCGGCACCGATGGCGGAGATGTGCGTCAGCGTTGCACCGGCGTTGCGGGCTGCCTCGGCAATGGCTTTCGCGCCGAATTCCTGCACGGCGTCAAAGGTGTTGCGGCCGCTTTCGGCCAGAATGCCAACGCAATTGACCACGTGGTCGGCGTCTTCGATGGCTTTGACGATGGAGTCGCGATACCGCAGGTTCGCCTGGGCAAACGAGATCTGGCCGACATTGCCGAGCGGCTGCAGGAAACCAGCAAGATCGGGACGGCGCACGGCAACGCGGATGCGGTAACCGCGCTTGGCGAGCATCCGCACGACATGCCGCCCGACGAAACCCGAACCGCCGAAAACGGTGACGAGGGGTGGAAGGTTGGCCAAGGTCATGGGAGGCTCCTCAGAAGCTGTCGATAAAGCGTTTTTCAGTCTCTTAGCCCAAAGCCGTGCGCGCGTGAAGAGACGTTGTCACAAGGCCCGGGACTAGTTTTGGAAATGCGGTTGACGACCGTCAAATTCCTTCGACGATCATCATCTCCGCGTCGGCGACTTCCTGACGGATTTTGGCCGCCGCCTGGTATTCGGGCGAGTTGTAGCAATCGATCGCGTGCTGCACCGAAGGGAATTCGATGATGACGTTGCGTGCGCGTGCCTTGCCCTCAAGTTCGGTCAACGCACCGCCGCGGGCGAGAAAGTTGGCGCCGAACCGCTCGAAAGCGGGCTTCGCAGTCGACACGTAGTCCTTGTAGCGTTCGTTGTCGCGTACATCCACGCGCGCGATCCAGTAACCCTTTGCCATTTCGTCTCCTCCGATGGTCCTTATTGATTTGCCGGAAAGCTGGCGCGCAGCATGTCGTCAAGAATGGCGCGGGCTGCTGCTTTCGGATCTTCTGCTCTGACGATGGGGCGGCCGACAACCAGATGGCTCGAACCGGCTTTGATGGCGTCAAAAGGCGTCATCACGCGCTTCTGGTCTCCCGCCTCGGCACCGGCCGGGCGAATACCAGGGGTGACGACGGCAAGTTCGGGGCCCAAGATTTCACGCACCGCCGTCGATTCCTCTGCCGAACAGACGATGCCGCCCATGCCCGCCTCGCGCGCCTGTTCCGCACGGCGCAGCACCAGCGAACGGGCATCCGATGCATAGCCGGCTTCCGCAAGATCGGCATCATCCATCGAGGTTAGCACGGTGACACCAAGCAAGCAGAGGCCAGAGCCTTCGGCTGCCTTGACTGCGGCGCGCATGGCTTTCGGGTAGGCATGCAGGGTCAGCATCGACATGCCCATGCGGGCGATGTTTTCGACACCAGAGGCGACGGTGTTGTCGATGTCGAGCAGTTTCATGTCGAGAAAGACTTTCTTGCCGCTCTGGGCAAGGTCGCGGGCGAATTCGAGACCACCGGCAAATACCAGCTGATAGCCGATCTTGTAGAACAGAACCTCATCGCCAATCTTCGATACGATGTCTTCAGCTTGTTGCACAGTCGGAACATCGAGCCCGACGATCAGTTTTTCGCGCGCGGTCATTGTCTTATCCCTGCCATGTTTCCATTGCCGTCCAGTCGCATGTGGGGCGCTGAGCTGCAAGTGAAAATTCGGCGATTGGGAACCGGAAAAGATTGCCGCCGCCGGGTGGCTGGTCCTTGCTACGACTGATGCCGACGCCTTCGATATGGCATTTCAAAAGCGTGCCGACGCCGCCATGGCCGACAAAGGCAATCGGCTGTTGCGGGTCGTGCCGGTCTAGAACGGCCCTGACGGCGTTAACAATTCGCGCCTGCGCATCGATTGCCCGTTCCCAGCCGTGAAAGCTCTCTCGCGGATGGGCAAAAAACCAGTCGGCAGCCTTTTCGAATTCCGGCGGCGTCAGGAAGCCTGTTGCCGACCGGTCGTTCTCATGCATCACCTCGATGATCTCAATATCCGCGCCGGATGTTTCAGCAAGGATTCGGGCGGTTTCGATGGCTTTGGTTTCCGCGCTCGACACGATCCGGCGCAATGCGCGTGCCCATGGCAGGCGGCTTGCCTCACACGCCCGCCGTGCACCCAAGTCCGAAAGTCCCCATTCCGGAACCGGAACCGCCGGATCGATCCGGACCTGGGGATGGGTAATGTAAAGGGCATGCATGGGAACGGTCCTCAATGGCGATGGAAAGGGAAAATCAGGACCCTAACCATCTGTCACGACCGGGAAATGACGGCCTTTGCCCACTCTGCCGTGTGATCAGGCCCGCGTATAGGTCCACAATTGCGCCGGAGGAATGTTGCGCACGATGAAATCGAAATGGCGGATGTGGTAGAGATGCGGCTGCGCAACGATCGGGGAAATCGGACCGTAGGATATCTGTATGACGGGGCGACCGTGCGGCACGCGTTTCAGCAATTCGTCGAGAAGCTTGATGCGGGCGGCCATCGGAAAATTCAGCATCGGTACGGCGGAAATGACGCTGTCGAACATCTGGCCCTGGTGCTCGCCAAGTGTCGCATTCAGATCGAAGGCATCGCCATTGATGAAGTTGACGCCCGGATAACTTCTGAGAAGCTGGTTGTAGAAATCGGTCGAATATTCGATGGCCGTCAGGCGCTCCGGCTTGATGCCGCGTGCCAGAATGGCCTTGGTGATGACACCGGTACCGGGGCCGAGTTCGAGAACTGGCAAGTCCGAATGCGGGTCGATGACACTCGCCATTTTTCTTGCCGTGATGGAGGATGTCGGGACGATGGCTCCGACCTTTTTCGGCTGGCTGACCATGCCTTTGAAAAAGCGGATTTCTTCCTCAAATTTTCTTTCAAAGCGTTGCTTCAGGTTGAGTGCCATAATTCCCCTCGGATGTATTTTGGTCATTGTCAAAAAAATGTTACGCACTGTTGATCTCATTTGGCGCTAAAACAAGGCAAAATGTCGTAATTGGAAAAATTCGTTTAGCGTTAGAAATCTGTCTGCGCCGAATCAAAAAACGCCGGTGGAGCGATCCACCGGCGTTTTTTGATTGATTTGAGGACAAAAAGTCCACTTTAAACGCGCATCGGCATCAGAACATAAAGCGCATCGTCGCCGGCGGTGTCGCGAACGAGCGTTGGCGAGCCCGCATCCGCCAGAAGGAAAATCGCGTCTTCACCGGAAAGCTGCGAGGTGATGTCGAGGAGATATTTGGCATTGAAGCCGATTTCCATCGAATCATTGTCGTAACCGACAGCCACTTCTTCCGTCGCACTGCCGGAATCCGGATTGTTGACGGTCAGCGTCAGCTGGCCGTTGGTCAACGCCAGCTTCACGGCGCGGCCACGCTCGGAAGAGATGGTCGACACGCGATCGACCGCACGGGCGAAGGTCTGGCAATCGACGCGCATTTCCTTGTCGTTGCCGGTGGGGATGACGCGCTGGTAATCCGGGAAGGTGCCGTCGATCAGCTTCGAGGTCAAAACGACCGAGCCGATGGTCAGGCGGATTTTCGCGTCCGATACCTCGACAGTGACATCAAGTTCGGGATTGTCCATCAGCTTCTGCAATTCGCCGACGGTCTTGCGCGGAATGATGATGCCCGGCATGCCTTCGGAGCCGGAAGGCGCATCCACATCGGCGCGCGCAAGGCGGTGACCGTCCGTCGCGACTGCGCGCAGCTTGAGGTCGCCGTTGCTTTCGATGGTGTGGAAGAAGATGCCGTTCAGATAATAGCGTGTCTCTTCGGTCGAAATCGCAAATTGCGTCCGGTCGATCAGCATCTTCAGGTCGGTCGCCTTCAGTTTGAAGGTGTGGCTGAAAGTACCGGCGGTCAGATCCGGGAAATCGGTTTCTGGAAGGCATTGCAGCGAGAATTTCGAACGGCCGGAAGCAACCGTCATTGTGGAGCCATCCGGATTGGTGGCCAGAAGCACTTCGGAACCATCCGGCAGCTTGCGCACGATTTCATAAAGCAGATGCGCCGGCACGGTGGTCGCGCCCGCCTGCTCCACCATGGCCGGCGTCGCTTCGGTGATTTCGAGGTCGAGGTCGGTCGCCTTCATATCCAGATTGGCGCCGGATGCGCGCAGCAGAACGTTGGACAGGATCGGGATCGTGTTACGACGCTCTACGACCCTGTGGACGTGGTTCAGCGATTTAAGAAGGTTCGACCGCTCAAGAGTAATACGCATGGACGCTACCGCTTTCAACCGTTGCGACCCGGCCACCGCCGGATCGGTAAGAAGAGTCTTGACCGGCCGGAACGCCGGATAATGTGGACGGGCAAAATGGCAGAGTTATTGCAGAAAATGCAAGAGCCGAGTGCATCTGCCGCCGGTCATTTTGCTGCTATACAGCATGATCCACAGCCTGTGACCGCCCGTGGACCTTGTTCGCCGGTTTTCTATTGCCCATAAAGGGGTAAAACTGGAGCGACCGGCCGGGAATGATCGGCCAGAATGATTGGAAGCCGTGTGACGGAAGAAATATCGAACAGCGACGCCGGACAGGCGACCAAGAGCTTCAGGATCGGCACGGCCACTATTCCGGCGCGGCCGTTGGAGCCGGCGCTCTATCTCGTGGCCACTCCCATCGGCAATCTCGGCGACATCACCATCCGGGCGCTGGAAACGCTGGCTTCGGCTGACGTCCTTGCCTGCGAGGATACCCGCGTCACCCGCATTTTGCTCGAACGTTACGGTATCCGCACACGTCCGCTCTCCTATCACGAGCATAATGCGCAGGAAGCGGGGCCAAAACTCATAGCCGCTTTGGAGGCCGGAAAATCCGTGGCGCTGGTGTCGGATGCCGGAACGCCACTCGTCTCCGATCCCGGTTATCGCCTTGGTCAGCTCGCGCTTGAGGCCGGTCATCGCGTCGTGCCGGTGCCGGGAGCATCTGCGCCGCTTGCTGCCCTTGTCGGTTCTGGCATGCCGAGTGACGCCTTTCTGTTTGCGGGCTTTCTGCCCGTAAAGGATCGCGGCAAGCGCGACCGTTTTGCCGAACTTGCGAAAATTCCGGCCACCCTCATGTTTTTTGAATCGCCACGCCGCATTGGCACCTCCGTAAAGGTGGCATCGGAAGTCCTTGGCCGCGATCGCCGTGCTGTGGTGTGCCGCGAGCTGACCAAGACTTTCGAGGAGTTCCGGCGTGGCACGCTGGGCGAGCTTGCGGAATATTACGACGAGGACCGTGTGGTGAAGGGCGAGATCGTGCTCCTGATAGAGCCGCCCTCCTATGACGAAATTCCCGATATCGAGGATGTCGAGAGACTCCTGAAGGATCTCGTCACAACCATGCCTGCCGCAAGGGCCGCAGCCGAGGCGGCAAAGCTGACGGGCCTGCCGCGCAAGGAGCTTTATCAACGGCTGCTGGATATGAAGGATGCGGATGGCCGCTGACGGGCAAACGAACAAGAGACGAAAGGCCGAGCGACGCGGCCACACTGCGGAATACTGGGCAGCACTCTATCTGCTGTTTCGGGGATACCGCATCCTCGCCATTCGTTATCGAACCCGACTGGGGGAAATCGATCTCATTGCCCGCAAGAAGGATGTCGTCGCCATCGTCGAGGTCAAGGCGCGGCCTTCCGGTGCCGGGGCTGTCGATGCGGTCGGCTGCCGTTCGCAACAGCGCATTCGGGCGGCTGCCGATATTTGGCTCTCCCGCCGCAAGGATGCCGCGCGGTTTTCGTTGCGTTTCGATATCGTCGCAGTCCTGCCACGACGCCTGCCGCAGCATTTCATCGACGCTTTTTGAGGGGGGAGGCAATGTCCACTGAGCGGGAAAAAATGGCTGCGGGCGAATGGTACTGTTGCATGGATGCCGAACTGGACGTGCTGCGCGTCCGCGCCCGCCGTGCCGTTCACCAGCACAACACCGCGCCGCCGGATGAGCGTGAGGCCATGTCGCCTTTGCTGCGGGCGCTCTTTGCCTCCGTTGCGGAAGGAGCCTTTATCGAAGCACCGTTTCATTGCGCTTACGGCTTCAACATTACGTTGGGTGCGAACGTCTATCTCAATACCGGCTGCGTCATTCTTGATTCTGCGCCCGTGCGGATTGGCGATGGCGCGATGTTGGGGCCGGCCGTGCAGATCTATTGCGCCGAACATCACCTGGACCCGGTTCCGCGTTCGCAAGGCATTGAAATCGCAAAGCCGGTCACGATCGGTCGCGATGTCTGGATCGGCGGCGGCGCGATCCTTCTGGCCGGCATCACCATTGGCGATGGCGCGATCGTCGGGGCCGGTTCGGTGGTGACGCGGGATGTCTTGGCCGGGACGACGGTGGTCGGAAATCCGGCTCGCCCCATAAAGCGCAAGGACGCTTGAGACATCCGTTTCTGGAAGAATGGAGTCCCTATCGCAGGGACTGTAATAAATCTGACATAAAACCGTTAAAGAGGCGTCATGGAACGTCTCTATTCGCATCCTCATCCCAATAAATGGTGGAGAGGATTTAGTAATGTTGAAGAAGATTTCCATGGCCGCAGTGGCGGTCAGCATTTCGGCAACGTCTTCCATGGCTGCGACCAACATCACCTGGTGGCACGGCATGGGCGGCCGTAACGGCGAAGTCATCAACGAAGTTTCGCAGAAGTTCAACGAAGCCCAGAAGGAATGCGCTCTGACGCCGGTTTCCAAGGGCTCATACGAAGAAGCGCTTGCAAGCGGCATCGCTGCTTTCCGTTCGGGCGAACAGCCGAACATTCTTCAGGTTTTCGATGCTGGCGCTGCCACCATCATCAACGCCAAGGGCGCTGTCATTCCTGCAGAAGACCTCATCAACAAGGCCGGTTACAAGTTCGACCGCGAAGCCTTCATCAACGGCGTCCGCTATTTCTACGCTGCCGCTGACGGCAAGTTCGTCGGCATGCCTTTCAACACTTCCGCGCCGATCATGTATGTCAACGACGAAGCCCTGAAGAAGGCCGGCGTCGAAGCTCCGAAGACCTGGGAAGATTTTGAAAAGGTCGCACCGAAGCTGAAGGAAGCCGGTTACATCCCGCTCGTCCAGTCGCAGCTCACCTGGCAGTTCACGGAGAACTTCTTCTCCCGCAACAACATCCAGTTCGCAACCAACAACAATGGTTATGACAGCGTCACCGACACCAAGCTGAAGGTCACCGATCCGAACCTTGTCATGATGTTCGACAAGCTGAAGGACTGGAAAGACAAGGGTCTGTTCGCCTACTACGGCGCCGGCTGGAACGACAACCAGAAGCCCTTCGAAGAAGGCAAGGTTGCCCTCTGGATCGGTTCCTCGGGTTCGTTCGGTGGCCTGCAGAAGACGGCGTCCATGCCGTTCTCGGCAACCTTCCTTCCCTACTGGGGCTCCATCAAGGGCGCTGGCACCAACTCCTTCATCGGCGGCGCTGCCCTCTTTGCAATGTCGGGCAAGTCTGAAGCCGAAAACAAGTGCGTGGCTGACTTCTTCCAGTTCCTGACTTCGCCGGAAATCCAGGTCTTCTACCACAAGGCAACCGGTTACGTCGCTATCACCACGGCTGCTTACGAAAAGGCCAAGGCTGAAGGCTTCTACAAGGAAAAGCCTGCCGCCGAAGTCGGTATCCAGCAGCTGTCGCTGCCTTCAGGCGAATGGTCCAAGGGCTACCGCCTCGGTTTCTACCCGCAGATCCGCTCCATCATGGAACGCGAATACAACCGCATCTTCTCCGGCGAAGTAACGCCGAAGGACGCCTTCGACATCATCGAAAAAGAAGGCAATGATCTTCTCGCCCGTTTCGCTAAAACGGCTGGCTGATCTCCCTTTTTGAAACCAACGATAGTTGTCGAGCCTCCTTTCCGCCGGAAAGGAGGCTCGCTCTTGGATTAAGGAGGCGCAAGCGTGGCCTATACATCGTCTCAACCGCGTCTGGCCCGGTTTCTATCCGGCCGGTCTGCAAAAACCGGAAAAACGGCGAAGGCCGCAGAAGCCAGCATGAAGCGCGTGCAGTTCTCCTCGTCCTACGTGCCCTATCTGTTTCTGGCGCCGCAACTGGCGGTGATTTTCATCTTCTTCTACTGGCCCTCCGTTCAGGCCGTGCAATCGTCGTTCTTTATCGAAGACCCTTTCGGGTTCGGTGCAACGTTCGTGGGATTCGCCAATTATTCCGATGCCATCTTCAATCCGGAATATCTAAACATCGCCAAATTCACGGTTGTCTTCACCGTGCTGGTCACTTTCTTTTCGCTGGCGCTCGGTCTTTTGCTTGCGGTCAAGGCCGATGCGGTCGTTCGCGGCAGTTCCGCCTACAAGACGTTGCTGATCTCCGTTTACGCCATCGCGCCGCCGGTTGCGGGTCTCATCGGCATGATGTTTTTCGACCAGCATATCGGGCCTTTCGTCAAGATGGCTGCGTTTTTGGGCTGGGATATGAAGGTTGGCCTCAACTACTTCGATACAGCCTTCGCCATGATTGCCGTCGCGGTCTGGAAGCAGATCCCTTATAATTTCATCTTCTTCCTGTCCGGATTGCAGGGCGTATCCGTCGCCGTGCGCGAGGCTGCCGCCATCGATTGCCGATCGAGCGTGCGCCGGTTCTGGACGGTCATCATGCCGCTTCTGGCACCGACTGCCTTCTTCCTGCTGATCATCAACATCACCTATTCACTGTTCGATACGTTCGGCATTATCGACGTGATGGTGAAGGACAAGGCCGCCAACAATCCGATTACGCTAGTCTACAAGGTCTTTCTCGACGGTTTCCGCGGCAATGACATCGGCGGTTCCTCTGCTCAGTCCGTCATCCTGATGCTGGTCGTCTTCGTTCTGACCATCATCCAGTTCCGCTTCATCGAAAAACGCATCCATTACAATTGAGGGAAAAGACAATGTACAAGACAAAACCCCTCGACCATCTGGTGCTGATCATCGGCGCACTCTTCCTGATATTGCCTGTCGTCGTGGCATTCATGACGTCCACCCATACGGCAGCGGAAATCCACCGCAGCGGCCTGACACTCATTCCGGGCGACAATTTCGTCGGAACCTATGAAAAGGTCCTGACGCAGAAGGGCGGCTTCACCGGGCAGATCACCGGTCTCAACATGGTGCTCAACTCGCTGATCCTCGGCATCGGTTTTGCCGTCGGCAAGATCGTCCTGTCGATGATGGCAGCCTATGCGATCGTCTATTTCCGGTTCCGGTTTGCAACGCTTGCCTTCTGGATCATCTTCACCACCCTGCTTCTGCCGCTCGAAGTACGCATCATGCCGTCCTATGAGGTGATGAGCAAACTCGGCCTCTTGAACTCCTACACCGGTCTGATCGTGCCGCTTCTGGCGTCTGCGACGGGCACCTTCTATTTCCGGCAGTTCTTCAAATCCATTCCTGAAGAATTGCTGGAAGCCGCTCGCATAGACGGTGCGGGCCCGGTCAAGTTCTTCATTGATGTGATCATCCCGCTTTCCCGTACCATGATGGCGGCGATCTTCATCATCATGTTCGTTTACGGCTGGAACCAGTACCTCTGGCCCATGCTGATGACCACGGACGAGAGTTTCTTCACCCTGATGCGCGGCATCAAGTCGATCCTGCAAGTCTGGGTCGGTTCGCAAATCCCCGATTACAACGAAGCTTTCGCGCTTGCCGTTCTGGCCATGCTGCCGCCTGTGATGATCGTCGTGATCTTCCAGCGCTGGTTCATCAAGGGCCTGACGGAAAGCGACAAATAAGGAAACCGAAAATGGCCGCGATAGAAATCAGTCAGGTCTGCAAGGATTATCACGGCGGCGTGCGTGCCGTGCATCACGTCGATATCGACATCAGGGACGGCGAGTTCATTGTTCTCGTCGGTCCTTCCGGCTGCGGCAAGTCCACGCTCCTGCGTATGGTGGCCGGACTTGAGGATATTTCCGAAGGCACGGTGAAGATCGGAGACCGGGTGGTCAACCAGGTAGATCCTGCTGACCGGGATATCGCTATGGTGTTCCAGAACTATGCGCTCTATCCGCATATGTCGGTGCGCCAGAACCTGGAATACGGGTTGAAGAACCGCAAGACGCCGAAGGCGGAGATCGATGCGCGCGTGGCCGAGGCCGCCCGCATGCTCCAGCTCGAACCCTATCTGGAGCGCAAGCCGCGCGCCCTTTCCGGCGGCCAGCGTCAGCGAGTCGCCATGGGCCGCGCCATCGTGCGCAAACCGGCGGCCTTCCTGTTTGATGAGCCCCTGTCCAACCTTGATGCCAAACTGCGCGTTTCCATGCGCGGGGAGATCAAGCGCCTGCAAAAGCGCCTCGGCACCACTTCGATCTACGTCACGCACGATCAGCTGGAAGCCATGACGCTGGCAGATCGTCTGGTGGTGCTGAACGGCGGCCGCATCGAACAGATCGGCGCACCGCTTGAGGTCTATCACACCCCCGCTTCCACCTTTGTCGCAAGCTTCATCGGTTCTCCCGCCATGAACCTGCTGAGCGGCGAGTTGCATGGGGATAGCCTTGCGGTCGGGCCGTCGCTGATCGCGCTCAACGGTTTCGCCCCCACCTCCGGCCCGGTTACTGTGGGCATGCGGGCGGAAGATTTCCGCCTGGCGGCGGCAAGTGAGCCCGGTTTTTCGCTACGCGTCGAGTATATCGAGGAACTCGGCTCGCAGCGTCTTATCCACGGCATGATCGGCGACCAGAACCTGACTGTGGCGTTTTCGCCGGAGGTCGAGATTCCGGCTACCTTGTCGGTCGCCATATCTCCGGACAAGCTGCACTTCTTCTCCAGCGAGACCGGCAAGCGCATAGCGGGCAAGGCGGAACAGGCTGTGGCGCAGCCCGTGCAGTTGGCAACGGCCTGAGTGGACGATAAGAAATCGGCGCGATGACTAAAATTGCGCCGATTGTCAAAACCGCTTCGTTACGATCCCGATGATAGAAGATCTCCAATATTTCA
This sequence comes from Agrobacterium sp. 22-3639C2, assembly GCF_053522105.1. Taxonomy (NCBI): domain Bacteria; kingdom Pseudomonadati; phylum Pseudomonadota; class Alphaproteobacteria; order Hyphomicrobiales; family Rhizobiaceae; genus Agrobacterium; species Agrobacterium sp. 22-3639C2. The sequence continues at coordinate 655,842 of NZ_JBNWDB010000003.1, read as the reverse complement.
CGGGGGTTTTCTAATATGCCTTTAAAGATGATGTTCGCGGCGGCTGCCACCATGGCGATCCGCACGGTGCCGATATTTCCCGCCTCTTTGCGCCGGGCAAAAGACGAGGGCGTGGTTAGCGCGTCCTGCACCGATTTGCGGCTGCAGCCGGCCCCCATCAACCCCGACTGGATCATTTCCGGCGATCCTCAGGCGCGTGCGGCGGATCATTCCAGAAGCGGAGACCGCGCCTCCAGCACAGCCATGTGGGATTGTACGGCGGGCGAGTTCCGCTGGTTCTTCGGTTGGGACGAGACGGTCTATATCCTTGAGGGTGAGGTGCATGTGACGGCGGAAGACGGCACAGTCAGTATCCTGCGGGTGGGTGACGTCGCTTATTTCCGCGCGGGAACATGGGCCACCTGGCGGGTGGATGAGTATGTCCGCAAGGTTGCCTTCATGCGCCGCCCTTTCCCCACGGCGCTGGCTCTGGCCTACCGGGTCAAGAACAAGCTGTTTGCCGGTCGTTCCTACAAGCTGGCGGCCTGAACTGGTAAAACACTCCGTCAGGTGGGGCTCTGCGCAGCGCCACCTGCGGAATTGTGAAGGTTCAATAAAACTCACAAAAAGCACCCCTCGCAGCAGTTGCGTTTGAATGGTCGCTGCCCTACATCTTCAGGGTTTTCTGAAGCATTTCCGGGTCTCTTCCGGTCCTGCGGGGAATCGCGAACAGACGAGGCAATGGGCACGGCGGAACCGCGAAGCGTCCGCATGCTGCAAGAGGAAGATGCGCATGGCGAAGATCAAGAACGTCGCGATCCAGATGGATCATGTCTCCGGCATAAATATCGCCGGCGACTCCACCTTCGCCATGAGCCTTGAGGCGCAGGCACGTGGATACCGGCTGTTTCACTATACGCCCGAACGCCTCTCCATGCGCGATGGCAAGATCTACGCGACCGTCGAACAGATGGAACTGCGCGATATCAAGGGCGACCATTTTTCGCTCTCGGAGCCGGAGCGGGTCGATCTCTCGACCATGGATGTCATTCATCTGCGCCAAGATCCGCCATTCGACATGGCCTACATCACCTCGACCCATTTGCTCGAGCGCATTCATCCCAAAACGCTTGTTGTCAACGATCCCGCCTGGGTCCGCAACTCGCCGGAAAAGATTTTCGTCACCGAATTCGCCGATCTGATGCCGAAGACGCTGATCACCAAGGATGTCTCTGAAATCGCCCGCTTCCGCAATGAAATGGGCGATATCATCCTCAAGCCGCTTTATGGCAATGGTGGTGCAGGCGTCTTCCATTCCGCGCGGGACGACCGCAATTTCTCATCGCTGCTGGAAATGTTCGGCCAGATGTTCCGCGAACCCTATATCGCCCAGGAATACTTGCCGGATGTTCGCAAGGGCGACAAGCGTATCCTTCTGGTGGATGGCGAGCCCGTGGGCGCGATCAATCGCGTGCCAGCGGAAAATGATGCTCGCTCCAACATGCATGCCGGCGGCCGCCCGGAGCCAACGGAACTCACCGCGCGTGAGAAGGAAATCTGCCGCCGCATCGGCCCCGCCCTGCGCGAGCGCGGTTTCCTGTTCGTTGGCATCGATGTGATCGGCGATTACCTCACGGAAATCAACGTCACCTCACCGACAGGCATTCGTGAAGTGCAGAAATTCGGCGGTGCCGATGTGGCAAGCCTGTTGTGGGATGCGATCGAGAAAAAGCGCGAAGCACAGGATTTCTGAGGCAATTTCCTCGCCACCTGCGTTTGTTCCGCGTGCACAACTCTATACAACTGAAATACACCGTGCGCGCGAAATTGTTCGCTTAATGTTCTTGTTTTATTCTTTGCTCTGTGGCAGGTTACTTGAGAGTGGCCGCCATCGGGGCATAGTGCTTTGATGTTGTGGCCGGTTTGCGGGGGCAGGCCATGGTGGCGCGGGTCAATACGGTTGCATTTCAGGGAATAGAGGGTGTGCCGGTCGAGGTGCAGGTGATGGTCGCACCCGGAAAGGTCGGCATCCAGATCGTCGGCCTGCCGGACAAGGCGGTGGCGGAAAGCCGGGAGCGGGTGCAGGCCGCGCTCCACGCCTCCGGTCTGGCGCTGCCGGCAAAAAAAGTCACGGTCAATCTGGCGCCTGCGGATTTGCCCAAGGAAGGATCGCATTTCGATCTTCCGATCGCTTTGGGTCTCATGGCCGCGTTGGGAGCGATCCCGGCGGAAGCGCTCGGGCAATATGTGGTTCTCGGCGAACTCAATCTCGATGGCACCATCGGCACGGTTTCGGGCGCTCTGCCCGCGGCCATCGGTGCCAATGCGCTCGGGAAGGGTTTGATTTGCCCGGCTGATAGCGGGCCGGAAGCAGCCTGGGCGGGGGCTGGCATCGATATTCTCGCCCCACGCAGCCTTATTGCGCTTGCCAACCATTTTCGCGGCACCCAGCTTCTCTCCCGCCCGATGCCCGCCATCCGCGCCAATCCGGTCAATTTGCCGGATCTGGCCGATATCAAGGGGCAGGAGACGGCCCGGCGCGCGTTGGAGGTGGCAGCTGCCGGTGGCCATAATCTGCTGATGGTTGGCCCGCCCGGCTCCGGTAAATCCATGCTCGCCGCGCGCTTGCCCTCAATTCTTCCACCGCTCGAGGCTGCGGAATTGCTGGAAGTGTCCATGGTCCATTCCATCGCCGGCCAATTGTCCGGCGGCAAGCTGTCGGACCGCAGACCGTTTCGCACGCCACACCATTCCGCCACCATGGCCGCGCTGATCGGCGGAGGGCTGCGTGCCAAGCCGGGTGAGGCTTCACTTGCCCACCACGGCGTTCTTTTCCTCGATGAGTTCCCGGAATTTGCGCCACAGGTGTTGGATGCGCTGCGCCAGCCGCTGGAAACGGGCGAATGCATCATCGCCCGTGCCAATCACCGCGTCACCTATCCGGCGGAAATCCAGCTTGTCGCTGCGATGAACCCCTGCCGGTGCGGCAGAGCGGGGGAGCCGGGTTTCACCTGCGCCAGAGGGCCACGTTGCATGACAGATTATCAGGCCCGCATTTCCGGCCCGCTGATGGATCGCATCGATATCCGCATCGACGTTCCCGCCGTCTCCGCCACGGACCTCATCCGTCCTATGACTGCCGAACCGAGTTCGGTGGTGGCCGCCCGTGTCGCTCGCGCCCGCCTTGCGCAGCAGGAGCGTTATGCGGCGGCGGGCTTTTCAGGCATTCGCACCAACGCTCGCTGCACGACAACGCTGATCGAAAAATATGCGGAGCCCGATGTGTCCGGGCTGCAATTGCTGCGCGATGCTGCCGAACGGTTGAAGTTCTCCGCACGCGGTTATCATCGCATTCTCAAGGTCGCCCGCACATTGGCTGATTTGGACGGCAAACAAACTGTCGGACGTATACATGTGGCCGAAGCCATTTCATACCGCATTGCCGGTGAAGGACTGACGGCGGCGGCATAAGAGGCGTTCTTTCGCCCTTTACCGGCTAAAACAATTGTGCCGCTGGCGGATGGCCAGCGGCACAGTTTGTCATTGCGGTCAGGCGCGCGTTTGCGGCCTGACCGAAGAGGAACGGCTTAAAGCCCAAGCCCTTCGAAAAGAGCGGTCGAAAGGTAACGTTCCGCGAAGGAGGGAATGATGACGACGATATTCTTGCCGGCATTTTCCTCACGTGCGCCGACCTTGATTGCCGCTGCGAGTGCCGCGCCCGAGGAGATGCCGACGGGTACGCCTTCCAGCCTCGCCACCAGACGGGCGATTTCAAAAGCGTCGTCATTGGTCACGGTGACGATTTCGTCATAGATTCCAGTGTCGAGGATCGCGGGTGCAAAACCGGCGCCGATGCCCTGGATCTTGTGCGGACCGGGGTTGCCACCGGAAAGAACCGGGCTGTCGGCTGGCTCGACGGCAATGACCTTCACCTCCGGCTTGCGGGATTTCAGCACCTGGCCCGTACCGGTGATAGTGCCACCCGTGCCGATGCCCGAAACAAAAATATCGACAGCACCCTCGGTATCGTTCCAGATTTCTTCCGCCGTCGTCTTGCGATGAATATCCGGGTTTGCGGGGTTTTCGAACTGCTGGGGAATAATCGCGTCTGGCAGGGTTTCGGCCAGTTCCTGTGCCTTGGCGATGGCGCCCTTCATGCCCTTCGGGCCTTCGGTCAACACCAGTTCCGCGCCCAGCAAGGCGAGCATTTTCCGGCGTTCGACCGACATCGTTTCCGGCATGGTCAAGATCAGCTTGTAACCCTTGGCGGCGGCGGCAAAGGCTAGCGCAATGCCCGTGTTGCCAGAGGTCGGTTCAACCAGCGTCGTTTTGCCGGGGGTGATCTTGCCTTGGGCTTCCAGCGCTTCGATCATGGCAACGCCAATGCGGTCTTTCACGGAGGCGATGGGGTTGAAGAACTCCAGCTTGGCGAGAAGATTGGCCTTCACGCCCTTTTCCCTCGCCAGCTTGTCCAGCCGCACGATCGGCGTATCGCCGATTGTTTCGGTGATGGAGGAATAGACGCGTCCGCGTCCGGGCTTTCTGGCTTCGGGCATGATGCTCTCCTGTATGAAGGCCACACGATGTGTGGCCGCAAGATTTCAGCGGCAGAATAGGAGCAATAGTCTTGTCAGGCCAGCGAACGTTCGTCCTAATATCGTCTGATTACCGGAAAAAATTCACGATAAATCAGGCAAATGCACGAAATCGTTTCAGGTGCTGCGGATCGCGATCATGGTCGCCGTTCCCGCCAGAATTCCCGCCGCGGTGCGGTTGAGGATCGTCAACGCACTTGGCCGTTTCAGGAGGTTGCGCGCCTTGGCAGCAAGCAGGATGTAAGGCAGGAGAACGGCCATCAACACGACGAAGGTCAGCGCCAGAAGTGTCGCATATTCCGATGGGCCGATCATGCGGATGTCGATCAGCGTCGGCACTAGCGCCACATAAAACAGCATGGTTTTTGGATTACCCAGCGTGATCAGCAGGCCGGACAGAAACGACATGGGAATGCTGGTGCTTTTTTTCGCCTTCAGGTCCTGCGGCAAGAGGCCGGCGGTCCAGAGCTTCCATGCGATATAGAGAAGATAGGCTGCGCCGGCAAACTTCAGGACCATGAAGGCCTCCTGAAAAGTCTGCGCCACGAAGGCGAGGCCGAGGATCACGCCGGTCAGGTAGATCATGTCGCCCAGCACCAGCCCGAGGCCCATGAAGAAGGTTTCCCGAAACCCCGATCCAAGCGCCCGCGCCACGATCGCCGTCATGCCGGGGCCGGGAATGGCAGCGGCGATGAAGAGTGCGGTGGCATAGGCAAGAAGGGTCGTCAGCGTCATGGTCATTTTCCCCGAAAATCCGCCAGATCAATAGCGAAAATCAGGGGTGAAAACAATCGCCCATAAGGGGGCTGGTCAAAGCCCCGTGGAGCCGAAACCACCGGCACCGCGTGCCGTCTCGGATGTTTCGGCCACTTCGCTGACTGCCACCTGCGTAACTGGTGCAATCACCATCTGTGCGATGCGCATGCCGCGCTCGATGACAAAATCGGCCTGCCCCAGATTGGCGAGAATGACCTTCACTTCGCCGCGATAGTCGCTGTCCACCGTGCCGGGGGAATTGAGGCAGGTGATGCCGTTCTTGATGGCGAGGCCGGAGCGCGGACGGATTTGCGCCTCATAGCCTTGCGGAACCTCGAAGACGAAGCCGGTCGGCACCAGCGCCCGTTCGCCCGGCTGCAAAGTCAGCGGTTCATCGGCCGGCACTGCGGCGCGCAGGTCCATTCCGGCGGCGCCACGGGTTTCATAGGAAGGCAATTCGAGGTCTGCGCCATTGGCAAGACGCACAAGCCGGAGGAGGGGTCGATTATCATTTTGAACGGTCATGCGGCATTAGTTTGCCGAGATCGCGGCAAGGTCAATTGCAAATGCGGGCCTGAAACGCTAGATACCCCGCAATTCCACAGGATTTGTCAGATGGCCGAAACACTTGCCGAGGCGGTCTCCCGCCGCCGCACCTTTGCTATTATTGCGCACCCGGACGCGGGTAAGACCACGCTTACGGAAAAACTGCTGCTGTTCGGCGGAGCGATCCAGCTTGCCGGCGAGGTGAAGGCGAAGAAGGATCGCATCCAGACCCGTTCGGACTGGATGAAGATCGAGCGCGAGCGCGGCATTTCGGTCGTCACTTCGGTCATGACCTTCGAATATAACGACCGCGTCTTCAACATCCTCGATACGCCCGGCCACGAAGACTTTGCCGATGACACCTACCGCACGCTGACGGCGGTGGATGCGGCGATCATGGTCATCGATGCCGCCAAGGGTATCGAGCCGCGCACGCTGAAGCTTTTCGAAGTTTGCCGCATGCGCGATATTCCGATCATCACCTTCATCAACAAGATGGACCGCGAAAGCCGCGATCCCTTCGAGATTCTGGATGAGGTCGAGGAAAAGCTGGCGCTCGATACCGCGCCGATCACCTGGCCGGTCGGCCGGGCGAAGAGCTTCTGTGGCGCTTACAATCTTGCTGAAAACACCTTTCGTGGCAACGACACGCAGGTGGATGGCCTTTCGGTCAACGGCCCTCAGGCTGTCGCCGATCGTCTGCCGGAAAATGAGCGCAAGGTCTTTATCGAGGAAACGGAACTGGCTCTGGAAGCCTGCCGCCCCTTCGACCGTCAGGCGTTCCTGGAAGGTCACATGACGCCGGTATTCTTCGGTTCGGCGCTGCGCAATTTCGGTGTGCGCGACCTCATCAATGCGCTGGGTGATTTCGCCCCGCCGCCGCGCGATCAGGTGGCGGATACCCGCACCGTGCATGCGGCGGAAGACAAGATGACGGCCTTCGTGTTCAAGATTCAGGCCAATATGGATCCCAACCATCGCGACCGCATCGCGTTTGCCCGCATCTGCTCCGGCAAGCTGGAGCGCGGCATGAAGGCGCGGCTGTCGCGCACCGGCAAGCTCATGGGGCTGACAGCACCGCAATTCTTCTTCGCGTCACAGCGCCAGCTGGCCGATACCGCCTTTGCGGGCGATGTGGTCGGCATTCCCAACCACGGCACGCTGCGCATCGGTGATACGCTGACCGAAGGTGAAAACCTCGTATTCCAGGGCGTGCCGAACTTCTCGCCGGAAATCCTGCGCCGCGTGCGCTTGGAAGACGCGATGAAGGCGAAGAAGCTGAAGGAAGCTTTGCAGCAGATGGCGGAAGAAGGTGTCGTGCAGCTCTTTTCGCCAGAAGACGGCTCGCCCGCCATCGTCGGCGTTGTCGGCGCGCTGCAGCTCGATGTGTTGAAGGAACGGCTGATGGGCGAATATGGCCTGCCGGTCTCGTTTGAAATGTCTCGCTTTTCCGTCTGCCGCTGGATCTCGTCCGATCAGCCGGCGGAAATGGACAAGTTCCTCAACGTCAAGCGCGGCGATATCGCTCGCGATCTGGATGGCGATCCGGTGTTTCTGGCGCAGGATGCCTTCTCGCTGCGGTATGAATCCGAGCGGTTTCCGGCGATCAAGATGGTCGCGATCAAGGAATATCACGTCGCCAAGGCGGCGTGATATCAGCCGGATTGCACTTTGAATGCCAAGGGCTTAGTTTCCCGGTTAAACGGGAAACTGGTCCGGCATCATGACGCTTTCAGGCAAACATATTCTCCTCATCATCTCCGGCGGCATCGCGGCCTATAAGAGCCTCGACCTCATCCGCCGTCTGAAAGAGCGCGGCGCCAAGGTGACGCCAGTCATGACGAAGGGCGCACAGGAATTCGTCACTCCGCTTGCTGTTGGCGCACTGTCCGCCACCCACGTCTTCACCGAGCTTTTTTCGAGGCAGGACGAGCAGGATGTCGGGCATATCCGGCTCGCGCGCGAATGCGACCTCGTGCTGGTCGCGCCCGCCACCGCTGATCTGATGGCGAAGATGGCGAATGGTCTGACTGATGATCTTGCCTCCACGATCCTTCTGGCGACCGATCGGAAGGTGCTGGTCGCACCTGCCATGAACCCGAAAATGTGGTCGGCAAAGCCAACGGTGCGCAATGTCGAAACGCTGAAAAAAGACGGCGTGTTTTTCATCGGCCCTATGGCAGGCGAAATGGCGGAAAAGGCCGAGGCCGGTCTTGGTCGTATGGCGGAGCCTTTGCAGATCGTTCAAGGCGTTGAGGCTTTGCTGGATGGCGGGCTGAAGCCTTTAAGAGGCAGAACGGCGATCGTTACCTCCGGCCCCACCCATGAGCCGATCGATCCGGTGCGTTACATCGCCAACCGCTCCTCCGGCAAGCAGGGCCATGCCATCGCAGCTGCGCTTGCGGAGTTGGGTGCGGAGGTAACGCTGGTCTCGGGTCCCGTCACGATTGCCGATTTGGCGGGCGTTGCAACGGTCCATGTCGAGCGTGCCGAGGAGATGCGCGATGCGGTGATTTCAAGGCTGCCGGTGGATATCGCCGTCATGGTTGCCGCTGTCGCCGACTGGCGGGTGGCGGGTTCTTCGGAGCAAAAGATCAAAAAGCAGCCGGGCGATGCCCCGCCTGCGCTGCAACTTATGGAAAACCCCGATATTCTCAAAACCGTCGGCCACCACGAAAAGCGCCCGAAGCTGGTGGTGGGTTTCGCCGCCGAGACGCAGGATGTGGAGAAAAACGGCCGAGCCAAACTGGAGCGCAAGGGCGCCGATTATATCGTTGCCAATGATGTGTCGGCGGAAACCGGCATCATGGGCGGAGACCGCAACAGCGTGAAGATCATTTCGAATGAGGGTATCGAGGCCTGGCCTGATATGGACAAGGCCGAAGTCGCCAAACGTCTGGCGGCCCTCATCGCGGAGAAACTCGCATGAGCCTTTTCGATCGCAAGACATTCGACAGGGTGCTCGGAGAATGGCCGGGCGTCCGTTTCGTCGATCAATGGGACTCCCACGTTGCCAAGGTCGGAGACAAGGTCTTTTCCGTTTTGGGTGAACGTGACGACTGGCGGCTTGTGGTGAAATGTTCGGAGGAAAGCTTCGAAATCCTCACCTCGCTGGAAGGCATCCACCAGGCACCTTATTTCGCCAAGCGCAAATGGATATCGATCTCCGATCATTCACCGCTGGAGCAAGAGGAGCTGGAACACTATGTCCGCCGCTCCTATGAACTCGTTGCCGCCGGGCTGACGAAGAAGCTGCGGGTCGAACTGGGAATTCTCCCGGCCTGAAGGCGGCATTGTCGCCAATCCCTTCAATTTTCTTTCGTGTTTCGCCCGATGATCTGGCGAACCCCTTCTTTAGTGAAAGGCTGAAAAAGCTGTGGCAGAAAGCCCTTTGCAATTTCTCCCTTGATGCCGATGTTGGTCGAGGAAGGGCGATCGGGATTGAAATAGCTGCCGAACAACTGGTCGAAAATGACAAGGTTCTCGCCATAATTGGTATTTCCCTCAGGCAGCTCTTTGGAGTGGTGCCATCGGTGCAGCCGGGGCGTGCTGAACACGTAGTCCAGCGGCCCGGTTTTCATATCCACATTGCAATGGGTCAGAATGCCGATGAAGGCGGTCACAGCCGCGAGCCACCAGAACACCTGCAACGGTGCGCCCATGAGATAAAGCGGAATCTGGCTGAGCGCGATCTTGAACAGCGAGTCGGCCACATGAAAACGGCCCGTATTGACGACCCAAAGACGGACAACGCTGTGATGAAGCGCGTGGAAACGCCAGAAGAACACCGTTTCATGGGCGATACGGTGCGCCCAGTAGAGACCGAATTCAGCGATCATCAGGGCGAGCGTGACCTGAACAACCATCGGCAACTGAGAAGGCCACAGGTCGAATTTCATGGCCGCCAAAGGTTGCAGAAAAATGGCGGTCAGCATTGGAAAGAGCACCGCTGCCATGGCGGCAAGCTGAACAAGCCCCTTGGTCAAGAGCGTGTGGGCGATATTGTTGACGGTTTCACCATCAGATTGAAGCCATTCCGTCTCATAGGGAATGTAACGCTCAAGAAGAAACAGGCTGGCCACCGCGCCCGCGTAGACGGCGAGGAATGTGGTGATCGGATGCTCACTCGAAAAAGCGAAATAAGCCCCGGTAAGACCGAGAAAAAACACCATGGGCCACGAGCAATAGGTAAGGACCCGTTTTACGGCTTCATTTTTTGCCATCAATCTCAATTCCCGTCCGGCAATCATTTAACTTTCAACCAAGATCAGGTCATTATCCTCGATATGTTGCAGCAGCATGGTACGCATCTATCAAACTGGAAGACCGGCGATTTTCGGTTCGAAAGTGTGCCGCACCGGCGTGAGCGTCGAGTTTGAGTATCGTTTAGCTGATCCTGATCGCGATATAGAGAAGCGTGAGCGCAATCACCCAGAGCGCCGCCCGGCCCCATTTGGTGTGGCGCGCTTCCGCCTTGCCGATCGCTTCCGCGGTCTGGGCGTCGAAACGCAGGCCGTTCTCGCTCATATACACCAGGTCGGAATGCAGCTTCTCCGTCTTGGCAGCGATCTCGGGTGCCGCTTCCGCAAGCTTGAGAGCCGCCTTCACGCCGTCCTTCAGATCGGTGACAATGCGTTTCGGGCCAAGATTGTCCCTTATCCAGCCGCTGACGACCGGATCGGCCGCTTTCCACATGTTGAAACGCGGATTGAGCATGCGGGATACGCCTTCCACCACCACCATGGTCTTTTGCAGCATCACCAGTTCCGGGCGCGTTTCCATGTCGAAGAGCTCGGTAACTTCGAACAGCAGCGTCAGCAACTTGCCCATGGAGATCGTCTCGGCCGGCTGGCCGTGGATTGGTTCGCCGATGGCGCGGATCGCCTGCGCAAAGCTGGCTTTATCGTGATGGCCCGGCACATAACCGGCCTCGAAATGCACCTCCGCGACGCGCATGTAATCGCGGGTGATGAAGCCGTAGAGGATTTCGGCAAGGAACCTGCGTTCTTTTTTGCCCAGCCGCCCGGCAATGCCCATATCCACGGCTACGATCATGCCCGGCGGATCGACAAAGAGATTGCCGGGGTGCATGTCGGCATGGAAAAAGCCGTCGCGCAACGTGTGCCGCAGGAAGGACTGGATGAGAGTATCAGCCAGCTTGTTCAGATCGTGGCCGGCAGCCTTCAGTCCCTCAATATCCGACATCTTGACGCCGTCGATCCATTCCATGGTGACGACATCGCGGCCGGTGCGTTCCCAATCTACCTCCGGAACGCGGAATCCGGGGTCTTCTTTGGTATTTTCGGCAAGTTCGGAAAGGGCGGCGGCCTCAAGCCGCAGATCCATCTCGATCTTGGTTGTCTGTTCCAGCGTGCGAGTGACTTCCACCGGCCGCAGGCGGCGGGCAGAGCGGACGAAACGCTGTTGCAGGTCGGCGATCAGATACATCGCCTCCAGATCGTTCTGGAAGCGCTGGCGAACGCCGGGGCGAATGACCTTGACGGCGACCTTGCGCGGCCCTTTCGGCGTATCCACTATCGCCGGGTGAACCTGGGCGATGGAAGCGGCGGCGATCGGATCGCCAAATTCCCTGTAGAGTTCCGAAACAGAACGCCCGAGCGAACCTTCAATATTGGCCTTGGCCGCGGCTGCGGGGAAAAATGCCATGCGGTCCTGCAGGCTCGCAAGATCGTCGGCGAAGTCGGCGCCGACCACATCCGGCCTTGTGGCCAGAAACTGTCCCATCTTCACATAGGACGGGCCAAGCCGCTCGACAGCTACCGCCAGCCGGTCGCTACGTTGCGCCCGCTTGGCCTTGCTGCGGGCGAATGGCTTCAGCAATGCCTTCATCACTTGCGCGGAGGCAGGAAGGTCATCGGATGGCAAGGCCAGCACGACGCCTTCGCGCACGAGAACCCAGCCAACCCTTGCGAGGCGGAAATATGCGCCCAAAGTGCTCATGCTTATGCTTGTCTCCTGCTTTTGCCGGGCATGGTCTTAAAGCTTCCAGCCGGAATGCAGGGCGGCGATACCGCCGGTGTAATTTGTATAGGTCACGCGCGAAAAGCCGGCGGAGCGGATCATCGTCGCGAAATCCTCCTGATTGGGGAATTTGCGGATAGACTCGACCAGATATTGATAGGGCTCGGCATCCCCGGTGATCATCTTGCCGAATTGCGGAATGGCGTTGAACGACCATGCATCATAGACGCGGTCGAGTAGCGGCATTTCCACTTCGGAAAATTCCAGCACCAACAGTCGCCCGCCACGTTTCAGTACGCGGTAGGCTTCTTTCAGCGCGACGTCGATGCGCGGTACGTTGCGAATGCCGAAGGCGACCGTATAGGCGTCGAAGGTATTCGCCTCGAAGGGCAGCTCCTCGGCATTGGCTTCAACGAAGGTCAGATTGTCGGAGAGCTTTCGTTTTGCCGCGCGCTCCTCGCCAACGGCAAGCATCGAGCCGTTGATATCGAGAACGGTGGCATGCGCCAGACGGTTGGAGGCTTCCACGATGCGGAAAGCGATATCGCCGGTGCCACCAGCTACGTCAAGCACCTTATAAGAGGCGTCCTTGCGCGGTGAAAGCGAGGACACCATGGCGTCCTTCCACAGCCGGTGCAGGCCGGCCGACATCACGTCGTTCATAATGTCGTAGCGCTTGGCCACCTTGTGGAAGACATCGTTGACCAGCCCCTGCTTTTTGCCTTCGTCCACTTTGTGGAAGCCATAGGACGTTTCCATGCCGCCTTGGGCAGTGGTACGGGCGTCGGTCATCGTCTGTCTCCATATTAATTGCGTGGCGGACCATAGCGGAAACGCCATGGCGACGCTATCTGTTGCCGCATCGCCTGGGCGCGACATTTCGCGTGCATTGTATAGACCACATGGTCCTAACGATAAACTGCCGGATAAGCCAGATGCCAGAATTGCCAGAAGTCGAAACCGTTAGACGCGGCCTCGCGCCCACCATGGAAGGGGCAAGAATCCGCAAGCTCCACCTTGGCCGTCCCGATCTGCGCTTTCCGTTCCCGGAGGACTTCGCGGGCCTGATCGAGGGCAGGACGATCATATCGCTCGGGCGCAGGGCGAAGTATCTCTTGATAGAGCTGGAAGACGGGCTGACGATCGTTGCCCATCTTGGAATGTCCGGCTCGTTCCGTATCGAGGCGGCGGCAGATGAGGCAGGGAATAGGAACGCGCCCGGCGCGTTTCATTATGCCCGCTCGAAGGACGGCAAGCACGATCATGTCGTCTTTCATCTGGATAAGGGCGAAGAGCGCATCTGCGTCATCTATAATGACCCGCGCCGCTTCGGCTTCATGCATCTGGTGGAGCGCAACAAGCTCGACCTCTACCCCGCTTTTGCGGGGCTGGGACCGGAACCGACCGGCAACGCGCTGAGCGCGGATTATCTCGCGAGCCGGTTCCAGGGTAAAAGCCAGCCGTTAAAAAGCACGCTGCTGGACCAGAAGGTCATTGCGGGCCTTGGCAATATCTATGTCTGTGAGGCGCTGTGGCGTGCCCATCTCTCGCCTTTGCGGGCGGCGGGAACGCTGGTGACCAAAACCGGAGAGCCGAAGCCGCAGCTCATCAATCTCACGGAGAAGATCCGGGACGTGATCGCGGACGCAATCGCCGCCGGCGGCTCTTCCCTGCGCGACCATATACAGACGGACGGAACGCTCGGTTATTTCCAGCATTCCTTTTCAGTCTACGATCAGGAAGGCCAGCCTTGCCGTACACCCGGCTGCGGGGGTACGGTTGAAAGGATAGTGCAGGCCGGTCGTTCGACCTTTTATTGCGCGGCCTGCCAGAAGTAGCTGAGGCGGAATAATGGCGAGGGAGACTGCCGTGGATTATGAAACGATACTGGTCGAGAAACGCGACGAGGTGGGCGTCATCACGCTAAACCGGCCCAAGGCGCTCAACGCCCTCAATTCGGTGCTTCTGAAGGAGCTGCGGCACATTCTCTCCTCGTTCTCTGCTGACGATTCCATCGGCGCGATCATTATAACGGGGTCGGAAAAGGCATTTGCCGCTGGCGCGGACATCAAGGAAATGCAGGGGCTGGATTTTGTCGATGCCTATGTCGGCGACTTTCTCGGCGGCTGGGACGAGGTCGCATCGACCCGCAAGCCGGTCATTGCCGCAGTCTCCGGCTTTGCGCTGGGCGGCGGGTGTGAGCTGGCAATGATGTGCGATTTCATCATCGCTTCGGACACGGCGAAATTCGGCCAGCCGGAAATCACGCTTGGCGTCATTCCCGGCATGGGCGGCTCGCAGCGGCTGACGCGGGCGGTGGGCAAGGCGAAGGCGATGGATCTGGTTCTGACCGGCCGCATGATGGATGCGGCCGAGGCAGAGCGCGCCGGCCTCGTTTCGCGGATCGTCCCCGCGGCAAATCTCATGGATGAGGCGGTGGATGCCGCCACGCGCATCGCCTCGCTGTCTCGCGCTTCCGTTCTCATGGCCAAGGAAAGCGTCAATCGCTCCTTCGAGGTTCCTCTTTCGGAAGGGCTGAGATATGAAAGGCGATCCTTTCAGTCGCTCTTTGCAACAGCGGATCAGAAGGAGGGCATGGCGGCCTTCGTTGAAAAGCGCAAACCCGCTTTCCGGAATCGCTAAGGATTCGGAATATCGGCGTTTTCCGCCATTTGCGCGTTGACGGGCGTACGCTTTAGCGGTATATGCCCGCCCACGGTTAAGGAAAGCCATCCGGCTTGTCCGAAATTACTCCCGCATTCTTGGGTTAAGTGAGGTCTTCGAACGACCCGATCCTCTGGTTGCGGAATTTGGTTTGAATTCGAAGAGAGGCATACATGGCCAATACAACTTCGGCGAAAAAGGCGACCCGCAAGATCGCTCGCCGTACCGCAGTCAACAAGGCTCGCCGTTCGCGCGTTCGCGGCTTCATCCGCAAGGTCGAGGAAGCTATCGCTTCGGGCGATCTGGCAGTAGCCACCGAAGCTCTGAAGGCAGCTCAGCCTGAGATCCAGCGCGCAGCGACGCGTGGCGTTCTGCATGGCAACACGGCATCCCGTAAGGTGTCGCGTCTTGCCCAGCGCGTTAAGGCTCTTTCCGCCTAATCCGGCTAATCACAATTAACTATTCAAAAAGCCTGGTCTTTTGACCGGGCTTTTTGTGATTCTAACCCTACGTTAATCATTCCTGCCGTAACGTGACAAACGCGTGTCAGATGAGCGACAAGAAAAACTGAATAAAAACAATGGATTGCCGGAGGTCTCCCGAAAAATGGGAAGCTTTCTCTACGGAAGTCGCAGCCAGTTTTGAGTCAAGAAGATTTTTATTTTTTTGCCAAAACGGGCTATCGAAAAATGCCAAAATTGAATCTCATTGATTCATAAGCGATTCTGCTTCGGACCTTGCCGGTGATGCAAAACGACCATTGCGAGTCAATGGTCGATCTGAGTTTTTGCAGAAAAAACGCCATTGATCTCTCCCCACGATCCTGCCTAAATGCATTTCAACAAGGGGTGCGGATCTCAGTCCACAGATTATCTCGATGATCGTATCGACGATATTCACCTTCTTGCTGGCGGGCCTTTCGAGGTCCGTTTTCTCAGGTCATTGAGCTTTTTGTGCCGTTTCGGTCTCGGAACGGGCTGGAGCTTTTTGTCCTTAAGAATGCGCCTTACAGTTGTAGCGAAAGGAGCGTTTTTAGCGTGTCGCAGGCCTCTCCATGAAGGGGAGGGAAATGGGATAACCGGCTCGCAAACAAGTAGTAGTCTTTGACGCTCTTTCGAGGGGAGTGCTGGAGGCGGGAAATAATACGAGGGGGATCTCTGGCGATCGTTTTTTGATCGTCAGGCTATGATTGGCAATTTGAAAGGCGGCAATATGCAATTGAATTTGGCGATGGGTGCGGTGGCCGATGGGGACCGCGCACCACAGGCTCGTGATGCAGCTTGCTCAGAAGCGGCAGGGGATAAATCGGCAATGAAGCACGATGCGCTGTTTGAACGTTTTAGCGCGCGGCTGAAGGCACAGGTTGGTCCCGAGGTCTATGCAAGCTGGTTTGCACGGCTCAAACTCCACACCGTTTCGAAAAGCGTCGTCCGTTTTACCGTTCCGACGACCTTTCTGAAGTCCTGGATCAACAACCGTTATATGGATCTGATCACCAGTCTCGTCCAAAGCGAGGATCCGGACGTGCTGAAGGTGGAAATTCTTGTCCGCTCCGCCAGCCGCCCGGCCCGCCCCGCGCAGGTCGAGGAACGGGTGCAGCCCGTTCAGGACATGGGCGCGGTTGCGCGCAACAAGTCCTTCATTCCGTCGCAGCCGGCGACAGCACCTTCTGCACAGCCTGCGGCGGCGCAGGCGACGCTGCGGCAGGGTAGCTCCGGGCCGCTGTTCGGTTCGCCGCTCGATACACGTTTCACCTTTGACACTTTTGTCGAGGGCTCGTCCAACCGCGTCGCGCTTGCGGCGGCAAAGACGATCGCTGAAGCGGGTGCCGGTGCTGTGCGCTTCAATCCGCTGTTCATTCATGCGGGTGTCGGGCTTGGCAAGACACACCTTCTGCAGGCGATTGCCAATGCCGCCATCGACAGCCCGCGCAACCCGCGTGTGGTCTATCTGACGGCCGAATATTTCATGTGGCGTTTTGCGACCGCGATCCGCGACAATGATGCGCTGACGCTGAAAGACACCCTGCGCAATATCGACCTTCTCGTCATCGACGACATGCAGTTCCTGCAGGGCAAGATGATCCAGCACGAATTCTGCCACCTGTTGAACATGCTGCTCGACAGCGCCAAGCAGGTTGTCGTGGCCGCTGACCGCGCGCCGTGGGAGCTGGAATCGCTTGATCCGCGTGTCCGTTCGCGCCTTCAGGGTGGCATGGCCATCGAGATCGAAGGTCCCGATTACGACATGCGCTACGAAATGCTCAACCGTCGCATGGGTTCTGCACGTCAGGACGATCCGTCTTTCGAGATTTCGGACGAAATACTGACCCATGTGGCCAAAAGCGTGACGGCGAGCGGACGCGAGCTTGAAGGCGCCTTCAACCAGCTGATGTTCAGACGCTCTTTCGAGCCGAACCTCTCGGTTGACCGTGTCGATGAGCTGCTGTCGCACCTCGTCGGCAGTGGGGAGGCCAAGCGCGTCCGTATCGAGGATATTCAGCGCATCGTCGCCAGGCATTATAATGTGTCGCGGCAGGAGCTGGTTTCCAACCGTCGCACCCGCGTCATCGTCAAGCCGCGCCAGATCGCCATGTATCTGGCAAAGATGCTGACACCGCGCTCATTTCCCGAGATCGGTCGCCGTTTCGGCGGTCGCGACCACACCACGGTTCTTCACGCGGTGCGCAAGATCGAGGATCTGATTTCCGGCGACACCAAGCTCGGCCACGAGGTTGAGCTGCTGAAGCGCCTGATCAACGAAAACAACGCATGAAAAAAGCGGCCTTCGGGCCGCTTTTTTATTGGTTTCTCGGTTGTTGATTGGCTCAGGACCAGGCAGGCTGCCGGTCAGCAGGCGAGATCGGCGACCACGGCATCCAGAATAAGCATGCCGGAAGGGGTGCAGCGCAGGCGGGAATTGCCGATCCGTTCCACGAAGCCGTGTTGCAGGAGGAATTCCTCTTTCTCCGGGTCGAGTTCGCGGCCGGAGAGATCGCTCCAGCGAGCAAGATCAATGCCTTCGCGCAGGCGAAGACCCATCAATAGCAGTTCGTCTGCCTGTTCGTCGACGCCGAGAAGCTCCTGATCGACCATGCCGTGGCCTTCACGCTCGACGGTATCGAGCCAGGTTTCGGGATGGCGCTCGGTGACGGTGGCGAGCTTGGAGGCGCCATTGGTCAGGCGTCCATGCGCACCGGGTCCAATACCGGCATAATCGCCATAACGCCAATAGGTCAGGTTATGGCGGCTTTCCGCACCGGGGCGGGCGTGATTGGAAACCTCGTACGCCGGCATGCCGTAACGCTCGGTGATTTCCTGCGTCGCTTCATAAAGCACCGCCGAATGCTCGCCATCCGGTACGATCAGCTTGCCAGCCTTGTGCAGCCCGTAGAACGGCGTGCCTTCCTCGATAGTGAGCTGATAGAGCGACAGATGGTCGACGGCGTAGGAGACGGCTTCCTTCAGCTCAGCGTCCCATTCGGCCACCGTCTGGTTCGGGCGGGCGTAAATCAGATCGAAGGACATGCGCGGAAAAATTTCCCGCGCCAGACGGATGGCTTTAAGCGCATCGGCAACATCATGCAGACGGCCAAGGAACTTCAGGTCCCGGTCGTTCAGCGCCTGGACGCCGAGCGAGACGCGATTGACGCCGGCTGCCCGGTAACCGCGAAACCGCTCCGCCTCGACGCTTGAAGGATTGGCCTCCATGGTGATCTCGATACCATCAGGCACATGCCAGAAGCGCGAAACGCCATCAAGAAGCGCGCCTACGGTCTGCGGGTCCATCAGCGAAGGTGTGCCGCCGCCCATGAAAATGCTGGTAACGACACGCGGACCGCTGAGCGCCCGCATCTTTGCCATTTCGCTGAGGAACGCCGCAGTGAACCGGTCCTGATCCACCGGGCGGTGGCGGACATGGCTGTTGAAATCGCAATAGGGGCATTTGGCCGCACAGAAGGGCCAGTGCAGATAGATCCCGAAACCGGGATCGCCCGTATCCGGCAGAAGCGACGCGCCGGGGGCAGAAAGTTGGTGCTCCCCGGTCATCGGGTTCATGCCTCCAGACAGGTTTCGACGAATTTTTTGAACGCGCGGGCACGGTGGGAGAGCGCAAACGCATCGCCGTGCTTCCAGCCGTGTTTTTCGTCTGCGGTCATTTCACCGAATGTGGTGTCGTAACCTTCCGGTTTGAAGATCGGGTCATAGCCGAAACCGCTCGTTCCACGCGGTGGCCACGCCACCGTGCCTTCCACCTCGCCGCGAAAATATTCGACATGCCCGTCCGGCCAGGCAAGGCACAGCACGCTGACGAAGCGGCCCGTGCGGTCTTCCGGCTTCGTTGCACCGCGTTCGGCAAGCGCATCCTCGACCTTCTGCATGGCCATGGCGAAGTCGCGCGTACCGTCAGCCGTTTCCGCCCAATTGGCGGTGTAAACGCCCGGCGCGCCATCCAGCGCATCGATGACCAGACCGGAATCGTCAGAAAGAGCCGGCAGGCCGGACGCCTTCGCAGACGCAAGCGCCTTGATGGCAGCATTTTCCTCAAAGGTGGTGCCTGTCTCGTCCGGCTCCACGAAGTTCAGCTCCGCAGCCGATTTCGCTGAAAAGCCGAAAGGCCCGATCAGGTCGGCGATTTCGGCGATCTTGCCCTTGTTGTGGCTGGCGACGACGATCGTTCTGGTATCGAGCTTGCGCATGACGTTTTCCTGTCGGCTCAGGCTATTGCCTGTTTCTGAAGGGCGACCAGTTCGCTGCATCCGGCCTTTGCAAGACCGAGCAGCGTCAGGAATTCCTCTTCGGAGAAGGGGGCACCTTCCGCGGTTCCCTGCACTTCGACGATGCCGCCGGAGCCGGTGATGACGAAATTCGCATCGGTCTCGGCGGAGGAATCCTCGAGATAATCGAGATCGATGACCGGCTGTTTTGCAAAGATGCCGCAGGAGATCGCGGCGATATGGTCTTTCAGGACCTTCTCGACCTTGATCATGTTGCGAGTTTCCATCCACTTCAGGCAATCATGCAGGGCGATCCATGCGCCGGTGATGGAGGCCGTGCGCGTGCCGCCATCGGCCTGAATGACGTCGCAGTCGATGCTGATCTGGCGCTCGCCAAGCGCCTGCAGGTCGACCACTGCACGCAGCGAGCGGCCAATGAGGCGCTGGATTTCCTGCGTGCGTCCGCCCTGCTTGCCGGCCGAGGCCTCGCGTTTCATCCGCTCATGAGTGGAACGCGGCAGCATGCCGTATTCGGCGGTGACCCAGCCCTTGCCGCTGTTGCGCAGCCACGGCGGCGTCTTTTCCTCAAGGCTTGCGGTGACGAGCACATGCGTATCACCGAATTTGACCAGACAGGAACCTTCGGCATGTTTCGAGAAATTGCGCTCGAAGGAAACCTTGCGCATCTGATCGGTTTTTCTGCCTGAAGGCCGCATATGATCCACTCTCCATGTTGGTTCCTGCCTTCTAAGGCGCGCCCCGGGGTTTTGCAAAGCCAATTTCCATTTTGCCGCAGCGGTGCAACGCATTATATTGGTACGGACAGAGTTTTGACGATAAAGAACGGATGATATGGGCTTTTCCGCACCGCTTTCAAAAGATCAGGCATCGTTGCTGGATGAACGGTCGCGGGAGATTTTCCGGCGCATCGTCGAAGGCTATCTCGACACCGGCGAACCCTTGGGGTCGCGCAGCCTGTCGCGGCTGTTGCCGATGTCGCTTTCACCGGCCTCCGTTCGCAACGTCATGAGCGACCTCGAGGAACTGGGTCTCATCTATTCGCCGCATATCAGCGCCGGGCGACTGCCCACCCAGACGGGGCTGCGCTTCTTCGTGGACGCATTCATGCAGGTGGGCGATCTGCCCGCCGATGAGAGAGCCAGTATCGACCGTCAGATCGGTCCGGTCGCCGGCCACGAGCAATCGCTGGAAGGGTTGCTGACGGAGGCAAGCCGCATGCTTTCAGGCATGTCGCGCGGTGCTGGCCTGGTGCTGACGGCCAAGAGCGACGTCATTCTCAAGCATGTTGAATTCATCCGGCTGGAGCCCACCAAGGCGCTTGCCGTGCTGGTGGGGGACCACAATCAGGTCGAAAACCGTATCATCGAATTGCCGGTCGGCATTTCGTCATCGCAATTGACAGAGGCGGCAAATTTCATCAATGCCCATCTTTCCGGGCAGACGCTGCAGGAACTGCGGGGCCAGTTTCAGACGCAGCGTGCCGAATTGCAGTCGGAACTCGGCACGCTCGCGCAGGACCTCATCGAACGTGGTCTCGCCATATGGGCGGGCGACAATGAAGAGGGCAAGCTCGGCCGCCTCATCGTACGCGGACGCTCCAACCTGCTGGAAGGTCTGGCCGGTGAGGAAGATATCGATCGTGTGCGCCTGCTGTTCGACGATCTGGAACGCAAGGAAAACCTCATCGAGATCCTCAACCTTGCAGAAAGTGGCTCAGGCGTCAGGATTTTCATCGGCTCGGAAAACAAGCTCTTCTCGCTGTCCGGCTCGTCACTGATCGTGGCACCTTATCGGGATGAGGAAAATCGCGTTGTGGGTGCCGTCGGCGTCATCGGTCCCACGAGGCTCAATTACGCCCGTATCGTGCCTATGGTGGACTACACCGCACAAATTATGGCCCGCCTTTCCCGAAAGCAGAGATAGGACAAGCCCGCAAGGTTAGAGAATGCGGCAAGCTTTTCGCCGCAAGCCTTGATTTTTGCCCTTCAAACCTCGATATCGGGCGCAACCAACAATATTCAAATCTGGAGAACGTCATGACCGACGATACGAAAAAGCCCGGACCTGACGCGGACGTCGCCGAAGAGTTTGTCGAACCCGCATTTACAGGGGAAGAGACGGCGGAAGCTGCCGAGCCCGATCCGATCGAACTGCTCAGGGCCGAAAATGCCGATCTGCGCGACAAGTTCCTGCGTCTTGCAGCAGAAATGGACAATCTTCGTCGCCGCACCGAACGCGAAGTCAAGGATGCGAAGGCCTATTCTCTCGCCGCTTTCGCGCGCGACATGCTTGCCGTTTCCGACAATCTTCGCCGCGCTCTTGAAGCCATTCCGGACGAACTCAAGACCAATGGCGAAGCCGGTCTCAACGGCCTGATCGAAGGTGTCGAGATGACGGAGCGCTCGATGCTCTCGACGCTGGAGCGCCATGGCGTCAAAAAGATCGATGCGGAAGGCCAGAAATTCGATCCGAATTTCCACCAGGCGATGTTCGAAATTCCGAACACGGCAGTTCCGAACAACACGGTACTGCAGGTGGTTCAGGCCGGTTTCACCATCGGTGACCGGGTGCTGCGCCCCGCCATGGTTGGCGTCTCAAAGGGTGGCCCGAAGGTGGAGACCGCCGCAGCGCCCGAGCCGGGCACCGCCTCCGTCAACGAGAAGGATGCGTGAGGCATTCCCTCATCTAAAGCGCGTCCGGATATAAAACCGGGACGCGCTTTTGTTTGAAATGCTCCAATAAAAAACGCGCCTCAAGGGCGCGTTTTTTTGTCCATGGAAAGGACCGTCGGCAGCCTTTGATCAGGCAGCGGTCGCCTGCTCCTGATTGAGGAAGGCGTAAATTGCCGTGTCGGAATCGGTGGCGCGCAGCTTGGCCACCAGCTCGGGGTCGCGTAAAGCACGGGCAATTCTCGACAGCGCCTTCAGATGATCCGCGCCGGCGCCTTCGGGTGCAAGCAGCAGGAAAACCAGATCGACCGGCTGGTCATCCAGCGCCTCGAAATCAACAGGTGTTTCAAGACGTGCGAAGACGCCGGTGATCTGATGGATGCTGCTCAGCTTGCCATGCGGAATGGCAATGCCGTGCCCCACACCGGTGGAGCCGAGTTTCTCACGCTGGAGGATGACGTCGAAAACTTCCCGTTCCGAGACTCCGGTAATTCTGGCTGCCTTTGCGGCCAGCTCCTGAAGCAATTGCTTTTTGGAATTCACCTTGAGGGCGGGAATAATCGCATCTTGTTGCAGCAAATCTGCCAACGCCATTCTCTTTTTCCTTCATGCCATCGAGACGATGCAGGAGGCAGATACGCTTTCGCGCTCTGCCTCCCATGTCTTGTCAGACTGTTCAGCTCTTGATCGTTTCCGCGTCGATCCAGCCAATATTGCCGTCATGTCGTCGGTAGACGATGTTGAGATATTCCTTGCCGGGGCTGCGGAACAGCAGAACCGGTTCGTCCGTCATGTCGAGCGCCATCACGGCGCTGGCGACGGACATCGTCTTTATCTGTTTCGAACTTTCCGCAACGATCGTGGGTGCGTAGTCTTCCGGAACCTCGTGGTCCTCATCGGGGACAGCATCCATTACCGTATAGGCGATTTCCGACATCGCGCCGTTCGCCGCGGAACCATTGTGGTGATGGTCCTTCAGCTTCCGTTTGTAGCGACGCAGGCGCTTCTCGATACGCTCGGCGGCGGCATCGAAACTCGCTTGCGGATCATTTGCCTGACCCGCCGCATGCAATACAACGCCCGTATCGAGATGCAGTTTGCAATCGGCTGCAAAACGCGATCCGGACTTCTCTACGGTCACTTGGCCTGAATACCCCCCATCGAAGTATTTGGTAACTGCCAGACCTATATTGTCCTCAATCCGCTGCCGGAAAGATTCGCCGATCTCCATATGTTTACCAGATACACGCACACTCATGGAAAATTTCCTTTTTGTAGTGATTTGCGAGTACCAGCTTACGTCAAGCCGCGCGCGCATCCAAGCGTTTCGAAGGCCTTTAAAAGCCCCCATTCGAATTTTACGCCCATGGACGGTGGAGATGAATCCGTTACAAATGACCTTGCTTACGTGTGCGGCGGGCTTCTAGCCCTTGCCGTAGCAAGAGTCAATGGTGCGGCTGGAAAGCCCTGAAAACGTGACCAGCGCCACCGCTCAGAACGCCGACAGTCTGGCCAGGGCCTTCTTCTCGCGCCGTCTCTGAACGGAGGATGGGATGTTCATCGCCTCGCGATATTTGGCCACGGTCCGGCGGGCAAGATCGATACCACTCTTTTTCAGATTATCGACGATATCGTCGTCGGAAAGCACTGCGTCGGCGGCCTCCTGCGCGATCATCGCCTTGATGCGATGACGCACCGCTTCTGCCGAATGGCTGTCACCGCCTTCCACCGAGCTGATGGAAACACTGAAGAAATATTTCAGCTCGAACAGGCCGCGCGGCGTCAGCATGTATTTTTTCGACGTCACCCGGCTGACGGTGGATTCGTGCATCTTGATGGCGTCGGCCACCGTCTTGAGGTTCAGCGGGCGAAGGTGGTCCACGCCATTGACGAGAAAGGCGTCCTGCTGGCGCACGATTTCGGTCGCCACCTTCATGATCGTTCTGGCGCGCTGGTCGAGGCTGCGGGTCAGCCAATGGGCCGTCTGCATGCATTCGGAAAGGAAATCCTGATCCTCTCCCTCGCGCGACTTGTGCCTTGAAACCTCTGCGAAATAGGTCTGGTTGATGAGCACGCGCGGCAGGGTCTCGGGGTTGATTTCCACAAGCCAGCCGCCGGCAGAGGAGGGGCGAATGATGATATCAGGAACGATTGTCTCGGAAACGGTCGAATCGTAACCAGCGCCCGGACGCGGATTGAGCGTGCGGATTTCCGCCAGCATGTCGAGAAGGTCTTCCTCATCCACGCCGCAGAGTTTTTTTAGAGAAGCGAAATCCCGTTTCGCCAGAAGATCCAGATTGTCGATAAAAGCCCGCATTGCCGGATCAAGCCTGTCCTTCTGGGCAAGCTGGATCGCCAGACATTCGCTCAGCGAGCGGGAAAACACGCCGGGAGGATCAAAGCCCTGAAGCGTCTCCAGAATGCGCTCTACTGCCGAAGGCGCCGCCCCCAGCCGTTCAGCGACGTCTTCGACGGCATCTACGGCGATATATCCGGTCTCGTCGAGCTGGCCGATCAGCGCATCGGCAATCATCCTATCTTCCACAGAGGATATGGCGAGAGGCAATTGCTGATTGAGATGGTCGCTGAGGGTCTGTTTCGCGGCAACGAAGTCGTCGAGATCGTAACTCTCGCCTGACTCCTGCCCGGGCATGGATTTCCACTGCCCCGCAAGTTCGGGTGCGTCGGGCTTTCTGGGTTCGGTATCGTCGGGAAAGACATTTTCGAAGCTGGTGTCGAGCTGTTCGCCGAGATTTGCCGCGCGATCGCTGTACCAGTCGTCGCTGTCGGCCGTTACCGGCGCGGCCTTGTCGGACCCTTCGCTGTCGGCATCGCCGAAATTCTCCGCATCAACAGGGCTATCGCTGCTCAAATCGCCGTCGTTTGCCGCAATTTCAAGCAAAGGATTGCGCTCCACCTCCTGCGCGATGAACTGCGTCAGTTCGAAATGCGTCATCTGAAGCAGCTGGATGGACTGCATCAGTTGCGGTGTCATCACGAGAGACTGGTTTTGACGCAGCAAAAGGCTGGCAGATAATGCCATGGCGGACGCGAAACTCCCCTTACAGCTTCTTCGTCGCCACAAATTTCATAAATTTTGCGCTGGCAACGAAACTTGGCCCAAAAATTGCTTTTTTATTATGTTTGGTCAAGCGTCACTGCGGGGCGCGATGAAGAATCTTTCGCGCCCGGGAGCTTAAAGGCTAAAATTATTGCCGAGATAGAGCCGGCGCACATCCGGATTGTTGACGATATCGTCTGCACGGCCATGGGTGAGAACCTCACCGGCATGGATGATATAGGCGCGGTCAATGAGGCCGAGCGTTTCGCGGACATTGTGGTCAGTGATGAGAACGCCGATCCCGCGCGCGGTCAAATGTCTGACAAGGTTCTGAATGTCGCTGACGGAGATCGGATCGACGCCGGCAAAAGGTTCGTCCAGAAGCATGAAGGTCGGATCGGTCGCCAGAGCACGGGCGATTTCCAGACGGCGACGTTCGCCGCCCGACAGCGCGACAGCGGGCGATTTGCGCAGCTGCGCAATGTGGAACTCTTCCAGCAACTCATCGAGCTTGCGGCTGCGCTTGGCGCTGTCAGGTTCGTGCACTTCCAGCACGGCGCGGATGTTTTCCTCGACTGTCAGTCCACGGAAGATGGAGGCTTCCTGTGGCAGATAGCCGACACCGAGGCGGGCACGCCTGTACATCGGCATGGTGGTGACGTCGTTGCCGTTGATGGCGATCTTGCCGCTATCGACGGGTACAAGGCCCGTGATCATGTAGAAACAGGTGGTTTTGCCTGCGCCGTTCGGGCCAAGCAGCCCCACGGCTTCACCGCGGCGCACGACCAGCGAGACGCCGTTGACGACGCGCCGTGTATTGTAGGTCTTCGTCAGACCATGCGCGATCAGGGTGCCGTCATAGCGAGCCTTGTCGGCCTGCGACGCAGCGTCCACAGGTCGGTCGCGCCCACCGCCAAATATTTTTGAGATCGAGGCTATCTTCACGAGGTAAGACTACTGTTTCTTCTGCTGCGATTTCGGATCGAGCATGATCCGGACAGGGCCGCCGCAGCTTTCAAGCTTTGCCTGCCCCGAATTCATCAGAACAGTGAGCTTGCAGCCGGTGAAGACATTCGCGCCCTCGGACAGCACAACCTGCTTGCCGGTCAGAATGAAGGTCTGCGCCGCCATGTCGAATTCGCCGTGATCGGCCGTGGCCTTCTGCGTCTCGGACGTCAGGTAGACGTTATTGTCGACGAAGATTTTTTCGATATTGGCGTCACCGCTGGTGAGCGAGGAACCTTCACCCTTGTAATTGACCGTCATCTTGCCGGCCTGAAGGGTGGTGGTGCCCTGCACAACTTTCACGTTACCGGTGAAATAGGCCTTGCGCTCCTGGTCCCGAATCTCGAGCTGATCGCTTTCGATAGCGATCGGCTGGTCGCCGGAGAGCTTGACGCCTGTCATGTTGCTGGTGGTGTTCTGAGCGAAAGCCACGGTTGCAAGACAGGAAAAAGCAAAAGCTGCGGCTGTAACGCCTGCGGATTTGCCAAGGGAAACGGGACGGGAAATTTGCATCATCTGGACCGGGCTCTCACTTGCCTTCATTCTTGATATTGGATGCAGCGATACGTGCGCGTACCTGCCCCGAAAATGTAATAGTCTTGCCATTATCCGCGATATCAATCGATTGCGCAACAATGGCGCCGTCGTTTGTTTTGATCGAAACCGGCTCTTTACTGCTCATTTTTCCAGCCTTCAGATCGACATCCGCAGATTGGAACTTCGCTTGTATGCCATTGCTGAGATTGATGTCAAAAGGGGCGGTCATCTTCAGCGTGTTGGTGGCCCGGTCGAAAATGCCTTCCTTGGCGACCACCTGGGCGACGCTGTCGTTCACAGGCACCGCAGCCAGAACCCTTTCGAGCGTCATGAGGTTGGGGTTGGCGATATCCTGCAACGCACGGTCTGCGTTCATGGAGTAGTCGATCCCCTTCTCGTTGCGGCCCGCAACGGCCGGCTTTTCCATCACGATCTTGCCGTCTTCGATCCTTGCGCTTTCAAGCGAAACCTCTTCGGGCGCCCAGGTGCGAATGAGCGAAACGGCGACGAAGGCAAACGAGATGATCGCCGCACCGAGCGGCAGAATGATTTTCAGCCGCTTCACGCGCGCGGAATGCCTCAGCGCGCGCTCGTAAGCGCCGTTCTGGTCATTGGGCAGCGGAAACGCTGGCGCGGGTTGGCGGAGTCTTTCGAGCATAAGAGTGGGTCCGGAAAACTTCCTGGGCGCCACTTTGGCGCGCAACTGAAGCTTATATGTTTATCTTGATGTCTTTGGCATGAGTGCTGTGTCCTGCCAATATGGTTTTTGTCTGGAAAGGTGCAAGGGAAATGCGAATTTAATCGTAATTCTGGTTTCCTTATTGTTTCCTTGCGGCTTCGCGCTAGAAGAACCATATGGCCATGACACTTACATTACGCTTCAAATGCCGGAAGGCAGGGGTTTTCGATGGATAATATGGCGATAGCGGATCGCAGACGATTGCGCCGCAAGCTGACTTTCTGGCGGATTGCCGCTGTTTTTCTGTTTGTCGCCGGCATTTTCGGCCTCTACCGGTTTTTATGGGCCACCCCGCAGCAAAGCGAGAGACCCCATATTGCCCGTGTCCAGATCTCCGGGCTGATCCAGGACAATACCGAACTTCTGGAGCGGCTGGACAAGATTGCCAAGAGTGACAATGTCAAAGGGCTGATCGTTTCGATTTCATCGCCCGGTGGCACCACCTATGGCGGCGAGCGCATCTTCAAGGCCATTCGCGGCGTTGCGGAAAAGAAGCCGGTGGTCTCCGATGTCCGCACGCTTGCCGCCTCCGCTGGATATATGATCGCATCTGCAGGCGACGTCATCATCGCTGGCGAAACCTCGATCACCGGCTCTATCGGCGTGATCTTTCAATATCCCCAGATCGGCCAGCTGATGGATAAGCTCGGCGTCTCGCTGCAGGAAATAAAGTCCTCTCCGATGAAGGCGGAGCCTTCGCCGTTCCACGAGGCGCCCGAAGAGGCGAAGACGATGATCCGTTCCATGGTGATGGACAGCTACGGCTGGTTCGTCGATCTTGTGGCCGATCGCCGCAAATTGCCGCGCGAGGATGTGTTGAAACTGGCGGACGGATCGATTTTCACGGGCAGACAGGCGCTCGCCAACAAGCTGGTCGACACGCTTGGCGGCGAAAAGGAAATTCGCGGCTATTTCGAAACGCGCGGTGTTGCCAAGGATTTGCCGATCGTGGAATGGCGCGCACCGTCTTCCAGTTCGCCTTTTTCGCTTTTCAGTGTTGCGCAAATAGCGAAGCTTCTGGGATATGACGATTTAATCCCATTTGCGGGCTCCGGTCAGCTCGGTGCGGACAAGTTGTTTCTTGACGGTCTTGTTTCCGTTTGGCAGGTTGAGCCGCATTAAAAATCCAATTCTTTCAGGGGGCAACCGTGATCAAGTCTGAACTGGTGCAGATCGTTGCTGCGCGTAACCCGCACCTTTATCACCGTGACGTGGAAAATATCGTCAATGCGGTGCTGGATGAAATCACCGATGCCTTGGCAGCGGGAAATCGTGTCGAGCTTCGTGGTTTCGGCGCATTTTCGGTGAAGAACCGTCCTTCGCGATCCGGTCGGAACCCGCGCACGGGTGAATCGGTTTTCGTTGAGGAAAAATGGGTGCCTTTCTTCAAGACGGGCAAGGAACTGCGTGAGCGCCTGAACCCCGGTATGGGTGACGAAGAGGACGATTGATCGTTCTCACCGCCGCCCCGGAAACGGAGCCGAGGGAATGCACGCCGCGATGGAGTAATGTCGGATGTCGAAAAAAATCATCAACCTCATCATCCTGCTTCCGCTGGCGATTATCCTCGTCATCCTGTGCGTGGCCAATCGTCAGTCCGTGACGCTCGCGCTCAATCCGTTCCGGCCGGAGGATGGTGTACTTTCCTTCACCGCGCCGTTTTTCGTGTTCCTGTTTCTGGCCGTCATTTTCGGTGTGCTTCTGGGATCTTCCGCCACATGGTTTGCGCAGGGCAAGCATCGCAAGCGCGCCCGTATCGAGGCGAAGGAAGCCGTTCGCTGGCATGACGAGGCGAACCGGCACAAAGCGGCAACAGCCGCGCAGCTTCCGAATGCGGGCCAACTCCCGGCAAAGTGATGGTGCCGACATTCGTTGCGGCTCTAGTCGAGCGACGCTTGGAATGCTATTTGCTGGCGCGATAAGACGCGGGCAGAAGCGGAAAGATTTCCATTGAAGAAAAAAGACAGCCGGCCGGGCAATCGCGTGCGTGCCGGGAGCGAGAAAAAACAGGTTCATGCCGCAAAGCCGGCACGGCGAATGGATGCGGCACCGAAAAAGCGCGAGCCGGACGCGGTGCGCAGCGCGCCCAAATCTGCGCCGAGGGAAAAAATAGCCCCAGTACCGGCCGTTGAGCAGGTGCCTGCGCGGCCCCTCAAGCATCGCACCGGCGAACGTCCCGCAGAACAGGTTCCGGTTATTCTGGAATCGAGTGGCGCGGGTGATTTTCATCTCATCGACAGCGGCAATGGCCTGAAGCTTGAACAATACGGCGAATATCGCGTCGTCCGTCCCGAGGCGCAGGCTCTCTGGCAGCCGTCGGTTCCCGACCGCGTATGGCAGAATGCCGACGCCATTTTTACCGGCGACACGGATGAAGACGGCATGGGCCGTTGGCGTTTTCCAAAGGCAGCACTTGGCGAAACCTGGCCACTGTCGCTGCTCGGCGTCGAATTTCTCGGCCGTTTCACGGCCTTCCGGCATGTCGGCGTCTTCCCGGAGCAGATTGTCCACTGGGAATGGCTGAAAAATGCCGTTGAAACGGCTGACCGGCCGCTGAAAGTCCTGAACCTGTTTGGTTACACCGGCGTCGCTTCTTTGGTCGCCGCTGCTGCAGGCGCTGAAGTAACCCATGTCGACGCCTCCAAGAAAGCGATCGGCTGGGCAAAGGAGAACCAGGCGCTTGCCGGGCTCGAACAGGCGCCGATCCGCTGGATTTGCGAAGACGCGATGAAGTTCATCCAGCGCGAGGAGCGTCGCGGCAGCACCTACGACATCATTCTCACCGACCCGCCGAAATTCGGCCGCGGCACCCATGGTGAAATCTGGCAATTGTTCGACCATCTTCCGTTGATGCTCGATATCTGCCGGGAAATCCTGTCGCCCAAAGCGCTCGGTCTGGTGCTGACGGCCTATTCTATCAGGGCCAGCTTCTATTCGATGCATGAATTGATGCGCGAAATCATGCGCGGCGCCGGTGGCGTCGTTGCGTCCGGCGAGCTCGTCATTCGCGAGGCCGGGCTTGATGGCAAGACGCCGGGCCGGGTGCTTTCCACATCGCTGTTCAGCCGCTGGGAGCCGAAATGACGAACGACATGCGCGAAAACACGACGCGCCGGGTTGGCCAGGTCAAGGAAGTCACCAGCCTTGCCAATCCCATCATCAAGGATATCAAGGCGCTTACCCAGAAAAAGGGCAGGGAAGAGACCGGCACCTTCATGGCGGAAGGCCTGAAGCTGGTTATCGACGCGCTCGAACTGGGCTGGACCATCCGCACCCTGGTTTACGCCAAGGCGGCCAAGGGCAAGCCGCTGGTGGAGCAGGCGGCCGTAAAGACGGTCGCTTCGGGCGGTCTGGTGCTCGAAGTCAGCGAAAAAGTCATCGCCTCGATCACCCGACGCGACAATCCGCAAATGGTCGTTGGCATCTTTGACCAGAGATGGAAGCCATTGAAAGATATCCGTCCGGAAAAAGGCGAGACCTATATCGCGCTCGATCGGGTGCGTGATCCCGGCAATCTCGGCACCATCATCCGCACGGCGGATGCGGCGGGTGCCTCAGGTGTCATTCTGGTCGGCGATTGCACCGATCCGTTTTCGCTGGAAACGGTGCGTGCGACCATGGGTTCGGTCTTCGCTACGCCCGTTACCCGCGCCTCGGTTGAGGAATTCCTCTCATGGAAAAAATCAGCCAATGTCAGTGTCGTTGCCACCCATCTTGCCGGGTCGGTGGATTATCGAAAAATCGATTACGCCGGAAAGCCCGTCGTGCTTTTGATGGGTAACGAACAATCCGGCCTGCCGCCTGAACTGGCCGGCAGGGCCGACCAACTGGCGCGCATTCCCCAACAGGGCCGTGCCGATAGTCTCAATCTCGCCATCGCAACCGCTGTCATGCTTTTCGAGGCGCGGCGACATCTCCTCGAACTGGCACCGGTGAAGTAATGGCCAAAGCGGCGTTGTTTTCGAAATTTGGCCCGGCTTTCGCGCTTATCGTTGCTGCCCTTGTGCTGGACCAGGTCGTCAAGCAACTGGTCGAGACCTATCTGCCGTTGCAGGAGATGGTGCCGGTCATTCCGTTCCTGGCGCTTTACCGCACCTATAATCTCGGTGTGGCGTTTTCGATGCTGGCGGACATGCACGGCTGGTTCATCGTCAGCATGCGGCTCGTCATCGTGGTCTTCGTTCTGTGGCTCTGGCGCAAGACGGCGGCGGATCGGACTTTTGCCCATCTTGGCTTCGCCTTCATCATCGCTGGAGCGGCTGGCAATCTTCTCGACCGCTTTTTCTACGGTCACGTCATCGACTACATCCTGTTTCACACCGATACATGGTCGTTCGCGGTCTTCAATCTGGCCGACACTTTCATAACAATCGGTGCCGGTTGCGTCATTCTCGATGAGTTTCTGCACGCCCGGGCGGCTAAAAAGTAAAATTTTAGCGTTTGAGCCAAACATATCAAAACCGCTGCCGTGGTAGCGGTTGTGCATGAGCGAACTGGCAAGACTGCGGGAAAAAGTTTCAGATGGCCTCGCCGCCACCCCGGCGCAGCCGGCGGATCGCGTCGACACGACATCTCACCATGGCGGTGCGGGGCGCGGGATAGATGCCAGATCGATCACGCTATACGTTGCCGCGTCATTGTCGGTGGGTGCCTTCTCCGCGGCCTTGATCGCGCTTGCGGTGCCTTATGCGGTCACCGTCGCCTTGGCATCCTTCTTCGGTGCGGTGCTGGTCGGTCTCCTGTCCTACGCCATGTTCGGCAAATCCTTCCAGTATCCCGGCAAACTATCTGCAGATGATTTGGATGTACGGCTACGCCAAACTCAAAACCGATCGCTGATTGCCGAGATCCAGGAGGCCATGGGCGATATCATCGTCATCCGCAATATGGATCGGCGCATCGTCGAGGCGAATGCGGTTTTTCGTGAAGTGACGGGCTGCTCGGCACCCGAAGGGCTGAGCTGTGAGGAAATCGGCATCGCTTTCCGGCCAGGCGACAAGGCCCACGCTTATGATGTGGAAATCGCGACCCCGTTCGGTCAGCGCATTTTCTCCTGGCACGATGTCGTCACCCGCGATCTGGCAAGCAGTCGTCTTCTCATCAGCAGCATCGCGAGAGATGTCACCGAGGAGCGGCTGGCACTCGGCGAGCGGGAAAACGCCCGGTTACGCGCGGAAAAGGCCGATGCCGAAAAGGCAAGGCTGCTGGCAACTGTTAGCCACGAGATCCGTCTGCCGCTTTCCGGCATGCTCGGCATGAACCATCTTCTATCGCAGACGAAGCTCAATGAAGAGCAACGTAATTATCTCGACGGCATGAAGCAGTCCGGTCAGTCGCTGGTACAGTTGGTCGAGGACCTGCTGGATTATTCGACCATGGAGGCGGGCCGTTTCAAACTCAATCCGCGTGCGGAAAACCTGCGCCGGCTGATCGAGAGCATTGTCGAGATGCTGGCGCATCGCGCCCACGAAAAGGGCATCGAAATCACCTCCTTCGTCACGCCGGATGTGCCTGATTATCTGGATTTCGATCCGGCAAGGCTGCGTCAGGTTCTGTTCAACCTCCTCGGCAATGCCGTCAAATTCACGCAGGTGGGCGGGGTCGTCATCCGAGCGCGCATGGTTGAAGGCGAATTGCATATCACCGTCGAGGACACCGGCCCCGGCATGAGCCAAGCGGAACAAGCCCGTATCTTTGGCGAATTCGAACAGGCAGGCCCGATGTCGCAACAAAGTGGGGGAACAGGGCTTGGGCTCGCGATTTCCGCCCGCATCGTGCGGGAATTCGGCGGCAGCCTCACGGTCTTCAGCCGCAAGGGTGAGGGCAGCACCTTCAAGCTGGCATTCCGTCCGGGCAGTTCGTCCACCGGCACGCCGGACCCGGACCGGCACCATTGCCTGCAGCATACCAATGTCCTGCTGGTCGCGCCGAGGGGCGTGGCAGCAACGGTGACGATGGAGGCGATCGAGGCTTTCGGCGGTAAATGCGCTCTTATCCACGAACCGGAGGACTTGGAAAGGCTGCACGGTACAGCTGCCGATCTCACCGATATCATTGTCGACAGGCGTATTTCGCCTCTGTTCAGAGACGCGCTAAGGGATTGGCCGCAACAGAATGTCCGCCGCACGTTGCTGGTCAGTCCCGAAGAGCGGGCGTCGACCATGCATGCGTCCTTCGACGCCTGGTTGATCCGGCCGCTGCGCGAAAAGTCTCTTATTGACGTCCTCTGCGGCCGTCTGCGCGGCATAGAACGGCGCGATGCCATCAACGACAACTATCCGGATGTGGGGTTTTCGTCACGGGTGACGGAAGGGGTAAGCGGTATCGATATCCTCGTGGCCGAGGACGACGCCGTCAATGCGCGCATCATCCGGGCCGTTCTGGAAAAAAGCGGTTACATCGTGCGCGGTGTCGACGATTTTCAGGCCCTGCAGGAAGCCGTGGCGCCGGGCACAACCCGCCTGCCGCACCTCATCATATCCGATCTCAATATGCCGGGCGGCGAGGGGCTTGAGGTGCTGCCGGAGCTTCTCGGCACGCTGAAGGGCGGAAGAAATATTCCGCTCATCGTGCTCAGCGGCGATGCGAGCGTTGAAACCGCCGAAATCCTGCTGAATGCCGGTGCGGCCAAGGTTTTGACCAAGCCTGCCGACCCGAGACGACTGGTGGAGGAAATCCGCCGCTTGCTGGAGGCGAAACGCCTGTTGCCATCATGACTTGAGAGACTCGCAATGGCTGCATTTTGTCACTATTCTGTCGTCAATTAGTGATTTATGACAGGAAAAATCTTTTGGTGGCGGAGCGATTCCCCATGGTTGCCGAAATCTACAGTCACGACATTTGTGAAAACAAAGTTGTTATTCATCCTCGTCCAGACACCGCTCAGGACAATGAGGGGCTTTTCGGCCGTATCGGCTCGCTGGAAACACGGCTCGCAAGAAACGAGCGAGAGATCGACGCGGCGCAGTCCGTGCGTTACCGGGTTTTCGTTGATGAAATGAAGGCGCGCCTTCCCGCAGACGCCATGCGCCGCAAGCGCGACATCGACGCCT
This sequence comes from Agrobacterium sp. 22-3639C2, assembly GCF_053522105.1. Lineage (NCBI taxonomy): Bacteria > Pseudomonadati > Pseudomonadota > Alphaproteobacteria > Hyphomicrobiales > Rhizobiaceae > Agrobacterium > Agrobacterium sp. 22-3639C2. The sequence goes on along the minus strand of NZ_JBNWDB010000003.1, from coordinate 621,519 downwards.
GGGACAGTGTCTGCGACCATCTGCTCGTGCTCGACAAGGCGATTGAAGGCGACAGCGAGGACCAGATCGTCGGTACCTACCGTCTGTTACGTCAGGAAACTGCACTCGCGAATAACGGTTTTTATTCCGCAAGCGAATTCGACATCGCCGGGCTGGTAGCGCGCCATCCGGGCAAGCGCTTCATGGAGCTTGGCCGCTCCTGCGTGCTGCCGGAATATCGCACCAAGCGCACGGTTGAGCTTTTGTGGCAGGGCAACTGGGCCTATGCCGTGAAACACCGCATGGATGCCATGATCGGTTGCGCTTCGTTCCCCGGCGTGCAGCCGGAAGCCCACGCGCTTGCTCTGTCCTTCCTGCATCACAATTGCGTTGCAAAGGGCGAGTGGGCGGCTTCCGCTCTTCCCGAGCTTTATCACGAGATGGACCTGGTACCGGCTGAGGCGCTGAACGCCCGCAAGGCGCTGAACGCCATGCCGCCGCTGATCAAGGGCTATATGCGTCTCGGCGCCATGTTCGGCTCCGGCGCCGTGGTGGACCATGCCTTCAACACGACAGATGTTCTCGTGGTCCTGCCGGTTTCCTCTATCGCCGGCCGCTACATCAGCTATTACGGCGGCGAGACCGAGCGCATCAACGGCTGACCGGTTTTAACTCGGATCTAGCGGGATGTTCCTGTGGGCAGCGGTGCCGTGTGTGTTGTCTTGGTGCGGCCATTGCCGCTAGTGTCGGCGCTCCCTTTCCGCAACACGATATGACATCGGCAAGCCATTGACGGACGTTTTGACCACCGCTTCCCTGATCTCGGAAGAGAGCCGCGCCACGGCCACTCCCATGATGGAGCAATATATCGAGATCAAGGCGAACAACCCCGGTTCGCTGCTGTTTTACCGCATGGGCGATTTTTACGAATTGTTCTTTGACGATGCGGTGGAAGCCTCGCGGTCGCTCGGCATCACGCTGACGAAACGCGGCCAGCATATGGGGCAGGATATTCCCATGTGCGGCGTTCCCGTTCACGCCGCCGATGATTATCTCCAGAAGCTCATCCTGCGCGGTTATCGCGTCGCCGTCTGCGAGCAGGTGGAGGACCCGGCCGAGGCGAAGAAGCGCGGATCGAAATCCGTGGTAAAACGCGATGTGGTGCGGCTTGTCACGCCCGGCACGCTCACCGAAGAAAAGCTGCTGTCGCCGACGGAATCCAACTATCTTATGGCGCTCGCTCGTATTCGCGGCAGTGCGGAGGCACAGTTTGCGCTTGCCTGGATTGATATTTCCACCGGCGTCTTCCGCTTGGCGGAAACCACGCTGACGCGGCTCCTCGCTGATATCTGGCGCATCGATCCACGTGAGCTGATCGTTGCCGACAGTCTGTTCCATGACGAAGAGCTGCGACCGGTTTTCGATATGCTTGGCCGTGTCGCCGTGCCGCAGCCGGCCATTCTGTTCGACAGCGCTACGGCGGAAGGGCGGATCGCGCGTTACTTCAACGTCTCGACCCTCGATGGTTTCGGCACATTTTCGCGCGTGGAGATGGCCGCTGCCGCTGCCGCGGTTGCCTATGTTGAAAAGACCCAGATTGCCGAGCGCCCGCCGCTTGGTGCGCCGGAACGCGAAAGCGCTGCCTCCACGCTGTTCATCGATCCCGCGACCCGCGCCAATCTGGAGTTGGTGAAGACGCTCTCGGGCGAAAGGGACGGATCGCTCCTGCATGCCCTCAACCGCACGGTCACGGGCGGCGGTGCGCGGCTTCTGGCCGAGCGGCTGATGTCTCCCTTGACCGATCCGGAAAGGGTTAATGCCCGTCTCGATGCGGTCGCCTATCTCATTGATGACGTCTCCCTTTGCGATGGCCTGCGCGATGCCTTGAAACAGGTTGCCGATATGCCGCGCGCGCTCTCCCGTCTTGCGCTGGAGCGCGGTGGCCCGCGCGATCTCGGGGCGATCAGGCAGGGCCTGGCGTCGGCCGAGAGAATTGCCGCCATTCTCGATCAGGGACTATTGCCGGAGGAGCTTGCTGCTGCACTTGCGGATCTGAAGGCTTTGCCGGGCGGGCTGGAAGCCATGCTCGGATCGATGCTGGCCGACGATCTGCCACTTCTGAAACGCGACGGTGGTTTCCTGCGCGAAGGCGCCAATCCCGAACTCGACCAGGTGCGCGCATTGCGTGACCAGTCGCGCCGGGTGATCGCCGGGCTGCAGCTGCAATATGCCGAGGAAACCGGCATCAAGTCGCTCAAGATCAAGCATAACAACGTGCTTGGTTATTTCATCGAGGTAACGGCGGGCAACGCCGATGTCATGATGGCGACGGATGAGGCGAAGGCGCGCTTCATCCACCGCCAGACCATGGCCGGCGCCATGCGCTTCACCACCACCGAGCTTGCCGATCTCGAAAGCCGCATCGCCAATGCCGCGGCAGAAGCCCTGACCATGGAGCTGGAAGCCTTCGAGCGCATGGTCGAGGCCGTGGTGCAGCAGGCGGAGGCGATCAAGGCGGGTGCGCTGGCGCTTGCGGTGATCGATGTCGCCTCAAGCCTTGCTTATCTCGCTACCGAACAGGCCTATTGCCGCCCGATCGTTGATGCCTCCATGACCTTCGCGATCAAAGGCGGGCGCCATCCGGTGGTTGAACAGGCCCTGCGGCGTCAGTCGGCTGGGCCATTCATCGCCAATAATTGCGATCTGTCGGCTGCTGAGGGCGGCAAAAATGGTGCGATCTGGCTGCTGACCGGCCCTAATATGGGCGGTAAGTCGACTTTCCTGCGTCAGAATGCGCTTATCGCCATCCTCGCGCAGATCGGCTCCTTCGTTCCGGCAGAAGCCGCCCATATCGGCATCGTAGACCGGCTGTTTTCCCGCGTCGGCGCGTCCGACGATCTGGCGCGTGGCCGCTCGACCTTCATGGTGGAAATGGTGGAAACGGCCGCCATCCTCAATCAGGCGACGGATCGCTCGCTGGTCATTCTGGATGAGATCGGCCGTGGCACGGCAACCTTCGACGGCCTTTCGATCGCTTGGGCGGCGGTCGAGCATCTGCACGAGGTCAATCGTTGCCGTGGCCTCTTCGCCACGCATTTCCACGAACTGACGGTGCTGTCGGAAAAACTTGGTCGCCTTTCCAATGCCACGATGCGGGTGAAGGAATGGGAGGGTGATGTCATCTTCCTGCACGAGGTCGGACCGGGTGCTGCGGATCGTTCCTACGGTATTCAGGTGGCAAGGCTCGCCGGACTTCCGGCATCGGTGGTGGAGCGCGCCCGTGAGGTGCTGACGAAGCTCGAAGATGCCGATCGAAAGAACCCGGCCAGTCAGCTGATCGACGATCTTCCGCTGTTCCAGATCGCGGTTCGCCGTGAGGAAACCCGCAAGGCTGGACCATCGAAGGTGGAAGAAGCTTTGAAGGGGTTCAACCCGGACGAAATGACGCCGCGTGAGGCATTGGACGCGCTCTATGCGTTAAAGAAAGAACTTGGCAAGGCTTAAGAGGATAGACTGCCTGTCCATCGCCTTTGAAACTCGCTATAGGACAATCCCATCGCAAGCGGTGGCTTTCCCACAGGACATGGATAACGGCATAAATGGCCATCAAGGACCTGGATTTTTCCGAAATTCTCGATGTTTCGGCGCTGAAGCGCGAATGCGACATCATCTTCAAGAACGACGGCAAGCGCATCGCCGATGTCAGGTCAGACCTGCTGCCGATCTTTCGCAAGGCCAGCACGGAAGGCCGGGAAAAGGCTCGCGAACTGCTGAAATCCGACGGCAGCGGCATCGATTGCGCCCGACGTATCTCCTGGCTCCAGGACCGGCTGATCGAAATCCTCTATGATCTCGCCTGCCAATATGTCTATCCGAAAGACGCGCCGCAAATCGCCGTTGCAGCGGTGGGGGGGTACGGTCGCGGCACGCTGGCGCCGGGATCGGATATCGACCTTCTGTTCCTGCTGCCGGCCAAGAACACGCCGGATATGCACAAGGCCGTGGAGTTCGTGCTTTATCTGCTCTGGGATCTCGGCTTCAAGGTCGGCCACGCCACGCGCACGGTGGATGAGTGCGTCCGCCTGTCGAAATCCGATATGACTATCCGCACCGCCATTCTGGAAGTGCGGGCAATCTGCGGCAAAAAATCCCTGACCGATGATCTCGAAAAACGTTTCGAGTCGGAAGTTGTCACCGGTACCGGGCCGGAATTCATCGCCGCCAAGCTGGCCGAGCGTGACCAGCGTCACCGCAAGGCGGGCGATACGCGCTATCTGGTGGAGCCGAACGTCAAGGAAGGCAAGGGCGGCCTGCGCGACCTGCACACGCTGTTCTGGATCGCCAAATATTATTACCATGTCCGCGATACAGCCGATCTCGTCAAGCTTGGCGTCCTGTCTAAGCGCGAACTCAGGCTGTTCGAAAAGGCCGATGATTTTCTCTGGGCCGTCCGTTGCCAGATGCATTTCATCACCAACAAGGCGGAAGAGCGCCTTTCCTTCGACATTCAGCGCGAGATCGCCGATGCGCTGGGCTATCAGCCACGCCCCGGGCTTTCCGCCGTCGAACGTTTCATGAAGCATTACTTCCTGGTGGCGAAGGACGTGGGTGACCTGACCCGCATCGTCTGCGCCGCACTGGAGGACAGGCAAGCAAAGGACGTGCCGGGCCTGTCGGGTGTTCTCAGCCGCTTTGCCCACCGCGTCCGCAAAATTCCCGGTTCTGTTGAATTCGTTGAGGATCGCGGCCGCATCGCGCTGGCCAAGCCGGACGTGTTCAAAAACGATCCGGTCAATTTGATCCGGCTCTTTCATATCGCCGATATCAACAATCTCGAACTTCACCCGGATGCGCTGCGTGTCGTTACCCGGTCGCTGTCGCTGATCAATGACGGGCTTCGCGAGAACGAGGAGGCGAACCGGCTGTTTCTGGCGATCCTCACCTCGAGGCGTGATCCGGCGCTCACCTTGCGGCGCATGAACGAGGCTGGCGTCCTCGGCAAGTTCATTCCCGAATTCGGCAAGATCGTCGCGATGATGCAGTTCAACATGTATCATCACTATACGGTGGACGAACATCTGATCCGCTCGGTCGGCGTACTGTCGGAGGTGGACAAGGGGACGGCTGTGGATGCCCATCCGCTTGCCAACCAGCTGATGCCGGGTGTCGAGGAGCGTGAGGCACTTTATGTGGCCGTTCTGCTGCACGATGTGGCCAAGGGCCGGCAGGAGGATCACTCGATTGCCGGTGCGCGCGTGGCCCGCAAGCTTTGCCAGCGTTTCCGGCTGACCGGCAAGCAGACCGAAATGGTGGTCTGGCTGATCGAGCAGCATCTTCTGATGTCCATGGTCGCCCAGACGCGCGACCTGCACGACCGCAAGACCATCACCGATTTCGCCGACAAGGTACAATCCATGGAGCGGCTGAAGATGCTGCTTATCCTGACGGTCTGCGATATCCGCGCGGTCGGTCCGGGTGTCTGGAACGGCTGGAAGGGTCAGTTGCTCCGCTCTCTTTATTACGAGACCGAGCTGCTTCTCTCCGGTGGCTTTTCGGAAGTCTCACGCAAGGAAAGGGCGCATATTGCCCGTCAGGCGCTTTACGACGCGCTGGAAGACTGGGGCCACAAGGCACGGCGCAAATACACCAAGCTGCACTATGAGCCCTATCTGCTGACGGTGGCGCTGGAAGATCAGGTGCGTCACACCCGCTTCATCCGCGAGGCCGACAAGCAGGAAAAGGCGCTGTCGACCATGGTGCGCACACATTCCTTCCACGCCATCACCGAAATCACCGTGCTGGCGCCCGACCATCCGCGCCTGCTGTCGATCATTACCGGCGCCTGCGCTGCGGCCGGCGCCAACATTGCCGACGCGCAAATCTTCACCACATCCGATGGGCGGGCGCTCGATACGATCCTGATCAACCGCGAATTTCCGATCGACGAAGACGAGACGCGGCGCGGCAACAATGTCGGCAAGCTGATCGAAGAGGTTCTGTCCGGTCGTCAGCGCCTGCCGGAAATGATTGCCACCCGCACCAAGAGCCGGAGGAAGAAAAGCGCCTTCACCATTCCGCCCTCCGTCATCATTTCCAATGGGCTTTCGAACAAGTTCACCGTTATCGAGGTCGAGTGCCTCGACCGGCCGGGGCTTCTGGCGGATATGACGGCTGTCATTGCCGATCTGTCGCTGGATATTCATTCCGCACGCATCACCACCTTTGGCGAGAAGGTCATCGACACATTCTACGTGACGGATCTCTTCGGCCAGAAGGTCACCAATGACAACCGGCAGGCCAGCATTGCCACGCGTCTGAAGGCCGTGATGAGCGAGCAGGAAGACGAATTGCGCGATCGCATGCCAAACGGCATCATCGCCCATCCCGATGTGGCGGCGCTGCCGGCCACGCGCACGGCAAAGGCTTGAAATTCCCATGAGCTTGATCGGAAAGTTCGCCACGGTCGGCACGGCCACGCTCGGAAGCCGTATCTTCGGTTTCCTCCGCGAGACGCTGATGGCCGCAGCCGTCGGTACCGGCCCGGTCGCCGATGCCTTCAATGCTGCCTTCCGGTTCCCGAACACCTTCCGGCGCCTTTTTGCCGAAGGCGCGTTCAACTCGGCCTTCGTGCCGCTTTTTGCCAAGGAAATCGAGGCGAACGGCATGGAGGGCGCAAGGCGCTTTTCCGAAGAAGTTTTCGGCGTTCTGTTCACCGTGCTTCTGGCTTTGACGATCCTGATGGAACTGTCGATGCCGTTCATCGTGCGCACCGTTATTGCGCCGGGCTTTCTGGAAGACCCGGTGAAATTCGACAACACCGTCCGTCTCGCAACCATCATGTTTCCCTATCTCGCCTGCATGTCGCTGGCGGCGATGATGGGCGGCATGCTGAATTCGCTGCACCGTTATTTCGCTGCCGCGATTGCGCCGGTCTTCCTGAACATCATTCTGATTGGTGTTCTGATGCTGGCCTGGTGGAAGCATTACGACCCGCTTCAGGTGGGTTATGCCCTGTCCTGGGGTGTGATGGCGGCGGGTGTGGTGCAGCTTGGCATCGTCTGGATCGCCGTGCGCAATGCCGGCATGCGGATCGGTTTCCGCAGACCCCGGCTGACGAAGAATGTCCAGCGCCTGCTGGTCCTTGCTTTGCCGGCCGCGATCACCGGCGGCATCACCCAGATCAATCTCCTGATCAACACCAATATCGCGTCTGCCGGTGAGGGTGTGATCTCCTCGCTCGCCTATGCCGACCGGATTTACCAGCTGCCGCTCGGTGTCGTCGGCATCGCCGTTGCCACCGTGCTTTTGCCGGAGCTGGCGCGGGCTTTGCGTGGCGGACATATGGTCGAGGCGGGAAGCCTGCAAAACCGCTCGGTCGAATTCGTGCTGTTTTTGACATTACCCGCTGCCGCTGCCCTTCTCGTCATGGCGGAACCCATCGTGCGCTTTCTGTACGAGCGCGGCAATTTCGCGCCTTCGGCCACCGTCACCGTCGCGCAGATCCTCGGTATTTATGGCCTCGGCCTGCCGGCTTTCGTGCTGATAAAGGCGTTCATTCCCGGCTTCTTTGCCCGCGAGGACACCCGCACCCCGATGATCTTCGCGGCGATTTCCGTGGTTGTGAACGTCTCTCTGGCGCTGACATTGTTTCCGCGTCTCGGAGGTTCGGGCATCGCCATTGCCGAGATCACCGCCGGCTGGGTCAATGCCGCCCTGCTGTTCGGCATGCTGTTGTGGCGGGGTCACTGGCATGTGGACATTCCGCTCCTTACCCGCATTCCGCGCTTGCTGCTGGCCGCCGCCCTTATGGCGGGCTTCGTTCACTATGCGCTGACCTATCTCAGCTTCGAGCTGTCCTCCGCCTCCTCCATTTTCGTCCGGGCCGGAACCATCATGGGCCTCGTACTCTCCGCCATGCTTGTTTATTTCGTGCTGGCGTTTGTTTCGGGTGGTGCCGATCTCGGCATGGTCAAGAGAGCCATCAAAAAGCGCCGCAACAAGAATGCCCAGACGGAGATAAGCTGATGTCCTTTGCAGAAAACCGTCGCATCGCCCTCATCACACTCTTGGTGGACGATTATGACCGGGCAAAGACGTTTTATTGCGAGGTTCTGGGGTTTGACTGCCTTTCCGACCAACCTCTTGATGACGGCAAACGCTGGCTGGTGGTGAAGCCTCAAGGGACCGATGGCTGTGCCCTCTTGCTTGCCGAGGCGGATGGCGAAGCGCAGCGTCTTGCCATCGGCAACCAGACCGGCGGCCGTGTCGGGTTTTTCCTGCATACCGACGATTTCGGTCGTGACTACGAGACGATGCTTGCGCGCGGCGTGCGCTTTCTGGAAGAACCGCGCCATGAGGTTTATGGCTCCGTCGCGGTCTTTGCGGACCCTTATGGAAATCACTGGGATCTTCTTCAGCCGCGCGGCTGACGCGCCCTGAAACCGCTTGATTGCGAGGGGCTGTAGGTGCATAAGCGCGCGTGCAATTCCAACCACGGGGCGGGGCCCTCCACAAGCCTTTTCGAGGACGACAATGAACGCATTCAAGCCGCTGGTTTTCTCGGGCGTCCAGCCGACCGGCAATCTGCATCTCGGCAATTATCTCGGGGCCATCCGCAAATTCGTGGCGTTGCAGGAAGATAACGACTGCATCTATTGCGTCGTCGACATGCACGCCATCACCGCCCAGCTCGTTCATTCGGACCTGAAGGCGCAAACCCGCTCGATCGCTGCTGCCTTCATTGCCGCAGGCATTGATCCGGTGAAGCATATCGTCTTCAACCAGTCGGCTGTGCCGCAGCACGCCGAACTCGCCTGGATCTTCAATTGCGTGGCGCGCATCGGCTGGATGGAGCGCATGACGCAGTTCAAGGACAAGTCCGGCAAGAATGCCGAGCAGGTGTCGCTTGGGCTGCTTGCCTATCCGAGCCTGATGGCTGCGGACATTCTCGTCTACCGTGCGACCCACGTTCCTGTCGGCGACGACCAGAAGCAGCATCTGGAACTGGCCCGCGACATCGCCCAGAAATTCAACATCGATTTCGGCGACCATATCCGCAACGCCGGTCTCGGGCTCGACATCACCGTGGGCAATGAGCCGGTGCATGCCTATTTCCCGATGGTGGAGCCGCTGATCGGCGGTCCGGCACCGCGGGTGATGTCGTTGAAGGACGGCACCAAGAAGATGTCGAAGTCCGATCCGTCGGATCTGTCGCGCATCAACCTCATGGACGATGTCGACGCCATTTCGAGAAAGATCAAGAAGGCGAAGACGGACCCGGATGCACTGCCGAGCGAAGTGGAAGGCCTGAAGGGCCGCCCGGAGGCCGAAAACCTAGTTGGTATCTATGCAGCACTGTCTGACAAGACGAAAGCGGAAGTTCTTTTAGAATTCGGCGGACAGCAGTTCTCGGCCTTCAAGCCGGCTCTCGTCGAGCTTGCCGTCAATGTGCTGGCTCCGGTCAACAACGAGATGCGCCGCCTTCTCGACGATCCCACCCACATCGATGCCATCCTCAAACAGGGTGGTGAGCGCGCGCGCGCGATCGCCGAAAACACGATGAACGAGGTGCGCGACATCATCGGGTTCCTGCGCTGACCACGTATCGCCTTGCGGATCACGGCGGGCGGTTTGCGCCTGCCGTGATTTGATATAATCTCCGCCCGAACCGTCGGGCGGTTTTTCGGATCGCGGCGGACACAGGGAGTGCGGAATGGTTTCAAAACGGCTGTCGCGTCTGGAAGGGCATCGTCGCAAATTTCTCGCTGTTATCGATGACACACCGGAATGCGAAAGGGCCGTGCATTATGCCGGTCGTCGCGCCAAGAACTCCAATGGCGGACTGGTTCTGCTTTACATGATACCGGAAGGCGATTTCCAGCAGTGGCTGGGCGTCGAGCAGATCATGCGGGCCGAGGCGCGAGAGGAGGCGGAAGCAACGCTTGCCAAGATCGCCCAGAAGGTCCGTGAGACCATCGGCATCGAGCCGGAAGCGGTGATCCGTGAAGGCGGCGCAACCGAACAGATCCACGGGCTCATCGAGGAAGATCGCGATATTGCCATTCTGGTTTTGGCGGCAGGATCAACGAAGGAAGGGCCGGGACCGCTCGTCTCCTCCATCTCAGGACGCGGTGCGGCCTTCCCCATCCCCGTCACCGTGCTACCGGATACGCTGACGGATGAGGAAATCGACGCCCTCTGCTGAACTTTGTTCGACCCCGAAAGGCAGGAACGGATTCGGGCAAGAATTTGGGGCTGACGATTTCTTGAATGTAATTATCATGTCAGGGCTTGAAGTAAGGCTTCGCCAGGCGTATTTTTTGGAAGAATTCTAAATTGCGGGGCGTGAACGGCGACCTCGAAGGAGACAGATAATGTTCATTCAGACGGAAGCCACGCCGAACCCCGCGACCCTCAAGTTCCTGCCGGGCAAGGTGGTGCTGGAAAGCGGCACGGCTGAGTTTCTCAACCCCGCGCAGGCGCAGGCCTCGCCGCTGGCAGAGCGCCTCTTCACCATTCCGGGTGTCACCGGTGTTTATTTCGGCTTCGATTTCATCACCGTCACCAAGGATGACGCCGAATGGCAGCATCTGAAGCCCGCCATTCTCGGTTCGATCATGGAGCATTTCATGTCTGGCCGCCCCATCATGGGAACCGCCATTGCGGCTGAAGTGTCGGATGAGGAAGGCGAGTTCTTTGAAGCGGGTGACGAAACCATCGTCGCCACCATCAAGGAACTGCTGGATACCCGCGTCCGCCCCGCCGTGGCGCAGGATGGCGGCGATATCACTTTCCGTGGTTTCCGCGACGGCACCGTGTTCCTGAACATGAAGGGCGCCTGCTCTGGTTGCCCGTCCTCCACCGCCACGCTGAAGCACGGCGTCCAGAACCTGCTTCGTCATTTCGTGCCGGAAGTGCGCGAAGTCGAAGCTGTATGACGTTATAAGCCAGGCCGCGCCATGATTGTTCTCGCACTCGATACCTCAGGTGTGGACTGTTCCGCCTGCGTCTATGACAGCGCCTCCGACACGGTGCTTGGCGAGGTGTGCGAAACCATCGGAAAAGGTCATGCCGAGCGGCTGATGGCTGTGATTGATGGTGCCCTGCAGCAGGCACACCTGCCGCTTCAGAAAGTCGGGCGCATCGCGGTAACGATCGGACCGGGTTCCTTTACCGGCATTCGCGTCGGCGTTGCCGCCGCGCGTGGTTTTGCCCTGTCGCTCGGCATAGAGGCAGTCGGCGTAACCACGCTTGAGACGATCGCCTTGCATCATCTGCTGGAAAATCCCGGCCGGCCAGTGGCTGTCGGGCTCGACGCCAAACGGGGCGAAGCCTACCTCCAGACATTTGCAGAGGATGGATCGCCGCTCCTCGAGGCCGCGCTTTTGTCTCTGGCGGATGCCAAAACGGCTCTCTCCGGTTTCGATGGCGCCATTATCGGTTCCGCCGCACCCCTTTTTCAGGGTTTCGACGCGGGGTCAGGGCCCGATCATTTTCCGATTTCCACTGTCGCGCGGGCGGGTGGACGCAAGCCGAAAGGCATGCCGAAACCCGCACCGCTTTACCTTCGCGGCCCGGATGCCCGGCCGCAGACGGGTTTTGCGCTGGCACGCCAGAGCGTTGCCTGATAGGTGGCACCCGTAAATGCGTGCGGATGATTCCTTGTTATGTTTGACGAATATCTAAGCTGGAAGCCCTATTTCGAGATCGTGCCGATGCAGCATGAGGATTGCGCCGGAGTGGCGGAATTGCATGCGCTGCGCTTTCCGCGCCCCTGGAATGACGGGGAGTTTTCCGGGCTGTTGACGCAAGGCTCGGTTTTCGGTGCCGTCGCGCGGCAGACGAACGCATTTTTCAGTAAACCGCTCGGTGGTTTCGTGCTTGCGCGCGAAGTGGCCGGCGAGGCGGAAATCCTGACCGTTGCGGTAGCCGACAAGTTCGCGCGCACCGGCCTCGGCTGGCGCCTGATGCAATCGGCCGTCCGTGAGGCGATGATGCGCGGTGCTGAAACGATGTTCCTGGAAGTGGACAGCAACAATGCCTCCGCCCTGGGACTTTATAAAAAGCTCGGCTTCAAAACGGTCGCTGAGCGCAAGGCCTATTACACAGCCAAGGATGGCGCGAAGTCGACGGCGCTTGTCATGCGCCGCGATCTTCGCTAGTTCCCTGCGACAGGCATTTTTCGGCGACAGCCCCGAAATTCAACCGGAATACTCAAAAGGCCAGAAGACGTGATAGACCTTTCGAAAACGCTGGAGGAACTTTGTGCCGAACGCGGCATGCGGATGACGGACCAGCGCCGTGTCATCGCCCGCGTGCTGCAGGAATCGGCAGACCATCCGGATGTCGAGGAGCTTTACCGCCGTTCCTCCGCCGTGGATCCGCGCATCTCGATTTCCACCGTTTACAGAACGGTGAAGCTGTTCGAGGACGCCGGCATCATCGAGCGTCATGATTTTCGCGATGGCCGCTCGCGTTACGAGACCGTGCCTGAGGAACATCACGATCATCTGATCGATCTGAAGAATAGTGTGGTCATCGAGTTTCATTCACCCGAGATCGAGGCGCTTCAGGAAAAGATCGCCAGGGAACATGGCTTCAAGCTCGTTGATCACCGGCTCGAACTCTACGGTGTACCGTTGAAGCCCGGCGAACATTGAGACGCTGGTGAGCAAGCGCACGGTTCAATCATGATGTGGCTTCGGACAGCCTATATTGCGGTCGTTCTCCTGATCGTCACGCTTATATTGCTGCCGCTGCAACTGTTGGGCCTTGCCTTCGACTGGCGGCTTCGTCGCCGCATTCCACGCATCTGGCACCGCATCGCCTGCCATGTCCTCGGCATTCGCGTGCATGTCCATGGGGATGTGGAGCGGGCAAAACCGCTGATGCTGGCGGTCAATCACGCCTCGTGGAAGGACATTCTCGTTCTCGGCAGTATTGCCGACGTGGTGTTCATCGCCAAGACGGAAGTGCGTGACTGGCCCGTCTTCGGCTGGCTCGCCCGTCTGCAGAAAAGCATCTTCGTCCAGCGCGAGCAGAAGCGCAGCACCGGTGCGCAGGTCGGCGAGATCGCCGCCCGCATGGCCGATGGCGAGATCGTCGTGTTGTTCCCGGAAGGCACTACCTCTGACGGCAACCGCATGCTTGCCGTCAAATCCTCGCTGTTTGGCGCAGCCTCCACGGCTGCCGAGCAGGTTCCGGGCAAGCTCGTCTATGTGCAGCCGGTCGCAATCGCCTATACGCGGGTGCAGGGCATGGCCATGGGACGTTACCACCGGGTCATTGCGGCCTGGCCGGGCAGCATAACTCTGGTGCCGCATCTGCTCGGTATCATCAGGGCAGGTGCCATCGACGTCGACGTTACATTCGGCGACAGCGTTCCGTTTCACAGCACAGATAACCGCAAGCGTCTGGCGACCGATATCGCCGCTTCTATCCGTTCCATGTTGGCTTTCAGCCTGCGTGGTGGCTGGCGGAAATAGAGCATTCCAGCTTTTCCGGTATTTTTCTGTTTAATCCGGGCGTGAAAAACACTAGATAACCGCCATGACCCAGGAAACGCTTGGCCTCGATGCCCCCGAAATGATTGCCCGCGAGGGCTCTAACAGCAGGAAGGTCTTCATCAAGACCTATGGCTGTCAGATGAACGTCTACGATTCCGTCCGCATGAGCGATGCGCTGGCGAAGGACGGTTACGTTCAGACGGAGGATATGGGCGAGGCGGATCTGGTGCTTCTGAACACCTGTCACATCCGCGAAAAGGCCGCTGAAAAGGTCTATTCGGCGCTCGGCCGCCTGCGCGACATGAAAAAATCGCGCGAAGAACAGGGCCGCGAATTCGTGATCGGCGTTGCCGGATGTGTGGCACAGGCAGAAGGCGAGGAAATCCTTCGCCGTGCGCCAGCCGTCGATGTCGTCATCGGCCCACAGACCTATCATCGCCTGCCGGACGCCCTGAAGCGGGTGCGCGGCGGCGAGCGCGTCATCGAGACCGAATATGCCGTTGAGGACAAGTTCGAACATCTGCCGGTGGCCGAAAAGGCAACACTGCGTACGCGCGGCGTCACGGCATTTTTGACGGTGCAGGAAGGCTGCGACAAGTTCTGCACCTTCTGTGTTGTGCCCTATACGCGTGGTTCGGAAGTTTCGCGTCCCGTGCGCCAGATCGTCGATGAGGCGATGAAACTGGTGGATGCCGGTGTGCGCGAAATCACGCTGCTCGGCCAGAACGTCAATGCCTGGCAGGGCGAAGGCTCGAAAGGCGAAAAATGGGGACTTGCCGAGCTTCTTTACCGGCTGGCGGAAATTCCCGGTCTCGCACGCCTTCGCTATACCACCAGCCATCCGCGCGACATGGATGACCGCTTGATTGGCGCCCATCGCGACCTGCGCATTCTGATGCCCTATCTGCATCTGCCTGTTCAGTCCGGGTCGGATCGCATTCTGAAGGCGATGAATCGTCGCCACACAGGTGAGGAATATATCCAGCTCATTGAAAAAATCCGGGCCGCCCGCCCTGATATCGCCATGTCCGGGGATTTTATTGTTGGCTTCCCCGGCGAGACGGATCGTGATTTCGAAGACACGATGGCGATCATCGAACAGGTGAAATATGCGCAGGCCTTTTCATTCAAATATTCCACACGCCCCGGAACGCCGGGCGCCGATCTGACGGATCAGGTTGCGGAAGAGGTGAAGGCCGAGCGGCTGGAACGATTGCAGGCGCTGCTCTTGCGGCAGCAGAAGGAATTTGCGGAATCGCTGGTCGGAAAGACGATGGATGTGTTGCTGGAAAAGCCCGGCCGCATGCCTGAACAGTTGATAGGTCGCTCTCCCTGGCTGCAATCTGTGAATCTTGATGCAAAGACTTTGAAAATCGGTGACATTGTTAATGTACGAATCACCGCAACGGGTCCAAACAGCTTGTTTGCCGAGGTGGCAGAGAGTTAGAGTGAGGAGCCGACACTGATTGGGACAGGAGCCTGACCGCTTGAACGCACATGAATTGGTATCACCTTCATCGCGCCAGCCACGCCAAGCCGCGACCGACGCCAATCACTTCGTCCTCACGTTCGAGAATAACAGGATAGCGGGAGAGCTATTCGGTCAGTTCGATCAGAACCTCAAATTGCTGGAACAACGCCTCAACATCGATGCGCGCCCGCGCGGCAATTCCGTTGCCATCACCGGCGATGTCGTTGCCACCAATCAGGCTCGCCGGGCGCTGGATTTCCTTTACGAGCGTCTGCTCAAGGGCGGAACCGCCGAGGTTTCCGACGTGGAAGGTGCGATCCGAATGGCGATGGCGGCAGATGACCAGCTGACCTTGCCGACGATGGAGCGCAAGGCGAAGATCTCCATGGCGCAGATTTCCACGCGCAAGAAGACCGTCGCTGCCCGAACGCCCACCCAGGATGTCTACATGCGGGCGCTGGAGCAATCCGAACTGGTTTTCGGCGTCGGCCCCGCCGGCACGGGCAAGACCTATCTTGCCGTGGCGCATGCAGCGCAACTTCTGGAGCGTGGTGCGGTCGACCGCATCATCCTCTCGCGTCCCGCAGTAGAAGCGGGCGAACGCCTTGGCTTCCTGCCGGGCGACATGAAGGAGAAGGTCGATCCTTATCTGCGCCCGCTTTACGACGCGCTTTACGACATGATGCCGGGTGACAAGGTGGAGCGCGCCATTCAGGCGGGCGTCATCGAAATTGCGCCGCTGGCTTTCATGCGCGGACGCACGCTTGCCAACGCCGCCGTCATTCTGGACGAAGCCCAGAACACCACGACCATGCAGATGAAAATGTTCCTCACCCGTCTCGGTGAGAAAGGCCGCATGATCGTGACCGGCGACCCAAGCCAGGTGGACCTTCCGCGCGGCGTGAAGTCGGGCCTTGTCGAGGCCCTGCAAATCCTCACCGATGTGGAAGGTGTATCCGTCGTGCGCTTCAAGGATGTGGACGTCGTGCGCCATCCGATGGTGGCGCGCATCGTGCGGGCGTACGAATCCCACACGGCGGTGCCGGATGAAAGCCTCGTGAAGGGCAACTGACGCAAGACAATGACAGCTCTGGATATTCAAATCAGCGTCGAGGCCGAAGGCTGGTCCTCGGAAGAGGACCTTCTTGCCTTCGCCACCAAGGCGCTGGATGCGGCGGTTGATTTTTTGAAGCGGGAAGAGAAACAACCCTTCCCGAAAATGCCGGTGGAACTGTCGCTGGTCTTTACCGACGATGAAAATATCCGGGAAATCAATGCCGAATGGCGCGACAAGGACAAGGCAACCAATGTCTTGTCTTTCCCCGCTTTTCCGCTGGAGCCGGGCGGCATGCCCGGCCCGATGCTGGGCGATATCGTCATCGCGCGCGAGACGGTTGAACGCGAGGCTCTTGAACTTGAGAAGAGTTTCGAGGATCATCTGACCCATCTTCTTGTTCATGGGTTCCTGCACCTGTTCGGTTATGACCACATGGATGAGGAGGAGGCGGAAGAAATGGAGTCGCTTGAGACTCGCATTTTGGCGGTGCTTGGCCTATCTGATCCTTACGCGGGACAGGAACCGCTTTGAATATTGTCTGGAGCCATGAACGAACATTCTGCACGACCTGCCAATGAGGGCAGAGAAAACGGCGAGCAGTCCTCCTCGGAGGAGGGCAGTAGTCATTTACGGAACGACTCCAATGCAAAGCCGAGATCGACGATCTGGTCACGCATTGGACGGTTGCTGAAACCGTCACAGGGCGAGCGCCTGCGCGAGGATTTGACCGACGCGCTGATGGACGACACCGAAATCGGTGCCGCCTTTTCGCCCGAAGAGCGGGCGATGCTGAACAATATCCTGCGTTTCCGGGAGGTTCGGGTCGAAGATATCATGATCCCACGCGTGGATATCGACGGTCTCGACCAGAATATGACCATCGGCGAAGCTCTGATCCTCTTTGAGGAAACCGGGCGCTCCCGCATGCCGGTCTACGATGAGACGCTGGATAATCCGAAGGGCATGATCCACATTCGCGATCTGCTGGCCTATGTCGCCAAGCAGGCGCGCAACAAACGCCGGGTGGGATCGCGTGGCGTTGCCTATGGCGAGGCGAAGGCTCCGCGCTCGCCGCGACCGAATTTTGACCTGGCTCGGGTGGATCTGGAACAGACGGTCGCCGATGCCGGGCTGGTGCGTAAAATTCTTTTTGCACCCCCCTCCATGCTGGCCTCCGATCTTTTGAAGACCATGCAGGCACAGAGAACACAGCTTGCCCTGGTGATCGACGAATATGGTGGCACGGACGGTCTCGTCAGCCATGAGGACATCGTCGAGATGGTCGTGGGTGACATTGATGACGAGCACGACAAGGACGAGACGATGTTTTCGCGTTTGTCCGCCGACGTGCTGGTGGCGGATGCCCGCGCAGAGCTTACAGAGCTTGCCGAGGCAATCGGACCGGAATTCGATGTCCGCGAGCATCTTGAAGAAATCGATACGCTCGGCGGCCTGATATTCTTCGCACTCGGCCGCATTCCGGCCAAGGGTGAAGTGGTCAGGGCCGTACCTGGTTTCGAGTTCCAGATCCTCGATGCGGATACAAGGCGTATAAAGGGTGTCCGTATCGTCCGCGATCATGGCTCGGAAGGGCAGGATGACCGCGCGCCGGGCGATGCCGATGCCGATGAGGTTATTCCGCTGCCCGCGCCGGATGTTCGCCTCATCACCCACCAGCAAAACGCTGACTGAGGTGGGCGACGGGATGCTCCCCGTCGCCTCCGCTCCTTGAACGCGTCATCAAGAGTCCAAAAGGACGCACGGTGCTCCGGCGACCATCCCTTCTGTGGACTGCGAATCTTTTTTCCTTTACGTCGAGTCTAAAGGGAAATTCCTTTGCGCGGCCATGCCGGGTTGGGCTTTTCCGGGTGGGCATTAAACGGAGATGGCATGGAGCGTCTTGCAGGCAGGGTAATGCTGGCCGGCGGCAAAAGCCGCGCAGTGATGGCGATTGCCGCAGGCGCGGTTGGAGCGCTTGCCTTGCCTCCGGTTGGCTTTTTCGCAGCGCTTTTTTTGTCTTTCACCCTGCTTGTCTGGTTGGTCGATGGCTGCACCGGCAAGCCGGGCGGCGGCATCTTCAGCCGCATCATGCCCGCTTTCGGCATCGGTTGGTGTTTCGGCCTTGGTTATTTCGTGGCGGGCCTGTGGTGGCTGGGCAATGCGCTCCTGCTGGAAGCTGACGAGTTCGCCTGGGCGCTACCGCTCGCCATCCTCGGCCTTCCGGCTGTTCTCGCCGTGTTTTACGGTTTTGCGGTCGCAGCCGCCAATATCGTCTGGTCGGACGGTCTCGGCCGTATCGCCGCACTTGCGGCCGCATTCGGCCTTTTGGAATGGCTCCGCAGCTTCATAGCAACTGGCTTTCCCTGGAACGCCATCGGTTATGGCATCATGCCTGTGCCGATCATGATGCAGTCGGCGCATCTGCTTGGTCTTTTTGGTGTCACCACGCTTGCCGTCTTCATCTTCGCCTCGCCTGCCTTGATCGGCACGAAAAAAGGCATGTGGCCGGGTCTCATTGCGGCGGGCCTGCTGCTGGCTGGCCATTTTGGTTATGGCTTTTACCGCCTTCAGACACCGTTGGAGACACCTGCGGACGCGCTGACCGTGAGGATCGTGCAGCCGTCGATCGACCAGTCCCGCAAGATGCTGAATGCAGACAGGGCCGAGATTTTCAGCGAGCATCTGCGCTTGACGGGCCTGCCGCCTGGCGAAGGAAAAAAACGCCCAGATATCATTGTTTGGCCGGAGACCTCCGTGCCTTTCATCCTGACGCAAAATCCGGACGCTCTGGCGGAAATCGCCAAGACGCTTGAAGACGGGCAGGTCCTGTTTACCGGTGCGGTCAGAATGGAAGATGCCGGTGCCGGCCGGCCTCCGCGTTACTACAATTCGGTCTATGCGATTGACAGTCAGGGCGAGATCATCGGCGCGACCGACAAGGTCCATCTGACACCCTTTGGAGAATATGTCCCTTTCGAAGATATTCTACGGGGATTCGGCATCAATAATGTCATCAGCCTGCCGGGCGGCTTTTCAGCCGCGTCTTCGCGCACGCATTTGACGCTTCCTTCCGGTAAAACCCTCTATCCCCTGATCTGCTACGAGATCATTTTTCCCGAAGAGATGACCCCTGGTCTGGCGGGCGCCGCAGCGATCCTGAACGTCACGAATGATGGCTGGTTCGGCGATACACCCGGCCCTTATCAGCATTTTCTGCAGGCAAGAGTACGGGCCGTTGAAACGGGAGTGCCGGTGATTCGCGGCGCTAATACCGGAATTTCCGCCGTTATAGATCCCTATGGTCGTATTATTGCCAGGTTGGATTACGGCCGGGTCGGAATTGTTGACGCCACCTTGAGTGGTGGGTCAAATGACGCTGTTACTTACGACATACATCGGACGTATTTCTGGTTGATTTTTTCTATCATGCTGACCGTTTCGGTATTTTCTGCCTGGCGTTTTGCCCGGCGCCAGAATTGACCGGGAACCCCTACAATTGCATAGTGAATACGTCAGTCGTAAAACAAGTTTAGACGCTGTCGAAATACCAGCTCATTTCTTCGAATAAGCAATGAAACGAGATATCAACCCTTTCCGAGTGTCAGGACCGCATGATGACCGAAAATAAGAAAAAGCCTAACCCCATCGACATTCATGTCGGAAGCCGAATTCGTCTTCGCAGAACCATGCTGGGCATGAGCCAGGAAAAGCTGGGTGAAAGCCTCGGAATTACCTTTCAGCAAATTCAGAAGTATGAAAAGGGCACGAACCGCGTGGGCGCCAGCCGCCTGCAGAATATCTCCGCGATTCTGAATGTGCCGGTTTCCTTCTTCTTCGAGGACGCGCCGGGTGATCAGGCCGTCGGCACGACGGGCATGGCAGAAGCATCGAGTTCCAATTACGTGGTGGATTTCCTGTCGTCTGCCGAAGGCTTGCAACTGAACCGCGCTTTCGTGAAGATCGCCGACCCGAAGGTTCGCCGCCGCCTCGTTGATCTCGTGAAGTCGCTCGCCGCCGAAGGGGATGCTGAGTAGCACTCGCAGGCGACTGCTTTATTTTCCAGCGTACGGCGCTGGACACTCAACGGTCCGCAAGGGCCGTTTTTTTGTGCCCAATTAGAAAGGAATTCTCACATAAAGATATATTTATGTGGTTGTGTCCTTGTCTTTCATGGCTGAAATGACTAACAAACTCGAAGACCGTTCTTTGAGGGGAATCCCGCATGCGTGCCAATTACCTGTTCACCAGCGAGTCCGTGGCCGAAGGTCATCCGGACAAGGTTTGTGATCGTATTTCCGATGAAATCGTGGATCTCATCTATCGTGAGGCATCCAAGACGGGTGTCGACCCCTGGACCGTGCGCATCGCATGCGAAACGCTTGCGACGACGAACCGTGTCATTATCGCCGGTGAGGTTCGGGTTCCCGATACCCTGCTGAAAAAGGACAAGGACGGCAAGGTTCTCAAGGATGCTGCCGGCCACCCGGTCATCAATCCCTCGAAGTTCAAGTCGGCTGCCCGCAAGGCGATCCGCGACATTGGCTATGAGCAGGATGGTTTCCACTGGAAGACGGCGAAGATCGACGTTCTCCTGCATCCGCAGTCGGCGGATATCGCGCAGGGCGTGGACAACGCCTCCGACAAGCAGGGCGACGAGGGTGCTGGCGACCAGGGCATCATGTTCGGTTACGCCTGCAAGGAAACGCCGGACCTGATGCCGGCTCCGATCTATTATTCCCACCGTATTCTGCAGCTGCTCGCGACCGCCCGTAAAAGCGGCGAAGGCGAAGCTGCGAAACTCGGTCCCGACGCCAAGAGCCAGGTGACGGTTCGTTACGTCGACGGCAAGGCTTCGGAAGCCGTATCCATCGTTTTGTCCACGCAGCATCTCGATGCCAGCTGGGATTCGAAGAAGGTTCGCGAAGTTGTCGAACCTTATATCCGCGAAGCGCTGGGTGACCTGAAGATCGCCGATGATTGCCAGTGGTATATCAACCCGACGGGCAAATTCGTCATCGGTGGTCCCGATGGCGATGCGGGTCTGACCGGCCGCAAAATCATCGTGGACACCTATGGCGGTGCTGCCCCCCATGGCGGCGGTGCATTCTCCGGCAAGGACACGACCAAGGTCGACCGTTCCGCGGCCTATGCTGCCCGCTATCTGGCCAAGAACGTGGTGGCTGCCGGTCTGGCCGAGCGCTGCACCATTCAGATTTCCTACGCGATCGGCATCGCCCAGCCTCTGTCGATTTATGTCGATCTGCACGGTACCGGCAAGGTCAGCGAAGATCAGGTCGAAGGCGCCATCCGCAAGGTCATGGATCTGTCGCCGTCGGGCATTCGCCGTCATCTCGATCTCAACAAGCCGATCTATGCCAAAACATCTTCCTACGGCCATTTCGGTCGCAAGGCGGGCCGTGACGGTTCCTTCTCCTGGGAGAAGCTCGATCTGGTGAAGCCGCTCAAGGAAGCTTTGAGCGCTTGAAGCATTTCCAGTAAAATTGCGTAGCGATTTTACGTCCGGAAAATGCGGGGACTTGTTCTAAGCCTTGTCATTCGACGGGGATTGAGAGATACCGGTTGCACCATTTGTAACCCGCATAGTGCCATTCAAGTGGCCCTGTGCGGGTTTAGTCTATTTGTTCTTGAGAGTATGACATGACGGAAGAGCGGCGTTCGCGCGCAACGGAAGCGTTTTTTGGCAGACGCAAGGGCAAGCCCCTGCGCAATCAGCAGATCGATACGATCGAAAACCTGCTGCCTTTGCTGAAAATCGATCTGGAAAGCGCGCCTCCGAAAAATCTCGTCGCTCTCTTTCCGGCGGATGTGAAATCGGTGCGTCTGGAAATCGGTTTCGGCGGCGGCGAGCACCTTGCCCACCGCGCGGTTGAAAATCCTGAGACCGGCTTTATCGGCGTCGAGCCCTTCGTCAATTCCATGGCCAAGCTGCTGGCAAGCGTGCGTGAAGGCGAGTTGATGAATATCCGCCTTTACGATGATGACGCGACGCAATTGCTGGATTGGCTGCCGGATGGGTCGATCGATCACATCGATCTTCTCTATCCCGATCCCTGGCCGAAGAAGAAGCACTGGAAGCGCCGTTTCGTTTCCGACGTCAATCTTGCCCGTTTCCATCGCGTCCTGAAACCCGGTGGCAAGTTCTGCTTTGCTTCCGATATCGATACCTACGTCAACTGGACGCTACAGCATTGCGCCCGCCACGGCGGTTTCGAGTGGACGGCGGCAAGTGCCGAGGACTGGCACACCCCCTATACCAACTGGCCGGGCACGCGTTATGAGAACAAGGCGAAAAGAGAAGGCCGCAGCTCGGCCTATCTCACTTTCATTCGCATTTAACAGCTCGAACCGTCAGATATTCGCGTCCACTTCGGCAGCAACCGGAATGGAAGGCTGGGCGCCGGCGCGGGTGCAGGCGAGCGAGCCTGCGACGGCGGCGCGCTTCAGCGCCTTTTCGAAATCCATACCCTGATCGAGGCTGGCGGCGAGATAACCGCAGAATGTATCGCCAGCGCCGACAGTATCGACCGGCTCGATCTTGAGACCGGACGCCTTGAAGACCTTGCCGTTGCGAATGGCGATCACGCCATCAGCACCAAGCGTCACGATCAATGTCTGGCCGGTCTGCTCATGCAGGGATTTGAGTTCATTTTCCCGTTCGGAGGCTGAAAGTCCGTTTTTGCCGATCAGCAGTTCGAACTCGGTTTCATTGGCGATGACGATATCGGCAAGGCTGGCAAGGCGCGGCCCGTCCGCGGTCAGCGGCGCGGTATTGATGATAGTGGTGATACGTTTAGCCTTCGCGGCCGTCAGTGCTGCTTCGATTGAGGGTGCGGGCACCTCGAACTGAAGCATCAGAATATCGCCCGCTGCCATCTCCGCCACGGCTCTTGCGGCGTCGGATGCGGAAACTTCGCCATTGGCGGCGGGAATGACCGAGATCATGTTCTCCCCGCCTTCACCGATCAGGATTACGGCGGTTCCCGTGGGGCCGGGCGCGGTCTTGACGAGCGACAGATCGGTGCCGGCATCGCGCAGCAATGTCAGCGCTGGCGCGGCAAAGGTGTCATCACCCGTAGCGCCCGCCATTTTGACCGTTGCACCTGCGCGCCGTGCGGCAAGCGCCTGATTGGCTCCCTTTCCGCCGGCCGCCGTGGAAAAGGTCTCTCCCGTCACGGTTTCACCGGGTTTGGGCAGGCGTTTGGCGGTGGCGACGAGATCCATGTTGATGGAGCCGAAAACAGTAATCATCAGGGCATGTCCGTATGAAATTCAAAGCAAGGCGGCGACTTTGCCCGAGGGGATCACTCGTCGTCAACCACCCGCAACTTGGCCGTTCCTGCCCTGTTCTCTGCAAAGCGTCGCGCCTGCTCGATTTCGCTATGGGAGGTCTCCTTTTCCGTCGGCGAAAAATCGAGTCCCTCGATCTTCTGGCCACGCGCCAGCACCTTGTCGGAGGAGATCAGCATCATGTCGACATCTTTCTGCGCCAGCCCGAAATGGGCTTGCAGCTTGCGCGTCCGGTCGTCCAGCCGCCGCACGTCATCCATGAGAAGCGCGACTTCACCCTGAATGAGGTGCGCCTGCTCGCGCATGCGCTGGTCCTTCAGCACCGACTGGATAACCTGCACCGACAGCATCAAAAGCGATGGCGAGACAATAACGACACGAGCGCGATGGGCACGCTGCACGAGATATTCGAAATGCTGGTGAATATCGGCGAAGATCGATTCCGACGGCACGAAGATGAAGGCCGTATCCTGCGTTTCTCCGCGTATCAGATATTTCTCCGCCACGTCGCGAATATGCACTTCCATATCGCGGCGGAACTGCTGGGTCGCAGCCCGTTTGCCCTCGGGCGTTTCATCCGCCTTCAGCGCATTCCACGCCTCCAGCGGAAACTTGGCATCGATGACGAGGGACGGGGCGTTGTTCGGCATCCTGATGATGCAGTCCGGTCGGTAGCCATTCGAAAGCGTGGGCTGAAGCTGAAAGGCCCCGGCGGGGAGCGCATCGGCGATCAGCGCTTCCATGCGCGCCTGCCCGAAAGCGCCGCGCGTCTGCTTGTTGGAGAGGATCGCCTGAAGCCCGACCACGTCCTTTGCCAGATCCTGAATATTACCCTGGGCGGCATCGATAACCGCAAGCCGCTCCTGCAGGCGGCTTAGATTCTCGTGCGTCGATCGGGTCTGCTCGGTCAGCGTCTCGCCCAGCCGCTGCGACATGCCGTCGAGGCGCTGGTTGATCGTCTGGCCCATCTCGCTCTGGCGCGTGCCGAGCGTCTCGGCCATCGCCGCGATCCGGCCGTGCAGTTCCGACTGGGTTTTCAGCAGATCGGAAATTTCACCATCGGCTTCCGCTTTTTTCCCACGACTTTTCGTGACCATCCAGAAAGCGGAAAGGCCGAAAACGAGAGCCGTAAGAAGCCCGCCGAAGCTGATGTCGACGGAGCCGGCCCGCAAGGCGGGATCGAGGAGAAAAGAGAAATCGATGCTCATGGCTAAATCTACCAGATTTCCAGTGATTCGTAAGATCAAAACAAGAACATTCATGCGGCGGAATTGAGTCGGCCAAAACCGGACGAAGGTCTCATTTCGACCGCGTATTTTTTATTTCCTCCGCGCAAGAGATACGTTATGGGAAGCCATGACTATCAAACCGCTTATCATTTTGCCCGATCCCGTGCTGCGCCAGCAATCAAGGCCCATCGAACAGGTGGATGCCGAAGTGTTGCGCCTTGCCGACGATATGCTCGAAACCATGTATGATGCGCCGGGTATCGGCCTTGCCGCCATTCAGGTGGGCGTGCCGCGCCGCATGCTGGTGATCGACGTTTCGCGCGAGGACGAGGAGAAAAAGCCGGTCGTCTTCATCAATCCGGAAATCCTCAGAGTGTCGGACGACGTCTCGGCCTATGAGGAAGGGTGTCTCTCCATTCCCGATTATTATGCCGAGGTAGAGCGTCCCGCATCCCTGACAGTGCGATATGTCGATCGTGACGGCAAGCAGCAGACGGTCGATGCGGACGGACTTCTGGCGACGTGTCTGCAGCATGAGATCGACCACCTGAACGGCATTCTGTTCATCGACCATATTTCGCGGCTGAAGCGAGAAATGGTCATCAAGAAATTCACCAAAGCAGCCCGCGCTAAGGTCTGATTCGTCTTAAATATGTAGACGGACCGGCATAGAGGGCAGGGGGCGATATGGCTCTTCGCATCATTTTCATGGGCACGCCGGATTTTTCCGTTCCCACGCTGCGTGCATTGGTGGACGCTGGTCACGAGCTCGTTGCCGTTTATACGCAGCCGCCGCGTCCAGGCGGTCGCCGTGGCCTCGATCTGCAGAAATCGCCGGTGCATCAGGCCGCCGAACTGCTGGGTCTGCCCGTGCTGACGCCGGTGAATTTCAAGGCCGAGGAGGACCGGCAGCATTTCAGGGAATTCAACGCCGATGTCGCTGTTGTCGTTGCCTATGGGCTGCTATTGCCCGAGGCAATCCTGAGCGGTACGCGTCTTGGCTGCTATAACGGCCACGCCTCGTTGCTGCCGCGCTGGCGCGGCGCTGCTCCCATTCAGCGGGCGATCATGGCTGGCGATGCCGAGACGGGCATGATGGTCATGAAAATGGAAAAGGGGCTCGATACCGGCCCGGTGGCGCTGACCGCCAAGGTCACGATCGGTGAGAATACCACGGCAGGTGAATTGCACGACAGCCTGATGCTGACAGGCGCGCGGCTGATGCGGCAGGCGATGGACAAGCTGGAAGCAGACGATCTTCCTCTCGTTGCGCAGCCGGAAGAAGGCGTCGTTTATGCGTCGAAAATCGACAAGGGCGAGACCCGGATTAATTTTTCCCGGCCGGCACAGGACGTCCATAACCATATCCGCGGCCTTTCGCCTTTCCCCGGCGCCTGGCTGGAAATGGAAATCGGCGGTAAGGCCGAGCGCGTGAAGGTTCTGGCGTCAGAACTGGCGAGCGGTATGGGCGAAGCGGGCGCTGTGCTCGATGACGCCCTGACCATCGCCTGCGGCAGTGGCGCGGTGCGGCTTACCCGTTTGCAGAAGGCGGGTGGCAAGCCGCTGTCGGCTGCTGATTTCGTTCGTGGCACACCCGTTCCCGCCAGAACGAGGCTCGGCTGATGCCGCGTTTCCGCATGACCGTCGAATATGACGGTACGCCTTACTTCGGCTGGCAGAGACAGGATAACGGCCCTTCAGTTCAGGGCGCGCTTGAAGCTGCCGTCCGGTCGCTTACCGGCGAAACCGTTTCTATTCGCGGCGCTGGCCGCACCGATTCCGGCGTGCATGCCGTGGGACAGGTAGCCCATGTCGATCTTTCCCGCGATTGGGCGCCATATAAGCTTCGCAATGCTCTCAACGCCCATCTGGCCATGGCGAAAGAGGCCGTCTCGGTTATCGACGTAACGGCGGTGACCGAGGATTTCGACGCGCGCTTCTCCGCGCTTCGCCGCCATTATCTGTACCGCATCATTTGCCGGAAAGCGCAGCTGGCACTCGAGCACAGGCGCGCATGGTGGGTATCGAAAGATCTGGACCACGAACGCATGCATGAAGCTGCACAGATGCTCGTCGGCCGGCACGATTTTACCACTTTCCGCTCGGTTCATTGTCAGGCGAGCAGCCCGGTCAGAACGCTCGACCGGCTGGATGTGACGCGCAATGGCGATCTTATCGAGATACGCGCCACCGCGCAGAGCTTTCTCCACAACCAGATACGCTCTTTTGCCGGAACGCTGAAAATGGCCGGTGAAGGCAGCATGACACCGGAAGACGTGCGCGCGGCACTGGAAGCACGGGATCGCAAAGCTTGCGGCCCCGTCGCGCCGCCGGATGGTCTCTATTTCATGCAGGTTGATTATCCCGACGTCATTCCGCCGCGGGTCTATTCAAAGGTCGAGACGGTCGAAGACACAGACTGAAGTCCGTCTCGTTTCTCAGGCCGGATAAACGCCGAGAAAACGTTGCAGCGCCTCGGACAGAAGCATGCCCGGCACCAGCAGGGTCATGACGATCGCCGAGACAAGCAACGACTGGTCGCGGATGAAGAAGCGCACGATCCGCGAAAAGGCGAAGACCAGCGACAGCAGCAGTGCCAGCCAGAGGATGGCGATCAGCCCCTGCAAGGGCGGCAGAAAAAACGCGATCAGGATCAGAACCGCATAGGCATAGGAAAACGGCAGCGACAGCCAGTTCATGGTGGTGACCAGTGCGGTGAATTTTTCCCGTGCGCCAAAGGCGAACAGCAGCATGCCGATCAACAACAGCGGCACGATCCAGCAGATAGCCTCGACCATCGCAAGGCGGAAAAAGTAGATTAGTCCCGTTCCTGTTCCGGGCGGATAGCTTGCCAGGAACGCAGCGCGCAGCCACAGCCAGGACACCAGCATGGCGGGCAGGCACCAGAGGGCGGAGTAGAAGGACCGCCACATGCCGCGCTCGGAAAGATCCAGATAACGCGCGCCGGTATGGTCGCCGAGCAGCAGCAGCCAGAGGCCTTTCAGATAGAGCCTTACTTCACTTGCCGTCGGCATGAGAGAACCAGCGTTCGATGAAGGTCTCGTAGATGCGTGTCAGCGTCTCCAGATCGGCGATTTCCACGCGCTCATCGACCATATGCATGGTCTGCCCGACGAGGCCGAATTCCACGACGGGGCAATAATCCTTGATGAAACGCGCATCCGACGTGCCGCCGGTGGTCGAAAGCTTGGGCTCCTTGCCTGTCACGGCTTCCACGGCGCCGGAAAGCGATGAGATGAGCGCATTGTTCCGGGTCAGGAAAACATGGGCCGGACGGTCCGCCCAGACGATCTCATATTTGACCGGGCTGCGGTCGGGACGAAGTTCTCCCTCGGCAGCGGCGGCATCGAGGCGGCGGATGATTTCCGCCCGCAGGCTCTCCACCGTCCAGCTGTCATTGAAACGGATGTTGAACGACGCCGTCGCCCGCGCCGGAATGACATTTGTGGCGGCGTTGCCGGTGTCGATGGTCGTCACTTCCAGATTGGACGGCTGGAAGTCATCCGTACCGTGATCGAAGGGCGGATGCATCAGCGCGTGGGTCAGTTGCAGCAGCCCGCGAATGGGGTTGTCGGCCAGATGCGGATATGCGGCATGACCCTGCACGCCATGCACGGTGATGCGGCCCGAAATCGACCCCCGGCGGCCGATCTTGATCATGTCGCCCAGCTGGTCGGGGTTGGTCGGTTCACCAACCACGCAGGCATCCCATGTCTCGCCTTTGGCGGCGGCCCATTCCAGCAACTTGGAGGTGCCGTTGATCGAGGGGCCTTCCTCGTCACCGGTGATCAGGAAAGAAACGGAACCTTTCGGTTTTCCGTGTTTCTCGATGTAGCGGGCAATGGCGGCAACGAAACAGGCAATGCCGCCCTTCATGTCCACCGCACCACGGCCGAACATTTCGCCGCCGGCAATTTCAGCGGCAAAGGGCGGATGGCTCCATGCCGCCTCGTCGCCCACCGGAACAACATCGGTATGGCCCGCAAACATCAGGTGCGGACCTTCCGTGCCAAGCCGGGCGTAGAGGTTTTCAACGTCAGGCGTTCCCGCTTCCGTCGCCACCATCTTTTCCACCGCAAAGCCAAGCGGTGAAAGCAGGGTGTCTAGCAGCGATAGCGCGCCACCTTCGGCGGGCGTCACCGAAGGGCAACGGATGAGGGCGGCGAGATTTGCAACGGGATCGGTCGTGGTCATGGTATCAGCTTTTATCAGTCGCGCAGAAGCTCGTTGATGCCGGTCTTGGAGCGGGTCTTTTCATCGACGCGCTTGACGATGACGGCGCAATAAAGGCTTGGGCCCGGCTCGCCGTTCGGGAACGGCTTGCCCGGCATGGTGCCGGCAACGACGACGGAATAGGGTGGCACTTCGCCATAGGTGATCTCGCCGGTGGCGCGATCGACGATCTTGGTCGACTTGCCGATGAAGACGCCCATGCCGAGAACGGCGCCTTCGCGCACGATGCAGCCTTCTACGACTTCCGAACGGGCACCGATGAAGCAATTATCCTCGATGATTGTCGGGCCGGCCTGAAGCGGCTCCAGAACGCCGCCGATGCCAACGCCGCCGGACAGATGCACGTTCTTGCCGATCTGCGCGCAGGAGCCAACCGTCGCCCAGGTGTCGACCATCGTGCCTTCATCGACATAGGCGCCGAGATTGACGAAGGAAGGCATCAGCACCACGTTCTTGGCCACATAGGCCGAGCGGCGCACGACGGCGTTAGGCACTGCGCGGAAGCCCGCAGCGCGGAACTGGTTTTCACCCCAGTTCTCGAACTTCGACGGCACCTTGTCCCACCAGGTGGATTCACCGGGGCCGCCGGTGACGATTTCCATGTCGTTCAGACGGAAGGAGAGGAGCACGGCCTTTTTCAGCCATTGGTTCACTTTCCAGTTCCCGTCCGCCTGCTTTTCGGCGACGCGGACCTTGCCGCTGTCGAGAAGTTGAAGAGATGTGTTTACCGCGTCGCGAACCTCGCCCTTTGTCGATACGTTCACACCGTCACGGTTGTCGAAGGCTGTTTCGATGGTGGTTTCGAGAGAGGTGAGATCCGGAAGGCTCATGGAAAATTCCTTGAATGTCGCGTGTGTTCGTGGCCACGGATGGTCCCGCGCCGCTGGAAGGCTCTGGTCATTTGATCTAAGGGAGTGTTGGAAAGGCGTCAATGTGATTTGGGTGATTTGGCGCACCAGACGAAAGGCTTGGAAATGACACGACTGAAAAACGGCAAATTGCGGCGCAAGGATGGGGTGTGGGACCCGTTGAAGCGTAGCTCTGCGGACAAGCAGCAGGCCGATGTCATTCCCAAAACACCGCAGTCGGATTCCCCATCCTACCGGCTTGCCTACGCGGATATGGATTTTCTCTGCCGCGAGGAGTTGCGCCCCGTCAGGCTTCAACTCGAACTTCTGAAGACGGAAATGGCGCTGACCGAGCGGGGCATCAAGTCCACCGTCGTCATGTTCGGCGGCGCGCGCATTCCCGAGCCCGGCGGCGAGGCTTGGGCGGCCCGCAACGAGACGCAGAAACGCAATCTGGAGCAATCCTCGGTTTATTACGAGGAGGCGCGCAAGTTCGCCCGGCTCTGCACCGACTACGGCGCGAAATCGGACCATCTGGAATATGTCGTGGTCACCGGCGGTGGTCCCGGCGTCATGGAAGCGGGCAATCGCGGCGCAGCCGATGTCGGAGGCCCGTCCATCGGCCTCAACATCGTTCTGCCGCATGAGCAGGCGCCCAACCCCTATGTCACGCCGGAGCTGAGCTTCAACTTCCACTATTTCGCCATCCGCAAGATGCATTTCCTGATGCGGGCCAAGGCCGTGGTGATCTTCCCCGGCGGTTTCGGCACGCTCGATGAACTGTTCGAGACGCTGACGCTGATCCAGACGAAGCGCATGGCGCCCATCCCGCTCATTCTCTTCGGGGAGAAATTCTGGCGCTCCGTCGTCAATTTCGAATTCCTCGCGGACTTCGGAACAATTGCACCCGAAGATATGGAGCTGCTACATTTCGCCGAAACCGCCGACGATGCATGGAACATCGTATCCGCCTATTACGAGCACTGATTTCGGCTCGATGCGACGGGGGAATTTTAGGGGTTAATTAGCAAAGATATTCTAATTTCCCCTCGTCGCGTTGCAGCGCACTGCCCCCAGCGGGCGGGCCTCCATGACGGAGATTTCTCATCCGTTGACGCCAGCCTTTTCGGCCGGCGATTTGATCGAGGCCAAAATGTTCAATTTCAAAGTGAAGTCGCTTGCGACCAAGCTGATCCTTGTAACCGGCTGTGCAATCACCACGGTCCTTGTCGCATCGAATTCCTTCCTCATTTCCCAGACCAGCGACCGTGTCCATTCGCTGACCATGGATCAGGCGAACACCGAGGCACGCGCCATCGCCAACGTCATCGCCGCAGATGTCGGTGAACTCGGCAGTGCTGCCCGCTCCATGGCCGGTATCATCGGCCGTGCGCACCAGGCGAAATCGATGGACCGCCCCGGCATCGTCAACATCCTCAAGGCCAATGTCGAGCAGAATGCTTTCGCTTTCGGAAGCTGGTTCTGTGAGCAGCTGGGCCTTTTCGACGGACAGACCACCGAGATCGCCAACAGGCTCGATCTCGGCACCAATGCAACGGGTGCATTTGCCCCCTACTGGTCGAAGACCCAGAAAGGCGACATCCAGTTTTCGACCTTCAAGAACGACTATGCGGCGGAGTGGTATTCGCTGGCTGCCAAATCCGGCAAGGGCGCCATTACCCAGCCCTATCTGGCCGAAGGCACGGAAGTGCCCACCACAATGACCTCGCTTGCCTATCCCGTCATGTCTGATGGTAAGATGATTGGTGTGGCGGGGGTCGATATCTCTCTGGCAGCTCTGTCGCAGAAGCTGCAGGCTCTGCATCCTTTCGAAACCGGCCGTGTGACACTCATTTCGCAGGGCGGCCAATGGCTGGTACCGCCGACGCCCGAGCAGAACATGAAGGCCTATGACGGAGAGGGTGCAAGCACCGTTCAGGCGGCGATCACATCCGGCAAGCAGGGCCTGATCGAAAATCTCGGCCTTGATACAGACGCGCCCTATAACCGCCTTGTCTATCCGTTTGCGGTTCCGGGCCTCAATGCCACCTGGGTGGTTCTGGTGGATATCCCGCATCAGGCGTTGAACGCGCCAGTGCAGGAGCAGACTTATCTGATGATCCTCGGGGCGATCGTCATTCTTGCGGCGGTTATTGCCGCGCTTTATTTCTCCGTCCGCTATTTCGTCCGCAATCCGCTCGCCTCCCTGGTCTCCGATGTGAAAACACTGAGCGACGGTCGTTACGATGTGCCGGTTTCCGGACAGGATCGCAGGGATGAGACGGGCGCGGTGGCAACGGCTCTGGAAGGCTTCCGTGCGAAGCTTGCCGGTATCCGCGAAATGGAAGCGGATGCCGCCGTGCAGCGTGGCAATGCGGAAACGGAGCGCCAAAGGTCCGAATCCGAGCGCAATGAGAACAGCCGGATGCAGCAACACATCGTGAGCGTACTCGGCGCGGGTCTCAATGCGCTCTCGCAGGGCAATCTGACCTATCGTATCGAGGACCAGTTCCCCGGTGAATATGCAAAGCTGCGCAACGACTTCAACTCGGCGCTCGCCAGCCTCGAGGAAACCGTTTCCACCGTCAACGGAACCGTTGCCAGCATCGGCAACGGCACGGGCGAGATCACCCGCGCTGCGAGCGATCTCTCCCACCGCACGGAACAGCAGGCTGCAAGCCTGGAAGAAACCGCTGCCGCCCTCAACCAGCTGACTGCGCAGGTCAATTCCAGTGCGGAAAACGCAGCGCAGGCGGCGACAGCTGTCAGCAATGCCTGCGATGACGCCGGCAAGTCGGGCGAGGTCGTGCAGCAGGCCGTCAGTTCCATGGAAGGCATCGCTCAATCCTCGGCGGAAATCTCCCGCATCATCGGGGTAATCGACGAAATCGCTTTCCAGACCAACCTTCTGGCGCTGAATGCCGGTGTGGAAGCTGCCCGTGCGGGCGAGGCTGGCAAGGGTTTTGCCGTCGTCGCGCAGGAAGTACGTGAACTGGCGCAACGTTCCGCGACGGCTGCGAAGGAGATCAAAGGTCTGATCAACACCTCCGCAAGGCAGGTGGGCGAGGGCGTCCAGCTGGTCGGCAAGGCCGGCGAGACGATGAGAAAGATTGCCGATCAGGTTCTGCAGATCAACCAGCTGATACGGCAGATTTCGGCCTCCGCCAGCGAGCAGGCGGTCGGTCTCAAGGAAATCAATTCCGCCGTCACCCAGATGGATCAGGTCACCCAGCAGAATGCGGCCATGGTGGAAGAAACAACGGCGGCAAGCGTGACGCTGAACAGCGAGGCGGAAACGTTGAAATCGCTCGTTGCCGGCTTCTCCGTATCCGGCGGTCATTCCAGCCAGTCGAGCCAGCAATTGCGCGCCACCGCGGCGGCAATGCGTGCGCCTGTCGCCCCGTCACAGGCATCGGGCCGCTCGGCTGCGACCCAACGTTCGCGCCCAAGAACCAGCGGCGCAAACGCGCTGGCACAGGACGACTGGACCGAGTTCTGAGAATATCCCGTGGTTCCAAATGAAAGGGCCGCTGGTCATGCCAGCGGCCCTTTTCATGTCTGCGTTCCCATCAGAGGCGGGCGAAACGTTCCGTCAGCAATTCGAAAAAGCCGTCCGCATCCACATTTCGCATCACGCGGGCGTTGACCGGGCGCTCGGTCACCCGCCACCAATCCACCACCGTCATGCCCATGGTCAGTTCGGAATTGACCTCGATTTCGACATTGCAATCGCGGCCCTGAAACAGCTCGGGCTTGAGGAGATAGGCGATGACGCTTGGATCGTGCAGGGGGCCGCCGTCCGAACCGTATTTCTCGATGTCGAAACGCTCGA
Source organism: Agrobacterium sp. 22-3639C2 (assembly GCF_053522105.1). Lineage (NCBI taxonomy): Bacteria > Pseudomonadati > Pseudomonadota > Alphaproteobacteria > Hyphomicrobiales > Rhizobiaceae > Agrobacterium > Agrobacterium sp. 22-3639C2. Next base: position 588,036 of record NZ_JBNWDB010000003.1, on the reverse strand, counting down.
AGAATTCCAGCATTTCCGCCATGGCGATTGCCGGGCGTGTGCCTATATCGCGAATGCGGCTGACACGCGCCTTGGTGGTCAGCAACTGGTGGGTTACGTCAAGCGGCATTACGACGATGGGCACGCCGGAACGGAAGACGATATCGGCAGCCTGCGGATCGACATAGATGTTGAATTCCGCAGCCGGTGTGATGTTGCCGCCTTCAAAGAAGCCGCCACCCATCATCACAAGTTCCTTGACGCGGCCTGCAATCTCGGGGGCCTTCTGCAAAGCCAGCGCCACATTGGTCAGCGCGCCGAGCGTGCAGAGCGTCACGGTGCCCGCAGGCTCCCGCAGCAGCGTTTGGATGATGAAATCGACGGCGTGCTGCTTTTGTGCCTCCATCGTCGGCTCGTCGAGAACCGGGCCATCAAGGCCGGTGCTGCCGTGAACATGCTCGGCAGTGATGGGCTTTCGCACCAGTGGCCGCTCGGCACCCTCATAGACGGGAATATCGGTGCGGTCGCACAATTCGCAGATGATGCGGATGTTGCGGCTGGTCAGTTTCAGCGGAACATTGCCGGCGACGGCGCACAGACCGAGAATTTCAATTTCTTCCGGGCTTGCGAAAGCCAGCATGATCGCTGCCGCGTCGTCCTGACCTGGATCCGTGTCTATGATGATTTTTCTGCGTTCTGCCATGTCTTGCCCGCCGTTGAGATAAGGCGCTTTTTTCGAGCGGCGGACGCTCACTTGTCAAGTCTCATTCCTCGGCGTGCCTGCCTTTGCCTTGTGGCCCCGCCTTGCGCATCGTGGTTTTGCTTCCCATATTGCGTACAGCCGGTAAGATTGACCGGCAGGGTTGCCGGAAGCGGGACCGCGAAACGTCGCTTGGTTGCAAGGACAGAGACGATATGAGCCGCATGACGCCATTCACCCACCCGCTTCTGCTGGGTTTTGATGCCATGGAAAAAACGCTGGAGCGTATGGCGAAGGCCAATGATGGCTATCCTCCATACAACATCGAGCGTCTGCCCGGCGCTGAAGATGTGCCGGAACGCCTGCGTATCACGATTGCAGTCGCCGGTTTTTCGCAGGACGATCTGGATGTGACGACGGCCGACAACCAGCTCGTCATTCGCGGTCGCCAGCAGGAGCAGGAAAAACGGGATTTTCTCTACCGGGGTATCGCTGCCCGGCAATTCCAGCGGATCTTCGTGCTTGCAGACGGCATGCAGGTGAGGGACGCGCGCCTGCGCAATGGCCTTCTTGCCATCGATCTGGTGAAGCCCGAAATTTCAAACGTGGTAAAGAAAATTAATATTTCCGTCTCAGAGTAGAACGTGGACGCCGGAATCCGACACGAATCGCTCGGCGTGAAGAAGGAGGCTGAAATATGCTTTTAAAAGAAGCGCATGCGCGTCTCACCCGGTCCCAGCTCGCTCATATCGGCGAGGGAGAAGTGGGCTATATCCGTAAAATCCGTGCGGAAGACGTAAGCCGCTGTTTCCCGGAAGCGCCTGATCTCGATCCGCAACTCGATCTCTGGGCCCTGTTTGGCGCGGATGGCACGCCGATCCTCCTGACAGACAATCGTTCCAGCACGTTTTTCAAGGCTGCCGAAGACGATCTGAAAACCGTCAGCCTGCATTGAAAGGAAAAAAGCCCGCCGATTGAGCGGGCTTTTTCTTATGTGATTAAAGGAACGGGCGGTCTGGCATATCATCGATAGAGATGACGCCGTCCTTGTTCCTGTCCAGCCGTTCGAACATTTTTTCGCCGGCTGCGGTGAATTCGGCCTTGCTGACCTGGCCGTTTTCATCGGTGTCGGCCATGCGCATCATCGCGAACGCCCCACCCTTGCCGCCATGCTTGCCCCAGCCCTGACGACCGCCATGTTCGCGTTCGGCGCGCTTGCCTTCAGGTCCCTTGCCTTCGCCCGCTTTGGCGTCAGCAGCCTCTGGGCGCGGATGAGCCGCACGGAACGCCTCCATTTTGGCCTGACGGTATTCACGCATTTCCTTTGGCGTGATCGAACCGTCCTTGTCCTTGTCGATCTCGGCAAAAAGTGCGTCCTGACGTGCGGCGAACTCTTCCTTGGTAATCTTGCCGTCCTTGTTGGTGTCGGCCACCTTCAGCAGCTGAACGAACGCCAGTTCCGGGCGGAACGGCATGCGCTCGCCGTGGCCTTTGCCGTGCGCTGGCGGGGCCGCAAAGCTGGCTGTAGCGGCCGAGCCGAGCAAGAGGGCTGCGCCAAGAGCAGAGAGTGCGATCTTTCGTGTAGACATCGTCATTACCTTCCGTTGGTGTCCCTGAGGAGGAAGATAGTGGCGCAGGTGGCAGTTCACTACTTAAACATCCGTAAGGTGCATGAAGCTTCGGTAATGTCGTCTGCGCTCGATTTCGATGTTACCTGTCAGCGGGCGATCGTTTTGATCAGGAAACCGGTCAGATCGTCAGTGATGTAGTCGATATGCTCATCCGTCGCAGCGGGGATCTCCCAGCGCTCCATGATCACGCCTTCGAGGTTCGAAGGAACGAGCAGCACGGTCTTCATGCCGAGTGCCTTGGGTGCCGCGAGATTGCGCGGCAGGTCCTCGAACATGGCGGCTTTTCTGGTGTCGAGTTTCGCAAGTGCGGCAAACTTCTCATAGGTCGCACTGGCCGGCTTTGGCAGATAGTCCGCGGCGACAATATCGAAAATATCCTCGAAATGGTCGAGAATGCCGAGCGCGCCCGCCGCCGCCTGTGCATGCTTGACGCTGCCATTGGTGAGGATGAACTTGCGGCCCGGCAACGCCTTGATTGCCTCGCCGAGCTCCGGATGCGGGCTCAGCGCGGAATAGTCGATGGCATGCGCGCGCTCCAGAAACTCGTCCGGGCTGATGCCGTAGTGGATCATCAGGCCCTGAAGCGTGGTGCCATGTTCGTGGTAATAGCGCTTCTGAAGCGCGCGAGCCTCGTCGGGCTCGAGCTTTAAAAGCTCAGCAACATAGGCCGTCATGTTACGGTCGATCTGGGAAAACAGATTGACGTGATGCGGATAGAGCGTGTTGTCGAGGTCGAAGACCCATTCGCTGACGTGGGCGAAATCGGCGGCATCGGGCAGGTTTTTCGGCTTTGTGTCCATGGGCAGCTTTATGCCCGTTTCGAATGCCGAAGAAAATCGAAAAGACGACGACAGACGGGAAAATCGGGCTTGGCTGCGGCCTCCAGCGCATGATACCGCCAAGATCATGGAACTCTGGATAGGCATAACCTTCGCAAGCGCGTTCTTGCAGAACCTGCGCTCGACCCTGCAAAAGCACCTGAAGGGCATGATGGGCACCACGGGCGCAACTTTCGTGCGCTTCGTTTTTGGAATGCCCTTCGCTCTTGCCTATCTCGGTTTTCTGCATGGTGTACTTGGCCGGCCGCTGCCGGTGCCGAACATGTCATTCGCTGTCTGGGCGATGGTCGGGGCCATGGCGCAGATCGCCGCCACTTTCCTGTTGGTGCACCTGTTTTCCTTCCGAAACTTCGCGGTTGGCACGGCCTATTCCCGAACTGAGCCGGCGCAGGCGGCATTGTTTGCGCTGATTTTCGTTGGCGAAAGCGTCAATTGCGGCACTCTTGCGGCCATCGCTATTTCGGTGGCCGGCGTCATGCTGATTTCGGTTGCACGCACGGAAGTGACCCCTGCCTCCATTCTCACCTCCATCTTCAGCCGGACGGCGGGCATCGGCCTCGCCTCGGGGGCTTTTTTCGGCCTGTCGTCTGTCGCTTACCGTTCGGCCTCGCTGGCGCTAGCACCCAGCCTGCCGGCACCGGATGCGGTGATGCAGGCCGGCTTTACCCTCGTCGTTGTCATCGTGACGCAGACCTTGGCGATGTTCTTGTGGATCGTATGGCGGGAGAGGGACGAATTGCGGCGGATCGCGAAGGCATGGAAACCGTCGCTTGCGGTCGGTTTCGTGGGGGCCACGGCGTCATTTGGCTGGTTCACGGCGATGACGTTGCAGCAGGCGGCCGTGGTCAAGGCGCTGGCGCAGGTGGAGATGCTCTTCGCCTTCGCCTCGACCGTGCTCTTCTTCAAGGAAAAGATCAACCGGCTGGAACTCTCGGGCTGCCTGCTGATCGTGCTGGGCGTGCTGTCGCTTCTGATATTCGGCTGAAATTGTCGTCGTGGCGGACAGGCATTCCCGTCCGCCACATGAACCGTATCAGGGCACGATGAGCGTGCCCGCGCCTTCCGTGAAGATTTCCAGAAGAACGGAATGGGCGGTCTTGCCGTTGAGGATCACCACGCCCTGAACACCGGCCTTGATGGCCTCGATGCAGGTCTCGACCTTCGGGATCATGCCGCCGGAAATCGTGCCGTCCTTGATCAGCGCACGCGCCTGGGAGACCGTCAGTTCCTTGATGAGTTCCTTGTTCTTGTCGAGCACGCCGGGCACATCGGTGAGGAACAGCAGGCGGGTGGCGTTGAGCGCACCAGCAATGGCGCCGGCAAAGGTGTCGGCATTGATGTTGTAGGTGGCGCCATCGCGACCGGGAGCGACGGGGGCGATGACCGGGATCATCTCCGACTTGGCAAGCAGGTCGAGCAGGGTGCGGTCGACCTCGACGACTTCACCGACAAAACCAAGATCGAGAACGCGCTCGATATTGCTGTCGGGATCGACGACGGTCTTTTTGGCCTTTTCGGCGAAGACCATGTTGCCGTCCTTGCCGCACAGGCCAATGGCCCATTCGCCCGTCTGGTTGATGAGCGCGACGATCTCCTTGTTGATCGAGCCGGCCAGAACCATTTCGACGATCTCGACTGTCTTGGCATCGGTAACGCGCAAGCCGCTTTCGAACTTCGATTCAATGCCCATCTTCGTCAGCATCGCGCCGATCTGCGGGCCGCCGCCGTGCACGACGATGGGGTTGATACCGGACTGCTTCAACAGGGCGATATCTTCCGCAAAAGCCTTTCCAAGTGTGGAGTCGCCCATGGCATGACCGCCATATTTCACCACGATGGTCTTGTTCTCATATTTCTGCATAAAGGGCAGAGCCTGTGCGAGCAGCCGCGCCTGAGTCTCGCTTTCGGAAGCAGTCATGGAAAAACCTCGGTCTGTGGTTGCGGCCCTTGAGAGCCTTTCATCGCTCTACAGCATCGGCGCAAAAATCGGAATCGATTTTTGCGGTGCAGGATGCGCAGATTCGACATGTCGATGCGTTAGCAAGGACAGGTGAATGCGCGGGGTGAATGAATGAAGTAACCTCCGGGCCATATTGTGTCGGCGCATAGTAAAATTCCGCTTTTGGGCGGCCTGCGGCGCGTAATGAGATTGACATAAAGCACCAATCGGACCAGCCTTGTGGCGAGCAGGGGAGGGGTTATTCAGCAGGGCGACGGAGGATCGTTGCGCATCGCAAAAAACGATGCTGGCCTGAACGACCGAGGAGTTTGAAAACATATGACCGTACCGGATCGAGACAAGCAAAGCGGTTTGCGGGACGAAGTACTCGCTGGCGAATATGTGCTGGGTGCCTTGCCACCGGAAAGCATGGCGGAGCTTGCAAAACGCGTCAAACGCGACCGCCAGTTTGCGGCCATGGTCAGGCGCTGGCGGGACAATCTGGCGGAAACCGAATATCGAGAAAGAGCGGGCGTCGCAGCCCTGCTTGACAGGGATCCGCTTCGCTCCGGTCTGCCATTCAAGGGCCAGCCGCTTCGCAATGGCAGCATATTCGCCGCGATGCTTCTGGAGGTGTGGAATTCCGTGCGTTTCTGGCGGCTTCTGGCATTGACGGCGATGCTGTGGACCGCCGTCCTGCTTTTCACCATCGCCTGAAGGCGATGGTCTTTTAGAGCGAGACCGTTCGTACGATCTCGGCGCGCAGGCTATCCAGCCCGAAGGATTTTTCCGAAGAGGTAGCGAGAACTTCCGGATAGGCGGCGGGACGCTTGCGGATTTTCTCCAGCGTTTCACTGATCAGCCGGGGAACGCCAACGTCCTTGATCTTGTCCGTCTTCGTCAGCACGACCTGATAGGACACGGCCGCCTTGTCGAGCAGGCCAAGAACCTCCTCGTCGTTCTTTTTTATTCCGTGGCGGGAATCGATCAGCACGTAGACGCGCTTCAGCGTCGCACGTCCACGCAGGTAATCGAAGACGAGCTTCGTCCACGCATCGACATGGTCCTTCGGCGCCTGCGCATAGCCGTAACCCGGCATATCGACCAGCGCCATCGGCGGCAGGTCGCCCGGCTCGCCGGAATAACCCTCAGGAACGAAGTAGTTCAGTTCCTGCGTGCGTCCGGGTGTGTTGGAGGTGCGGGCAAGGCCTTTGTGGCCCACGAGCGCATTGATGAGCGAAGACTTGCCGACATTCGAACGTCCGGCGAAGGCAATCTCCGGCGGGCCTTCGGGCGGCAGGAATTTCATCGCGGGAACGCCGCGAATGAATATCCAGGGTCGCCCGAAGAGGGGCTTTTCGGTTGCCGGGCCGGTTTCACTCATTTCGATTGCACCGGCTTTCGCTTGAATAGCCCTTTGAGATTATCGAACAGTTCGATCTTGGCACCGTGACGCTTCATGATGAGGGCCTGCTGCGAGATCGACAGCGTGTTGTTCCATGCCCAGTAGATAACCAGACCGGCGGGGAACGAAGCCAGCATGAAGGTGAAGATCAGCGGCATCCAGGTGAAGATCATCGCCTGTGTCGGATCGGGTGGGGTCGGGTTCATGCGCATCTGCAGGAACATCGTGATGCCCATGACGAGCGGCCAGACGCCGATCATCAGGAAGTGCGGCACGTCGTAGGGCAGAAGGCCGAACAGGTTGAACAGCGAGGTCGGATCTGGCGCGGAAAGGTCGTGAATCCAGCCGAAGAACGGTGCATGCCGCATTTCGATGGTGACGTAGATGACCTTGTAGAGCGCGAAGAAGACCGGAATCTGCAGCAGCATCGGCCAGCAGCCGGCAACCGGATTGATCTTCTCTTCCTTGTAGAGCTGCATCATCGCCTGCTGCATGGCCATGCGGTCATCGCCATGCTTGGCCTTCAGCTCTTCCATCTTCGGCTGCATGCGCTTCATGTTCGCCATGGATGCATATTGCTTGCTGGCGAGCGGGAAGAAGAGAGCCTTGACGACGATGGTGGTCAGCAGGATGGCCACACCGAAGTTGCCAAAATAACGGAAGAAGAAATCCATCATTTTGAACATCGGCTTGGTGATGAAGTAGAACCAGCCCCAGTCGATCAACAGGTCGAACTTCGGAATGGAATATTCGGTTTCATAGCGGTCAACCAGCGGCACTTCCTTGGCACCGGCGAAGACAAGGCTCTTCAGTTCGATGGACTGGCCGGGTTCGACCGTCATCGTGTCGCTCTTGAAATCGGCCTGGTAGCTCGGCTGATTGCCCTTGATGTGCGAGTAACGCGTTTCGAACGGCGTCATCTGCGGCGGCACAATGGCAGCGGCCCAATATTTGTCGGTGATGCCGAGCCAGCCGCCGGTCGCCTTGGCAATCGTTACCGGGGTTTCTTCGACATCCTTGTATTTTTCTTCCGTCAGGCTGCCGTCTTTGCCCGAGACGCCGAGGAAGCCTTCATGGATGACGAAAACGGGCGGTATTGCCGGCTTGTTGTTGCGCGTCACGCGGCCGTAGGTGGCAAAGGAGACGGGCGCCTGCCCGGGGTTCTCGACCTTGTCGTTGACCGTGATCATGTAATGCTGGTCGATCGAAACGGTACGGGAGAAAACGACGCCATTCTGGTTGGTATACTTCAGGGTAACCGGTGTGGTCTCCGTCAGCTTGTCGCCGCTTGCGAGTGTCCACACGGTCGCAGGACCGGGAACGCTGCCGGCATCGGCACCGCCAACGTAACCGAGTTCGGTGAAATAGCCGTCCTTGGTGTCGGAAGGCGAAAACAGCGTGATGATCGGGCTCGAGTCATCGACGGTCTCATGGTAGCCCTTGAGCCGGATGTCATCGAAGCGGGCGCCGGTCAGATTGATCGAGCCGGCGATGGCGTTGGTGTCGATGGCCACACGCTGGCTTTTTGCAATCGCCTCTTCACGCGTCGCCGTGGCGGCGGCCTGCGTGGAGGAGGCAGGCGGTGCGCCGTCGACGGTCACGCCGGGTGCGGCACCCGGTGCCGGCTGTTGCTGCGTTGTCTGCTGCTGCGCCTGGCGGGCCTCTTCGGCGCGGCGCTGCTGCTCGATGCGCGGATTCATGTAAAGGAATTGCCAGGCGAGGACGATGACAACCGAAAGGGCTATCGCGATGAAGTAATTGCGGTTCTTTTCCATCATTCTTTCCTGGAGCGGGTGTCCTGGGACCGTTTCGGTTTCGCCGTTCCTTCAATTCGCTCGGTAAGGAGAGACTGAAGTTTTGGGAAGGCCGTCTCGAGCACGTCCCTGCGGGCGACAATCACATAGTCATGGCCGGGCTTCATTGCGAATCCGGCAGAAAGCCTGACGGCTTCCTTGAGACGGCGGCGCATGCGATTTCGCTCGACCGCGTTGCCTTGTCTTTTCGTTACGGTGAAACCGACCCGAGGTTCGGTTTCCGGGGTTTTCCTGTCGAGGACCTCCAGAAGAAAGGTGCCTCCCCGACGCTTTTCCCCCGTCTGCACGGCAAGAAAATCCGACCGGTTTTTAAGCCGGCCGGGCAGTTTTTTTGTCTTGCTCATGTGCCCGCGACTTTCATCGGGCCACAGAGACGGCAATTAAGCCGACAGACTTGCGCGGCCGCGCGCACGGCGGGCTGCGAGAACTTTGCGACCGCCGGCAGTAGCCATACGGGCACGGAAACCATGACGACGCTTGCGAACAAGCTTGGATGGCTGGAATGTACGCTTCGACATTTATTTAATACCGCGGTGTGCGGCCCTTCTTGAATTTGCACTATTTGCAAGAGCGTTTCGTTTTTTGCACGGCTAACCCCGCCTGGGCGAGCTTTTAATGGCCGAGCGTGCGCGGCTTATAAGGGCATAGGCCGAGCAAAGTCAATTGCCGAAGGGGTTTTCGCGCTTCACCTTTTGCGGAAGCGCCATGAAATCGGCTTCGCTCACGGGCGCTGCGGGCGCATTCCGATCGCACGATCGGTAAATTCTGAAATTCTTTCTTAAGGCGGCATTGATAAATGTTGTGATGGGAAAAGTTATGCCAGCTTCCCATTTTCCATCGTGCGGCTGGCTTTTGGGGGAACGAAATTGAGAATTCGCGGTCGTATCAATCTTCTTGTCGGGCTTATGAGCCTTGTGGCCTGCACCATCGGCGGCCTGTCCATATATGCGGTCAGCGAGTTTCAGGTGCGCACGGTCGGATACGAAAAGGCAGCGGAGCGCGCCTATAAGGGTGAAGCGCTGAACCGGCTTGTGACTGCGGTCGTCATGGAGGCGCGCGGGGTCTACGCTGCGCCCGATATCGAAAAGGCGGCACCTTTTGCCGATGGCATCGTCAAGAACCTCGACGCCATGGAGAAGCTGATCGCAACCTGGACCCCTCTCGTTCCGGCAGAACAGAAGGCGGCCTTCGACAATCTCTCCAGTCGCTTCAAGGAATTCAAGGCCTTCCGTCTGGAAACGGCGCGGCTTGCCCGCGAGGCCGGCCCGCAGGCCGCCAACCAGCAGGGTAACAACGACGCGAACCGGGCCAACCGCAAAGCCTATCAGGCGGAAATCGATGCTGTCGTGAAGAATGACATCGCCGGGCTTGAAGCCGTCAAGGCGGGCATCGACGGGTTTGTAACGACGACCTTCTGGCTGGTCATCATCGTCACCGGCAGCGGCATATTGGCCGGCGCGGCGTTCGGCCTCTACATCGGAGCGCGGCAGCTGAGCGCGCCCATCCGCAAGGTTTCGGAAGTGATGAATGCCGTTGCGGACGGAAATCTGGACGCGGACGTTCCCTATCTCGGCCGGACCGACGAAATCGGCGAAATGGCAGCGGCAGTCGAAGTCTTCAAGAAGAACGGTCGTGAAGTGCGCCGCATGAATGCGCAGGAAACCGCCATGCGTGCCAAGAGCGATGACCTGCAGGCCGGCATGGCCGTTGTCGTCGACGCTGCGGCCCAGGGCGATTTCAGCCGCCGCATCAACAAGGATTACGGCGACGAAAACCTCAATCGTTTCGCTGCGACGATCAATGCCCTGCTCACCGGCGTGGACAATGGTGTTTCCGAGACCAGCCGCGTCATCGAAGGTCTGGCGCGGGGCGATCTGACGGAAAAGATGGATGGCGAGTTCCGCGGCGTCTTCGCCGAGCTCCAGACCAATGTCAACGAGACGCTGGCCAAGCTGCGGGAGACGATGCGGGAAGTGCGCACCAGCACGGAAGGCATCAGCGGCAATGCGAACGAATTGCGTTCGGCGGCCGACGACCTTTCGAAGCGGACGGAACAGCAGGCTGCGGCACTGGAGGAAACCTCCGCCGCCCTCGACGAAATCACCGCCGTCGTTCGCAATTCCACGGATCGGGCTCAGGAAGCCAGCACCATGGTTGCCGAGACCAAGCAGAAGACGGCAGAATCCGCCAATGTCGTGCGCGATGCCGTCTCAGCCATGGATCGGATCGAGCATGCCTCGCGGGAAATCAGCCAGATCATCAATGTCATTGACGAGATCGCCTTTCAGACCAACCTCCTGGCGCTGAACGCCGGCGTTGAGGCTGCGCGTGCGGGTGAGGCGGGCAAGGGCTTCGCTGTCGTCGCACAGGAAGTGCGTGAACTGGCGCAACGCTCCGCGACGGCTGCGAAGGACATCAAGGCGCTGATCACCAAGTCCGGCGAAGAGGTCGGTCGCGGTGTGTCGCTGGTGCAGAGAACCGGCAGCGCGCTGGGCGAGATCGAGACCCGCGTTCTGGCCATCAACGAACATATCCATTCGATCGCCACGGCGGCGCGGGAACAGTCGACCGGCTTGCATGAGGTGAATACCGCCATCAACCAGATGGATCAGGTGACGCAGCGCAATGCCGCAATGGTCGAGGAAACCTCGGCCGCAACCCACAAGCTGAGCGGTGAGGCGGGCCATCTCGTCACGCTGGTGTCGCGCTTCAAGGTCGGCGTAGAGGATGGTCAGATCCGCTCTCGCGCAGAACAGCCGATGCGGCCCGTGGCGGTGTCCGGAAGGGCAGCGGCCGTGGCCTCTCCGGCACGTAAATTGATGAGCAGCGTCAGCCGCGCTCTCAACGCCCAACCAGCCGCTGCCGTAGCGAACGGGGACTGGCAGGAGTTCTAAGCCATTCCGCCTGCGGTTTCGCTTGAGACCGGTTCTAAGTCAAACGCCGCCCTCCCGGGCGGCGTTTTGTTTTTCAGGCGATGGAAACGTTTGTTTTGCGACGCATTTGAAAAATATCTGTTAGGTCCTATTATCGTGCTTGCATATAAACCGAGCCGTTCCACCGAAGCGGCGGCGCGCATACAGGATCAGGGCCCGGTGTTTTCTAAAGGCGTAGACAGCTTGGACGGCACGGAAGACAATCCGGTGCACTGCATGCCGGGATTGACCGGGGGGCTTTCCGGGCGCCTGCTGTTGCTCACCGTTATTTTCGTGATGATTGCCGAAGTGCTGATCTTCGTGCCTTCGGTCGCCAATATGCGCCTTTCATGGCTGCGGGACCGTCTGAACACGGCGGCAGCAGCCGGCGCGGTGATCGATGGCTTGCAGGCCGAATTGCCGCGGAGCGTGCAGAACGACACGCTGATGGCCACCGGGGCGAAGCTGATTGCGCTGCGCAAGGATGGCACATCGCGCCTGCTTGCCGTGGCGGAAACGCCACCCGGGGTCGATGAGCAATATGATCTATCCGATGTCTCGCAACTGGCAGCGGTGCGGGATGCCTTCTCCACATTGCTGTTTGGCGGCAATCGCGTCATCCGTGTTTTCGATGTGGTCGGAGACAGCGACACCATCATTGAACTCGTGCTGGGTGAAAACAAACTACGGGCGGCGATGCTGGCTTATGCCCGCAATGTTTTCCTGATCTCCATCGTCCTGTCGCTTGTCACCGCCGGTCTCATCTTCGTTTCCATCAACCGCATCATGATCCGGCCCATACGTCGCCTGACGCTCGGCATGCAGCGTTTTTCCGAGGAACCGGGCAATCCCGAGCGGATTTTCGTGCCGGAGGAGGGAAGCGACGAGCTGTCCGTCGCGGGCCGTCACCTGGCCGACATGCAGACGGAGTTGCAGAAAACCCTGCGGCAACAGAAAAACCTCGTGGATCTCGGTCTGGCGGTTTCGAAGATCAACCACGACATGCGCAATATCCTGTCATCCGCACAGCTTATGTCGGACCGGCTGGTGGACGCCAAGGATCCGATGGTCAGGAGCTTTGCGCCGAAACTGCTGCGCACGATCGACCGCGCCGTGGCCTATACAACCGAGGTTCTGGCCTACGGGCAGGCGACGGAGGGCGCGCCGAAACGCAAGACGGTGCAGTTAAGTCTTCTGGTGCGGGATGTGCGTGACATTCTGGCGCTCGATCCGGAAAGCGGCATCGAGTTTCACGATAGCGTGCCGCCCGATCTCACCGTCGATGCGGATGCCGAGCAGCTTTTCCGGGTGATCCACAATCTCTGTCGCAACGCCGTTCAGGCACTGCAATCCGACACGGCGAACGCGTCACCTCGGCATCTGTCGATTGCAGCCCAGAGGGCCGGCAACGTCGTCAGCATCGTGATAGACGACAACGGGCCGGGAATGCCGCGCAAGGCGAAAGAGAACCTGTTTTCCGCCTTCAGGGGATCGGCCCGATCCGGCGGCACCGGTCTCGGCCTCGTGATTGCGCGGGAACTTGTGCTTGCCCATGGCGGCACGATAGCGCTTGTCGAAAAACCCGGTCCCGGCACGCAGTTTCGCATTGAGATCGCCGACCGCGCCGCCTCCGTACACGCCGCTCGGACCGCCTGATCACTTCGCCTGAAGAAGGTCCTGCACAATCGCCGCACCTCCCGGAATATTCGCCCCATATGGCCACTCAAAAATGCCCTTGATGGAATTTCTAGTATAATCAATAAGATACATGAATTGCTGCGGAAAAATGACAATTTCGAAACGAAATCGCTTGCAATCGGAATGAGGACGTTTTAGAGGATCGCCACGCCACCGGAAATGACCGGAACGGCACGCACCCGTAGCTCAGCTGGATAGAGCACCAGACTACGAATCTGGGGGTCAGGAGTTCGAATCTCTTCGGGTGCGCCATTTCTCTTCCCACAAAAATACTATGACACGGCCTTTACTCAAGGCTTTTAGTCATGCAGATAGAATATCGGCACCGTTGGCATATCCGTAAAACCCACGTGGCCGAACAGATTCCGAATTTCCCTTATATGTGCTAAAGTTCCGGGGTCATCAGCTGACCGCAGGGTGAAAGCCATGTTGGAAACGGACAAGGTTTTTGCCGGCTCTATCCCAGAAAACTACGACCGCTATATGGTGCCGTTGATTTTCGAGCCATTCGCCCGCGATCTGGCACGGCGGGCGGCGGCGTTGACGCCGATCAATGTTCTGGAAATCGCCGCAGGTACCGGGGTTGTCACGCGTGAACTGGCACCAGGATTACCGCCCGCGGCAAACTATGTCGTGACAGACCTCAACCAGCCGATGCTCGACTTTGCGGCGTCGCGCCAGGTGCCCAACAATCGCATACAGTGGCGCCAAGCCGACGCTCAGGCGCTGCCGTTCGAAAATGCTGCTTTCGATCTCGTTATCTGCCAGTTCGGTGCAATGTTTTTTCCCGACCGCCCGTCTGCCTATCGCGAAGCGAAGAGGGTGCTGAAGCCCGGCGGCCATTATTTATTCAACGTATGGGACCGCATCGAGGAGAATCATCTCGCGAATGACGTGACGAACGCCCTTGCAAGCCTGTTTCCCGACGATCCGCCGCGCTTCATGGTCCGCACCCCGCACGGCTACCACGATACGACATTGATTCGTGGTGAGCTGGAAAGTGCCGGCTTCTCTCGGGTGGTGATCGAGACGATAGCGGCGCAAAGCCGTGCATCGTCACCGCGCATTCCTGCCATCGCCTATTGTCAGGGAACCGTTCTCCGGACCGAAATCGAAGCCAGAGCGCCGGGAAAACTTGAAGCCGCGACGGACTGCGCGGCATCCGCAATTGAAGCGCGCTATGGCAGCGACGAAGTCGTCACCAAAATTCAGGCTCATGTGATTCTAGCAGCCGTTTAGAAACCGGGCCCGCGAGGCTCGCAGGGCCGGTGAACAAGCGTCGAGCTCGGATAGTCGAACTGCCCCCTGATATTAGCGGTTTTTTGTGAAGGTCGGTATCGCAAGGCATGGCGATGAGCCGGGATTGCCGGGCTTTTCAGTGTCACGGAACTTTCTGCAAACCTTCGTCATATTGTCATACAATATAAGCATATGCGCTCCAGAAAAGGAGCGCAGAATGACGCCACAATCACTTGAACTTTCGGGTATCGGAAAAGGCTTTGGAGCTGACGATGTTCTGAAAGAGATCGATCTTTCCATCCGTCCCGGAGAATTTTTGTCCCTCGTCGGCATGTCCGGCTGCGGCAAGTCAACGCTGCTGCGCATCATCGCGGGGCTGGAAACGCCGGATCGCGGTTCGGTGACGATCGGCGGTCAGGATGTGACGGAGATCGATCCAAGTGACCGCAATCTGGCGATGGTGTTTCAATCCTACGCGCTTTATCCGCATATGAGCGTGCGCCAGAACATCGCGACGCCGCTTCGGATGCGACGTCTGCCGCTTGCTGCACGCTTGCCGCTGATCGGAAGATTTGCGGCGCCTGCCGAAACTTTGCGCCAGATCGATGCTGCCGTCGAACATGCGGCCGAGACCCTGCAGATCGCGCATCTGCTGGACCGCAAGCCGGCCCAGCTTTCAGGTGGCCAACGCCAGCGCGTGGCGCTAGCCCGGGCACTGGTGCGCTCGCCTGCCGCATTCCTCATGGACGAACCACTCTCCAACCTAGATGCAAAGCTTCGCGCCCACATGCGCGAGGAGCTTGCCGGGCTGCACCGGCGGTTGGGCGCGACGTTTATCTACGTCACCCATGACCAGATCGAAGCGATGACAATGTCGGACCGCATCGCGCTGATGTCGGAAGGTCGTATAGAGC
Source organism: Agrobacterium sp. 22-3639C2 (assembly GCF_053522105.1). NCBI lineage: Bacteria > Pseudomonadati > Pseudomonadota > Alphaproteobacteria > Hyphomicrobiales > Rhizobiaceae > Agrobacterium > Agrobacterium sp. 22-3639C2. The sequence goes on along the minus strand of NZ_JBNWDB010000003.1, from coordinate 572,966 downwards.
AACTGGGCACGCCGGACGAGCTTTACCGGAAACCGGCGACACTGACGGTTGCGCGCTTCATTGGCACGCCGTCGATCAACCTGCTGCCGGTGGAAATTCATGCTGAAGGTAAGGTCACGGCTTTCGGCCGCGATCTTGGCGTCGAGGCTTCTGGTCGTGATGCCGGCCCGGCGACGCTTGGCCTTCGCGCCGAGGATCTGCGCCCGGGTGCGGAAGGCTTCGCGGTGCGGGTGACCCGCAGCGAAACCCATGGCGCGGACCGTTTCGTGAACTGCCGTCTTCTGAGCGACGAGACCGTCGCCATTACCCTGCGTCAGGCCGCGGGCGAGGTGTTGGGCGCCGATGAGAACGGCGTGATGAACCTCGGCTTTGCGCCGGAGCGCGTGCATCTTTTTGCCGCAGACGGCCTGCGTCGCAAGACGACGGTGCGTGAAATGGTGCCGGCATGACGGCGGTTGATTTTTCCTCGGCCACGGGCGCAAAGTCTCGCCCGCGCCTCTCGAAGGCGGACCGGCGGATGATCTGGCGTGGCTTGATGTTCGCGGCACCGGCAAGTCTGCTGCTTTTGGCGATCTATATCGTTCCCATATTCGTTCTGGCCGGTTTTTCCCTCACAGATTACAAGCTCGGCGCACTCTCCACCCGCTTTGTGGGTCTCGACAATTTCGTGAAGGCTTTCCACGACCCGGTCTTCCTGCGCGCGCTGGCGAATACCGCCATTTATGCGGTCATCGTCATTCCCTTCGGCGTGTTCCTGGCGCTCGGCGTGGCTTTGCTCGTTTATAATCGCAAGCGCAGCCGTGCCTTCTGGGAAGTCGCTTATTTCCTGCCCGTCACCGCAACGCTCGTCGCCATGGCGACCGTGTGGCAATTTCTGCTGCATCCTTCGCTTGGCCCGGTGAATGCGGCGATCAAGTGGTTCGGCTTCGAGCCCGTCGCGTTCCTCTCCAACCCGGTCCTGCTCATTCCCACCATGGCGCTGATGGGTGTCTGGCAGGTTCTGGGCTTCAACATGGTGCTGTTCCTCGCCGGCCTCACCGCCATTTCGAAGGATCTGCACGAGGCATCGAGGCTGGACGGCGCGAAAAACCCGATCGACCGGTTCCTGACGGTGACTTGGCCGATGCTGGGGCCGACGACGATGTTCGTGGTGGTCACCACCTCGATCTCGGCCTTCAAGGTGTTCGAGACGGTTGCCGTGCTGACCAAGGGCCGCTTCGGTTCCGAAACCCTGCTTTTCGATCTCTATCTTGAAGGGTTCGAATATTCCAACACCGGTTATGCCGCTGCGCTGACGGTGATCTTCCTCGCTATCGTGTTGATCCTCTCGATCGGCCAGACGCTGCATATGGACCGGAAGGTGCACTACTGATGGCCGCGCTCCGCAAATACTTCCCGCATCTCGTGCTGGCACTCGGCGCTTTCGTGATGCTCCTGCCGTTCTACTGGATGATGTTGACGTCGATCCGCTCGCCTGCGGAAATATTCGACGTCTCGCTCTGGCCGATCCCGGCGAAATTCGATGCCGTTGAAAACTATACCCGCGCAGCGAGCCAGGTGCCGATGGCACGTTTCATGCTGAACGGCGTCATCGTCTGCGTCGGTATCCTCGTCGTACAGGTCCTGACATCGGTGCCAGCGGCCTATGCGCTGGCGAAGCTCAGGTTTCCGGGTCGCAAGCTGCTGCTGGGTCTCATCATCGCGGCACTCTGCGTGCCAATTCAGGCACTTGCCCTGCCGCTTTTCGTCGGTCTGGCGAAGACGGAACTGCTGAACACCTATTTCGCGATGATGATGCCGTTCTTCCTGTCGGTCTTCGCCATTTTCCTGTTCAACCAGTCCTTCCGCAGCTACCCGGATGAAATCATCGAAGCGGCCCGCATGGATGGTTTTTCGGAAATGGAGATTTGTTGGGGACTGGTGCTGCGCGGCTCGCTGCCTTCGCTCGCGGCTTTCTCGATCTTCTCGCTCGTCGCCCACTGGAACGACCTTTATTGGCCGATGATCGTGGTCTCCGACACCAATCTCGCCCCGCCGCCGCTCGGCATGATGCTTTTTGCGGATGTCGAATCCGGCGCCAATTACGGTGCCCTGATGGCGGGCGCAACACTGATTACCGCGCCAATGGTGCTGTGCTTCCTCCTCGCACGGCGGCATTTCATCGCCGGTATTACCATGACCGGCGTCAAGTGACGTCGTTCGAACTCCTCCTCCCAACCCATTTTGGAGAATGACATGAAAATCAACCGACGCGCTCTGATGGGCGGTCTGGCACTCGGAGTGGCCTTTGCAGGCCTCGCAACGCCGGTTCTTGCCAACGAAATCACGCTGAACGTTCTCTACAACCTGCCGGGTTTCACGAAATTTCATCAGCCGCTGGCCGATGAATTCATGAAGAAGAACCCGGATGTGAAGATCAACTTCCTCGCTCCGGCCGCAGGCTACAATGAAGGCCAGCAGCAGGTCTTGCGCTCCGCCGTCACCGGCAATCTGCCCGATGTTTATTTCTCGGGTTACAATCTGACGGCGGAACTGGTGCACACGCTCGCACCGCGTAACCAGATCACCGATCTTAGCCCCTTCATCCAGGCTGAAGGCGGTCAGGCCTTCCTCGACAAGAACTACAGCCCGAAGATGGCAGCTCTCGGCCAGATCGACGGCAAGCAGTACGGCCTGCCGGTCAACGCTTCCTCGCCGATCATCTACATCAACTCCGACCTCGTCACCAAGGCTGGCGGCGACCCGGACAAGATGCCGACGACCTTCCCGGAGCTGATCGCTCTCGCCAAGAAGATCAAGGCACTCGACCCAAAGTTTGCGGGCATGAGCTACGACATCAATGGCTGGCCGGATGACTGGTTGTGGCAGGCGCTTGTTTTCGAACAGGGCGGCAAGCTCGTTGACGAAAAGACCAAGACCGTTGCGTTCGACAACGAGATCGGCCTCAACGCCCTGAAGATGACCCGCCAGTTCGTCACCGAAGGTGGCCAGAACCTGCTCGACTGGGACCAGTCGCGCCAGCAGTTCGGTGCAGGCCTTACCGGCTTCATCTTCTCGACGCCCGCTCACGTTCAGACAATCCAAGGTCTGGTTGGCGATCGCTTCAAACTGAAGACTGCAACCTTCCCGCTCGACAACAAGGAAAAGGGCGGCGTGCCGACCGGCGGCAACTCTGCCGTTATACTGACGCAGGAAAAAGCCAAGCAGGATGCTGCGTGGAAGTACCTGAAGTGGATCACCGGCCCCGAGGCGCAGAACACCATCGTGCGCATCACCGGCTACCTGCCGACCAACAAGCTGGCAACCGGCGCTGACTTCCTGGCTCCCTATTACGCCGAGAACCCGAATGTGAAGACAGCTTCGCTGCAGGCTGATCGTTCTCTGCCGTGGGCCGGTTATCCCGGTGGCGATTCCGTCCGCATCTGGCGCACCCAGCGCGATATCATCGGCACCGTCATGCGCGGTGAAGTGTCGCCGGAAGCTGGTCTCAAGCAGATCGTCGAGCAGACCAACGCCCTGCTGAAGTAAGCGATACCATCGAAAAGGCTGCGGGAACCACATTCCCGCAGCCATTTTTATGCAGAGAGACCGACAATGAAGATCATCCAGATTACAGACACCCATCTTTTGCCGCCAGGCATCGCGATAAACGGCGTGGATCCCGAGAAGCAGTTGCGCGCGGCGATATCAGATATTGTCGAAAAACACGCAGACGCCGACCTTCTGGTGATGACGGGCGATCTTTGCAATTACGGCGAGCCGGAGGCCTATGAACTCCTTCGCGACATTTTGGCGCCCGTGTCCTTGCCCGTGCGGCTGATGCTCGGCAATCACGACCGCCGTCCGGAATTCGTGGCGGCTTTTCCCGAACAGCCACGGGATGAAAACGGCTATATCCAGTCCTTTATCGATACCGAATTCGGCCGGCTGCTGTTTCTCGACAGCCACGAGGCCGATGTCATCGGCGGCATGTACGGTGCGGATCGCCTGACATGGCTGGACAAGGCGCTTGAAGGCGCTGGCGACCTTCCCGTGACGGTTTTCGTTCACCACCCGCCAATGGATTGCGGTATCCGGCATTTCGAAAACATCGGCATGCATGATGACGGCGCGGTTATGCAGCGTCTAGGCAGACATCCGGCCGGCGTGCGCCATATTGTTTTTGGCCATATCCACGTTCCGATGGCGGGCACCAGCGCCGAAGGCATCGCCTATAGTTCCGGCCAGGCCTGCGCGCATCGCTTCATCACAGATATCGAGGTTGTCGATCCCCTGTGGACCGGCGGCAACCCCTGTTACCGGGTGATCAGCCTCGGTACATTCGGCATGCGTGCCTATGATGTCGAGGTAGGGCAGGTCGTGCTGGGTCAGGCCTCCGCATGCGAAGGCCCCTGAATAGCTGAGGCAACCCTCCGGTATGCGACGAGGCGATCCATACGCCTCATCAGCGGTTGCGGTCGGCTGCGATGCTGCGATCGCCCCGCAGCCTGTCGCGCCGATGCGCCACTTGCGGTCTGTCGATCAGATTTGATGGATCAAAGCCATGGTCCCGTTCACACCCTTGATCTATGTCAGTTTCATCGTTGAAACTCCGCGCCATAGTCACTGGTGAGGTGGCCAGCCACGTGACGCGCCATCTGGAATGCAGATCATGGAGAAGTGCATGCTTGAAAAGCGTATCCGCAACGCGTCCCTCTTGAACAGGATCGTCAGCGCCGAAGAGGCTGCCGGCCTCATTCAGGATGGCATGACGGTGGGCATGAGCGGCTTTACGCGGGCCGGCGAAGCAAAGGCGGTACCGCTGGCGCTGGCCGAGCGTGCGAAGACGCACCCGATGAAGATCACCCTGATGACCGGTGCATCGCTTGGCAATGATCTCGACAAGACCATGGTGGAGGCGGGCATGCTGGCGCGCCGTATGCCGTTTCAGTCCGACCCCGCTTTGCGCAAGGCGATCAATGACGGCAAGGTGATGTTCATCGACCAGCACCTTTCTGAAACGGTCGAGCAATTGCGCGGCGGCCAGATCCACGGCGTCGATGTTGCCATCATCGAGGCGGTGGCGATTACGGCGGACGGCGGTATCGTGCCCACCACATCCGTCGGTAATTCGGCGAGCTTTGCCATTCTGGCCGAAAAGGTCATCGTTGAGATCAACCTGTCGCAACCCGACGTTCTCGAGGGGTTGCATGATATTTTCATCCCCGCAAAACGCCCCACCCGCATGCCCATTCCGGTGGTGGCAACGGACAGCCGCGTCGGTCTGCCGTTCATTCCGGTGCCGCCGGAAAAAATCGCCGCAATCGTCCTGAGCGACAAGAGCGACAGTTTTTCGACGGTGCTGCCACCTGATGACGAGACCAAGGCGATTGCCGGCCATCTCACCGAATTCCTGCTGAATGAGGTCCGTCATGGCCGCATGACCCACGAACTCCAGCCGTTGCAGGCCGGTATCGGCACCATCGCAAATGCCGTCATGCACGGTTTCATCGATACGCCGTTTCACGATCTCAAAATGTATTCGGAAGTTCTGCAGGATTCGACCTTCGAGCTTTTCGACGCGGGCAAGCTGACTTTCGCCTCCGGTTCATCGATCACGCTCTCCTCTGCCATGAACGAACGGGTCATGCCGCGACTGGCCGATTACAAGAGCAGGCTGATCCTGCGTCCGCAGGAGGTCAGCAATCACCCGGAGGTCATCCGCCGCCTCGGCATCATCGGCATCAACACCGCGCTGGAGTTCGATATTTACGGGAACGTCAATTCCACTCATGTCGGTGGCACTCACATGATGAACGGCATTGGCGGCTCGGGGGATTTTGCCCGCAACGCCTATATGTCCATCTTCGTCACCAAGTCGATTGCCAAGGGCGGCGCCATCTCCAGCGTCGTGCCGATGGTCAGCCATGTCGACCATACCGAACATGATGTGGATATTCTGGTCACGGAAATCGGGCTGGCCGATCTGCGCGGCCTTGCCCCGCGTGAGCGCGCTGCTGTCATTATCGCAAATTGCGTGCATCCCCACTATCGCGATGCCCTGACGGACTATTTCCAGCGGGCAGTGGCACGTGGCGGACATACGCCGCACCTCATTGAAGAGGCGCTGTCCTGGCACAATGCCCTTCGCGAAAGGGGCACAATGCTGCCGCAGCGATAGAACTCGCCTGCACGTTACAATCACGTCTCCCGGCTCCGCAAGGCGGGAAAATTGGGTCTGTTTGGACACACCGGTGCGGAAATCTCCGCGCTTGCGCGATGGTTGCTGGCGCGGCAGTTCCGCCTCCGGTAGAAATTCCTGTCCTCTGGCCGCTATCCGGCTGCCTTTGGGTTGCAGGAGAATGATGTGATGCCCATCCGCTTCGTAGCCATAATCGCGATTGTTGCCCTGCTCGCTGGCTGCGGGGGGCGTCCCATCGGGGTCATGACGCCAACAGGGCAGACCGTGGCGGGAACCACGCCCGTCAATCTCCTGGTCGCCACCACGCGAGCTCCCTCGGACAATGCCGCCGTGCTTTTCGGCGGCGAACGCGGAACCGGCTTGAAGGTCGATGCCGTCACCATCTCCATTCCGCCCAAGGCCAACCGCAAGGTCGGGCAGGTGCAGTGGCCGAAGAAGCTGCCGCCTAACCCTCTGAAGGATTTCACCACGGTGGCGGTTGAGCCTGTTCGTTCCGAAGCGGAGACGAAAAGCTGGATCAGCAAACATATCCATAAGGACCGCCGCGTTCTGGTCTTCGTGCACGGTTTCAACAATCGTTACGAGGAATCGGTCTATCGCTTTGCGCAGATCGTCTATGATTCCGGCTCGGATGTCGTGCCTGTGGTTTTCACATGGCCGTCACGGGCGAGTATTTTCGACTATAATTACGACAAGGAAAGCACCAATTACTCGCGCGATGCGCTTGAGGAAATGCTGACCCGTCTGGCAAAGGACAAGTCGATCGGCGAGGTCACGGTCATGGCGCATTCCATGGGCACATGGCTTGCCGTGGAGGCGCTGCGCCAGATGGCCATCCGCAACGGCCGCGTCGATCCGAAGATCAGCAATGTCATTCTGGCAGCACCAGATCTCGATGTGGACGTGTTCAGCCGGCAGTTCGCCAGCTTCGGCAAGGCGCCGCCGAAATTCACCCTGTTCGTCTCGCAGGATGACCGTGCGCTCAGCCTGTCGCGCCGCATTTCCGGCAATGTCGACCGTCTGGGCCAGATCGACCCTTCCGTCGAACCCTATCGCAGCCAGCTGGAAAAGGCTGGCATCACTGTTCTCGATCTGACCAAGCTGCAATCCGGTGACCGGTTGAACCACGGCAAATTTGCAGAAAGCCCTGAAGTCGTGCGCCTGATCGGCGACCGCCTCATTGCCGGCCAGACTGTGACGGATTCCGATGTCGGTCTGGGGGAGGCGCTGGGCGCGGTCAGCATCGGTGCCGCGCAAACTGTCGGAACGGCGGCAAGCGTCGTGGTCAGCGCGCCCATTGCGGTTTTCGATCCGCGCACGCGTGAAAATTACGGCAGGCAGGTGGAGAGGCTCGGCCGCTCTGTTGAAAACACCGTCGGATCGGTTGGTGATACGGCCGGCTCCGTGGTGGACGATCAGGCAGTTCAGTCTTCGCGAGTGAATTGCGACGCCGCCGCCAATCGTAACCGGGCGGAGTGCCGAAATCGCTAGATCATGATGAGAACTGGATGGCGAAAACCATAAGCGATTTTCGCCATCCAGCTCGCGCAGATTTGTATACAGCTTGTATTTTTACCTATATGGTCCGGTCAACAGCTCAACTTCCGGAGTAAGATCCCATGCGTTGGAAACGCACCCTGCAGCTTCTCGATGTTCATTGCGAAGGCGAAATCGGCCGTGTCGTCACCGGCGGCGCGCCGAAAATTCCCGGCAACACCGTGGCCGAGCAGCTTAACTGGATGAATACCGATCCAAAAGGGGAAGCCCTGCGCCGCTTTCTGACTCTGGAGCCGCGTGGCACGCCCATGGGGTCAGTCAATCTTCTGCTGCCGCCGAAGCACCCGGATGCCCATACAGCCTTCGTCATTCTCCAGCCGGATCAGGCGCATGCCAGTTCCGGCTCCAATTCCATCTGCGCGACGACAGCACTTCTGGAAAGCGGCATGGTGGAGATGCAGGAACCGGAAACGGTCGTCATTCTGGAAACGGCCGCCGGTCTGGTCAAGGCCACCGCCACATGCCGCGACGGGCGCTGCGAAAAGGTCAAGCTGACCATGGTGCCGTCCTTCGTGCATGAGCTGGATGTGACCATCGACACGCCCGAATGGGGCAAGGTGACGATGGATATTTCCTATGGCGGCATCTTTTACGCGCTGGTCGATGTGCGCCAGATCGGCCTGACCATCGAAAAGGCCAATGCAGCGAAACTGGTTGCTGCGGGCATGATCCTCAAGGACCTCGTCAACAGTGAAATGACGGTCGTGCATCCCGAAATCCCCGCCATATCAGGCGTGGCCTATGTGATGTTCCGCGATGTGGATGCCGATGGTTCCATCCGCACCTGCACCACCATGTGGCCGGGCCGGGCGGATCGCTCGCCCTGCGGTACCGGCAATTCCGCCAATCTCGCCACGCTTTATGCGCGCGGCAAGGTGAAGGTGGGAGACGAATACAAATCCCGTTCGATCATCGGTTCGGAATTCGATGTCGGCCTTTCCGCCGTCACCGAAGTGGCAGGTCGTCCGGCGGTCATTCCCACCATTGCCGGCCGCGGTTTCACCTTCGGGCTGCACCAGGTCGGCCTTGACCCCTTCGATCCCTTTGCGGACGGCTTTGCCATGACGGATGTGTGGGGTCCCGAAGCGGGCGGCATCTGAGGCTCGCTTCAAAAAAATGACATTTACAGCCGCCCGATGCCTCTCGGCGGCTGTTTTCCTGTGACGAAAGATGCTAAGCGGGCGCCAATTCCGTCATGCTCCGAGGTATCCCGATGAAGTCGCTCACCCTTCGCCGCCCTGATGACTGGCATCTGCATCTGCGCGATGGCGCCATGCTGGAAGGCGTGATCGGAGATACGAGCCGCCATTTCGCCCGCGCAATCATCATGCCGAACCTGGTGCCACCGGTGGTCACCTGCGCCGATGCCCGAGCTTATCGAGAACGCATCGTCAAGGCCATTCCTGCGGGCGACCGTTTCGAGCCGCTGATGACGCTTTATCTCACCGAGGACACGCAGGCCGACGACGTGGAAGAGGGCAAGAAAAGTGGCCTTATCACCGCCGTGAAGCTCTATCCGGCCGGCGCGACCACCAATTCCCACGGCGGCGTGCGCGACTTCAACAAGGCGATGCCGGTTCTGGAACGCATGGCGAAGATCGGCCTGCCGCTTTGCGTGCATGGCGAGGTGACGACGCCGGAGGTCGATATTTTCGACCGCGAGAAAGCTTTCATCGACACGGTTCTGGAGCCGCTGCGCCAGCGCCTGCCTGAGCTCAAGGTGACGATGGAGCACATTACCACCCGCGATGGCGTGGACTACATAAAGTCGTCCAAGGCCAATCTCGCCGGTTCCATCACCACTCACCATCTCATCATCAACCGCAACGCCATTCTGGTCGGCGGTATCAAGCCGCATTATTACTGCCTGCCCGTCGCAAAGCGCGAGGAGCACCGGTTGGCACTCCGTGCGGCCGCGATTTCGGGTGATGCCCGCTTCTTCCTCGGCACCGATTCCGCCCCGCATGTCGATCCGCTGAAGGAATGCGCCTGCGGCTGCGCCGGCATATATACCTCGATCAACACCATGAGCTGTCTTGCGCATGTCTTCGAGCAGGAAAACGCTCTCGACAAGCTGGAAGCCTTCGCTTCCCTCAACGGCCCAGCCTGGTACGGGTTGGCGCCAAATGAGGAGACCATCACGCTGGTGAAGCGCGATGAGCCGGTGTCGTTTCCCGCCAAGATCGAGACGGGCGCCGGGCCGGTGACCGTATTTGATCCGATGTTCCCGCTTCATTGGGACGTGAGCTGATTTTTTTGATGACCGCCGGCAATGCCGGCGGTTTTGTTATGGTCCACAGGCATCCATAAGTTCCGGTGCCGCCTGCGGACGTCTGCAATGCTGAACCGAGACGTTGTGCTTTCCGAAAACTGGCCCCGGTTTTCGGAGCGATAAACCAAGGCCGAAAAAGGAGAACGCCTATGAACCATTTCACATTCACTGACCGCACTGTCGTTGCAGAACTGGTTGCGAAGATGTTGTGGGAAATCAAGGCGGTCCACTTCAATTCGGAAAGCCCGTACACCTTCGCTTCTGGCATGAAGAGTCCCGTTTATATCGACATGCGCAAGCTCATTTCCTTCCCGCGCATTCGCTCGGCGGCAATGGATTTTGCGGCAGCGGCGGTGATGCGCGAGGCCGGCTTCGAGAAATTCGACTGCGTCGCGGGCGGTGAAACGGCGGGCATTCCCTTCGCGGCTTTCCTTGCTGAGCGTCTTGGCCTGCCGATGATCTATTGCCGCAAGAAGCCAAAGGGCCATGGCCGCAACGCCCAGATCGAAGGCCATATGCCGGAAGGCGCGCGCGTGCTCGTCATTGAGGACCTGACGACGGCCGGCGGCTCGATGTTCACCTTCATCGACGCCATCCGCGCGGCAGGCGGCATTGTCGATCACGGTATTGCGCTCTTCTATTACGGCATTTTCGAACAGGCCGAAGCGCGCTTCGCCAATGGCAATGTCAAGCTGCATTATCTCACGACCTGGCGCGATGTTCTGGCTGTTGCCCGGGCTGAAAAGCTGTTCGACGAAAAGACCCTGTCGGAGGTCGAGGCCTTCCTCGATAACCCGCTGGCTTGGTCTGCAAAGCGCGGCGGCGTCAGCGAATTGCCGCAATCTTAATTTCGGATGCGGCCAGCCAGCTTGTGGCTGGCCTTCCGATCGATCTTCGTCTAAATCGATTTAAGTCCATTTGATTTGCTGTTTGAGGAGGACCGTAATGATCCTGTGTTGTGGTGAAGCCCTGATCGACATGCTGCCCCGGCAGACGACGCTGGGTGAGGCGGGTTTTGCCCCCTATGCAGGCGGAGCGGTCTTCAACACGGCCATTGCGCTCGGGCGTCTCGGCGTCCCGTCCGCGTTCTTCACGGGTCTTTCCGATGACATGATGGGCGATATCCTGCGGACAACCCTGCGGGCGAGCAACGTGGATTTCAGCTATTGCGCAACACTTTCGCGGCCGACCACCATCGCCTTTGTCAAGCTCGTCGATGGCCATGCCACCTACGCCTTTTATGACGAAAACACCGCCGGCCGGATGATCACCGAGGCCGAGCTTCCGGCCTTGGGCGCCGATTGCGAGGCGCTGCATTTCGGCGCGATCAGCCTCATTCCGGAACCCTGCGGCAGCACCTATGAGGCGCTTATGGTGCGCGAACATCAAAGCCGAGTCATCTCCCTCGATCCGAATATCCGCCCCGGTTTCATCAAGGACAAGCAGTCGCATATGGCCCGCATCCGCCGTATGGCTGCCATGTCTGATATCGTGAAATTCTCTGACGAAGACCTCGAGTGGTTCGGTCTGGAAGGTGACGAGGACACGCTCGCTCGCCACTGGCTGCATCACGGCGCGAAACTGGTCGTCGTGACCCGTGGCGCCAAGGGTGCGGTCGGTTACACCGCCAATTTCAAGGTGGAAGTGGCTTCCGAGCGGGTGGAGGTCGTCGATACCGTCGGCGCGGGCGACACCTTCGACGCCGGCATTCTCGCCTCGCTGAAAATGCAGGGGCTTCTGACGAAGGCGCAGGTCGCTTCGCTGACGGAAGAGCAAATCAGGAAGGCTTTGGCGCTCGGCGCAAAGGCTGCTGCGGTGACCGTCTCGCGAGCTGGCGCAAATCCGCCCTTCGCGCATGAAATCGGATTGTAAAGGATATGGTTGAACCGTTTTGAAAAGGCGGTTCACCACTCCTGCCTGGGCCAGGGTCGTAAAAAACCGATATTTGGATATCAAGAAGCTTGTGTCGGCCGGTCTTTCACGAAACAAGCATCGCATGAGCGTTCCAACAACCCATCCTTTCGATTTCGACCCGACCTATGGCATGCGGCGCGAGCAGTTGCTGGCCATTATCCCGCCTGAGGCGCCGCCGGGCTTTGATGATTTCTGGAAGAAGCGTTATCGCCGCGCGCTGGCCACGGATCCGCGACCGGTGCTGCGCAAGAGCAAACTCAGCCATCCCCGCTGGCATGTTCTCGATATCTCATACACATCCACCGGCGGCTTCCGCATCGGTGGATGGATGCTTCTGCCGCGCAAAGGACAGGTGCGGCGCGGACTTGTTGTCGGCCATGGTTATGGCGGGCGGGGAGAGCCCGATTTCGATGTGCCGGTTGAAGAAACGGCCGTGCTGTTTCCCTGTTTTCGCGGGCTTTCGCTAAGCGCCTGTCCGCCGATTTCGTCTGACCCGGCCCTTCATGTCCTCTACAACATCGACAGAAAAGACGACTACATCATCGGTGGCTGTGTCGATGATCTGTGGATCGCCGTCTCCACGCTCGTCACGCTCTATCCATGGCTGGAGGGGCAGGTGGGCTACAGCGGCATCAGCTTCGGGGGCGGGATTGGGGCTTTGGCGATACCATATGATGCGCGCATTGACCGGGGCCATCTGGTCGTACCCACATTCGGACACCGGCCGTTCTGGCTGACGCTGCCGACCGTCGGCAGCGCGGATGCGGTCCAGACCTATCAGAAGACCCATGCCAATGTGCTGGAAATGCTGCGTCTGTTCGATGCCGCTTCTGCGGCTTCCCGCATAAAAGTGCCGATGCTGGTCGCGCCCGCCCTGTTCGATCCGGCGGTGGCGCCGCCGTGCCAGTTTGCGGTTGCCAATGCCCTGCCGTTCTCAAAATTTAATGAAATCTTCATCCTAGACGCGGGACATTTCGAATACGCTGACAGTGCATCCCAAGATGCGGTCCACAGGGACAAGGTCAGACAGTTTTTCAAGGTGCCATGAAACGCGAATATCTCCGCTGGTATAGTCAAAGGCTTCATCGTGATATGGAGCTGTTGATATTCGGTCATTCTGGCGCCAAGGTGCTGATGTTTCCCACACGCGACGGGCGCTTCTTCGAATATGAGGAACTTGGCCTTGTCGACAGTCTGGCCGATAAAGTGGAGGCCGGCTATCTTCAGCTCTATTGTATCGAGGGGCTGGCCAAAGAGACCTTTTATGCGGCCTATAATCACCCGGCCGAGCGCATTCGCCGCCATGCCGCCTTCGAAGATTATATTCTCAATGAAGTGCTGCCGCTGATGGCTAAGAAAAACCCGCATGGTGATACCATCGTGCAGGGCTGCAGTCTCGGCGCGTTTCAGGCCGCCAGCCTCGTCTTTCGTCACCCACATCTTTTCCGCAAGCTCGTCGCCTTTTCCGGCCGCTACGATCTGACGATGAAGGTGGAAACCTTCGGCGATCTGTTCGACGGTTACTACGATGACGATGTCTATTTCCACATGCCGAGCCACTTTCTGCCGGACCTCGCCTGCGGCTGGCGGCTTGAAAACCTCCGCCGCATCGACATGGTTTTCACCATCGGCGATGCCGATCCGTTTTTGGACAACAATCATCACCTGAGCCGGGTTCTTAACGACAAGCAGATAGGGCATCAGTTGCATGTCTGGGAGGGACGTGCCCATCGGGCAGGCCCCTGGCGCAAGATGGCGGCGCTGTATATCTGAGGCGACCGGCGCCGTCTCAGGCGAGGAGAAATTCCATCAGAGCATTCTGCGCGTGCAGAAGAAATGCCTTTGCGGGCCGGCTTTGACAGGCCGGATGGGTCATTGCATCTGCCGTCACTTCCTGACCACGGGCGACCGGTGGGCAGGGTAAAAAGATCACCTCGGGCTGCATCCTGTCGAGAAGGGATGCGGATATGCGGTAGTCGATCAGGATATGATCCGAACCGGCGGGCCAGGAATCGGTAATGACCACATCCGCGTCGAGCAACTCCGCCATATCAGAGCTGGCCCGGAAATTCGGGTTGATGAGCGCAGCATCGGTGACGTGCCATTGTTCGGGGTAAACTTGTGCGACCTGAATTGGCAGGGAAATCGAGGCCTCGACCCACGAGCGCAAAATATTGGCATCCGGCGCGACGCCGACGATCTTGAGACCGTCGACCCGGCCTCTCAAGCTTTTGATGTGGGCAAGATCGCCAAGCGTCTCGCAGGGATGATTGGACTTGGTCCGCGCGTTGATGACGGGTGCGCGCATTTCGCCCGCAAGCGCCCGGAGGGTCGAGAGTTCTTTCGTGCGGATAATGACTAGATCGAACCAGTTGTCGAGATAGCCCGCCAGGTCGGCAATTTCTTCGCGACCATTAAAGCTGATCGGGACGGTGACACAAATACCGCCCATGGCCTGAATGCCGAGATCGAAGGCAGCGGTGTTGCGCCAACCGGTGTCGTCGACGATCAGCCCGATGCGTTTTCCCTTGAGCAGCTGTGGCATCGTGCCCTTTGACCAGTCCTGCGCCAGACTGCCTGCACGGTCTATGATCGACAGCACCGCATCTTCAGGCAGGTCATGAAACGCCAGAAAATCCTTGCCTTGCCGCAGTGCCATATGTGCCTCCAATCGGCGTTCCATCGATGCTGAATTGAAAAAGCCGGAAGTTTCCTTCCGGCTTTCGTAATTATCAAGGGAGCAAGGATTTTACCCCGCCAGTCCCGACAGCGCTTTCACCAGACCCTGTGTCGAGCTGTCATGGCCGGCTGCACTTTCCTTGCCTTCAACGACGGGAAGCAGGCCGGTTGCCAGTTCCTTGCCAAGCTCCACACCCCACTGGTCGAAGGAGTTGATGCGGAACAGCACGCCTTCCACGAAGACGCGGTGTTCGTAGAGCGCGATCAGACGGCCAAGCGCAAATGGCGTCAGCTTGTCGTAGACGAAGGTAATGGACGGGCGGTTGCCGGTGAAAACGCGGTGCGGCGCGATGAAATCGGCTTGGCTGTCTTCCATGCCCTTGGAGGTGAGTTGGGCTTTCGCTTCGGCCAGCGTGCGGCCCTTCATCAGAGCTTCCGACTGTGCCAGGCAATTGGCGATGAGAAGCTGGTGCTGATGGCGCAGTTCCGGTTCGAAACCGTTGGCGGCGATCATGAATTCCGCCGGAATGACGCTCGTGCCCTGGTGGATGAGCTGGTAGAAGGCGTGCTGGCCGTTGGTGCCGGGTTCGCCCCAGACGACCGGGCCGGACTGGCCTTCGACAGGTGTCCCGTCGATCGTCACGCCCTTGCCGTTCGATTCCATGTCGAGTTGCTGCAGATAGGCAGGGAAACGCGACAGGCGCTGGTCATAGGGCAGGATCGCCCGTGTGGAATAGTTTAGCACGTTGCGGTGATAAAATCCGATGAGACCGAGCAGCATCGGCAGGTTTTCACGGATCGGCGCCTCGCGGAAGTGCTTGTCCATGGCATGCGCGCCATCCAGAAACTTTCCGAAATTCTCCGGCCCGATGGCGATCATCAGCGGCAGGCCGATAGCCGACCAGATCGAATAACGTCCGCCAACCCAGTCCCAGAAACCGAAGATGCGATCGCTCTCGATGCCGAAGGCGGCAACCTTTTCCAATGCTGTCGAAACGGCGGCGAAATGGTGCTTCACAGCCTCTTCACCCAGCTTTTCGGCAATGAAACGGCGCGCGGTCGCGGCATTCGTCATCGTTTCGATTGTGGTGAAGGTTTTGGAGGCGACGATGAAGAGCGAGGTCTCGGGATCAACGAGCTTCAGCGTGTCGGCAATATGCGCGCCATCGATATTGGAGACGAAATGCGCACGCGGACCATCATGGAAAGGCGCAAGCGCCAGCGTCGCCATGACGGGGCCGAGATCGGAGCCGCCGATACCGATATTGATGATGTCGGTGATCTTCTTGCCGGTCGCACCTTTCAGGGAACCGGAGCGAATGGCGTCGGCAAACTTGCCCATGGCGGTAAGAACGGCGTTCACATCCGGCATCACATCCTTGCCGTCAACGAGAACCGGCGTGTTGGAGCGATTGCGTAGTGCGGTGTGCAACACGGCACGATCTTCGGTGAAATTGATCGCCTTGCCGGAGAACATCTCCTCGCGCTTTGCCTCGACGCCACCGTCGCGCGCCAGCTGTTCGAGAAGCGTGACGATTTCGTCATTAACAGCGCATTTGGAATAGTCCATCAGCAGGTCATCGAATTTGGCGCTGAAACGGCTGAATCGTTTGTCGTCGGCCGCAAAAGCAGCGCGCAGATCGGTTGCGGCTGTGCTGCTTGCCGTTGCTTTCAGTTTTTCGATGGTGGCCTGCATCTCGTGCTCCTCGGCTTCCTGGAAGGATGAGGAAACTATTCTTTTTCAGGCGACCAAATCAAGGCGACTTCGGTAAAAGAAATGGACTGGGAGAAAAGAAAAGAGCCGGTCACCCGGCTCTCGTCCTTCAGTTCAGATTGCGCAACTCACGCCGCAAGATCTTGCCGACGTTCGATTTCGGCAGCTCCGTTCGGAACTCGATGATTTTCGGCCGTTTGTAGTTTGTCAGGCTTTTGGCGCAGAAGGCCTTGAGTTCCGCTTCCGTCAGCGACTGATCCTTCTTGACGACGAAAAGCTTGACGGTCTCGCCGGAATGTTCGTCGGGAACCCCGATTGCCGCGCATTCCAGTACGCCGGGATGGCTGGCGGCCACTTCCTCGATCTCGTTCGGATAGACGTTGAAACCGGAAACGAGGATCATGTCCTTCTTGCGGTCGACGATCTTGGTGTAGCCGCGCTCGTCCATGAAGCCCATGTCGCCTGAACGGAAGAAGCCGTCTTCGGTCATTGCTTTCGCGGTTTCATCCGGCCTCTGCCAGTAACCGGCCATGACCTGCGGCCCGCGAATGCAGATCTCGCCGACCTCGCCGGTCGGCAGGCTTTTGCCTTCCTCGTCGCGAATGTCGATTTCCGTAGAGGAAATTGGCAGGCCGATGGTGCCGCTGAATTCCGTGGCATCGAGTCTGTTAACGGTGGCAACGGGCGATGTTTCCGATAGCCCGTAACCTTCGGCGATCGGGCAACCGACCATGGAAAGCCAACGCTCGGCCACCGGCCGCTGCACCGCCATGCCGCCGCCGAGAACGAGAATGAGCGAGGACAGATCGAGCTTGCGGAAATCCTCATTGTTCATCAGCGCGTTGAACAGCGTATTGATACCCGGAAAAATATGCGGTCGATAATGCGACAACTCCTTCACGAAGCCGGGAATATCGCGTGGATTGGCGATCAGCAGGTTATGGCCGCCAAGCGCAATGCCCATCAGCGAATTCACCGTCAGCGCAAAGATGTGGCACAGGGGCAGCGCGCAGATGAAGTTGAGGACTTCTGGACGGTCCTTGCGTTGGGTGAAAGCGGCATCCAGCCACAGGCTGATCTGGGCCTTGTTGGCCAGAAGATTGGCGTGGGTGAGGATCGCACCTTTGGAAATGCCCGTCGTTCCGCCGGTATATTGCAGGAATGCGATATCCTGCGGCAGGAGGCGGACCGCCTTCAGGGAAAAACCCTGACCTTCCTTCAACACGGCCTTGAAGCTGATGGAGCCGGGAATAGCGTAGGCCGGCACCAGTTTCTTCACCTTGCGAACCACAAGATTGACGATATGTCCCTTGAGGCCGAGGAGATCACCCATGGCCGCAACGACCACATGTCTGACGGCGGTTTTCGGCACCGCCTGCTGCGCCACATGGGCGAAATTCTCCAGTACGAAAAGCGCTTTTGAGCCGGAATCCTTCAGCTGGTGTTCCAGCTCGCGCGGCGTATAGAGCGGATTGACGTTGACCACGATCATGCCTGCCCGCAAAATTCCGTATACGGCGACGGGGTTCTGCAGGATATTCGGCATCATCACGGCAACCCGGTCGCCTTTTTCCAGCCCTCTGGATTGCAGCCATGCGGCCACCGCGCGGGTTTCAATATCCAGATCCCGGTAGGTCAGGGACTTTCCCATGCTGGAAAAGGCCTTCCTGTCGGCAAATTTCGCGCAGCTCTTTTCGAGAAGTTCGACAAGGGAGGTATTGGCGGATGCGGGGATTTCGGAAGGTACGCCCGGCGGGTAGGATGCCAGCCAGCGCTTCTCTGCGCTGACATTTTCCGGATGTCCCAGGGACAATTCACTCATGCTTCTCCTCCCAGAGTCTCTGTCGCGCCGTGCGTTCGATGGAACGCATGAAAGGCGCTATAAGCTGCCTGATCATCATGAGACCCCCAATCAACCGGCGCAATGGCCGGATTGAGGGAACCGCATGTGGCGTCACCGGATCGACTGCTCCTCCGCTCCCCGATGACGAATGATAGACGTCTAATCACCTGACGTCCATCGTATCGGCAAAGCCTATTTAACTCTAACGTAAACGTCAATATTCGTGCCGAACATCTCGCAACCTCGTGAGTGGAAACCTATTTCCCCCGCCTTTTGACTTTAATCCTGATTTGAGCGATCAACATAATTCGCAAAGCAGGGCAGGATTGGAAATGGCAGGCAACGCAGCGCTTGAACTGAAATCGGTCGGAAAAAGATTCGGCGATACGGATGTATTGTCCGATATCGATCTGACCGTCGAACGCGGCGAAATCATTTGTCTGGTGGGACGTTCCGGCTGTGGAAAATCGACCCTGCTGCGCATTATAGCGGGTGTGGAAACGCCGGATCATGGCAGCGTTTGTGTGAATGGCGCAGTCGTTGCTGGTCCGGCTGGTTTCGTGGAACCGGAAAAGCGCAATATCGGTTTCGTCTTTCAGGATTATGCGCTCTTCCCGCATCTCACCGTCGAACAGAATGTGATGTTTGGTCTCAGGTCATTGCCAAAGGCCGAGGCCCGCCGCCGCGCTGCGGAGATGATCGAGCACGTTCATCTGCAGGAGTTGGCCAAGCGCTATCCGCACACGCTTTCGGGCGGTGAGCAGCAGCGCGTAGCCCTCGCCCGCGCCCTTGCCCCGCAACCGGGCCTGCTGTTGATGGATGAGCCCTTTTCCAATCTGGACCGGGGATTGCGCGACACTGTGCGCGAGGAAACGCTGGGCGTCCTGCGGCAACTGGGCACGACGGCGATCATGGTCACCCATGATCCGGAAGAAGCGCTTTCCGCCGGCGATCGTGTGGTGCTGATGCAGCGCGGTCGTATCATCCAGAGCGGCACGGGCTACGAAATCCACGATCATCCCAAAAGCCGCTACGCCGCCGATTTTTTCTGCGCCTTCAACAAGATCGAGGGCAGGGTGAGGGAGGGGCGGGTGGAAACGCCGCTCGGGCCTCTGGGCGATGCGTCCGGTCTGGCGGAAGGTCTTGCCGCCACCGCCTATGTTCGCCCCAATGCGATTTCGATCATCGAGGGCAGCGCTGCGAAAGACGGCATTGCCGGCGAGATATCAAGTCGTGTGTTCCTCGGCGAGATCGAACAGCTCGGCATAGCCGTTCCCGGCCTTCCAGCCGACCTGCGCGTCAGGACGATGCAGCGCACACCCGCCAAGACCAAGGCCGTGCGCTTCGGCATCGATCCGAAGGGTGTCCTGATATTTACCTGAAGTTGAATGAGCGGATTTGCATGTTTATTTTCGCTCCATTTTCAACTGTTGGTGATAGAAACCCGTCTGAAACCGGCCAAATAAAACTTGATTTGATACGTCATGTATGATGTTTGCTCCCCCTATATTGCGCCATCGAAGAGGGAGACACACCATGACGAAATTTGCCAAACTTGCCCTGCTTGCCAGCACGGTCACTTTTGCAGCGGGATCAGTCAGCGCTGCTGAACTGAACATCTACACCACGAGAGAGCCGGCCCTGATCCAGCCCCTGCTGGAATCCTTCACGGCCTCCAGCGGTGTCAAGGTCAACACCGTATTCCTCAAGGATGGCCTTGCAGAGCGCGTTCTGAGCGAGGGCGCAAGCTCACCTGCCGACGTGCTGATGACGGTGGATGCCGGCAATCTCGTCGATCTCGCGGAAAAGGGTGTTACTCAGCCGGTTGAATCCGAAACCCTGAACAAGGCTATTCCGGCGGAACTTCGCGACGCCAAGGGCCACTGGTTCGCACTTTCCATGCGTGCCCGCGTTCTCTATGCGGCGAAGGATCTAGACCTTGCCTCCTTCAACTATGAAGACCTGGCAGATGCGAAGTGGAAGGGCAAGATCTGCATTCGCGCCGGCCAGCATCCCTATAATACGGCTCTCTTTGCCGACTACATCGCTCACTATGGCGCAGCGGACACCGAAAAGTGGCTTGCCGGCGTCAAGGAAAACCTGGCCCGCAAGGCAGGCGGCGGCGACCGTGACGTTGCCAAGGATATCCTCGGCGGCATTTGCGATATCGGCATCGCCAACTCCTATTATGTCGGCCTGATGCGCTCGGGCAAGGGCGGCGAGGAGCAGGTGAAGTGGGGCGACGCGATCAAGGTCGTTCTGCCGACGTTCAAGAATGGTGGCACGCAGGTCAACATCAGCGGTGCGGCTGTTGCCAAGAACGCTCCGAACAAGGCCGAAGCCGTCAAGCTTCTGGAATACCTTGTTTCGGACGAAGCCCAGAAGATCTATGCCGAAGCCAACTTCGAATATCCGGTCAGGCACGGCGCAGCACTCAACGACATTGTTGCCTCCTTCGGCACCCTGAAGGTTGACAACAAGTCGCTGACGGAGATCGTCTCTCATCGCAAACAGGCGAGCGAGCTGGTCGACAAGGTCGGTTTCGACCAGTAAAGGCCAATTGGCGACAACAAGTTGGAAGGCGTTCGCATCCGCGGGCGCCTTCCCTGTATTTTCAAGAAGCTCATGAATCCAGACGCCGTCCAGCCATTGATGCCCCGCGCAAGACCAAGGTTTTCATCCTCCTTCTGGTGGCTGAGCCTGTCTCTGGCAGCGGTCTGTGGCGCCATGCTGCCGGTTCTGGCACTCGTCTCACAGGCGGTGCAGGGGTCTGATGGCCTGTGGTCCCATCTCGGTTCCAGCGTGATTTTGACGGCTTTGCCGGATACCGCCGTTCTGATGCTCGGCGTCGGGTTGCTGGCCGGTGTTATCGGCACATTTGCCGCCTGGCTGGTTACGGCCTATGATTTTCCCGGCCGCAAAATACTGGAATGGGCGCTGCTGCTGCCACTCGCCATGCCCACCTATATCGTCGCTTACGCCTATCTCGATATCCTGCATCCGATCGGGCCGGTGCAGGGGGCGATCCGCTGGCTGCTCGGCTATTCCAGCCCGCGTGAATTCCGCCTGCCGGACATAAGGTCCATGACGGGCTGCATCATCCTGCTCGGTTTCGTGCTGTTTCCCTATGTCTATATTCCCGTGCGCGCCATGTTCCTCACGCAGGCGGGCAACCTGCTTGAAGCGGCGCGCACGCTTGGCGTTTCCAGACGCGCGGCTTTCTTCAAGGTTGCGGTGCCTTTGGCGCGCCCGGCCGTCGCGGTCGGCATCAGCCTTGCCCTGATGGAAGCGCTGAACGATATCGGCGCATCGGAATTCCTTGGTGTCCGAACACTCACCGTTTCGGTCTATACCACATGGGTCACGAAATCCGACCTGCCCGGTGCGGCGCAGATCGCGCTTTCCATGTTATTCATCGTGGTTGCCCTCGTGGCATTTGAACGATGGGCGCGGCGCAAGCAGCGTTATACCGTGTCGGCGCAGAAAAGCAGGGAACTGGAGCCTGTGCGTCTCACCGGTCTTAAAGCTTGCGGTGCCTTTGCGCTCGGCAGCCTGCCGGTTCTGATCGGCTTCGTGGCGCCGGCAAGCTATCTCGTCACCGAGGCATGGAAGCGTTTCCGGTTCAGCGGACTGTCGTCCCGTTTTGCCGATGAGGCTCTGAATACCATCCTCTTTGCCGGACTGGCGACGGCGATCACCCTCGTCCTCGGCCTTGCGGTCGCTTACGCGATGCGCCTTGCTCCGGGACGCCTCTCGCTCTGGTCCTACCGGCTTTCCACGGTAGGTTACGCGGCCCCCGGCACGGTCATCGCCATAGGTGTGCTGATTGCGCTTGGCGGCTTCGACCGGTTTGTCGACCAGACCATGCGCGACTGGTTCGGCATATCCACCGGCCTCATTTTCATCGGCAGCGGTGCGGCCCTGATTTACGCCTATTCGGCGCGGTTCCTCACCATTGCGGCTGGCGGCGTCGATGCCGGCCTGAGTCGTATCCCGCAATCCTTCGATCACGCCTCGCGAACACTGGGACGATCCGCAACACAGACATTCAGACAGATCCATCTGCCGCTTTCAAAGGCATCGCTGGCCGCCGCCGCCTTGCTGATCTTCGTCGATTGCGTCAAGGAACTTCCCGCCACACTCCTGTTACGGCCGCTGAATTTCGAGACTTTCGCGACCCATCTTTACGGTGAGGCGGCGCGTGGCACCTATGAGGAAGCGTCGATTGCGGCACTGGCGATTGTCGTCGTCGGCATCCTGCCGGTCATGCAGCTTGCAAGGATCGGGCGGCGCAAGAGCTGACGCCTGCACCATAAATGACAGGCGCAAAACTGTGCGAGAAGCCAATAAGCTTCAAATCTCCCCAGAAAACGACAAGCATCCGGCCTTAATCCTGATGTAAATACTCAGCTTAATTGAGGTGCTGCGGCCTGCCGTATATAAACGTCGGCCGTGATCTGTTTCGGGGCATATCTTGAAAAATTTGCATGAGATGTTTTTGGGCCGCCTGGCTTTGGGAACGGCTGCCATTGTTTTGATGGCGCCATTGGTAGGTCACGCACAGCAGACGACCGTCCTGCGTGAGATTACCGTCGAGGGGCAGGGCGCGGAAAACGCCACTGGTCCGGTCCGGGGGTACGTTGCGAAGAAAAGCGCGACGGGTTCGAAAACTGAGACGGAAACGAAGGACATTCCTCAGTCCGTATCGGTCGTCGGCCGCAAGGAAATGGATGACCGCGGTGTCGTGACCAAGATCGACGAGGTACTGCGCTACACGCCCGGCGTAACGGCGGAACCTTTCGGCACCGATCCGGATACGGACTGGTTTTACATTCGCGGTTTCCAGGCAACCCAGACCGGCGTGTTTCTGGATGGGCTGAACCTGTTCAGCTACGGTTTCGGCGGTTTCCAGATGGATGCCTATGGTTTGGAGCGGGTGGAGGTGCTGAAGGGACCGGCTTCGGTGCTCTACGGCGGCGCCAATCCCGGCGGCATCGTGCAGATGGTTCGCAAGCGCCCGCAGGATGAGCCGGTCCGCGAAACGGAAATCGGCATCAACAATTTCGGCAATGCTTTCTTCGGTTTCGATCTCGGCGACAAGATCGATGGTGAGGGTGTGTGGAAATACCGCGTCACTGGCAAGGTCTCGGGCGGCGATAATTACACCGACTACTCCGAGGATCTGCGTGGCTTCATCATGCCGCAGATCACCTTCGAGCCGGATGCTCAGACCAGTGCCACGCTCTACGGCTATTTCTCGGCGCTGGATCAGGTCCATGTCGGCAATGGCTTCCTGCCCTATGTAGGCACTGTGGTTGACGCACCTTTCGGCAAGCTCGACCGCAAGGCCTTTTATGGCGAGCCTGATATCGACAATGGTCGCGTCTACCAGTCCATGGTGGGTTACGAAGTCAGCCACGAATTCGACAATGGCTGGAAGATCAGCCAGAACGCACGCTACGGCCACCTCTACAAGCATGAAACCGGACCCTATGCGGGCGGCTGGGCCAATACTGACGCCAATGGCCAGCCAATCCTCGATGCCACCACCAATGACTATATGCTGACCCGCTTTGGTTATGACGGCCTGTCGAAGGTCGACAGTTTCGGCGTCGACAACCGCGTCGAAGGCCAGTTCGATACCGGTGCTGTCAGCCATTCGCTGCTCTTCGGTCTCGATTATAAATACTACAAGCTGGATCAGGTGCAGGCGTGCTGCGGATCGAATGCGATCGGTGCGCTCAAACCGGTCTATGGTTCGACGCAGGGAACGAATTTCGTCTACGCCAATAACGTCGTGACGCAGCAGCAGATCGGCATCTATGCACAGGATCAGCTGCGTTTCGGCGATGGCTGGCTGGTAACGCTGAACGGGCGCTACGATTACGTCGATACCGAACTGAACAACAGGCTGCCAGCGGGTGTGTCTCGCCGCTCAAATGACGATGCGCTGAGCGGTCGCGCCGGTCTTGCCTATGAATTCGACAATGGCCTGACGCCCTATGTCTCGGCGGCCACCTTCTTCAATCCGCTCATCGATACACTTGCGGATGGCAGCTCCGCCGTACCCGAGGAAGGACATCAGTTCGAGGCCGGTATCAAATACGAGCCGACCTTCTTCGATGGCAGCATCACCGCCTCTGTCTTCAAGCTTGTGAAGGACAACGCCATCGTTTCCTATACCGCCGGCGGCGTAACGACGAGCGGCCAGTTCGGACAGGTGGAGTCCACCGGCTTTGAGCTGGAGGCGAAGGCCAATCTCACCGACAACTGGAAAACCATCGCCTCCTATTCCTATACCGATCTCGATATCACCAAGGACGCCAATCCTAACCTGATCGGCAAATCGCCGTGGATCGTGCCTGCTCACACCGCGTCGCTTTGGGTGGATTACGCCTTCACCGATGATACGTTTGAAGGCCTCAGCATTGGCGGCGGCGTGCGTTATCAGGGCAAGTCCTGGGCAGATGCGGCAAACACGCTGCGTGTTCCGGATGCTGCGGTCTTCGATGCCGCGATCCGCTACGAGAAGAACGACTGGACGGCATCCGTCAACGTTGCGAATGTCTTCGACAAGGAATACGTCAAGAGTTGCGCCGGCGTCTCGGTTTGCGGCTGGGGTGACAGCCGCACCATCACCTTCAAGCTTTCCAAGAAGTGGTAACGGGTAGCTGGCAGTTGCGGGGAAAATAGTTTGCCCCTATAAATATGAATAATCTTATCATGTTTATAGGGGCGCCTTTGCGCCTTGCGGGATCGAGAGGCCATGGCTTTCCGCGTTCGGATGGAAAATGAGATCGAGGGCTTTGCCGTCATCGGCGGCCCACGCTCGCGGGTGTGGAACGGCATCGTCGCCGATCTCTGGGACGTGCGTTGCGCATCGAAGGCGGGTGGCCGCTATGTCGGCAAGGACCCGCGTTTCGTTTTCCTGCTTGATATGGATGGGACGGATGATGGGCGGTTCATGATGAATCGTAGCCGCCGCGACAATTACGCGTCATCCGAAGCGAACCGCATTTCCTTCGTACCGGCCGACCTGGACGTACATGCGGAACTCAGCAATGTTTCCTTCGTGCGCCATCTCGATCTGCACTTCGATGCGGGATTGCTGGGGGCGCGGCTGGTGCAGGGGTTCGATCCGCACGGGTTGCTCGATCCGCACCTGATGTTCGAGGATGAGCGCCTGCTGGTGCTTGCGCGGCTGATCGCCGCAGAATGTGATAATCCAGACCCTTTGCACGATCTATACGGCGAAAGCCTCGTGCTGGCGCTATTGACGGATTTCCTCAAGGTGAAGCGGGAGCCGGTCAAAAAACGCAGCAAGCTGGCCTCCTGGCAGTTGAGGGCGGCGACCGATTACATTCGCGAACATTGCCTGCGGTCGATAAGGCTGGAGGAACTGGCAGAACTCACCAACCTGTCGCAATCCCATTTCAGCCACGCCTTCAAGGCGTCGACAGGCGTACCGCCGCATCAATGGCAGATGCAGGCGCGTATCGATCGGGTCAAGGACCTGATGATGCGAACCGACATGGCGCTGACCGACATCGCCATCGCAGCCGGGTTTTCGGATCAGGCGCATTTTTCCCGCGTCTTCCGTAAAATGGTCGGCGTTTCTCCTTCCGTCTGGCAAAAAATCCGCCAATAGGGCTTTTTCCGCGCCTCCTGATCCGCGTCTTCAGTCCGCAGCGCGCGAAAAGCTTCGGAACGAATTTCCGGTGGAGGGGTTTACCAAGTGTAATACTCACGAGGAAAATCCAAGGAGGAAAGACGTTATGTTGCATCAAGAACCCCGTGCCGGGCAGGACCCTTACGTCAAAGACACACCGAGCCTGATCGCCAGCGACAAGGTTGAAGGCACGCGCGTCTATGGCGCCGATGGCAAGCATATCGGCTCGATCCAGCGGATCATTCTGGAAAAACGCGGCGGCCGTGTCGCCTACGCGGTATTGAGCTTCGGTGGCTTTTTCGGAATCGGCGACGACTATTATCCGCTGCCGTGGGAAAAGCTCCATTATGACGAAGAGCTTGATGGCTATCGCATCGATCTTACCAAAGAGCAGATCGAAAATGCGCCTCACTTCGCCAACCTGGACGATGATGACCTGCTGCATGCGCGAGACCGCAAGGTTTACGACTACTACGGCGTCGCACCTTACTGGATGTAGATCGAACGAAATATGGCAAGCATGAAAATGGCCCCTTTCGAGGGGCCATTTGTCGTCTGAATATGGTCAGTGCGGATTTTTCTGCATCTCGGAAACCGCATCGGTAAAGCACTTTCGCGCTTCCTCCGGCGATTTGCGTCCATCAAGCGCAGCGCGGCAGGCGCTTCTGGCTCTCACGAAACTCAATCCGCGAATTTTGGGCCAGCCTTCCGTCAATAACATCAGTGCCTCGAACGGGCCGGCGATAACGCTTTTGCCCTTCGCCTCGAGATTGACCTCGACAGGCTCTGTCCATCTCTCGTTCTTCATCGTGCACCTCCCAGAGCAACGCGATCCCGAAATACACCCGACAGCAAAGCAACCCATGAACGCAGCCGTGTGTTACCGCTGATTAGAATAAGCGCAAGCGATCGAATTGACAACGGTGATCAACGAAAGCCGAAAAACGAAAGAATCGCCAGAACGATGACGACGAGGCCCACGATGTAGATGATCTGGTTCATGATTTTCTCCTTAGCTGGTGTCATCACCATAACGTGAGGGAGAAGATGAGGTTCCAGTCGGAATTACGAATTTAATCACGCACTAAAATATTGTGCGCATCTGATGGTTGTCCCGTCATATGCCGCGCAAATCTCATTTGCGCAGGATCACCCAGATCGCGTGAATGATGCCGGGAATGTAACCGCAAAGCGTGAGCAGGATATTCAACCAGAAATGCAGGCCTAGTCCGACCTGGAGAAACACGCCAACCGGCGGAAGAATGATGGCGATAAGAATACGAAGGACATCCACGATGGCAGGCTTTCCATTTGATTGCGACTTGCTGCTCAACGTGCGGAGGCCCGTTTGGTTTCAAAGGTTTTATGATTGCAGCAGCAGCGCCAAATGACGATTTCCGCCAGTGGACAACGCCGCGCCAAAGGCAACTAAGTGTCGGAAATGAATTTTTTTAGGAAGAAATGGTGCCGCTTACGTGACTCGAACACGTGACCCCGTCATTACGAATGACGTGCTCTACCAACTGAGCTAAAGCGGCCCGATTGTGACCCGTTTGTTACGGATCAGCTTCATGGCGGGCTGATACAGGCAATGCTGACGGATTTCAAGCCTTGAATGCGCGGGTTTCGAAAAATCCGAAAAAAAGCCTGCCCGTTGTTTATAGGTGGCCTCAGCCTCTCGCGCAGATGCGCTGTCTGGCTGCCTCATACTCGCGTGCCAGCCGATCGACGAGGTCAGCCACCGGCTCCACCACCTTGACCGCTCCGATGCCTTGTCCGGCGCCCCAGATATCCTTCCAGGCCTTTGCGCCGCCGGTGGCGGTTTCGAAGTCCATCTTGGAAGGATCCGCTTCGGGCAGGTTGTCGGGGTCCATGCCTGAGGCGACGATCGAGCTTTTCAGGTAGTTGCCGTGTACGCCCGTGAAATAGTTCGAATAAACGATGTCCTTGGCCTGTGCCTCCACGATCGCCTGCTTGTAAGCGTCGGAGGCCCGGGCTTCCTGCGTCGCGATGAAGGGGGAGCCTATATAGGCCATATCCGCGCCCATGGCCTGCGCCGCAAGGATGGAGCCGCCATTGGCGATGGCGCCAGCCAGCAGCAGGGGGCCATCAAACCATTCGCGGATTTCCTGAACCAGGGCGAAGGGCGAAAGCGTGCCCGCATGTCCGCCGGCACCCGTTGCCACTGCAATCAGCCCGTCCGCGCCCTTGCGGATGGCGGAGCGGGCGTGGCGATCGTTGATGACATCATGCAGCACGATACCGCCATAGGAATGCACGGCCGCATTGACTTCCGGTACTGCACCAAGCGAGGAAATCACCACCGGCACCTTGTATTTGACGCAAAGGCCGAGATCGTGTTCCAGCCGCCGGTTGGACATATGTACGATCTGGTTGACGGCGAAAGGAGCAGCCGGGCGCTCGGGGTTAGCCTTGTTGTGGGCGGCCAGATCCTCGGTGATCATTGCCAGCCATTCGTCCAGCTGGCTTTCGGGCCGCGCATTCAGCGCCGGGAAAGCGCCGATGACACCCGCCTTGCATTGCGCCAGCGTCAATTGCGGATGCGAAATAATGAATAGCGGTGACGCTATGACCGGAAGACGCAGATTGTCTTTCAGCACGGACGGCAGCATGTCTCCTCCCACGGATTACGTTTACGCGCACGTAAGTCAATATCGTGTTCGGCAGCGGATTGAAAGCGAAAACAGCGTCGTACTGGCCCGGCAGACCTGCGCTCACAGCGCCACAATGGATCGATTTTCCCCAAGGCAATCCGGTCTTTATCGCAAACGATGCTTGCGGAGGCGCGGCATAGCCGTTACCGAATCGTAAACCAATGGCGCACTGCCACATATTTTTTGCGAAGAGCAGTAGAATAAGGATCGGTCGTGAGCGGACTGGAAACGGCAATCAGAAATGCTCTGGAAAAATCGGACAGATCGAACGCCGAAGTTCGTGCACGAATTTACCAATCGTCCCGTCAGGCACTGGAAGCGGGCCTGCGCAAGCAGGGCATAGACGACCCGCAGATTGTGGGCCAGCAGCGCCAGCGGCTCGAAAGCCTTATCCATGTTATAGAGAATGAAGAGCGGAATCGTCTTCTGGACAGGGTGGAGCAGCAGTTGCGGCCGCCTGTGCCGGAAAGTGCGGCGCATGACGGCCCCTCGGTCGATCCCGTCTCACAATCGCAGCATCACGGCGATATGGCAGTCGAGCCGGAATTGCGTGGCGAAACGCGCGACGTGCGGCCTGGCGTCGCTGCCTCTCCGGAGCCGCTGAGTGCTGGACGTCGTAATGGAAAACCGCCAAGGAGAGGCTCCAGCGCAGGTGACGCCTCGCTCGCGTTTCGTCCGGAAGGTGCCGTTGGCCGCCGCAAGCGTCGCGGACTTTTCGCCCGGCTTTTCATGCTCGTATCGCTTCTGGCCTTTGTCGGTTTCGGCGCCTGGTGGGTCTATTCCTCCGGCCTGCTGCTCACGCCGGAGCAGCGCGATACCAGCGTGCCTAATCCGCCGGCACAAGTCCAGGCGGAGGACTTCAACGGTACTGAGCCCGCGCCGAGCCTTTCCGCCGGCCGCGGTTTTTCTGACGACTGGGTGGAAGTATTTAATGCGGAGCGCGGCAGTTCCGGAGTTTCGGCAGGCTCCCGCGCCAGTGTCGAGAACATCGCCACACCCGCCGGCAAGGCGATACGGGTGACGTCGAGAAGCGTCTCTCAGGACGGCGCAATCAGCGTCGAGGTTCCGGTGGAAGTGATGCGCGACATGGCGGGTAAATCCTCGACCATCTCGATCACGCTGCAATCCTCCAGCGATCGGCAAACGCAGGTTTCCGTAGCATGCGATTTCGCCACGTTGGGCGATTGCTCCCGTCACCGTTTCACGGCCACGGCCGAGCGTGCGGATATGCTGCTGAACACGACGTTCGAGCGTTCGCTTGCCCCGAATGCGCCCGGCAAGATCTTCATCAACAGCGATATCGATGGTAATGCCCGCCCGGTGAACCTGTACTCCGTGCGCATTTTGCCGGGTCAGTAAGAATCCAGCAAGAAGAGGGAACAAGCGCCGCAGCCGGGGCGCTTGTTGACGTCTCCCAGTCTTATTTCAGAAAACCCGGTCCTGATCCCAGGATCTTGTCGTCGATTTCGCCAATCGCCTTTTTGTCCTTGCCGTCGTAGTCAAGCGTATTGAGGATGTGGCGAATGAGGTTCACCCTCGCACGGCGTTTGTCGTTGGCGCGCACCACCGTCCACGGGGCGACATCGGCGTGGGTCTTTTCCAGCATCTCGTCGCGCTTTTGTGTGTAGTCGTCCCACTTCGTCAGCGCGGCGATATCCATGTCGGAAAGCTTCCAGCATTTCAGCGGGCTGTGGCGACGGTCATGGAAGCGCTCGATCTGCGTTTCGCGGCCGATATCAAGCCAGAACTTGAACAGATGAACACCCTCATGGACCAGCATCTTTTCGAGGCGTGGTGTTTCCTTGAGAAAGCGCTTGTGCTCTTCCGGGGTGCAGAAGCCCATGACAGGCTCCACCCCGGCGCGGTTATACCAGGAACGGTCGAAGAGGACGAATTCTCCAGCCGTCGGGAAATGCGAGATATAGCGCTGGAAATACCATTGGCCACGCTCGGTCTCGGTTGGTTTGGTCAGCGCCACGACACGGGCATAGCGGGGGTTGAGGTAAGCGTGGGCCGCAAAGATCGCGCCGCCCTTTCCGGCGGCATCGCGTCCTTCGAAGACTGCCATCACCCGTTTGCCGGTGGCCTGCAGCCAGAACTGCACCTTGACCAGCTCCACCTGCAGCGCCTCGAGGGTGGCGTCGTATTCCTCCCGCTTCATCTTTTTATCGTAAGGAAAATCTCCGGCGGAAAGCTTCTTCTCCTCCACCCAGTCGGGAAGAACCGGATCGTCGATGTCGAAGCTGCGCAGCTTGCCGCCAATGGTGATCTCCACCGATCGCTTCTTCGTTTCTTCGCCCATGCTTTCCTCCTGATGTTGTTGTGTAAAGGCAACTCGCTGCCAATGAGTTCATATCCACCCGCATAATTCAAGTGAAAGAGGATTGGTTAGCCGGAGTGCTACCGCAGTGACGATTGCGGCGCAGATTTTGCGCATATACGCTGTGGAAAATACGCGATGATGAATCTCTGTCATGAAGCTGGCCTATGAGACTCCGATGCGCTGTCAGGTGAAAGTGGAAAGTGTGCTGAAATGGCAGTCATGAAAGGCGAGAGTGGATTGAAGCTTTTTGCGAAAAAGCTTGGCCGAAACTGGTTGCCTGTTCTCGTCGTCAGCATGCTTGCCGTCGCTGCCGTTTCTGAGTTGCAAACGCCCTATATGCCCGCCGTCCTGTGGCTCTGCGCCGTCATCGCTATTTTGACCGCTCGGCAAAAGCCGGAGGAGCCGGCTAAGGATGAAACCGCAGCTGCTGAGGCGGAAGAACCTGATGTGCCCGGCGAAAACGTCATTTCCGGGGTGAGGGCGGGTCTGGCCGTTCTGGATACGCCGGTCTTCATCCTCGATAAAAACGCAGGCGTGCTTTATCAGAACGGCGCGGCGGAACGCGCCTTTGGCCAGCTTCCGGCCGGCGCACATATTTCCGCCCGGCTGCGTTCGCCGGGCTTGCTGGATGTCATTCGCGAAACCATCACCACCGGCCAGCCCAACCAGGTCGAGCATTCCGAGCGTTTTCCCTCAGAGCGGGTCTTCATCGTCCGCATTGCCCGGGCGGATGCGGGAGAGGCAGCGGGTCCACCGTTCTACATCCTGTCGTTCCGCGATGTTTCGGAGCTTCGCCGCATCGACCGCATGCGCAGCGACTTCGTCGCTAATGCAAGCCATGAATTGCGCACCCCGCTCGCCTCGCTGCGCGGTTTCATCGAAACCATGCAGGGGCCGGCCCGCAACGACCCCAAAGCGCAGGAACGTTTCCTCGCCATCATGCTCGATCAGGCCACACGCATGAGCAGGCTGGTGGATGACCTCATGTCGCTTTCAAGGCTGGAATTGCGGGCGAATATTGCGCCGGACCAGAAGGTCGATCTCGTCCCAGTCATCGGCCATGTCCGGGATGCGTTGCTGCCACTCGCCAACGAGCTGGATGTGGTTATTACGCTGCATCTGCCCGACCGGCCGGCAGAAGTGCAGGGCGACCGCGACGAGCTGGTGCAAGTGTTTCAGAACCTCGTTGAAAATGCTTGTAAATATGGCCAGGAAGGCAAGGTCGTGGATGTCTGGCTGCGTGCCGAACCCGGTAAGCCGGTGGAGGTGAGCGTCATTGACAAGGGGCCGGGCATTCCTGCTGAACATGTGCCGCGTCTGACGGAACGGTTTTACCGCGTCAGTGTCGCTGACAGTCGCTCCAAAAAAGGGACCGGCCTCGGGCTTGCCATCGTCAAGCACATCCTCACCCGCCACCGCGCCCGCCTCATCATTAAATCGGAACTGGGCAATGGCACTGACTTTACCGTCAGATTCTGACATAGAGTACGTTACAGTCTTCAGCTTCGAAAAATTTTATAAATAAAAT
Source organism: Agrobacterium sp. 22-3639C2 (assembly GCF_053522105.1). Taxonomy (NCBI): domain Bacteria; kingdom Pseudomonadati; phylum Pseudomonadota; class Alphaproteobacteria; order Hyphomicrobiales; family Rhizobiaceae; genus Agrobacterium; species Agrobacterium sp. 22-3639C2. The sequence goes on along the minus strand of NZ_JBNWDB010000003.1, from coordinate 540,611 downwards.
CAATAATTTAGGCTGTCACAAATCTTTCACCGAAGTGACATAAAAGGAAGTGGTTACGGTGGTTAAGAAGAGACCGCCGAGCGCATGCTAAGAGCGTCTGCCGCTATCGGCTGCGTCCACAAACAAGCCCACGACGGGAGAGACAAATGAACTTCGTTAAATTTTCCGCAGCAGCTCTGGTGGCTTCTGTCGCCTTCGCTGGCGCCGCCGCTGCTCGCGACCAGATCCAGGTTGCTGGTTCCTCCACGGTTCTGCCCTATGCCAAGATCGTTGCCGAAACTTTTGCTGAGACTTTCCCGAACTTCAAGGCTCCAGTTGTTGAGTCTGGCGGCACGGGCGGCGGTCTGAAGGCGTTCTGCTCCGGCGTCGGCGAAGGCACCATCGACATTGCAAACGCTTCGCGCCCGATCAAGGGCGACGAACTTGCCGCTTGTAAGGCCGCTGGCGTTGCCGACGTTCAGGAAGTGAAGATCGGCTACGACGGCATCGTCTTCGCAATGGACTCTTCCAACAAGGACATCAAGCTCGAGCCGAAGGATCTGTACCTCGCGCTCGCCGCTGAAATCGTCAAGGACGGCAAGCTCGTTGCCAACCCTTACAAGAAGTGGTCGGAAATCAACAAGGAACTGCCTGATGTAGCGATCGCCGCTTACATTCCGGGTTCCAAGCACGGCACACGCGAAGTCTTCGAAGAGAAGATCATGGCTGACGGCTGCAAGGAAGCCAAGGCGACCGACGCCATCAAGGCGCTGATCACCGACGCCAAGCAGGCTGCTGCCAAGTGCGTTGCAGTTCGCAAGGACGGCGCTGCAGTCGACATCGACGGCGACTACACCGAGACGCTTGCCCGCATCGACGCCAACAAGACCGGCCTCGGCGTTTTCGGCCTGGCATTTTATGAGAACAACGCTGACCGCCTGAAGGTTGCGACCGTCAGCGGCGTTGTTCCGTCCACGGAAACCGTTGCCAGCGGCAAGTACCCGGTTTCGCGCCCGCTGTTCTTCTACGTGAAGAAGGCTCACCTGGGCGTTATCCCGGGCCTCAAGGAATATGTCGAGTTCTTCGTTTCTGACGAAATGATCGGCCCCGACTCCCCGCTCGCAAACTACGGCCTCGTTGCAGCTCCGGAAAAAGAACGCGAAGAAATTCGCTCCAAGTTCGCTGCCGGCGCTTCGATGTAATAAACAAGGAGGGGTGCGGCCTGCCGCACCCCTCTCTCCGCTCCGGTACCGTTGTGCTTAAGGCGGCTGTCTACGGTTGACAGTTCCCATCCATCGCCGTCCACATAATTGTTGATGGATTACAGATGGATAGGATGTATCAACCTTGACGCTTGCCAGACTTTGTTACAGTCAGGCGGCAAGCATCTCTGGATGGTCCAGCGGTCTCGTTTTGATGACTTTTTGATTTGCCCGATATCGCACCGTGCTCTTGAGGCACGACGAGGGAACTCTAATGAACACATCGATCCTTTTGCTGATACTGGTGTTGATCGGCATCGGCAGTTATCTGCTCGGCAGCCGCCGCGCCGTTGCTTTGTCTGGTGGGCGTCCCTCCAGCATGCATTCCCGTGCCGGTTATCACGGTTCCTACGCTGTCGTCTGGGCGGTGCTGCCCGCAGCGCTCATTCTCTGTATCTGGCTTGTTATCAGCCCGCTGATCGTTACCTCTGCGGTGCGTGGCGAATTTCCCGAAGATGTGCGCTCCCAATCCGAAGCGCAGCAGAGCCTCACCTACGGCATGGTAACGTCCATCGCCCGCGGTCTTCAGCGTCTGACGCCGGAAGAAACCGCAAAGGTTGATGCGGATACGGCTGCGGTAAGATCGCTTCTGGCATCGAAGGGCGTGGCAATTGCCGGCGAACCCCAGCGTTTCATGGTCGATGCCGCCCAGACGCTGAATGCGATGACCTCCACCAGCCGCCTGGGCATGATCGCCACCGTGCTGCTGGCCGCATTCGCCGGTGCCGCTTATGCACTGCGTTCAATCGCGCCGCGTTTTCGGGCGCGCAACAGGGTGGAGCGGGTCATTCTCGCGGCTCTGGTCGTCGCGTCGTCCATCGCCATCCTGACGACCATCGGCATCGTCCTTTCGATGCTTTCAGAAGCGATCCAGTTCTTCACCATGGTTCCGGCGCACCAGTTCTTCTTCGGAACGGTATGGGATCCGCGTTTTGCCGCTGCCGGTGCGACTGACTCTTCCGGCCAGTTCGGCCTGATCCCGCTGCTCGCCGGCACGCTCTATATTGGTTTCGTCGCCATGCTGGTCGCCGTTCCGGTCGGGCTGTTTTCGGCGATCTATATGTCGGAATATGCGACGCCGCGCCTTCGCTCGATAGTAAAGCCGCTGCTCGAGGTGCTCGCGGGCATCCCGACAATCGTCTACGGCTTCTTCGCGCTGACGACCGTTGGTCCTTTCCTGCGAGACATTTCTACGCAGATCAGCGGTCTTGCGACAGGCAACTACGCCAACTTCATCCAGGCGCAGAGCGTCATCACCGCCGGCTTCGTCATGGGCATCATGCTGATCCCTTATGTTTCGTCGCTGTCTGACGACATCATCACCGCCGTGCCGCGTTCGCTGCGCGATGGCTCTCTCGGTCTCGGCGCCACGCGCTCTGAAACCATCAAGAAGGTCATCCTTCCCGCCGCTCTTCCCGGCATCGTCGGCGCCGTGCTGATGACGGCGTCGCGTGCGATCGGCGAGACCATGATCGTGGTTCTTGCGGCTGGTGTCGCTGCCCGCCTGCAGCTCAACCCCTTCGAACCCATGACAACAGTGACGGTCAAGATTGTCAGCCAGCTGACGGGTGACCTTGAGTTTACCTCGCCGCAAACGCTGGTGGCCTTCGCGCTGGGCATAACTCTTTTTGCAATCACGCTTTGCCTGAATATCTACGCGCTTTACATCGTGCGCAAATACCGGGAGCAATATGAATGACCGACATCGTTTCTCCGGCGGCCGGTGCTGCCGCCGTGAACAAGGCCACGCGCCGTGATATCGGCATCAAGCGTCGCTATGCAGCTGAACGCCGCTTCCGCGCCTATGGATTGGCAGCAATCTCGTTCGGCCTCATCTTCCTCTTTCTGCTGCTCTGGTCGGTCGTATCCAAGGGTCACACCGCCTTCCAGCAGACGATGATCACCGTTCCGGTCGAGTTTTCCGAACTGATCATCGATCCAAAGAACGAGCGCGCAACCAATCCTGCAAAGCTGATGACGGCCAACTACCCCGTCCTCGCCCGTGATGCGGTGGCAAAGGTTCTCGGCGTCGCGCCGACGGATAAGGCCGGTCTTCGCGCCGTCAACGTCATGATCTCCGACAGCGTACGCACCCAGCTGCGTGATATCGTCGTCGCCGATCCGTCCGTCATCGGCACCACGCGCAGCGTCACGCTTCTGGCGTCGGGTGATGTCGACAGCGCCTTCAAGGGCCAGGTCGACATGTCGGGGGATGAAGCAAACCGCCGTATCTCGAACCAGCAGCTCGGCTGGATGAACCAGCTCGTGGAAAGCGGACAGCTTGGCAAGCATTTCAATACCGGCATCTTCGTCAACGGCGCTTCGAGCCGTCCGGAAGCCGCGGGTGTTGGCGTTGCGCTGATCGGCTCGTTCTATATGATGCTGATCGTGCTGGTGCTGTCGCTGCCGATCGGTGTTGCGGCCTCCATCTATCTGGAGGAATTTGCCCCCAAGAACCGTTTGACGGACCTTATCGAGGTCAACATCAACAATCTGGCGGCTGTTCCCTCCATTGTTTACGGTCTGCTCGGTCTCTCCGTCTTCATCAACTTCATGGGCTTTCCACGCTCGGCCTCGCTGGTCGGCGGCCTCGTCCTGACGCTGATGACCCTGCCGACGATCATCATCGCCACCCGCGCTGCATTGAAGGCCGTGCCGCCGTCGATCCGCGCCGCCGCACTCGGTCTTGGCGCTTCCAAGATGCAGACGATTTTCCATCACGTCCTGCCGCTGGCAATGCCTGGCATTCTGACCGGCACCATCATCGGTCTCGCCCACGCACTGGGCGAAACGGCGCCGCTGCTTCTGATCGGCATGGTGGCATTCGTCGCGAACTATCCGACAACGCCTATGGATCCGTCCACGGCCCTGCCGGTGCAGATTTACATGTGGGCGAACGAAGCTGAGCGTGCCTTTGTCGAACGGACATCTGGCGCTATCATCATCCTGCTTCTGTTCCTCATTCTCATGAATGTTGGCGCAATCCTGTTGCGTCGCCGCTTTGAGCGGCGCTGGTAGAGGGAGCTAGAGCAATGAACATGTTGTCGGAAGCAGCAGTTGAAAAGGCGCTGGACAAGAAAATGAATGAAGTCTCATACAAGATGATCGGCAAGGATGTTTCGGTTTATTACGGCGAAAAGCGCGCGCTTTACGACGTGAACCTCAATGTCCGCGAAAACACGGTGACTGCACTTATCGGCCCGTCCGGTTGCGGTAAATCCACTTTCCTGCGCACCTTGAACCGCATGAACGACACGATCGACGGTTGCCGGGTCACCGGCAAGATCACGCTCGATACCGACGATATCTACGATCAGCAGATCGACGTCGTGGAACTGCGTGCCCGCGTCGGCATGGTGTTCCAGAAGCCGAACCCGTTTCCGAAGACGATTTATGAGAACATCGCCTACGGCCCGCGTATCCACGGTCTCGCCCGCAACAAGGCGGATATGGACCAGATCGTCGAGCATAGCCTGCAGAAAGCGGGTCTCTGGAACGAGGTGAAGGATCGTTTGCTGGAATCCGGCACGGGCCTCTCCGGTGGCCAGCAGCAGCGTCTGTGCATCGCACGCGCGGTTGCCGTCAGCCCGGAAGTGATCCTGATGGACGAGCCGTGCTCGGCGTTGGATCCGATCGCGACTGCGAAGGTCGAGGAACTCATCCACGAACTGCGCACCAACTACACCATCGTCATCGTCACGCACTCCATGCAGCAGGCGGCGCGCGTTTCCCAGCGTACGGCCATGTTCCATCTTGGTCACCTTGTCGAAGAAAACGAAACCGACAAGATGTTCACCAATCCGGACGACCAGCGCACGCAGGACTACATCATGGGCCGCTTCGGCTGATCCCCGGCCGGTGCTTTATCGTAACCGTACAAGACTGGTGCCTCTGCCGTGCCCCGCTGTTGGGCACGCGCATGCAGGCCAAGCCGGAGGAATAGACCATGACACAGACAACGACCCATTCGCATATCCTGTCTGCCTATGACGACGAACTGAAGTTTCTGACGCGCCGCATCGCCGAAATGGGCGGTCTTGCCGAGCAGATGTGCGGTGACGCCGTGCGCGCACTCGTCAATTCCGATGCTGCGCTCGCGCAGAAGGTCATTTCGGACGATACCATTCTCGACCATGCTGAGCGCGAAATTGGCGACAAGGCGATCGTAACCATCGCCAAGCGTCAGCCGATGGCGGCAGACCTTCGCGAGATCATCGGCACCCTGCGTATCGCCGCCGATCTCGAACGCGTCGGCGATCTTGGCAAGAACACGGCCAAGCGCGTTATCGCTGTCGCCGGCACCGGCGTTCCGCGCAAGCTCGCCCGCGGCATCGAGCATCTGTCCGACCTGGCGCTGGTGCAGCTCAAGGAAGTCCTCGACGTCTATTCCACGCGTTCCGCCGAAAAGGCCAATGCGATCCGTGAACGCGACGAGGAAATCGATGCCATGTACACGTCGCTCTTCCGGGAGCTTCTGACCTACATGATGGAAGACCCGCGCAACATCACCACCTGCACGCATCTTCTGTTCTGCGCCAAGAACATCGAGCGTATCGGCGATCATGCGACGAATATCGCAGAGACGATCTATTACATGACCACTGGCAGCCAGCCGGAGGGCGAGCGTCCGAAGGACGACAGTTCCAACACGCTTGGTTCGGTGACCGAGTAACAGACAAGCAGAAGCTTGCGGAGTTCAGCATATGGTGCCCAAGATTGCAGTTGTGGAAGACGAGGAAGCGCTGAGCGTCCTGCTTCGTTACAATCTCGAGGCTGAGGGATACGACGTCGACACGATACCCCGTGGCGATGAGGCGGAAATCAGGCTGCAGGAGCGCATTCCGGATCTTCTCATCCTGGACTGGATGTTGCCCGGTGTCTCCGGTATCGAACTGTGCCGGCGCTTGAGAATGCGGCCGGAAACAGAACGCCTGCCCATCATCATGCTGACGGCGCGTGGCGAAGAGAGCGAACGGGTTCGCGGTCTCGCTACGGGCGCTGACGATTATGTCGTCAAGCCGTTCTCGACGCCGGAACTCATGGCCCGGGTCAAGGCCATGTTGCGCCGGGCCCGTCCGGAGGTTCTGTCGTCGGTGCTCAAATGCGGCGATATCGAACTGGACCGCGAGACCCATCGCGTTCACCGCAAAAGCCGCGAAGTGCGTCTCGGCCCGACGGAATTCCGCTTGCTGGAATTCCTGATGACGTCGCCGGGTCGGGTGTTTTCCCGCTCGCAATTGCTGGATGGCGTCTGGGGTCATGATATCTATGTCGACGAGCGTACTGTCGATGTGCATGTCGGACGTCTGCGCAAGGCCCTGAACTTCTCGCACATGCAGGATGTCATCCGCACGGTGCGTGGTGCGGGATATTCGATGGAAGCCTGAGCGAAGCGGAACCAGATAGTTTCGCTGGCGAAGTAGTGCACAAAAAAATCAGGAAGCCCGAAATCTGAAACGATTTCGGGCTTTTTCTATATGAGTATCCGCCAAACTCGATGCCATTATCCGTTTTGACCGGAGAAGATCGGCTGCGCGTTGAAATCCGGATTGAGGGGTCACGCCCAATAGTAAGGGGAAAGGGTGCGGCCTGCCATCAAGCCGCCCAGAAAGCCGCTTTATTTTTGTCATAAAAAAACGGGCCCGAAGGCCCGTAATTTTTGAGTGCTGAATGCGTGCCGCAACACTCAAGCCTTGCGGCGCTCGCTCACCGGCTGGTAGGCGAGTTTCGCATGGAACTTGCAATAGGGCGAAGATTCCAGCGCTTCACAACCGCAGAAATGGAAGTCGTCCTTCAGCGGATCGCCAACCGGCCATTTGCAGGTGCGCTCGGTCAGTTCCGTCAGCGTCAGGCGACGGGAAATCGGCGTGACAACGTTCTTGGAAGGAACGTAATCGAGAACCTGCGCGGTCTCGATATCGATCTCCTCGTGCAGCGCCGTTGCCGCGTTCGAACGGGTGAGGATGCGTGCCGGTGCCGCGTTGACGCGACCTGCGAAAGTCGTCGCACGCGGGGCAGGGGCAGCGGTGCGCTTCGGCGCGGAGCGTGCCGAAGTCACTGGACCGCCAGCCTTGACGCGTCCCGGCAGATTGAGACGATGGACCTTGCCGATCACGGCATTACGGCTGACGCCGCCCAGCTGCGCTGCAATCTGGCTGGCGCTAAGGCCCTCGGACCACAATTTCTTGAGCTTTTCGACTCGTTCGTCTGTCCAGTTCATGCCGCTTCTCCGCTTGTCGCGTGTATTTTCGGCAGAATCCCTCTCCGTCTCGCGCGCATGCCGCAAGCGTGGTTTCCGCCTGATTTTCGGTGACTAGTTCCGCCGCAATGCAGTCTAGTAATTAGCGATTAACCTAGTGCCAGCCCGACTCCGTGGCAAGAGTCGCGGGAATCATCTGGAATCGATTTTCCGGTTTTCCCCAACTTGCTGGCGTATTGAGTCTGAAAGGCAACACCTTGGGGCTGGCCCGCCGCCGCATACTAGTGCTTGAGAAGCCCGGGAAACGCTGACTTTTGTTGACATCGGCAAACGAAGTGACAATAGTGCCCCTGCCGCCGCAAGGCGGCATTTTGATTTTCAGGCGAGGGATAACCCCGCAAGCCTATTGACAACAGTTTGACAGCGCATCTGCGCAAGGAGTGATACAGCCATGGCCGAAGCCGGCGCGCCATTGTTTGATACGTTCTCAAGAGCCCCCCTGCGCTTCGAGCGCGGTGAGGGTGTATGGCTGTTCACGGAAAGCGGCGAGCGATATCTGGATTTTGCGGCCGGTGTTGCTGTCAACTCGCTGGGCCACGCCCATCCTCACCTCGTTGATGCGATCAAGACGCAGGCCGAGAAGGTCTGGCACGTCTCGAACCTTTATGAAGTACCGGGACAGGAAAAACTCGCCAGGCGCCTGACGGAAGCGACTTTCGCGGACAAGGTATTCTTCACAAATTCAGGCGCGGAAGCCCTGGAATGCGCCATCAAGACCGCCCGCCGTTATCACTATACCAAGGGCCATCCGGAGAAGTTCCGCATCGTGTCCTTCGAAGGCGCTTTCCATGGCCGTACACTGGCGACGATCGCCGCGGGTGGCCAGCAGAAATACCTCGAAGGTTTCGGTCCCAAGGTCGAAGGTTTCGATCAGGTTCCGTTCGGTGATGTCGATGCCCTCAAGGCCGTCATCACGGCTGAGACTGCAGCACTTCTGATCGAGCCCATCCAGGGCGAGGGCGGCATTCGCTCGCCCAGCAAGGAATTCCTGCAAATCCTGCGCGGATTGTGCGACGAGCACGGTCTGCTGCTGATTTTCGATGAGGTCCAGACGGGTGTCGGCCGCACAGGCAAGCTGTTTGCTTATGAACATACCGGTGTTGCGCCCGATATCATGGCGGTCGCCAAGGGTATCGGTGGCGGTTTCCCGCTCGGCGCATGTCTTGCCACGGCAGATGCCGCTTCCGGTATGACGGCGGGCGTACATGGCACCACCTACGGCGGCAACCCGCTGGCCATGGCAGTCGGCAATGCCGTGCTTGACGTCGTTCTCTCCGAAGGTTTTCTCGAGAAGGTCCGTGACGTCGCGCTGGTCTTCCGGCAGGGTCTGGCCTCGCTCAAGGACCGTTATCCTGACGTGATCGACGAAATTCGCGGCGAAGGTCTGCTTCTGGGCATCAAGGCGAAGATTCCTTCGGGCGAATTGTTGCAGGCCATGCGCGCAGAGCATCTGCTTGGCGTGCCTGCGGGCGAAAATGTCATCCGTCTTCTGCCGCCGCTCGTCACCACGGCCGAAGAGGCCCGCGAGGGTCTTGCACGTATCGACGCGGCTGCCGCCTCCCTGACGGTTGCGAAACAGGCAAAAAGCGCCTGAAAAAATCAAGAGCGGGCCTCTCTTCAGGGGCTCGCAAGCATGGGACAGATTAGAATGGGTTCACCAAAACATTTTCTGGACCTCTCGGCCGTCGGGTCGGAGGATCTGCGGACAATTCTTGATGATGCGCGCACGCGCAAGATTGCCACCAAAACCGGCACGGCGGAAAAGCCGCTTGCTGGCAAGATGCTGGCAATGATTTTCGAAAAACCGTCCACACGCACCCGCGTCTCCTTCGATGTCGGCATGCGCCAGCTCGGCGGTGAGACCCTTTTCCTGTCGGGCACGGAAATGCAGCTGGGCCGTGCGGAAACGATTGGCGATACGGCCAAGGTGCTGTCGCGCTATGTCGATGCCATCATGATCCGCACCACGGATCACTCGCGTCTGCTCGAGCTTGCCGAACACGCCACCGTGCCTGTTATCAATGGCCTGACGGACGACACGCATCCCTGCCAGATCATGGCGGATATATTGACGTTCGAGGAACATCGCGGCCCGGTCAAGGGCAAGACCATTGCCTGGACGGGTGACGGCAATAATGTGCTGCATTCGTTCGTGGAAGGCTCCGCCCGTTTCGGTTACCGCATGGCGATGGCAGTACCGATGGGTTCGGAACCGCACGACAAGTTCCTGAACTGGGCACGCAACAATGGCGGCGAAATCTCGCTGTACCACGATGCCGACAAGGCAGTGGCGGGCGCTGATTGCGTCGTCACCGATACCTGGGTGTCCATGAACCAGGAACACAAGGCGCGCGGCCACAATATCTTCCAGCCTTATCAGGTCAATGAAGCGCTGATGGTGAAGGCCAACAAGGAAGCGCTGTTCATGCACTGCCTGCCGGCGCATCGCGGCGAGGAAGTAACGGATGCAGTGATCGACGGGCCGCAATCGGTGGTCTTCGACGAGGCGGAAAACCGGCTCCATGCTCAGAAGTCCATTATTGCATGGTGCATGGGCGTCATCTGACCGCTATCGGCCGGGTGCTTGAACTCGGCGATGCACATTCCCATCTGTGGGGCTTCGAAGACGCTCGTCGGCTTTTCGCTGGCGGGCCACCTCACGATTTGCACGATTTTCCCCGGAGGCGGTTTCGCTTCCCGGATCTCTGTGCGACAAGCTGAAAAAGTACATTTTAAAAGCCGGACTTTTGGACGGTAGCGGCGCAACGGCTGCGCCAAGGAGTTATGACATGGCAGATGTAACGGTTGAACTGGACAATCTCGATTTAGCTGGCGACGACAAGGTTGTGCCCTTTCAGGTCGAAGGTCTGGACGTGCGCGGTCGCGCCGTACAGGTCGGGCCGCTGTTGAATGCCATCCTCGAACGTCACGAATATCCCGAGATTGTCGCCCGCCTGCTCGCGGAAGCAACGGTTCTGACGGCGCTGATCGGCACATCCCTGAAATTTTCCGGCAAGCTGACTGTGCAGACCAAGGGCGACGGCCCGGTTGACCTTCTGGTGGCGGATTTCACCGCGCCCGAGAGCATGCGCGCTTATGCCCGTTTCGATGAGGAGCGGCTGGCGGAAGCTGTTGCTGCGGGGCAAACCTCGCCCGAACAACTGCTCGGAACCGGCATTCTGGCCTTCACCATCGATCAGGGCGTCGGCATGCAGCCTTATCAGGGCATCGTGCCGCTGGACGGTTCTTCGCTGGAAGAAATCGCCGGGGTTTATTTCCGTCAGTCGGAACAGCTTCCCACCCGCGTGCGCCTCGGCGTTGCCCAGTTCTTCGACCGTGACGGCGAAGGCAAGCCGCGCCATAGCTGGCGTGCAGGCGGCGTGATTGCCCAGTTCCTGCCGCAGGCGCCCGAGCGTTTGCGCATGCGCGATCTCCATGGCGGTGACGGCGACGAGGGCGATTATGAAGTGGCGGAGGACGATGCCTGGACAGAGGCAGTGTCGCTGCTGAATACGGTGGATACCGACGAGCTGACCGATCCGCAGGTGCCAGTGGAGCGTCTGCTTTACAGGCTTTTCCACGAGAGCGGCGTGCGCATCTACGATCCGCAGGTCATTTTCGACCGTTGCAGCTGTTCACGGGACAAGATCAAGGGTGTGCTGTCCGGTTTCACCGCTGAAGAGATCAAGGCGAGTGAGGAAGACGGTGCGATTGCCGTGACGTGCGAGTTCTGCTCCACGACCTATCGCTACGATGTCAGCGAGTTTGAAAACGTCTGACGAGGAGAGCCGCGCTTGTGAATGGCGCGGCTTTTTTGTCAGTTCAGCACCCGCAACAGGCCGGGTGAATCCAGTGAAAAGGCGGGGATGGTGACGTTGAACACCTCGCCTTTGTCCGTTTCCATTTCATAGTGGCCAAACATAAGGCCTGACGGCGTATCCAGCGGGCAGCCGGATGAATATTCGTAACTGTCGCCGGGGTTCAGATGCGGTTTTTCGCCGACGACACCCGGCCCGTAGACCTCATCCACCTGTCCGTTCTGGTCGGTGATGTGCCAATAGCGGTTGACGAGTGTTATCGGAACATCGGAATTGTTCGAGATCACGACTTTATAGCCCCAGACATAACGATCGTCATCCGGGTCGGACTGCTCCTCGAGATAATACGGATCGACCGTTACCTCGATATCCCTTGTCAGAGCACGATACATACGCGCCACACCTCGATATTTTCCCTGCTGCCATCATCCTACACTACAGGTTCTGGCTATCGTCAAGAAAATGAATGACTTGACGACCACGTGCATCTTCTGTTGCGCCGTTTTTTCACCGTTAGGGATAACGGTAAAGGTAAATATTGGTTGCCCGACGCGGGCTCTCACCCAGGCGGGATGCGTGCCATGGCCCGACGGCGAAGTCGGGCCATGGCGGTATGTCGATTGAATCCTTAAACTGAAACGGCCGCAAGACCCTTCGCCAGATCTTCCAGCAGATCGTCCGTATCTTCGATACCGCAGGAAAGACGCAAGGTCCCGCCGGAAATACCCAGTTCGGCACGCGCCTCGTCGGTCAGGTTCTTGTGCGTCGTGGTGCCAGGGTGGGTAATGAGGCTCTTGGCATCGCCGAGATTGTTGGAAATCTTCACGATATCAAGCGCGTTCTGCAGTGCGAATGCCGCTTCCTTGCCGCCCTTCAGTTCGAAAGCCACGAGCGTCGAGCCGCCCGACATCTGCCGCGCGATGATGTCTGCCTGCGGATGGTCGGCGCGACCAGGATAGATCACTTTGGCAACCTTGCCGCTGTCGGCGAGGAAATCGGCGATCTTCGAGGCATTGGCCGTCTGTTGCTTGACACGCAGCGGCAGGGTTTCGATGCCCTTCAGCAGCGTCCAGGCATTGAACGGCGACATGGCTGGGCCGGTGTGGCGGAAATAGTCCTGCAGCTCTTCCTCAATCCACTTCTTGTCGGAAAGGATCACGCCGCCAAGGCAACGGCCCTGACCGTCAATATGCTTCGTCGCCGAATAAACGACGATATGGGCGCCGAGTTCGAGTGGCTTCTGGAAAAGCGGTGTGGCGAAAACATTGTCGACAACCACTTTCGCGCCGATCTGGTTGGCGAGCTTCGCCACGCCGGCAATATCCACCACTTCGAGCGTTGGGTTGGTCGGGCTTTCGAGGAAAAACAGCTTGGTGTTCGGCTGGATCGCCTTTTCCCAATTGTTGAGATCGCGTCCGTCGATCAGCGTGCACTCGATGCCGTATTTGGGTGCAAGCGTTTCTACCACCCAACGGCAGGAGCCAAAAAGCGCGCGGGCAGCAACGATGTGATCGCCGGCACGCAGCTGGCACATGATGGCGGCTGTCACGGCGGCCATGCCGGAGGCAAGCGCACGGGCGTCTTCCGCACCTTCCAGCAGGCACATGCGCTTTTCGAACATGTCATTGGTCGGGCTTGCATAGCGGGCATAGATGAAGCCATCCGTTTCGCCCTTGAAGCGCGCTTCGGCGGCTTCGGAGTTTTCGTAAACGAAACCCTGGGTCAGATAGATCGCTTCCGACGTTTCACCATAGGGTGAGCGTAGCGTACCACCGTGAACGAGCTGGGTTGCCGGGCGCCATTTATTGCTCATGTGATCACCTCAAAACAAAAAAACCGGTCGCAAAAGCAGACCGGTTCCTAGCACCCGGTCTTTTTAGCCACTTGTTTAACGTGGCTGCAAGCCGACCGGCCAAATCACCACGGGATAAGCTTGCCATACTGCCGTTACCGGCTTGCGTCAATGCTTTCCTTTTGGTTTTGTCGCCGTAAAAAGGAATGATGATCATGACCAGAACCACGGGCATTTTGGCGGATGGCGCGATCAGGGCGCTGTTTGCGGGCGGCAAGCTGAAAAGCGAGGCTGATCTCGATGTCGATCAGGTGCAACCCGCGAGCCTCGATCTGAGACTGGGCTCCAAAGCCTATCGCGTGCGCGCCAGTTTCATGCCCGGCCCCGGAACCCGAGTCATCGACAAGCTCAACCGCTTCAGCCTGCACGAGGTCGATCTGAGCGAGGGGGCGGTGCTGGAAACCGGTTGCGTCTACATCGTGCCCTTGATGGAGAGCCTCGAGCTGCCGGCGGATATGTCGGCTTCGGCCAATCCGAAAAGCTCGACGGGGCGTCTTGATATCTTCACCCGTGTCATGACCGACAATGCGCAGGAATTCGACAAGATACCTGCGGGCTATGCCGGCCCGCTCTATCTGGAAATCAGCCCGCGCACCTTCCCGGTCGTCGTGCGCCGTGGCTCGCGCCTCTCGCAAATCCGTTTCCGCATCGGCCACTCGTTGCTCAACGAAGCCGAGCTTCTGAAATTGCACGAGACGGAGATGCTGGTCGCCAGCGAAACCCCTAATGTGACCGGCGGCGGCATCGCGCTTTCCATCGACCTAAAGGGGTTTGGCGAAAAAGGGCTGATCGGCTATCGCGGCAAGCATCACACAGCGGTGGTAGATGTCGACAAGAAGGCTCAGCACGATGTTCTCGATTTCTGGGAACCTCTATACGCCCGCGGCCGTGCCGAACTGATCCTCGATCCGGATGAGTTCTATATTCTCGTTTCGCGTGAAGCCGTGCATGTACCGCCACTTTATGCGGCCGAAATGACGCCCTTTGATCCCTTGGTGGGCGAGTTCCGCGTGCATTATGCGGGCTTCTTCGATCCAGGCTTCGGCCATGCGCAGGCGGGCGGCACGGGCAGCCGCGCCGTTCTCGAGGTGCGCAGCCACGAGGTGCCCTTCATCCTCGAACACGGCCAGATCGTCGGCCGGCTTGTTTACGAGCACATGTTGCAAAAACCTGATGGCCTCTACGGCAGCGGCCTTGGCTCCAACTATCAGGCACAGGGCCTGAAGCTCTCCAAGCATTTCCGCACCGAGTAATGATCCTGTCGGGTGCTTGACACCCGATAAGAACTGTCCGATGTCTTGTGCGCGGCGCGGGTGTAGCTCAATGGTAGAGCAGCAGCTTCCCAAGCTGAATACGAGGGTTCGATTCCCTTCACCCGCTCCATATTTTCAAGGCAATCCAAACAACTTCCTGGCCGGTCAAAAGCGCGCATGTCACCGCCATCGCTGCGGCAAACGTGCGACTATGCGATTTAGCTTGACTACAATTAAATTGCACGTAATAGTTGATGCGGTCGTAACATTATTGGGGGAGTGTTATGAGTCGCAAGCTTCTTTCGGAATTTCTTGGCACTTTCTGGCTCGTGTTCGGAGGTTGCGGCAGTGCTGTTTTTGCCGCTGCTTTTCCTGAACTCGGCATTGGCTTTCTCGGTGTCGCTTTCGCTTTCGGTCTCACGGTTTTGACCATGGCCTATGCGGTCGGCGGCATTTCGGGCGGTCATTTTAATCCGGCCGTTTCCGTCGGTCTGTCCGTTGCTGGCAAATTTCCGGCATCGAACCTCGTTCCTTACATAGTGGCGCAGGTTTTAGGGGCGATTGTCGCGGCGGGGGCGCTTTATGTCATCCTTACCGGCAAAGCCGGTGCCGATATTGGCGGTTTTGCCGCAAATGGTTACGGGGAACATTCACCGGGTGGATATTCGCTCGTGTCGGCGCTGCTGATCGAAGTCATTTTGACGGCATTTTTCCTGATCGTCATTCTGGGATCGACGCATGGCAGGGTTCCCATTGGTTTTGCGCCGATCGCAATCGGCCTTGCTCTCACACTTATTCATCTGATCTCCATTCCGGTCACCAATACATCCGTCAATCCGGCCCGCTCGACGGGACAGGCATTGTTTGTTGGTGGATGGGCGCTGCAACAGCTCTGGCTGTTCTGGCTCGCTCCGATCCTCGGCGGCGCAATCGGCGCCGTGGTCTGGAAACTTTTCGGCGAGAAAGACTAAGGCTCAAGGCCCGCTTTCTCCGGCCCGCACAGACATGAATGGGAAGCATTGTTTCTCCGAATGGTCGGGGAAACCTGTGAGGAGGATGACATGGATCTTACTTCGATATTGGCCCAAATTGTCGGCGGTGCGGTTGGTGGTTCGGCCGGCGGAAAAATACTCAAGGATTCTGATCTCGGTGCGCTCGGCAACCTGATTGCCGGCGCTATTGGCGGCATCGGCGGAGGAACCGTGCTCGGATCGCTGCTCGGGACGGCGGGAACTGCTGCCGCCGGCGGCATGGATATAGGTGCTCTTGCCGGCCAGCTTGTTGGCGGCGGCGTCGGCGGCCTGATTGTCCAGATCATTGTAGGCCTCATCAAGAACAAGCTTGTTGCCAAATAGAGCTGCTCGGCCGATCTTTTGCGAAGCGATAAAGCTTGCCGATGGAGAAGCCTCGATCGGCAAGGCGTTTTGGTTTGTGCAATATCCGCAGTGGCGGCGCTGACGGAACCGGAATTCGTTTATAAAATCCGGTCGTCAGGCCTTGTTCCTGATGAACGGCATATGCGGCGTCTTGTTCCAGACGAACGGCTTGGTTTTCAATTCCACCACGGCGCGCCATGCGGCGAATGACAGCATCAGCCAATAAAGCGGGATCGCCAACCAGCGCCGTCCGACCTGTTGTTTCTCATGAGCTATCATCCTGTTTCTGCCCATCAGTACGAATATGGCGTAGCTTCCGAAAATATTCAGCGTATCGATAAAAAACAGAATGCCCTGCCAGGAAAGCAGCATATCCGCGCCGTTTTCCCGGATTGCCATGGCCATGAAGGCGAAGGAAACAAACAGCAAGGGATGGGCCAGCGACGACAGAAGCATGCCGCCAATCAGCAGCTGAAAGACGATATAGGCGATCCATCCCATGCGGTGCGCGGTCGTGAAGGGCGAGCGGGTCATGACCAGCCAGCTTTGCAGCCAGCCCTTGTACCAACGCGCGCGCTGGTTCAGCCAGACGGAAAGGGAGGTCGGAGCATCCTCCAGTGTCTGTCGCCGGATGACACCACAGCGATAACCCAGCCTGTGCAGCCGGAGGCCCATATCGGCATCTTCCGTCACATTATACGGGTCCCATCCTCCCACCCGGCGTAACACGGCGGTGCGAAAATGGTTGGAGGTGCCGCCAAGCGGCAGCGGCAGCTTGCACGCTGCAAGAACGGGCAACAGGCAGCGGAAAAGGCCGGAATATTCCAGTGCGAAACAGGCGCTGAGCCAGGAGGAGCTGGCATTGCTGATAATAAGCGGCGCCTGCACACAGGCCACCTCGTCCGGCTGGCCGCGGAAGGCGGCGTAGGCTTCGCGCAATTGCAGCGGATGCGGCCGGTCCTCGGCGTCGTAAACGGCAACGAAAGTGCCACGCGCGCCGGAAAGCGCATAGGTCAGGGCCTTGGGCTTCGTGCGTGGCATGGATGGCGGCACGCTGACGATCTCGATATGCGGACCGGGATTTATCCGCTGGATGGCCTCGATCGTCGCTACGTCGTCTGCCTCGCAGACGAGCTTGATATCGAGCCGGGATTTGGGCCAGTCCAGCCGCTCCAGCGCATGAATGAGCTGCTCAACGACCGCCTCTTCGCGATAAAGCGCCACAAGAATAGTGTAGACCGGCAGCTCCCCGTCCTGCTGGAGTGGTATGACGGTTTTCGCATCGTTTCCTTTTGGCGTATGGACGAGTGCAAACAACCTGAAAAGCAAGGTGGAGAGATAAAGCATCGTGAGGGTGACGTGAATATAGGCCAGGGCCGCCTGCGTATAAAACAGTAGCGACAGAACGAGCAGGGTAACGAAAATGCCGCTGACAAAACCCTGCTCGCCATGCAGCGTGATCCTTGCGGAATGCTGCGGCGCGGCGTTGAAAAGCTGATGTCGCGTGTCTCGGCAGCGGCGTGCTTCGCCCGCCTTCCAGATTGCGCTGCGCATGGCTTGTGGCGTGGTCACGGCAAGTTCTTCGAGAAGATACGGGCGCTGATCGAGGATGCCTTTCAGCAATTCCATCCTTGCCAGTTCCGGCACGATCAGCAACACTGGCTTACCATTCAGCGGTGTCAACCGCAGGAGCCGTGGTTCGGCTAGTTGCGCGTCCAGGTGATTGAGGTCTGCCACACGACCCGGATCGATTTCCGGTCGAAACGGCAATCGCAACAATCTGGCAAAAGCACCGTAATACGCATCCGCATCGACCAGGCCGCTCGCCAGCAATTCGTCTTCCACGGTTGAGCCGTTTTTGAGGGCCTGCTCTTCGAATGCAGCGATGTAAGGCTTGCCGAACCCCAGCGAAGAGAGAAAGCGTGTTGGCCCATGCTCGTCCGGTTCGGGCGCTGTCCAAAGCGGATTGTCGCCGATGAGCGAAAACGCAATTTTTCGCCCCGCTGACGTCGTGCGGAACGATTCTCGTGTATAGTGCCTAAAATAATCCATGCATCGCCGCCGCCGCCATGGTAACGCCCTGCTTCTTGCTACGGACAGTATAGATGAGAATGATGAATGTAACGCGAAATATAGTTATTGGTTTTACTTTAGCTGTCGCTTTACAATTCGGTGGTAATTTGGGAGAACTTCACGCGGAAGGTCTCTCGGACAGAAACCGCATGCCGGTGCTGTTTGATGCGCAGGAGCGGTTTCCGGGTGGCGATCTCTCCTCCGTGCCCCGGATCAGGTTTTTGATGTCGGTCGATTTTCCACCCTTTAATTTTACCGATCAGGAAGGCCGGCTTGCCGGTTTTCATGTCGATCTGGTGCGCGAAATCTGTGCCCAGCTGAAGGTTGAGAGCAAATGCCAGGTGCAGGCACTGCCGTTTGACGAGCTGGAGGCAGCGCTGGAAATGGGAGAGGGCGAAGCGGTGATTTCCGGCATTGCCACTACCGCCGATCTGCGAAAGAGTTTCACCTTCTCGCGACCCTATCTGCTGTTGCCTGCGCGTCTTGCCGTCAACAAGGCGGCGAAATTCACTGGCTCCGGCGCTGATGCCCTGTCGGGAAAGAAGGTGGGTGTGGTCACGGGCTCGCGGCACGAACAGATGCTCAAGGCATTTTTTCCCAAAGCCTCGGCTGAAGGCTTTAATGGTTACGAACCCATGTATGAGGCGTTGAAGACGGGCAAGGTGGACGCCGTTTTTGCGGATGGGCTGCGCCTGCCTTTCTGGGTTTCGGGAAGCGCGTCCGGTGCTTGCTGTGCGCTTTTCGGCGGACCTTATTTATCCGACAGATTTCTTGGTGAAGGCCTTTCCATCATGGCAGTTGATCCGGACGATGTGCTTGTACCGGCCTTTGATCAGGCGCTTGCCGCACTTTCGCGCAATGGCCGGCTGGAAGAAATCTACCGGCGTTATTTCCCCTACGGGCTTTATTAGAGAAATCCGGTTTCACTCGGATCGGGGCCCGGATGACGTTCTATTTGGCGGGCGCAAAGGCTTCTTCGTTGCGCCGCAATCGCAAAAGCGCGATCCAAACGGCGGCGGCGATGGCGGCTTCCACGAAGAAATAGCTGCCGATCGTTCCCGAAATGCTGAAGGACCAGGTGAGGAAGGCGACGATAACGGAGCCGATGAGATTGCCGCTGTTCCATATCTTGGCGCGGATATCCTGCCGTCCGGAAGCGCCAAGCGCCTCAAGCGCGGTTGCCGCAACGGCCATCGGCAGCACGACCCAGCAAAGGATACGGGTGATGATCGGCAGCGAGACGTATTCGTCGCCGAACAGTAGCGGCAGGAAGGGTGCTATGATGAAGATGACAAGTGCGCTGCCGACTGCGATGACAAGCGCTGCCTTCAGCACATTATAAGCGCGCTCTATGGTCTTTCCGATACCCTGCAGGGCGGCTGAGGCCGACCCCGGATAGATCAGCCGGTTGAGAGCCTCGACGGAGAGGTAGGAGCTGTCGAGAATTCGCCGGGCAATGGAGTAGCTGCCCAGAACCTCGGCGCTCGCAACGGCACCGAGAACGAGAATATCGGCATTGCCACGCACGGCCTTGAACAGGAACTGGGTGGAAAACAGGATGCCGATGCGGATTTCATCGCGAACGATCCGGAAAACCGGCCGACCGAGCCTGCCGATCGCCTTCAGCGAAATCACTGCCGCAATCGTATGGGCAGCCAGGTTCCACAGGGCCCAGGCCTCCACCGTCTCCACCTTGAAGATGAGACAGGCGACCACGGCGGCAATTGTGCGGGCAACGGCGAACATCACTTCCAGCTTGTTGGCGGAGGCGAAGTCGGAATGGGCGATGAAGCTTTGGGTCGAAAGCGAAATGACTTTCAGAAGGATGAGGTTCGTCACCAGGATCACGAAAGTGGTGATGAGGGTATGCAGCAATGTTTCCGACGTCGGGAAAAACACCGGGATCGTGACCATGCCGATGATGGTCAGCACAATGCCGGTAGCGGCGCTCAAGAGATAGCTGTGGCCGAGCATCACGGGAAACATGCTGCGATCCTGCGCCACGCGGCGGATCAGCGATTCCTGCGAACCGAAACCACAAATCTGTACGCCGAGATTGGTCAC
Source organism: Agrobacterium sp. 22-3639C2 (assembly GCF_053522105.1). NCBI lineage: Bacteria > Pseudomonadati > Pseudomonadota > Alphaproteobacteria > Hyphomicrobiales > Rhizobiaceae > Agrobacterium > Agrobacterium sp. 22-3639C2. The sequence goes on along the minus strand of NZ_JBNWDB010000003.1, from coordinate 520,675 downwards.
GGCCGTGATCGAGGCATAGAGCGCGAATTGTTCCACGCCGAGATGGCGGGCAAGCAGGGCGAAGGTCAAAAGCTGGGCGGCGCTGGACATCAAAAGCGCCCCGCCGGATGCCATATAGGTCAATCCCAGTCTGACTAGATGGCTGAACCGCGGCGTATTCAACGACACCTTATTCTCCGTGCTTTCCGGCGTCGCCGGGCGAATTCAAGATAACTGCCGTGTTCTTAAAATTGATGAACTGAAAAACCCGGCAAGGGGGCAATAATTCGAAGGCCGTTGACCTCTATGAATGGCAGTTGCCCAGTCTTAGCCTTCTTGAGGTAAGAGAGGGTTAAAGCAATTGTATAATAATGATGATAATGACTGTTATGGTTATTTGGACATGGCCCGGTTTAAAAAAGGGTTTCGTTGTTCGTCACAAGGCAGGCCAATGATCCGATTATCCTTTTTCGATGTGGCCGACGATGCCGCCTTTTACTGATACGCAGTCCATTCCTGTACAGAGCAACAGCATGTCGCTTACGGGCGGCCGTCGCGACGCGATTTTTTTCGTCGTCACGATGCTTTATATCTGGATTTCCGTTGCGCCTTTCGAAAATCTTGCTGCCGCGCCCGTGCCGCACGCCGCCGCAAACCAGCTGACCGGGCTGGTGATTGCGCTGATGCTGGGTGTTTTTGCCCTGCGTCATCGGCTGACGGGGCTTTTGTTGCGGCCGCGTCTGCCCATTATGCTGTTGTTTTCCTGGCTGGTGATTTGTTCGGTGCTTGGCTCCCAGCCCGGCACCTCGCTGCAACGTTTGCTCTTTACGGGCCTTCTGTGCTTCATCACCAGCGTCCTCGTCGTCATGCCGCGCGACAGGCGGCAGTTCGACCGGATGATGGCCATCTTCGCCGTCATCCTGCTGGCGCTCTGCTACTTCGGGGTGATCTTCCTGCGCTCGCGCTCGATCCACCAGCCCTACGATCTCGATGAAACGGCGCTCGCCGGCGATTGGCGCGGTATCTTCAATCACAAGAATGCCGCCGCTCCGGCCATGATCATTCTCGTCATGATCGGGCTTTACCTGCGCAATAGCTGGTCGACGGTTGGCGGCATTGTCATCACGCTTCTGGCAGGGTTCTTCCTCTGGAAAACCAACGGGAAAACCGCAGCGATGCTGTTGCCCGTCACTGTTGCGCTGGTCTGGGTCATGGAAAGACATGCCGGTCGGACATTGCTGATGATCGGAGGTCTTCTGGCTTTCCTCAACATCCTCGCGGTCGGCTCCACCTATTTTCCGAGCATACGGCATGTGGTCGATAGTCTGGGGATCGATTCCACCTTTACCGGCCGAACGGATATATGGCGCCTGTCCTTCGACACGTTTGCGCAATCGCCGATCTTCGGGCAGGGTTTTCAGGCATTCTGGACGAGTGACCGGCTTCTGGCGCAGGCCGATACTGCCGGCACCTGGGCGGTCACCGCCTTCCATGCCCATAACGGCTTTGTCGAAAGCCTGCTGAATGGTGGCCTGCCGGCCTTTGTTCTCATCGTCATATGGCTCGTCATCATACCCGCAAACGATTTTCGTATAGCTGTGAACAAGGGTACCGATCCGGCATTAACGCGGCTTTTTGCACGAATTTGGGTGTATGCACTGCTTTCTTCGTGTCTTGAGAGTAATTTCTTTACCGGAACCGGGCCTATCTGGTCTTCTCTACTGATTGCAATCTATTGTTTGAGGCATCAGGCGTACGACATACTTGAGCAGGGGCAGTAATTTGCAGACAGGCCGGGGGGCTTATGCATGACACAAAAAATCGGGACATTTGCAGACAGGATCAATAACCGGCTGGTGCAGTACTTTCCAGGACCGGCGTCGCTGATCAAAACGTCCGAACCAATCGTCTCCTTCACATTCGATGATGTGCCGGCGACCGCCTGGACAAAGGGCGCGCGCATTCTGGAAAGCGAGGGTGTTCGCGGGACATTTTATCTCGCAGGTACTTTTATCGACCAGCACTATGAACAGCAGGACATGATTTCAACCGAAGGCTGTTCGGAACTTGCAGCGGCCGGCCACGAGCTTGCCTGCCATACTTTTTCCCATCGCAAACTCTCGAGCTTTTCACGGCGCGGGCTTGAAGAGGATCTTGATCACAACGAAACCGTGCTGGCATCGTTCGCCGAAAACCGAGGCAGGCGGAATTTCTCCGTTCCTTTCGGCATGGCCTCGCCCGTCATGCAGCCCCTGTTACGACGAAGGTTCAAGACCGCTCGCGGCATCATGCCTGGCATCAACCGGGGCAGCATCGATCCGTACAATCTTGCCGGGGTGGAGTTGCGCGCGGACCAAAACTATCTCGATGCCGCCGATCGTTGGCTCGAGGATGTTTTGCAAAATGGCGGCTGGCTCATCATTTTCACCCATGATGTTTCGCAGACGCCGAGCTTTTACGGTTGCCCGGAAGACAAACTTCAGAGCCTTGTCCGCAGGGCAGCCTCCGGCGGTGCGAAGATCATGACGGTTGATGCCGCGGCAACGTCACTCGGTCTGTAAAGGGATAGTATCGACGCCTGCTCTCTGAGTTGGGCCCGGGCAAGTAGGACGCCTGTCTTCGCAATGGCGGGTGTCTATTGGCTGGCCCAGATGATGCGGGCGATCCATTCCACATCGGCCATGTCGAAACTGCGGTTCGGATGTTCGGGATTGAGCGAAAGAAGCTCGATATTCTTGGGGCTTTGCCGCGCCAGCACCTTGGCCATCACTTCGCCGTCACGGCTTTTCAGCACAACGCGGTCGCCGCGCCGAACCTGCGCGCCCGGCTCCACGATCAGGATATCGCCGTCGCGGTAAAGCGGCATCATGCTTTCGCCCTGTACTTCCAGCGCGTAGACGCCCTGCTTGCGTTCGGGAGAAGAGGGGAACTCCACCACATCCCAGCCTTGACCGGCCGGAAAACCGCCATCGTCGAAAAAGCCGCCGGAGCCCGCCTGCGCAAAACCGAGCAGGGGGATGGCATTGTCCGCACCGGAAGGCTGCATTGTCTGCGTCCTGCCGAAAGCATAACCAAAAAACTGGTCGACGCTTGCCCCCGTCGCCTCCAGCACCTTGGATACCGATTCCGTCGAAGGCCAGCGTTTGCGGCCATCCGGGCCGAAACGTTTCGATTTGTTGAACGAGGTGGGATCGAGACCGGCACGCTTCGCCAAGGCCGAAGGCGTCAGCTGGTGACGTTTGGCAAGCGTATCGATGGCGCTCCAGATCGTCTCGTGTGAAAGCATGATGAAAGCCCGCAGGTGGAGCCCGTGGCGGAAAAGCTCCTGTCGTTTACTCCGCGGAATCTAGACCATATCCCGTCAGGAGTAAAGAAAAGAAAGGAATAAAATCCTCGATTATGCCACCATGGCCGATGTGTTTATCTTGCTGAGCTGTATCACCGCCTGTGTACGGCTATCGACCTTAAGCTTCAACAGAATAGCGGAGACATGCGCCTTGATGGTGGCTTCCGAAACATTCAGCGCATAGGCGATCTGCTTGTTCAGCAGGCCTTCGGCCAGCATGCCCAGAACCCGGCTCTGTTGCGGCGTCAGCGTTCTGAGCCGGCCGATGAGATCAGCCACGTCAGGATCATGCTCCTTTTCGCCCTGACAGCTTGCCGGTATCCACACATCGCCTTCAAGAACCGCGCGAATGCCATCCCTGATATCGTCGATGCCCGAGGATTTGGAAATAAAACCGGAAGCGCCGAGTTCGATGGACCGGCGAACAGTGGTCGCGTCGTCCGTTGCCGAAACGATGACGATGGGCAGGCTGGAAAATTCCGCCCGCAGCGCCATCAGGCCCGAAAATCCGCTGACACCCGGCATGGCGAGGTCCAGAAGCATCAGATCGGCGTCGTTGCATGCCGTCGCGGCACTTCTGGCAGCCTCGAAATCCCCGGCTTCCATGATTGTCTGCTGCCCGTCGAGACCGGATACGGCCTGTTTGAGGGCACCGCGAAAAAGCGGGTGGTCGTCTGCGATGATAATGACAAGTTCCGACATTCTGGCCCCCTCCCAAGGGCGTTATGCGGTTCTTTGAAAGGTATGGCGCACTCCCGTTTGCCGGCAGTCTAGACTGCTTCCGGCTCCTCTGCTGAAAGGTTGCTCTAATCGGTTGCGTATTACAAGAAAAAGCTTGGGAACAGCCGTCGCGCCAATAAAAATGCCGTGGAAACTGTGGACAATCGACCCGCTTTGCGGCAAACCGCCCAGACTGAAAAGCCTTGGAAAGCCTTCGGAGAGCCCCATGCACGAAACGCCCGCGATCATTTATAAAATCGTGCCGGAGACGTTGTGGAATGCAGCCAGGGCACAAGGCGTCTTCGAAGGCGCCGCCATCGATCTGACGGATGGGTTCATTCATTTTTCAACGGCAAAGCAGGCGGCCGAGACTGCCGCCCGGCATTTTTCCGGCCAGACCGACCTGCTTCTGATCGCTGTTGATGGTGCAGCACTTGGCGACAAGCTGGTTTATGAACCCTCGAGAGGCGGCGATCTTTTCCCCCATCTCTATGCGTCTCTTCCCTTGACCGCCGTGCTTTGGGAAACGCCGCTTTCACTTGGCCACGATGGCCAGCACCAGTTTCCGGAGATTTTGTGATGAGCGGATTATTTTCCTCAATCGGCCGCAAGGGCCTGTTTCTTGTCGATCCGGAAAAGGCACATGGTCTGTCCGTGGCGGCGCTGAAAAGTGGCTTTCTGCCCACCTGCATGGTGCCGCACGATCCGCGGCTGCAGCAGACCGTTGCAGGCCTCGTTTTCCCCAATCCGCTCGGCATGGCGGCGGGTTACGACAAGAATGCGGAAGTCCCGGGACCACTTCTGAGGCTCGGTTTCGGCTTTACTGAAATCGGCACCGTCACGCCGCGTGGGCAATCCGGCAATCCCAAACCGCGCATCTTCCGTCTGGTTGAGGATGAAGGCGTCATCAACCGCCTCGGTTTCAACAATGAAGGCCATGCCGCAGCGCTGGAGCGCCTAAAGCAGGCGCAGCTACGTGGCATCGTCGGCGTCAATATCGGTGCCAACAAGGACAGCGAAGACCGCATCGCCGATTATGTGCAGGGCATAGAGGCCTTTTATTCGGTCGCATCCTATTTCACCGTCAACATCTCTTCGCCCAATACGCCGGGTCTGCGTGACTTGCAGGCGCGCGAAAGCCTCGCGGCACTTCTTGGCGCCGTGCTGGAGCGCCGCAGGGCAGAAGCCGAACGCTTTGGCAAACGCATTCCGATCTTCCTGAAGATCGCGCCCGATCTGACCGAGGAAGGGCTGGATGACGTGGCGGAAGAGGCGCTGGCCCATGATCTCGATGGCCTGATCGTCTCCAACACCACGCTCTCGCGTGAAGGCCTGCGGCCCGGTCCGCATAAGGGTGAGGCGGGTGGACTGTCCGGCAAGCCGCTGTTCGAGCTTTCGACCACTGTTCTCGCCAAGATGCGCCGGCGCGTCGGCAGCAATCTACCCATCATCGGCGTGGGTGGCGTTTCTTCGCCGGAAACGGCATTGGAAAAGGTAAGGGCAGGGGCCGATCTGGTTCAGCTCTATTCCTGCATGGTCTATGAAGGCCCCGGCCTGCCGTCGTCCATCGTCAAAGGCCTGTCGAAGCTGGTCTATCGCGAAGGTGTGCAGTCCATTCGTGACCTACGCGACAGCACGGTCGACCGCTGGGCCGACCGCAAGCTTGGATGACGATGACCTGAACGGTCGAGACGCTGCGTCGGTTAAGATAAGTGCTTATCGTGGTGGTGTGCTCTCCTGCCTCATCCCTGTGACAGGGACAGGAATGAGGGTGGAGGGGGCGCCCCCCGTTATCTCACGCGCAGAGCACCATCGCCCAATAGGGACGGTTGCGGCTTGCGGCATCATAGGCAACCGCGACGCCAAGGCCATTATATGGTCCGAGCATGTTTTCGAGATGATGTTTCGAGCCGATCCAGGCCTTGACGACACGCTCCACGCTGTCCTGCCCGGCCGCCACGTTTTCCGCTGCCGGTAGCGGCACATTGCCGTCCTTCATGCGGATGAGGAAACTGTCGGTCATGCCGATCAGATGCGCCATCTTCTGCGCCTTGACCATGCGTCCGGCCTGATAAGCGGCCGCACCACTTGCCGCACTACTGAAGGAGAGTGGCGAAAGCCCTTTCGAGCGGCGCAACTCGTTGACCATTGGAAGCGCTGCAGCGGTCTCATCGCGGGTGCCTGACGGCATGCCCTTGTTTGTAGGCACGGAAACACAGGCGGAAAGAACGGAACCGGCGGAAATCAGCACGAAGCCGCGCCGCGTAAGCGTCTGGAAAGATGTGTCGGTCATGTCAGCGGCGATAGCTCAGGAGGCGCAGGATGATGAAAATGGGTATGACGATCGTCGCGCCAAGGATCAGATAGTCGCCGATTGCGCCAAGCGCGTGGAAACCGCTGCGCCACAGATCGACCACGAAGTCGCGTGCGCCATAGATGATATTCCATGGCGTCAATCCGAAGATCGCCATCAGAAAGCCGACGAGCAATGAAACCACCAGCAGCTTCACCACGGTGCGGGCCACCGTATCACCCAGCATTTTGTTGACCTCACCGGCCATCAGCAAGTCTCCTGTTTTGTCCTGACATATGAAGCACGCTGCTTCGATGCAAGTTTCGGTGCACTATATCGCGTCATATTCGCAATTCCATGAGTGCGCCATGAAATAGGACTTGAGTTTTTTTATGGCTTGATAAATGACAGCCGACATCTTCTCAGGAAATCTTGAATGGCCCCAAACCAGTTTTCTTCCGGTGACGTCATTGCCGACCGCCGGGCGGACTATGCCCGCATGTTGGCGGAGAGCGGTGATTATCCCGCCGCCGCCGAACTCATGGAGCAGGCGATTGAACTTGCGCCACGGTGGACGGCGGGCTGGTTTCGCTTCGGGGAATATCATGAAAAGGCGGGGGAAACGGACAAAGCTGTGGCGGCTTACGAAAAAGTCGCCGAACTGGATACGGAAGGGCTGTTTGCAGCCGAACTGAAACTCGCGGTTCTCGGCGCCGCGGACACACCGGAGCAGCCGCCGAGCCGTTATGTAGAAGGGCTGTTCGACGATTATGCCGACCGTTTCGAAACGTCGCTCGTCGAGAAACTGGATTACAGCGTACCGCAAAAGCTGGCGGAACTGATCGGCAAGGCGGCGGGAGGCGGCGTCTTCGACACCATTGTCGATGTCGGCTGCGGCACCGGCCTTCTCGGAGTTGAAATCCGCTCCCTGGCGAAGCGGCTGGAAGGTTTCGACATTTCCCAGAACATGCTCGCCAAGGCGGAGGAAAAAGGACTTTACGACCGTCTCGGCCAGGCCGATCTATCGCTGGAAGCTGACGCCTCGGGACTGTTCGCGCCGGCAATGCCGCACCACCGCGCGGACCTCGTCGCCGCCGCCGACGTGATGATGTATCTCGGCAGTCTCGAAACCGTCATGCCCCTCGTTTCTGCCCTGCTTGCGCCCTCCGGTTTCTTCGCCTTTTCGGTGGAGGACGCAGGTGATGAAGATGGTTTCGTGCTGCGGGAATCGCTGCGTTACGCACATTCGAAAAGCTATGTGAGCGGCCTTCTTGAGCGGGCGGGCTTTTCTCTTATCGAAATCCGCAAAACCACCATTCGCAAGGATGCCGGAAAACCCCTTTCCGGCATTCTTTTTCTTGCCCGCGCCAAAGCCTGAACATTTCGTTTCTTGCCTTTTTCACGATAGGTCAGTCGTCCTTACGTATCCATCTTGATCGCGTGTTTGTTGCAGTGCAAAATGCGCGGAAACCTGAGGGAAAAAGCGTGAGCAGAACGAGAAGCGTTTACAGCATGTGGAGTTCGGATCCGGCCAAACATGCGCCGGTGGAAGACGTGCAGGGCATCGTTACCGGAGCTATCGTATCGGCGCTCGGTTTTTATCTGCTGAACAAGGTCGGCCTTTTGACCGGTGGCACCGCCGGCGTCGCCTTCCTCATTCACTATGCCTTCGGCATCAGCTTCGGCCTCCTGTTCTTCCTCGTCAATCTGCCCTTCTACTACCTCTCGTTCCGCCGCCTCGGTCTTGCCTTTTCCATCAAGACCTTCATTGCCATCGGTCTTGTTTCGGTGCTGACGGAAGTGGAAGCGCGCTGGATGGTCATTGACAGCATCAACCCGCTCTGGGCGGCGCTGCTCGGTGGCCTGCTCCTCGGTTACGGGTTGCTGGCGCTTTATCGCCATCGCGCCAGCCTCGGCGGCATCGGCATTCTGGCCATCTATATTCAGGACAGCTTCGGCATCCGCGCCGGCCTGATCCAGCTTGCCTTCGATGCATTCGTGATGCTCTGCGCCTTCCTCGTCATCGATCCGGCCACCGTCGTCTATTCGATTGTCGGCGCCTTCGTGCTGAACATGTTTCTCGCCATCAACCACCGCTCGGACAGATACATCGTTGTGCGCTGAAGAAAGTACGCTTGAAATCTCTCGCGCTTGGGCGCAATAGCTCGATCAAGGCCGGAAAATCAGGGGAACAGGCATGGGCGATACGACTACGCGCAAGCGCGTGAATATCTGGGCTTCCGCGCCCGATCGCCATTCGCTGCTGGAAGATGCCCAGGGCGTTCTGGCGGGCAGCATGCTGGTCTCGCTCGGCGTGACGCTGCTTTCCGCTGCGGGCCTCCTCACCGGGGGTGTGGTGGGTATTGCCTTTCTGGTGCACTATTCGATCGGCTTTAGCTTCGGCGCGGTGTTCTTCCTCGTCAATCTGCCGTTTTATTATCTCGCCTTCCGCCGTCTCGGCCTTGCCTTCACGGTCAAGACCTTTTGCGCCATTGCCATGACGGCGCTGCTTTCGGAATATATGCCGGGCTTCTTCGCGTTCGAAAGCATCAATCCCGTCGCGGCCGCCCTTTTCGGCGGGTTGACGGTCGCGGCAGGCATGCTGGCACTGTTCCGCCATCGCACTAGCCTCGGCGGCTTCGGCATATTGGCGCTTTATCTCCAGGACCGTTTCGGCTGGCGCGCCGGTCTCGTCCAGCTCGCCTTCGATGGCATGGTGCTGGCGTGCTCATTCTTCGTGGCGACACCCTTCGTCATCCTCTGTTCCATCCTCGGCGCGCTGGTCATGAACCTCGCGCTCGCCATCAATCATAGAAACGACCGCTACATCGCCATGTAACGGTCGTCCGGTACAGGTAAAGCGGATCAGGCTGCTTTTGCTGCCGCTTCGACCGGGTGCTGCGAACGGAAGCCGACGGCGATGCGGTTCCAGGTGTTGATGGCACCGATGGCAACGGTGATCTTCACGATGTCCTCATCGGAGAAATGCGCCTTCAGGCCCTCGAAGGCGTCATCCGGAGCGCCGGTTTCGGCAATCTTCGTTACCGCATCCACCCAGCCGAGCAACGCCCGTTCCTGTTCGGTATATACCGGGGATTCCCGCCAAACGCTCATCAGGTTGATCCACTGTTCGGAAAGACCGTCGTGACGGCTTTCCTTCACATGCATGTCCACACAGAACGCGCAGCCATTGATGATTGATGCGCGCAGCTTGATGAGATGAACGAAGCGGCGCTCGAGGCCGCTGCTCTGGACGTAGGTTTCGAGCGCCATCACGGCTTTGAAGGCTTCGGGGGATGCCTTGGCATAGTTCAAACGGGTTTTCATGTGTCTCTCTCCATTCGTGGTTCAGTTTGAGGGGCATGTGTCATCGTTCCGGGAAGCTGCGAAGCTCTCCGGTATTTCAGATGGTTGGGTCTTTTTAGGTTCTAGCGCGTCGCCGTCCTGCGCTCGTTCAGCTCCAGAAAGGCGCAGCCGCGTGCCGCAATGCCGCCGTCGTCAGTGGCGGCAAGGTCGCCCAGAATGTCGGCAATGCTGGTTTTAGCGAGTTCCGCCCGATAGGCTTTCTCCGCCTTCAGCATCGCGGCGTTGATGCCGCAGGGCTTGGTGAAATAACGTCCCGGCAAGGGGTTCGGCCCACGCTGGCGAATTTCCGCGCAGCGAAAGGCAGGCTGTGGTCCCTCCACGGCCAGAACAATATCAAGCAGGGTAATCTTGTCGGTTGTCCGGGCCAGACGATAACCGCCCTTCGGCCCCGGTACAGTGGAAACTATTCCGGCACCGGAAAGCAATTGCAGGTGCTTCAAGAGATAACTCGTGGAAACGCCATGGAATTCTGCCAGCGCCGCCGCCGAAAGCACGCCGCCTTCGGAAAGTCCCGCTAACATGCCTACGCTGTGAATGGCCTGTTCAACGCCGTCGCCGAGTTTCATCCGATTTGCTCACGTTTGGTTTGCTTTAGTATCGTGGATATTATTTATCCATGATTATGCATTCCTGTCAAGCAGCTCTGTTCCACTCTTCTTTTTTCAAGGTTTCTCACTACCTTGAAGGCGTGAAACACGCTGAGTCTCCCATTTCCGGCACGCATGTCGGCACCTTGCCCCTTTCATTCCAGAAATGGTTTGCCGAAAAAGGGTGGTCCCCGCGCGCGCATCAATTGGAGCTGATGGCTCGGGCGCGTGGCGGCGAAAACATGCTGCTGATTGCACCGACGGGTGCCGGCAAGACGCTGGGCGGCTTCATGGCGTCGCTCACCGATCTTGCTGAACGCGGCAAGGTGCCGCCGGGCTCCGCCTTTGTCGGCGTGCACACGCTTTACATCTCGCCGCTCAAGGCACTTGCGGTGGATATCGAACGCAATCTCACCAAGCCTGTCACGGAAATGGGCCTGCCGATCTCAATCGAAACCCGCACCGGCGATACGCCGCAGGCAAAACGCCAGCGCCAGAAGGTCAAACCGCCCGATATTCTCCTGACGACGCCGGAACAGGTGTCGCTGCTGCTTGCCAACAAGGAAGCCGAGCGCTTTTTCCGCGACCTGAAATATGTGGTGCTGGATGAGCTGCACTCGCTCGTCACCTCCAAGCGTGGCCATCTGCTGTCGCTTGCGCTCGCGCGGGTGCGCAGGCACGCGCCGCATGTCCGCTTCATTGGCCTTTCCGCCACGGTGGCGGAGCCGATGGATTTACGCCGTTACCTGGCACCGCAGGGGCAGGGAGAACCGCCCGCAGGTCTTATAACAGTGGAAGGCGGAGCCAAGCCAAACATCGCCATTCTGCAGACGGAGGAGCGTATTCCATGGTCCGGCCATTCCGCGCGCTACGCCATGAAGGATTTGTATCCCGCTCTGAAGGCGCACCAGACGACGCTCATCTTCGTTAACACCCGTTCGCAGGCGGAACGGATTTTTCAGGAACTCTGGAATGTAAACGACGATAATCTTCCGATCGCCTTGCATCACGGTTCGCTGGATGCCGGACAGCGCCGCCGGGTGGAGGCCGCGATGGCTGAAAACAAATTGCGCGCCGTCGTCGCCACCTCCACGCTCGATCTTGGCATAGACTGGGGCGATGTCGATCTCGTCGTGCATGTCGGCGCGCCAAAGGGGGCGAGCCGCCTTGCCCAGCGCATCGGCCGCGCCAATCACCGCATGGATGAGCCGTCTAAGGCAATCCTCGTTCCCGCCAACCGTTTCGAGGTGATGGAGTGCCGGGCCGCACTCGATGCGAACTATATCGGCGCGCAGGATACGCCCCCCATCGCGCAAGGCGCACTGGATGTTCTTGCCCAGCATGTGCTCGGTATGGCCTGCGCCGAACCTTTCGATGCGGATGATCTCTATCGTGAAGTGACCAGCGCTTCACCCTATGCCGATCTACCGCGTTCTACCTTCGACCGCGTTGTGGATTTTACCGCTACCGGTGGATACGCACTGCGCACCTATGAACGTTACGCCCGCATCCGCCAGATGAAGGACGGCCGCTGGCGTGTCTCCAATCCGGCGGTCGCGCAGCAATATCGCCTCAACCTCGGCACCATCGTCGAGGCTGCGGAACTCAATGTCCGCATGGTCAAGCGCAATGCCAAGGGCTCGGTCGGACGCGGCGGCATGTCGCTCGGCAAGGTCGAGGAATATTTCCTCGAGCAGCTGGTGCAGGGCGATACCTTCCTGTTTGCCGGCAAGGTTCTGCGCTTCGAAGGCATCCGGGAGAATGAATGCCTGGTGTCGCAGGCCTTTTCGATGGACCCGAAGATACCCTCCTATGCCGGCGGCAAGTTTCCGCTTTCCACCTACCTTGCGGACCAGGTGCGCTCCATGCTGTCAGATCCCGCCCGCTGGCAGTCGCTGCCGGATCAGGTGCGCGACTGGCTGGCAATCCAGAAGGAAAAATCGATCATTCCCAAGCGCGACGAGCTGCTGGTCGAGACATTTCCCTTCCGCAAACGCTTCTTCATGGTCATGTATCCTTTTGAAGGCCGTCTGGCCCACCAGACCCTCGGCATGCTTCTGACACGGCGGCTGGAACGGGCGGGCGCAAAGCCCATGGGCTTCGTTGCTACCGATTATTCGCTCGCCATCTGGGCCATGGAGGATATTGGCAGGCGGCTCAAATCCCGCCGCCTGTCGTTGGCGGAACTTCTCGACGAGGACATGCTGGGCGACGACTTGGAGGCGTGGCTGGACGAATCCTTCATGCTGAAGCGCACCTTCCGCAACTGTGCCGTCATTTCCGGCCTCATCGAACGCCGCCATCCCGGAAAGGAAAAGACGGGCCGTCAGGTCACGGTCTCCGCCGATCTTATTTATGACGTTCTTCGCAGCCATGAGCCGGATCATATTCTGCTGGAGGCAACCAGACGTGATGCGGCGGCGGGACTTTTGGACATTGGCCGTCTTGGCGATATGCTGAAGCGAATCAAGGGTCACACCACCCATCGTGCACTGGAGCACGTCTCGCCGCTTGCCGTTCCTGTCATGCTGGAAATAGGCCGCGAGACGGTGGCGGGCGAGGCGATGGATCAGGTGCTGGCAGAGGCCGCAGACGAGCTTATCGCCGAAGCCATGTCCTGAAGCATCAAACTGGAATGAAGGAACGACCACAAAAGTGCTGAGCCGACTGACATTGAGCGACAGGTTTTCCAATGGCTTCGAATGCCTTGGCAGCGAAACTGCCATCAACGGCGTCGCCGCCTGGTGTGACCCGTTGGGTGGGCTTTACCTGCCCGATCTGTCGCTGCTGGTTGTCTCGGACCTGCATCTGGAAAAAGGTGCGGCCTTTGCCCGGCGCGGGCGCATGCTGCCGCCTTACGACACGATCGCTACCCTCAAAATCCTGTCTTCCCTTGTCAGCCGTTACGATCCGAAGATCGTCGTCAGCCTGGGCGACAATTTCCACGATCGGGTCGGGTCCGAGCATCTGCCGCTTATGCTGCGCGAACTGATCCGCGAGATGGCCCGTGGCCGTGACTGGATATGGATCAACGGCAATCACGATCCGGATGGTACGGTCGATCTGCCGGGGTCTTCGGTAGATGAGATGTTTTATGGCAATCTCGTTTTCCGCCACGAGCCTAAGGTAGGAGATGCCGCGGGTGAAATCGCAGGCCATCTGCATCCCTCCGCCACTGTTCGCCGTCGCGAAAAAACGGTGCGGCGCCCCTGTTTCGCCACCGATGGTTCCCGCCTGTTGATGCCGGCCTTCGGGGTGATGAGCGGCGGACTGGATTTGCGGCACAAGGCCATGCGCGGTCTCTTTGACCACGCTGCACTCGTCGCGCATCTGATGGGGCGGGACCGCATCTATTCGGTACGGTTTTCAAATCTGCTCGGCTGAGCGCATCGCTCCGCCCGTCTATTGGCGATATACCAGCACCGGTATCTTCGAGTTTTTCAGCACCTTGGCCGTAACGCTGCCGACAAGCATCTCGACGAAGCTTCTGCGCCGGTGCGAAGCCATGGCGATGAGGTCGCAGCCGGTCCTGTTGGCGATTTCGACAATCGCCTCATCCGGCCGTCCCGCCCGCGCCAGCAGGGCTTCGCAATCCAGCCCCATCGATGCGGCGTGCGCCTGCGTATCTCTCAGAAAATGCTCCGCCTCCTCGCAACGGTGGAATTCCTCTTCGGCAATGGCGGCAATGTCCTCGACATCGCTGGCAATCACGTGAAAGGGTTCGGACACCGTCACGACGGTCACCTTTGCGCCTGCCTCTCTGGCGAGAGCGAACCCTTGGTCGATTGCGATCTGCGCCAGCGGCGAGCCATCGGTGGGAATGAGAATGTGCTTGAACATGACATTTCTCCTTTTCATCCCGGTCACAACCGCACTTGCCGCCATAAGCTGCATACGTGGTTGTAACGTCTTGAATTTTACCGCAAACCATTGAAGGAAGCGAACGCTATCTTTTACGCCGAAGGCGAAAGACGCGCTCTTTTACGGGAATGAAAAACACTCAGTCCTTGCGGAAAATAATACTGGCACTCCAGCCCGTGACGACGGCGAGGAGAACGCACAGCGCGCCATAGGCAAGCGGTGTCTGATGCGCGGCATCGGTGATTGCCTGTTCCATGCCGGTCTTGACGACGCGCAGTTTCAGCTCGCGCTGGGCGATGAAATTGCCGCTCTTGAAGAGATAGGCACGGGCCGTATGCACGCCGTTCGGGACGTTGGCGGGCAGGCGCAGGGTTGCCCAGAACAGGCCGGTGCGTTCAAGCCGCACGCCGGTCGTGTCGTTGCGATAGATGCCGCTTGAAAGCCGCAGGCGCCGATAGGCCTCCTGAAAATCGAAGACATTGTCGGGCACGCCGGAAAACACCGCACTTTTGAGCGACAGATGTTCGACACCCAGCCCCATTGCCCGCAAGGTGCCAGGCGAAGCGACGGCGCTGATATCGCGCGTGCTGGCCATGGAATAGGATTCCGGCAGCGGCGTGAAGGTGATGGCGCTGGTATTGATCCAGATACCGGCCACGCGCTCCTTCTTGCGCACGGTCATGTAGTCGCTGGGGCCTTCGAGGGTAACAACGATATCATATTGGCCGATAGCGAGCAGCAACTGGTCGGTGTTGTTAAGGGCGCCGAAAAGCGTGAAATCCGCCCCGCGAAAATCGGAGGTGATCGGAATCTCCGTCGTCGATGCGCCGATTTCGATATTTTCCTGCAAGGACCGCTGCTGTGTGCCGGGAGGCAGGGCAAGCGGCGGTGTCTGCGCCGAAGCGGTAAAGGCAAGGCAGGAACCGATAAGCAGAAAGGCGCAAAGCAGCAGGCGGTGGGTCAATAACCTAACCCTCCGACGGCGACCGAGAACAGGTCTTCGGGGCGAACAACCAGTGCCACGGCAAGGCGAAGGGCGACTGCAAGCACCAGAAGCGCCAAAAGCGCGCGCAGTTGTTCGCCGCGCAGTTTCTGCCCGACGCGCACGCCATATTGCGCGCCGATGACGCCCGCGACCATCAGGATGAAGGCCAGCACCACATCGACGGAATAGTTCGTCGCGGCCTGAACGATGGTCGTATAGGCGGTAACGAAAATGATCTGGAACAGCGAGGTCCCGACAACGACGTTGGTCGGAATACGCAGAAGATAAATCATGGCCGGCACCATGATGAAGCCGCCGCCGACACCCATGATCGAGGTCAGGATGCCGATACCGAAACCCAGCGTGACGACGGGAATGATGCTGAGATAGATCTTCGACTTCTTGAACCGCATTTTCAGCGGCAGGCGGTGAACCCAGTTGTGATGGCCGGGGCGGCGCAGCGTCACCGTCTCATTACGGGCAGCACGGCGCAGGGCGGAAATGCTCTCCTTCAGCATCAAGGTGCCGACAGTGCCAAGCAGGATGACATAAAGCAGCGAAACGATGAGATCGAGCTGGCCGATGCTGCGCAGGAAGGAGAATATCCACACGCCCACCGTAGCGCCCACAAGACCGCCGACCAGCAGGACGCTCCCAAGCTTCACATCCAGCGTTCCGCGCCGGAAGTGCGTGATCGAGCCGGAGACGGAAGAGGCCACCACCTGGTTTGCGCCCGTCGCCACAGCCACTACGGGCGGAATATTGTAAAAAATCAACAAGGGGGTGATGAGAAAACCGCCCCCCACGCCGAACATGCCGGAAAGAAAACCGACGGCCGCGCCCATGCCGAGAATGATGAAAATGTTCACCGACAGTTCTGCAATCGGCAGATAGACAGTCACGGCTCGGACCTCGGGCAAATGGTTCCGGGCGGCAGGGCTTGTCCGGGTGTGGGGCCGCGCCGCGATTTACATTTTCTGTCTGAAAAGACCGGGCATGCCCAGCCTTCATCCGTCATGCCCGCGAGGGTCCGACGTGTCAACATTCAACGGTAAATACGTTGATAATTTGGAAAGATAGCGATCAGGCGTGGGAGCAGCGCCACATTCCGGCGCCAAACTGTAGGGAAGCGGCCGGGAAGGCCGCCTCATCCGTTGCGAAACGGTTATTTGTTGCGGGCGAGCAGCGCTGTGACCAGCTCGTTGGTGATGCGCCCGTCGGGTGTCTGGCCAACGGATTTCTGGAAATCCTTGATGGCGGTAACCGTGTTCTTGCCAAGCTTGCCGTCGGGCTGGCCGGCATCGAAACCGTTCTTGTTCAGGATTGCCTGAATGTTGCGGATAGCCTTTTCCATGTCCACGGAGGCAGTCTTCACGCCGTCCTTGCCAGCCCATTCCTCGGGCGGGTTGACACTGTTGGCGTCTTCCGAAAGCGGCTTGACCTTCCACGCGTCGGCTTTCGCACGTGCGCTCTGAAGCTGCTGCGGGTTCATCGCTCCCGCAACCTCGTCACGCTTCTGGGCAGCGTCCGTGTCGCCATCCTTGGCTGCAATGGAGAACCACTTGTAGGATTCCTCGATATCCTGCTTCACGCCGCTTCCGCGCGCGTAGAGAATGGCAAGGTTGAACTGGCTGTCGCGGACGCCGAGTTCGGAAGCCTTGATGAACCATTGCGCGGCGGTGGTGAAATCCGGCTGGCCGGCCGCATCGGAGGCGAGCAGGACGGCGAGATTGTGCATGGCGCCTGCATTGCCCTGTTCGGCTGCCAGCGTGTAATAGCGCTTCGCTTCGGAAAGGTTGCGCTCGACGCCATTCGCCTTCTCGTAAAGGTTGGCGAGACGATATTGTGCGGGAGCAAGGCCGCGATCCGCAGCCAGCTTGTACCATTTGGCGGCTTCCGCGCGATCGGCGGCAAGGCCGCGACCTTCGGTGTAGCGTGCTGCGATCTCGTAAAGCGCCTGCGTGTCCCCTTTCGCTGCGGCTTCCGCCAGCGATGCTGGCTCGATACCGGCGGGAACCGCAATCGCGCCCTGGGCGGCAGCAGCCGTGGTAGCGGCCTGCACCGGTGCCTGCGGCTCACTCTGTGCGACAGTGCCTGACGTCGCCGCATCCACAGCGGGCGCATCGGCAACAGGCGGTTCGTTGGCAAGCGGCGCGCCGCCAATGGTACGCGGATCGATGGTGTTTTCCGACGGTGCTGCGTTTTCGATGCTGTCGGCGGATGCCGCCTCCTGCGGATCGATAGCCAGTTCGGACGGAATGGTCACGGCCTTGTCGCCGGTCTCGGGAAGTGCGGAGACCGGGGCATCGCCCATCTTCTCTTCGATGACCGGTGCCGGGGCTTCCGCGCCGCCCATCATCGTCTTGACGAGCGGCATGGCCATCATCGCAAGAAGAATGGCGCCGATGCCGAGCAGCAGCGGGCGACGATAACGTGAAAGCGCCGAAGCGTCGGGCTTGCGATTTTTCTTGCCGGTTTCAAGCTTCTCCGGGGAGGTTTCCATGGCGGCAGCCTGCGCTGCGCGACGGGCGGCGGCGATGAAATCCGTGCGGCCTTCTGCGTCCGCCGCCTTGCCGGCGGAAGCGACCTGGCTGGCGCGCACCCGTTCCAGTATTTTCTTGATATCAGGCGCGCCCGAGCCGGGCTCCAGAAGTTCGTTCTCCTGGCCCGCGGGCAGCACGTCGATTGGATCGAGCGAGGGGGCGGGTTCCACCTGCGTGCGGGTGGTGGTTGCCGATACGGGTTCTTCTGCCGATTTGGCGGTCTTCGCCGTGCCGGTTTTGAAACGCTTGGTCAGGCCGGCAAGCAGGCTCTTTTTCTCTGCTTTTGCGGGTTTTGCAGCGGCGGGCGGCACGATTGCCATCGCATCCGCGCCGTTTTCGCCGGCATCGCGCGTGTCTTCGAGAATAAGCTGTTCTTCGGTGATGTAGCCCTCTTGCGGGAAGATGGCGGCCGGCATGGCCACGTCTTCGCGGGCGGGCGTAATCATATGCTGCGCGACGTTGCGTGGCGCTGCCTCTTCGCGATAGGCGGGAGCGGGAGCGCGATTATCAAGGCTGTCCAGTCGACCGGCAATCTGCACCAGCGTTTCGTGCAGCGCCTCGAAGGTGCGGTGCGTGCGTTCTTCCGTGTTGCGGCTCAGCGCCTCGAGGCTGCGAAGATCGGTGGCAAGATCGGTCAGCATCGTCATATCGGCGAGGTTTGCGCCGGAGGAGACATTGTTGCGCGTAAAGGCGTCCAGAACGGCCTCGGCCGCCTGTCGAGCCGCTTCGATGATATATTCATCGTTGGACGCCATGTAGTCCTCGATCGCCGACATGCGGGCATCGAGTTCCGGCGACATGCCCGCCGGCTGGTGATGACCCGGCTGGCTTATTAACGAGGAGAGATGGGCGATCTGATTTTCGAGGCTGAGCAAAGCGCCGCTGTCGGCGGGTGCGGCATGGGCGGTCTCGTCCAGACGGGCCGCGATATCGCCAAGCCGTTCTTCCAGGCGCGAAAAAGTGCCTTCGTTGAAACCAGCAACGGGCTGCGGCTGGCTGTAGCGATAGTCAAGGTCTTCGATGCGCCGAGAAAGCGTGTCGAGCCGTTCCGCCAGGCCGTCATTGACGGTGCCGTGATCCAGCGCGTCGATCTTGCGGGAAATGTCGCTGAGGAACGATGTCAGTTCCGCCTGCTGTGAGGGGCGCTGCGAACGCTCCAGAAGCAGGGAAAGCTGGTCCAGCCGCTCGTGCAGCTGTGCCGCGTCGCGCGCCGTGCTCAATTCGTCGATCTTGGCGGCCAGCGTTTCAAGACGGGCGGTGAGATCCACAGCAGGATCGGGCTTTGCGGCGGCAATACGATTGATATCACCGAGCTGTTCGGCAAGGCCGTTCAGGCGGGTTTCCAGCCGCTGTGCCAGTGCGTTGTCGGTGGCCTGTGCATTGTTGGAGCGGGCGCCAGTAGCGGCAATGGCGCGGCTGATTTCATCCAGTCGCTGGTCCAGACCGGAAAACTGTTCGGTAAAGGCAGCCTCGTTCGGCTGCATATGCTTGCCGAGCTGCTCCACCGCGCTTGCGATGGTGATCAGCTTTTCCTCAAGCACGCGCACGGCGGGATTGTTGCTCATGCCGCCGAGCTGGGTCTTGATGTCGTCGAGACGATAGGCGAGCGAGACGATTTCATCCTGCAGCGAGGCCGTGTCGAAGCCGCGCAACGTGTCTTCCACGGTGTTCCAGCGGCTTTCGATCCGATGTACGCTGTCTTCACGCGCAAGCTGATCGATGGTGAGGCGCAGGTCATCGAATTCATTGCGCAGCCCGTAGGCATCGGGAGAGGCCAGATTGCCGAGCTGGTCGATGCTGCCGGCAAGCCTTGCAATATCGTCGCGCAGGTCGCCGATGAACTGCTGGTCTTCCGCGATCGCGCGAATGTTTCGGATTTCGGCTCGCAGCCCTTGCGCTTCGCGCGCCACGCCCTCCGAGATATCGTGCTTCAGCTCATGCCGCAGGTTGACGAGCGCTTGCGCGATCTCCTGCAAGGCTGCGTCGTTTCGCTGCTGCTCCTGATAGGGCGGGATGGAGCGCGCGCGCGGTGCGGGGTTGGCCGCCGCGTTCTGCACGTCGTTCGGCCGGTATTCAGGCGCAAGCGGTCTGGTAATGGTTCGTTCCGGGCGCGCAACGGGCTCCTGCGGGCGCTGGAAGCTTGCCTCAAGCAGGCGCTGGCGCTGGCGGATTTCGTTGACCGGGTCGAGTTGCGGCGGGGTGACGGTGGCGCGTGGCTCGCGCGGCGCGGCATGGGCCTCGTTTTTCGGCTCAGCTGTCGTGGCGCGGTGGTCGCGCGGAAATTTCTGGCTCATCAGCCCTTCGATGCGGGCTTCAAGGCCTTCAATGGTGCGATTGAGAGCATCAAGAGACGACCTGTCGCTCGGGCTTTGGTTTTTCGATCGCAATCCGTTCATCTTCTCGCTCGCTTCGCTTCCGTCCGGCGTGCCCGGTGTTTGTTGCAACGGCTACCCGCCTGATAATGCCGTCGCACAACATGCAGCAATTCTAGAGCCGGTATTTGCCCCCATGGAGGAAAATGCTTCGATTGACGAAGCAGTTACCTCGTGTCGGAGAATTCACGAAACGTG
Organism: Agrobacterium sp. 22-3639C2; assembly: GCF_053522105.1. Lineage (NCBI taxonomy): Bacteria > Pseudomonadati > Pseudomonadota > Alphaproteobacteria > Hyphomicrobiales > Rhizobiaceae > Agrobacterium > Agrobacterium sp. 22-3639C2. Next base: position 500,425 of record NZ_JBNWDB010000003.1, on the reverse strand, counting down.
GTAAAGAAGTGGTTAACTATGGTTGGAATTTTTTAACTTTTGCGGCGCGTAACGCTTTCGCGTGGGGCTGGCCAAGCATTGCGCGGAAAAAGGGCCATGACATTCGACCGGAATTTATTTGACGTTTACGCGCACGTCAAATATTGTCATCCCATATCGGCCGGATCGGCTCCGGCTTTCACGATGCGGAGGAACATCGGTAATGCCTGTTTACAAGGCCCCAGTTAAAGACACGCTTTTTATTCTGAACGACGTTCTTGGCCTCGAGCGGTATAACAACCTGCCCGGCTTCGAGGATGCAACCCCTGACATGATCGAGGCTATTACCGGCGAGGCGGCGAAACTTGCCGAGGAGCGGCTTTTCCCGCTGAACCTGTCTGGCGATCAACAGGGCTGCAAGCGTGCAGATGATGGTTCGGTTTCCGTTCCTGATGGTTTCAAGGAGGCTTACGACGCCTATTGTGAAGGCGGCTGGATCGGCCTCGCCGTACCGCCGGAATTCGGCGGACAGGGCCTGCCCTATACGCTGCATGCGGCGATTGGCGAGTATATGTCGTCCGCCAACCTGTCGCTGATGATGTATCCCGGCCTGACGCAGGGCGCCATCGCTGCCGTCCTCGTCCATGGCACGCAGGAGCAGAAAGAAACCTATCTGCCGAAGATGGTCGAGGGAACATGGTCCGGCACCATGAACCTGACGGAACCCCATTGCGGCACCGATCTCGGCCTGCTGCGCACAAAAGCAGTTCCGCAGGGCGACGGCAGCTACAAGATTTCCGGCCAGAAGATCTTCATTTCGGCCGGCGAACATTCCATGACTGACAATATCGTCCATCTGGTGATTGCCCGCATCGAGGGCGCGCCGGAAGGCACCAAGGGTATTTCGCTGTTCATCGTGCCGAAATTCCTCGTGAAGGAGGACGGTTCGCTCGGCGAGCGCAACGGCGTCACCTGCGGCGCGATCGAACACAAGATGGGCATCCACGGCAACGCCACCTGCGTCATGAACTATGACGATGCGACGGGGTATCTCTTGGGTGCGGAGAACAAGGGTCTCTCTGCCATGTTCGTGATGATGAACGAAGCCCGCCTCGGCGTCGGCCTTCAGGGCCTGTCCGTGGGTGAGATCGCCTATCAGAATGCGGTCGAATATGCCCGCGAGCGCATTCAGGGCCGTTCACTTTCCGGTGCGAAATTCCCCGATAAAAAGGCCGATCCGATCATCGTGCACCCGGATATCCGCCGTACGCTGATGACTATCAAGGCCTATAACGAGGCTGGTCGCGCCTTCCTTCTGTGGACCGCGCTGCAATCCGATATCGCCCATCGGTCGACCGATGAGAAAGAGCGTCAGACGGCAGATGACCTGCTCGGTCTCGTCACGCCGATCCTGAAAGGCGTGCTGACCGACAAGGGCTTCGACCATGCCGTGATGGCGCAGCAGGTCTTCGGCGGTCACGGCTATATCGAGGAACATGGCATGAGCCAATATGTCCGCGATGCCCGCATCACCATGATCTATGAGGGTGCGAACGGCATTCAGGCGCTCGATCTGGTCGGCCGCAAGCTCGGCATGAATGGCGGCCGTGCCGTCATGGCGCTGTTCAAGGAAATCGGCGATTTCTGCGAGGAAAACCGCGCTGACGAAAAGCTTAGCCTCTACACCAAGGGCCTGAAGAAGGGCTTGAACGACCTGCAGGCCGCAACCATGTGGTTCATGCAGAACGCCATGGCCAAGCCAGACAATGCCGGTGCAGGTTCGACCGATTACATGCACCTCTTCGGTATCGTGGTGCTGGGTTACATGCAGGCCCGCATGGCGAAGGCGGCGAGCGAAGCCCTTGCGGCAGGTAGCACTTCGGACGAGGATTTCCTCAAGACCAAGCTTGTCACGGCGAAGTTTTATATGGAGCGCATCATGCCGGAAACGGCGCTACGCAAGGCTCGCATCGAAACCGGCGCGGACACCATGATGGAACTGGCTGCGGAAGCATTCTGACAGGGCGTGTCACGCGCCGAGGGAGAGAGTTAATGACCGACGTTTACATTTATGACCATGTCCGCACCCCGCGCGGACGCGGCAAGAAGGATGGCAGCCTGCATGAGGTGCCCTCCGTTCGCCTTGCCGCCAAGACGCTGGAAGCCATCCGCGACCGCAACGGGCTCGATACGTCTGCTGTCGATGACATCATCATGGGCTGTGTCGATCCCGTCATGGATGCCGGTGCAGTCATCCCGAAAGCCGCCGCCTTCGAGGCCGGTTATTCCAACAAGGCACCGGGAATGCAGATTTCGCGCTTCTGCGCTTCAGGTCTCGATGCCATCAACTTCGCGGCCGGCAAGGTCAAGGCAGGCTCCGACGATATCGTCATAGCCGGCGGCGTGGAAAGCATGTCGCGCGTCGGCATGGGCATGTCTGGTGGCGCCTGGTACATGGACCCTTCGGTCAACTTCCCCGCCTTCTTCATGCCGCAGGGCGTGTCGGCAGATCTCATCGCCACCAAATACGGTTTTTCCCGTGACGATGTCGACGCCTATGCTGTCGAAAGCCAGAAGCGCGCCGCGCATGCCTGGGAAAAGGGCTATTTCAGCAAGTCCGTTATCCCCGTGAAGGACCGCAACGGCCTGACGATCCTCGACCGCGACGAACATATGCGCCCCGGTACGGACATGCAGGCGCTGGCTTCCCTCAACCCATCCTTCCAGATGCCGGGTGAAATGGGCGGCTTCGAAGCCGTTGGCATCATGGCGCACCCGGAAGTGGAGCGTATCAACTACGTGCACCATGCGGGCAATTCGTCCGGTATCGTCGATGGCGCGGCCGCCGTTCTGGTTGGTTCCAAGGCGGGCGGCGAGGCTATGGGCATGAAACCGCGTGCCCGCATCAGGGCTTTCGCCAATATCGGTTCCGATCCGGCGCTGATGCTGACCGGCCCGGTGGATGTGACCGAGAAGCTTCTGAAAAAGACCGGGATGTCGCTTGCCGATATCGATCTTTTCGAACTCAACGAGGCCTTCGCCGCCGTCGTGCTGCGTTACATGCAGGCTTTCGACATCAGCCACGAAAGGATGAACGTCAATGGCGGCGCAATCGCCATGGGCCATCCGCTGGGTGCGACAGGAGCGATGATCCTCGGCACGGTGCTTGACGAGTTGGAGCGGCGCGATCTGAACACCGCGCTCGTCACGCTCTGCATCGGCGCGGGCATGGGAACAGCGACCGTTATCGAGCGGGTTTGAGTTACGGAGGGCTAACCCCAGGCTCCTCACCCTGTGCTCGTCACAGGGATTCCAGCAGCGCCGCGTCTGCGGCGCGCGAGAGTCTTCCAGCCCAAAGACTTGGGCTGACTGGGTTCCTGTGACAGGCACGGGAATGAGGGATCGGGAAGTTCGGCGAAACGAAATTCAGGGAAGAGGAATCCCAAAATGAGCACTTATACCAATTTCACCATCGAGACGGACGCAGACGGCATTGCCCTTATCACCTGGGACATGCCGGAGAAGTCCATGAATGTCTTCACTTCCGAGGTGATGGACGAACTGAACGCCATCGTTGACGCAACTGTCGCCGACGCTGGCGTCAAGGGTGCTGTCTTCACCTCCGGCAAGAGCACGTTTTCCGGCGGTGCCGATCTTTCGATGATCAAGTCGATGTTCTCCTTCTACAATGACGAGAAGGCGAAGGACCCGGATCAGGCAGCCGCCAAGCTGTTCGAACTGGTCGGCCGCATGACCGGCTTGTTCCGCAAGCTGGAGACCAACGGCAAGCCCTGGGTCTCAGCCATCAACGGCACCTGCATGGGCGGCGCTTTCGAGCTGTCGCTTGCCTGCCACGGTCGCGTCGCGTCGAATGCCAAGAGCCTCAAGATAGCCCTTCCTGAAGTCAAGGTCGGCATCTTCCCTGGTGCCGGCGGCACCCAGCGCGTGCCGCGCCTGACCGATGCGCAATCCGCCTTGCAGATGATGACCACCGGTCAGTCGCTGACCGGTGCGCGCGCCAAGGCCATGGGGCTGGTTCATCAGGTGGTGGATCCGGATCAGCTCATTTCCGCTGCCAAGCAAATGATCAAGGACGGCCTGAAGCCGGTTGCCCCCTGGGATGAAAAAGGCTTCAAGGCCCCCGGCGGCGGCATCTGGACGCCGGCCGCTGCCCAGCTCTGGCCGGCCGCTCCGGCGATCCTGCGCCGTGAAAGCGCCGGCAACTATCCGGCAGCACTTGCTATCCTGAAATGCGTCTATGAGGGTCTGCAATTGCCGTTCGATACGGCGTTGAAGGTGGAGCAGCGTTATTTCACCGAAATCCTTCGCTCGAAGGAAGCCTTCGGCATGATCCGCTCGCTGTTCGTTTCCATGCAGGAACTGGGCAAGGGCGCGCGCCGCCCGGCCGGTCAGCCGAAGACGGAGTTCAGAAAGGTCGGCGTCGTCGGCGCGGGCTTCATGGGCGCCGCCGTTGCTTATGTCACTGCCGCAGCCGGTATCCCCGTCACGCTGGTGGACCGCGATCAGGAAGCCGCCGACAAGGGCAAGGGCCATTGCGAGGAAAGCGTCAAGGCCGCCATTGGCAAGGGCAGGCTGACGCAGGATGAAGGCAAAACCTTGCTCGACCTCGTAACCCCGACAGCGGATTACGCGGCGCTCTCCGACGCCGATCTCGTCATCGAGGCCGTCTTCGAAGACCGCGACGTGAAAAAGGCCGTCATCGAGGCCGTGGAAGCCGTGTTGCCGCAAGGCGCAATTTTCGCCTCCAACACCTCCACCTTGCCGATCACCGGGCTTGCGAAGAACTCCAAGCGCCCGGTGGATTTCATCGGCATCCACTTCTTCTCGCCGGTCGAGAAGATGATGCTGACGGAAGTCATCCTCGGCAAGGAAACGGGCGATAAGGCGCTGGCCGTCGCGCTGGATTATGTGGCCAAGATCAGGAAGACGCCGATTGTCGTCAACGATACGCGCGGCTTCTTCGTCAATCGTTGCGTGCTGCGTTACATGGCGGAAAGCTACGACATGCTGATCGAGGGCGTGCCGCCCGCCATGATCGAGAATGCCGCGAAATTCGCCGGCATGCCGGTCGGCCCGCTGGCGCTGAACGACGAAGTGGCAATCGATCTTTCCTACAAGATCCTGAAAGCAACGGTTGCCGATCTCGGTGAAAAGGCTGTCGATCCGCGCCATATGGAACTGGTGAAGAAGCTGGTGGAAGGCGAGGGCCGTTTTGGCCGCAAGAACGCCAAGGGCTTTTACGACTACCCGCCAAAGCCTGCCAAGAAGTCCCTCTGGCCCGGCCTGAAGGATCTCTATCCTCAGCAGAAGCCGGAGGATGTGGATATGGAAGTGCTGAAACAGCGCTTTCTGGTCACCGTGGCGCTGGAAGCCGCCCGCACCGTGGAAGAAGGCATCGTCACCGACCCGCGTGAGGCCGATGTCGGCTCCATCCTCGGTTTCGGCTTTGCGCCCTACACCGGCGGCGCCCTCTCCTATATCGACGGCATGGGCGTGAAGACCTTCGTGGCGCTGGCCGAGAAGCTGAGCGAGACCTATGGCCCACGCTTCAAGCCGACGCCGCTTCTGAAGGACATGGCGGCCAAGGGCGAGACCTTCTACGGTCGCTTCGATCCCTATGGCAGCACCGCGAAAGCGGCATAAGCCTTCAAGACACACCAATGAACAGGCCCTTCGGGGCCTGTTTTTTTATCGGCCTATCGTGCCGATACCGTCGCTTTATGTGCATCCTTTGCCCGGCTGGGGCGTTGAGAAGGCGTGAACGGGCGATGCGCGCCCGGTGCCGCAATTCAGGACACTTCAGGAGACTGCAATGAAGACATCGCTGCGATCCCATGGTTTCGACAAACCATCGGACCTTGACGACCACTTGGCTGAACTTGATGAAGAAGCTGCGGAGAAAGAGGCAGAGAAGCCCACTGTCCAAGAGGCGCGTGCTTCCGCTACGGTGGACCAGTCGATACGCGCGGAACTGGACGAACTCCGCAAACAGTTGGAAAAGCTGCGCCGCGATGTGAAAAAGCTGGAATCGGCGTCCCATCCAACCCGCCACAAACCCGCAGATCTCAGGCACGAGAAAGACCACGAGAATTCGCGCCTGATGATGGTTGTGCGCTCCGTTGCCGTTACCTCGCTTGCCAGCCGCATCTTCGCGTCCTCACCCGTCATGGCGGCTCTGGTGGCTGTGGTGCCTTTTGCGCTTGGACTTGCCGCACGGCGCAGGGAAGGGGCATAATTGCCCCAAGCCGCCCAACCGCCGCTCGCCCGGATCAGCAGCGCCTGAACCCGCCACCTGACTGATGTCGATCAGGTCTGGCGGATTGCCGATAGCGCGTTTCCAGCCACGATAAGGCCTTCACAGCGCACGTATTCCAGCCATCCACAGGCGCCGTGAAAAAACTGTCAAAAAACTTCGCTATGGCGCTTGCCATGTCCGAACAAGATGTTATAACCCCGCTCACTTTCGGGGCACCAAACGGCCCCGCCCGCCAAAAGCGGAGGTTCTTCAAGGACCTGAAGTGCCCGGATAGCTCAGTTGGTAGAGCAGCGGATTGAAAATCCGCGTGTCGGTGGTTCAAATCCGCCTCCGGGCACCATTTTCCATAGAAAAGATTAGTTATTTCAAGCTGATGGCTTTTAATTGCCTGTCTCAATCCACCTTTCTGCCCACCTTTTTCGGGTCGGTAGGAGGGCGCTCACTAATCCGTGATTGCCGGATTATTCGGCATTGGAAGTCCCCTCTCTGCTTCACCATTATTCTACATGAGCCATCACTGACATCTTTCGGCAATGCCAAGCTGTCTAGCGCTCTCGCGCGCTGTTCTGTTCCGACGGATATCTTTTGATATTTCTTCAAACGGCCCCGCTGCGTTTCTTCAAAGGTGACGGTGTCGCTATCGGTTTATAGCCCTTTCCTTCATGGCTAGGACGAATAGACGTGGTTGCTGTTTACACGAGCCTGAGTAGTCTGAGGCCCACGTCGAGAATCGAACCCGGTATTTTCTAATGAAACGTACCTTCACACGACAGGAACTCTATGACTTGGTGTGGTCCACGCCTATTTCAAAACTCGCAGAGCAACTGGAAATTTCTGATCGCGGCTTAGCAAAAACCTGCGCTCGCTACCACATTGCTGTGCCCGGACGCGGGTATTGGGCAAAGATTGAGGCAGGACAACCAGCGACTAAAACTCCTCTTTGGAAACTCGATAATCCGTCACTACACATTGTCCATATCGGGGGAGCCAAGCAGCAAATAAACCCTTATGTCGCTTTCGCTATTGAAGCGGCTCAAAAGGCCGTGGAGAAGGTCAAGATTAAGCCTGCTGCGGCATCTAACCCTGCCGTGAAACCCCGGGAAGATATGGCCGGCGCAGCGTCGGTAACTGCGTTCCAACCAGTTAGACGACCCCATATTTCAATCTCCGGCCTTGTGCTCGAACTCAAAGCAACTCAGCCTGATCGACACGGCGAAGTCGCCGTAACAGGAATACGCATTCACCGCGACGCAAGGCCTCGCGTCATTGCATTCCTTCATCATCTCGCTATCGCGCTGGAGCATCGCGGAATTTCCTTAACCCAAGGGGAGCGCGGCTTAAAAGCCAGTATTCCGCCCGAAGATATATCGTTGGAAATTAGCGAAGGCAGGCAAAGGGTGAAACATGAGCCCTCACCTGCTGAACTAAAAAAAGAGCAAGACTACGAACGGAAACGGGCGATGGCCAGTAAAAGAGGCCAATGGCTGTTCCCGGAAAAATTCTGGCCGGAATTCGATTACCACTATTCTGGAAAACTCACCTTCGAGATCAATAACTGGGCAGATGGGGCCCGGAAAAAATGGTCCGATGGAAAGCACCAATCGTTTGAGACAATGGTCGACGGCATTGCGGACGGAATTCTTTATCATTTGGCCTTTGACAAGGCGCGGCGCGAAGAGCGTGAAAAGGAAGAACGACGCCGGAGGCATCTGGCGCATAGACGCGAGTTGCACAAAAAGCGAGAGGAACGTGAAGCCAAGCGCATCAAGTTTCTTGCCGATCTGGCGGATTACCAACAGGAGGCGGCGCAGCTCAAGTCTGTTATTGAAAGCGCTTCGAAAGCGGGAGGGGACACCCTGGCAGAATATCAGCGTATGATCGAATGGTCTAAAGCTCGATTGGCGCACCTCGAGGCGCAAAACGAACCCGAGACCCTTGCAGCAAATCTCAGGTCGGAGAACCTGTTTCCACAGGACGACGAGTTCTTCGACCCAGAAGGCGATCCGCCGCCAAAGCAGGGATACTGGGACTAGGCCGAAAACGCTGGGCCGGTGAACGAAAAAGAGAGACCAGTGCGGTCGCAGAGTTGTGGTGCATCAGGATTTGGCAGCTTGCCCTTTTCAACGACGTTCGCTTTTCTGGCTCAAAAAACTCACGCGAGATATGACCAAGTGAAGGGAGTAATCAGTTTGCGCCACGGTGACGCTAACCCGTGCGTGATAGCTCTTTCGAACTGGCTGGGTTTTCGCTTTTGCTCATGCCTCATGCCTCATGCCTCATGCAATTTGGCTTTGGGCAAGCGCTTGCGCCATCCTTTCGCACCATGCATTCTGGAGCATTGGCATGAGTGACCTGGGGGGGCATGCAGGTGAAAATAGTAGCTAACGGGTACGGCAGAAATGTCGTTGGGTATCACACCCTTACAGACAGCACTTTAGACGCAAGTGCTTTCCACGTGACAGACGACGGCGTTGAAATATACGTGCCGAGGTCAAAAAAACTTGGCTTGGGTGGGTACTTCCGCTTGCATGTCTACTTAACCACGGAAGAAATTCGGCAAGCTCTTCACTCCGCAACGATTACAAAGCTGGAGAAGAGAATAGCTGACTTGGAGAAAAAGCTTTTAACGTAATCTCCCGCTCTTGCTCGGTGGTGGTCATGGGCAGCGCAACGTCGGTTATTTGGAGCTTTCAGGGTGCAGGGCACTTTTGAGCAACGGCAAATTGCTTCAGAAACTGAAGCTCCCTGAAGTAGGCGTCGGCTCTCCACGCTCGGCCATCACTACCTTACCCAGCCTTTTAGTAACATTTACTAACAGGCGCGAAACGGCCAATTCCACAAGTTTAGCCGCTATGATGTTGAGTTTAGATGCTTTTCCGGCAATGCCGCGCGCGCGCGTATTGGTCCCGAATGCTGGATTCAAGCAAAAGAAAAGGCCGGCGTCTGGCTGCCAGCCTATTTCTCTCTGCGCTAGTTCATCCGTAGACGTGGGAAGATACGTATACAGAATCGATGGATATTATCATCCCTATCACAAGAACTGATGCGTTCTGTTTCCGCTCTGTATTATCAGGGGGCGGCGCTGCTTTTTTGCGGCTCCCGAAAATTCGAGACTCTTTTAGGGAGTGACAAAATTCCTTCATCTGCCGTGTGGCAAGCGTAGCAGCAGGCACCTTTCCCCTATTTCGGCCTATTTTACGCTATCATCAGTATTTCCCACTATTTTACTGACTCATGGGGTGAAAAGCGGGAACGTAGATTTCTGACTTGCCTCCCTCCCCGCTACTCCCCGTAAATGCGGGTCTCCCCAAAGGTGGGGGCAGCGGATTCTGCTCGGCCGGTACTGCCTCAAAAAAAACGCTGCATGTCAGGTTTTGTCAGGTTCGGCGCCATGGCCAAATGCCGCCAACGGCGATCAATAGGCTGGTACTCGGCTTCTCCATCGTTCGACAAAACGTATAGCGTCATTTCGTGCGGCAGAAAAAATGTTCTGCGCCATCGACACCTTTGATTTAAGCGCAGCCAACCGCATGTCAGCAGCCCTCCAATTTTCCTCTTTGACGGCCGTTTCATAAGCGGTGCATTCAGCTTCAAACATATCGAGAAACTTCTCGACGCTAGCGCGCGGGGAGTGCGATGTTAGATTAACCATTCTAATCTCATTGGCGTCGATTTGCTCCTTTACAAACCAGTGGAACGCTCGGGGGCGAAAATCTCGATGCATTTGCTTTTGGAAAACATGATCAATGTTCGCAATCATATTCCGGCACTCCAGTTCCGCACTTTGACATCGCTCGGCAACTCGCCGGGCAGCAGCCATTTTGTCAAGAATCTGAATCTCGACATTCTCACGCTGGTGTCTGTTTGCTTCAGCGGTTTGGCGGTTCATTGTGCGTATCGTAAGATAGGCAAAAAAAACAGCGATCCAGCCTCCGGTTGCCGAGATCCATTCGCGAGTGCAATGTTCTTGCTCTGAACTGCAAAACGCTGCCCTCACCGAATCTCGCCAATAGAAGCCGGTCATGAACCCCAAAAGCAGCACAAATGCCGCGAGGAGCGGAAAGTGGCGCCAAGCGGTGACGCGCATCATTTTATTAATTGCGTCATTCAAGTCGCTCACTTCTTGCCATCCGATTTTTGTAGACAATATCGCAAGTTTTTTTGCCGGCCACGGGAAGCCGACGGCGGGCTAAGATATCGCTATAGAGTCAGGCGGTCAGTTTCCAGTAGTTTTGTTTTTCTCCGCATTGAGGCGGCGGTTTGCTTCGATCGCACTTTCCGTCTCTTGATATTTTTGCGCCGCCACTGGCACCCACGGATTACCTGGCATTCGCTTGAAGTGGTCGGGAACCGAATCCGTCTGAGAGAGCAGGAAGTCACGAACAGAGAAAAGCAACCTAGTGAGGCGCCTGACATCCTGTCTCGTTTCAAAGCCAATCGCGTCGCGCGGAACTTGATCCCATACCAAATCCAACGCTGACAAACTCTCTTCTACTTGAATCGCAGCGCCTGTGATCGATTTTGCAGGCTCGAAAGAGAGTAGCTGCCTTGTTGCAAGTTCACGGTCATACTCGTGCATCCTTGCGTCTTCGAGCCTGCCCTTGTATGCGAATCTGTCTTTTGGGAGTTCGAACGAGGCCTTTTCGTAGTCCATTTGCTTTTGCACGCAGGCAGCGATGGCCTCTGCGAGTTGCAGCACCTTGTCGGATGCGTCAGCGCCCGTCTGGGTTCGAGGTTGAAACTCGGACGTCAGTCGCTGTTGATCCTGCAGGACCTGATTTTCCTTTCGTGAAGTATGCGCAGTTGCCTGTCCCATGAGATTTCCTCGCTTTGGTTTCGTGAACTCGCCGCGGAGGTTGGATCGGCGTTCGTGAAGCAGCAATCAATAGTCTCAGGTATGGCGATTTTCGGGTTAGTTTCCACAGGCCACGTTTTAGACACGCACCAAATCAGCACGCCAAAATAAGTCCTCACTCCGAGGCTCTGAAAGACCAATGATTCCTTTTGGCCTCACCAATAAAAAATTCAGTTGAGTAGACTCGACTCTAAACGTTCTGCGTGTTTTTGTAACCACGGGGACGCTATTGGGGGCTATTTTGACAATTGTTTACTTACGGGTGCTTGGCGCCCTGTTCATGTCGTGTGCCCTGAGCGCATGCACAACTTCGCGAGAAGCGTTCAACGCTAATCCAAAGTCGATCGACAAACCGACGCTCTGTCGGACATACTTGCAGAGCCAAGATCCAGTATTCCAGCAAGATATCCTGGAAGAACTCAATCGCCGTGGGGTTCAAGCTTTTGACTGTCATCAGATGGTTCAGAATCAGGACGCAGCGGCAACTGCGCTTGTTGCAGTAGCGCTCGTGGGCACTGCTGTAGCCGTGTGTGCAAATAACAATTGTGGGGGTGGCGGTTATCCTCCGCCTCGGTCGTACCACGGCAACTGCCAATACAACTGGCAATACGATGCGGCCGGCAACCGATGCGGCAATCGCAGCGCTTGGGCTCGCCCCGGTGGCTATTACTGAAGAAAGGATCAAATGCGCGTAAGAATTTTGTTTGCTGCTACCGCAGTATTGTTATCTCTAGATACCACTTCCTTCGCTTGGGATGGCGTCGATACGGAAAGCGGAAACGACGTTGAAATAGGAAGCGGTAATCTGGTTCGCCCCGGTCGCGACATTGAGGTTTATGATTACGGCTCGGGCTCGTATCGTGATGTCGAAGTTCAATCAATTAGACGCTCTGGGTCGTCTGTCGAAGTCGAAGTGTATGACAATGAAAGCGGTGAGTACCGAACGTTCGAAATGGAGGACGAATAGCTGACTTCATCATGTGCAACAAGTTTGCGGCAAGCAGGATGTGCTCATTATTGGGCAAGGTCAGCGTGAACGTCAGCTCCAAATATTAAAAAGCTGCTTTGTCGCACGCTTGCGTAAAGGTTTCGTGCCGTGCAATCACGAGTGGTTGCTGGGCAACACCCGGGGGATGGGATGGGGCAGAGTGAAGACCGCACTTCGAACCTAGATGGGCTAAAACTAGAATACGGGTTTCTTGCATCACATTTGAACTCTTTGGTACTCGTCCGTTACACTTACTTCGGGACATATCTCGCGGCGTTCGGCTGGCTTACAACAAAAAACCTGACGGCCGTGTCGTTGATCTCTGCGATGATTGTTACCATTGTTGTTTGGTGTATCGAGCTCCGCACGAGGGTAGTAATACGTGCATGCACGAAGCGCTTGGTGGAGATCGAAGAGAGCGAATTTGGATACGTGGGATACTTCTGCCGTTCACACCCGTACCAGACCAGTACTCACCAAAACCCTCATGACACAAGAACAACACCAGAGATCAAGGAGCCGTACAGGTTTTTGGTATGGAAATTCGTTATTCCGTCCGCCATAGGCTTCTCCACAGTAATGGATCTGTTTTTCAACCTAGCCATTATTTTGATTTCTGTTTTGCTGGCACTGTGGTTAGTTTGGCCCGGTGCATTGCAACTGCTGGCGCCATACTCAATATGAAATATGCTTCTTAGCGTTTTCCGCCCGCTCTTATCAGTTTGGAAGGCCACCTTCCCACGCTTCAGATTGTTTCCATATCCGACTGGTTCAAAGGCCGAAGGCCGGTGCTTCCCTCACTTGGCCACGTCTCCCGAGAATATTTCGAGCCCTCGAAAAAAACACAACCTTCGAAGATGAAGCGTCCGGATCCCGACGCTCCAGAGTTCACTTTTTCGTTCCCGAACTCGAATCCTGACAAGGCCGTTATTCATTTCAACCCAGCCGCCGTCCGAGAAAAGGCGTAGCTATCCGAATTAGGTTTTCTCAAGTTTTAGACTCGCTGGAAAAAAGCCGGAAGCTACGTTTTTCTACCCCTGCATACTGAGTGAAAAAAAGCGAGGGCCGGTACTTTCAGGCCCATAGACTGACGCAAAAAAGCTGGCCGGCGGGTTATCCACTCAATCTCTTCAAACGTTCACTCTAACATCAATCGCCAGCAGGTGCCTCGGTTCTAGAATACACAAGCATCGGCTTTCGTTTCGGCGCCTCTTTATAAATTTGTTTTGCTTCTGAACGGACCATATCCAGCAGGTAGGTGAGGAACTGTACTCGGTCGCTTGGCTGGCAAAAATTGACTAGGGCGATCAACTCGTCTGTCTGCTCAGCAATGTATTGCGCGACGGCATGCTCGGTTAGCGGGTCACGCATAGGACACCTCCGCAAGAAGAGCAGTATGCGCGTAGTCAACAAACGTGGTCAGGGTCCGCCCAGTCACTGGATTTAAGGCGTCAGCGGCCAATTCCAAAACGCTGCCGTCGATGCCAGCGCCGCGGTGATGAGATGCCAGTGCAGCGGGAGAGGGGACAGCATGGATCGGTACAACAAGCGCACCATCGTATACCATCGGCGCTGCTAGGGGTGTCACGCCCCAGAGATTCGAAACCAGCAGATTGACCAGCTTCGGATGTGTCTCAACTATGAGAGCTCCAATGCCAGCACTTAGGCAGAATTCGGCAACGCCGGTGAGCAGCATGTGCGAGGCTTCTACACCACATAACCTTGCGCCTGGTTCCGCAACGCATCGCGTCCATTCATAAACATTAGTCTGGCGCGGATATTCGGCATCGCCTACGATTTCGGGATAGACATCAGAAAGCAGGTGCGGTGCACTCGTGGTTAGAAGTCGAGAATAGCCTAGAACTACGCCTGCATCTTCCAGAACTAGATGAACGGCGTCATCGGTGTCGAAGTTATCAATTTCCCGGTTGTCCGATTTTCGAAGCGCCTCCCATCCGAAGCGTTCGACAAAATGCCTGTGCCTGAATTGCCAAACTCGCTCTGCAAAACCAGAAGCTTGGAGCGATGAACCCTTGAAATATCGAAGCATTAAAACCCCCACAGATTTACGGGGGGTAGGGATAATGCAGCGCGCTTTTGGGTAAATAGGCCGTTCTGCCTATTGTCAGCGAATGATGCCTATGCGGATGGCTTCGGCTAGCCGATGCTCTGGACGAACTCGCGTACAAAGGTCTTGTAAAAATGTCGAAAGGCAGGGCGGGTAACGGGACAGCCCACCCTACGATCTACACCCTTATGGTATGTCAAACGAGACTGTGAGCCCATACTGCATTAGGGCCTGCGGCGCGGTTTCGGGGGTGGGCCATGCAGACAATTCCTTCAACACGCTTTGAGCGTTGAGGCCGAAAAACGATATATGCGCCCCTTAAAATATATTGACTAACCACCCAAATCTGTCGCTAAAAGTGTTCAACGGGCTTTGTGCTCTCGATTGTTGAGTCTAGGCTAGGATCGTCAGTCTCTGAAAGTTCACCACTTGTTAATAGGATTATGTTGACTTATATGGCAACATTGGAACAATTAGAGGTAGACGGCGTTTTGAGCCGGGCCTTTCCAAAACTGGTGCCGCAGGTGCGACAGATTTGGGTTACCGCAAATGTAGGTGCTTGGATCAAAAATGAGCTTGCAAACCAAACGGCTATTCCTCGTCCGGGGGAAGGCGCCCCTGTGAGACCGTTAGTTCAAGCAAAAGTTCTGTTCGAGCGCTTTATAACCGGAAAGGAGATGTTTCACAGCGAGGATTTCTGGTTGATGCGCCCCGAAGAAGATGATGTGTTCGAGCTGAAATCAGACGATGTTCGCTTTTTTGGGTGGTTTCCGGAGCGCAGAAAGTTCCTCATCGCAGCTGCAAACTCGATGGAAAATTGCCACACATATAAACTACACGACGGTTACAGAAACGAAGTTAAGCACATACGTAACGGGATGGACTTGAGTCCAAAACTTGTCGTTGGAGCGGAGCCTAAAGATGTCCTTTGAGATTGAGGTAAATGAGTTCGAAGAAGCGGGCGGTCGGCTGGTAGCCGAGTTTGGCGAGCAGCTGCAGGAAGTTTTTGTCTATCGTCGAGAGAACGATGGCATGACTCAACAGGAAATTGCTGACCGTCTGTGCGTAGACCGATCTCGAGTGAACCGTTGCCTATCTGGCTTCAATAATCTGACAATTGGCTCGCTTGGGGAGCTAGCTCACGCAATGGAAAGTGTCGTTATCCACCGCGTTGTTCCAAAGGAGCAAGTCGGCGAATGGAAATTGATAAGGGTGCTACCAACTTCGACCCAAGGCAAGACGATAATCGGTTTGTTTGATAGCAAACCGTCCATACGTGATACCTATTCAAGCGACAGCACTGTCGAAACATCCGGGGCGTCATCCGTGACCGAGGCGAAAACGTCTCAGGTTAATCCCGTAATTAGATGGGCTAGCAATTGAATGAACGCTCACATCGTTTTCTGTGACGACATCCGCCAAGAAGCCAATGGAAAATTTCTTCTAATTGGAGTCTACGCTGGAGAACTTGTCGTGGCGCCGGCAGGCAATGAGAAGCCGCCGTTAATAGTTACACTAGCCACGTATATTGAGATGTCAGACCTGGAAAGCGGGACAACCAGCCTTGAGGCTGACGTCCGCTTTAAGACAGCACAGGGAACGAAAACGGTCAACAGAATAGCATGGCAGAACCATGTCGGAAATCCCGAGGTGCCATCGGTACTTGCGCCTACTGGCTTGAGACTGCCAGTCGATGAAACCGGAACGCTGGAAATTTACATTAGGCATACCGGTTCCGCCGAAGAAATCCTCGGGGGAAGACTTAACATCATTCTAGCACCCACTAGCACCGAAACCCCTTTGGAATGAGGTCGGCTTCACAACGCAATCGGCGGGACCGGTGATGGCGGTGGCTGACCTGTCGTAATCACTCTGAGAGTTGTCATCTGAATCGACGTAGGCCTATTAATTGAGCCATCACCGGCTGTTATCCGGCTGTTTCATCAGCCGATTGCTTCGCGTGCGCGCGCTTACTTGATGCGGAATGAGATAGGGCATCATTTTAAAATCGCTATCCCTTTGATTGGCGCAATTAAATAGACATAACACCCTGAAATCATTACTTTTGGTAATACGTATTCACCGAACCATGCGATTGGGTAATGTCTCGCGCGTGCGTGGGCGCGTACTTGGTGCGGAACGGTAGATATTCAGGTTTCCAACGACGAAGTGAAATCAAATGCATTTGCTTGCCCCATACTGGCCCGCCTGCGCGCGTTTCGGCAAATCTAGCAAAGGGGGCCGCCAAAGAAGAAATCGCTTCCTTGGCCATTTATGGGGATTTATGCGGGGTGTGGCTTACGCGAAGAGGGCCAGCGCATAAAGAAACACGAGGGAGAGGCTACAGAGTAGTTTTGAAACCGGCATCGCTCCCTCTCGATCTATAACCTTGATAGCTAAATTTAACCTGTCACACCCATATTAAATAACTAAAAAGTTATGAAATATCGAAAGAAGCTGCGGACAACAAAGTGTTTTTCGAACTGTCTGGTTTGATGCGCTCTCCTGTTTTCACGGTGTATCAACACCGGAACCGGTATATCGACAGCAACGCGAAATAAGGCATAATCCCTCAATCTATGGGGGATTATATGAGGCAATCTCACTTTATCGATGTTCCCGTAAAAAAGCCTTGGGTTAAGCGATGGCTTTACCGGGCATTTAAGGCATCCATCGTTGTTGGCTGCGTCGGGTTTGTTGCGAATGCCTGGATCAATCTTGATAGATACCAAGGCTCTCTAAAAGAGAGTGCAACTAGTGAACTTGGCTACCGATGCGCCGCCACTCTTAGCGACGATACGCTTTCAAAGGGGATGAACATTTACGGGAATATCGACATAAGCAAGCTTGGGTGCACAGCGTCTACCTTCATCGTCTCCATGCCGGAAGTTAGAGATGTTCGGGCTGGGAAGATAGATTTCTCACCTTATTACAAACCATTCTATTGGCAAGAATCGTTCGCTGCGGCACTGTTTGCCTTTATCCTATCGATTATTGTTCTTACGGGAGCAATCGTTTCAGTGGCAATTGTCCGCTGGATATGGATATGATGACCCATGAGCAAGCGACCAATTATTGAACACGATCCGAACGAGCGCCCCGGCCAACGTTATTCGCTGGGCAAATGGTGGTGGGCCGTATGGGCGATGATTGCACTTGGCTGGGCACTGCAATTTCGAGACGGTTTTGATTGGGATCAACTGGCTTTAGGAGCGTCTACCGGCCTCCTATTTGGATATTTTGTCATTGACATGCACTTATCGAGCGGCGGCAGCAGCCGGGACTTGTGACGGCCCTTCCTCCATGATGCGCGGCAGAAACGAAGCGTCGATTGCATTTATAGCCGATGCAAGCTTTGCCCTGAATTGAGGGCTTATCGAACCGCTCAAAAGCTGGTTCTTCAAATATGTCTGCCCTGCGGGTGTCATCATGAGGCGTCCAGCGAATGAGGGTAGGGCCGCGCCGGCAACCATACCCGCCATTGCACCGGGACCGCCACCGGCAGCGCCACCAGCACCAGCGCCGAGAAGTGCGGGGAGAGCCGCGCCCAAGTTGCGGATTGCCGTTCGCGGGGCTGTGCCTGATTGCGGCATCGGCTTCATCACACCTTCACCTGCACGCGCCAACTCTGCAAAGTCACCGCTTCCCCGCGCGTAGTTCCTGCGCCCTTGCTTCGCCAGTGTGGCGTTACGGAGTGCGGAAGGAGAGATAAGGCCCGCCGCTGCGTTTTCCCCAGCCCCTGTCGCTGCCTGTTCCAGCACAAGCATGTTGCGGTATTCCTTGCGGGCGGTGCGCCAGCCGCCAAGGTCTTTCGGGTTGGTTGCGGCGATCGAACGCTCCATGCCGTCATCAAGCGCCGATCTGATATCCCGAAGCGTGTTCGCTAGTTCGGGGTCGCTAGATCCGCGCGCCACCCGATCGAGACGGGACCGCAGAGACTGGTACGTTTTTCCATCGAGCGAGCCGCCATTTTTCAGGGCGTTGTTGATATCGCTCATCATGTCGGCCACGATTGGAACGCGGGCGTTCGGCGGTGTGACTGACATGTAGTTGCGCCAGGTATCCACCAAATCGTTTTGCAGCTTCCGATCCGGCTTGAGCGTGTTCCGCGTTGCCAGTGAATCGAACTGGTTCCCAATACGATTAAACGCATTGTCGATAACTTCAGGCGTCGCACGGTCGGCTTTAACGCCGGCACGGGAAAGGGCCGCGCGGGTAAACTGTTCGCCTTGGCGGTCCACCAAATCCCGAGCCGCAGCGCCTCCGATTTCGCTCTCTGCATATCGCAGGGCGTCGCTACCGGTTGCCTGTCCTGCCGTCACGTCTATGCCCTCACGCTCAAGCGTATTGACGAGAGATTGGCGCGCGGGTGACGCAGAAACGGGGGAGACGATGCGGCGAGCTACATTGCCGACGAGGGACGTGGCGCCGGGGAGCGCGCTTCCGATGATAGCGCCAACAGCAAGGCCCGATTTTGCCTTGTTCAGCCTGTCCTCGATTCCTTCACCTTGTCCGAAACCCTGCGCAGCGGTATGCGCTCCAGCGTGGGCCGGGGTGGTCAATGGGGGTGCATCCGCGCTTGCCAGCGGCTACGAGGTTCTTAAGCGCCCAGCCATAGCGGCCGACAAGTTTGAACGGTTGCCCATCGGGGAGAACACGAGCGGTCGTTATGATGCGTTTCGTCATGCTGCCAGACCTCCAAGACCTGTGAGCTGGCAAATGGTCTTCGCATGCCAAAAGGACACGCGGCACCGACGCATGACGGACTTGACCGCCAGCAATTCAGATTGATTTTCGGGGGTGATTTCTGTAGGGTTCCAAGTATCAAGCCCTGTGAAAGCGTTGATATTGAAACCCGGTTTTGCGCCTGCCAGCGCTGCCGGGTTTTCCGTTTTCATGTGGAACCCTCAAGCGGCGCGCTGCTGTTTCGCGGCAGAGATGAAGCCGAGAATGTCAGAATGCGAAAATCGGGAAAGACGACCGAGCTTGATCGGCTTCGGCAGCGTTCCGTCTTTCACGCGGTTCCAGACGGATGTGCGGCACATGCCGAGAAGGTCACCAACCTCTTTGTCAGTCAGCAGCCTTTCAGAGGCATTTTGGTTGGCCTGTTGGGTAATCATCGTTTTGGTCCCTCGTGGGCGTTGTTGCTACGAGGTGAACGATGACAAATACGGAGCCGCTTAAATATTTGGGGGGGATTAAAATTAATGGTGGGGGAGGATTTATCTATATGAAAATCAACGCTTCTTTTTTGGAGCGCCAGCTTTCATTAAGGGCGGGTGAATCTCTCTTGCATATGCCCACGAGCTAATAAAGGCCGTTTTTGATAAGCCCAATTCCAACCTGATCTGCTCTTTTGAATGCGTAGGATTTTCTTTTTTGATCCCTATAATTTTTTGAGCACGTTCAACCACAAGGGTGTCAGGCGGGGTTAAATCAGACTCCCTTACGGGCTGAGCGCGGGTTGTGAGTTCAGCAAATGACTCTAGACTCTCCCGCTCAACGTAAATCCAATCTGGAACGCTATAGTCAGGGCGAAAAATGCCGTCTGACATTTGCCCAAATTTAAAAAGTGGCGTGAAATCGTCAACGTTCCAAGATGAACGGCTGAACTGAATAAAGGCGCCCTCTCGCATGCCAAGCTCCTCACGTGGCAGTTTAAAGTCACCGCCCTTCGCCGCGCGGAGCGCAAATTTAACCTGCCCTCGGGCTATGGCAGGTCCCAGCAAGTCCATAATCTGGGATATTCGATCGATCGCGTTTTTATCCTTCCCTACAGACGCAAACGCTTTCCGGGGCGTATCTTCCTGCCAGTCGGCAAAAATGGCGCGGCCAAGGATATCGACAGCAGTGCCGATAAACACATAGTTGCCATCCGGGGCGTCGCGTGGTCGGCTACTGTCGAACCAAAACGAACTTCTACTTACTGCTGGATAATATGCCAATTCGCTGCACTCCGCGAAAGCACCAGATACCGCAGGGAAACCAAAGGTGCGTTTGGCTTGTCGGCTGGCCGGCCTATCCCTGCGGATTCGAAAGCTCTACCCCTCCGCAACCAGCCGCAGGACTTGCCCGCCCTTGCCGGTCACATGCTTTTCCCAGCGCTCAAGAAGCTTACGGCGCTGCTCCAAAAAATCGGTTCGCCTATATGCGCGCTCTACCTTGCCGCCCACGATATGCCCTAGCGTGGTTTCTGCGATATCGTGCGGGGTGTCCGTCGCTTCGGCTATCCAGTCCCGCAAGGAAGAACGAAAGCCGTGCGGCCGGTAAGCGATTTCATCACGCTCCATAAGCCTCGACATAGTAGCGTCGGAAATGACGCCCTTCTTGATGCTGGGGAATAGGAATCCATCGCGGGAGAGCGGCAACGCGGCTTTGATGATGTCCAGCGCCTCCGGGGTGAGCGGCACGCGGAAATCCTGCGTCTTCCCCTTCCTGCCCTTCATGGCTGCCCCCGGTATCGTCCACACGTCGCCGTCGATCTGGTCAACATGCAGGAAGCGCAGCGGCCCGGAGCGAACGCCGGTAAGGATGAGAAGGCGCAAGGCGAGATGGGTTATGGAGCCATCGGAAAGGCGCTTGTAGAAGGTCGGCACCTCGTGCCAGGGCATCGCCGGGATGTTTGTTGCCTCGTGTCGCTGCTGACCAAGGAGCGCCCGAGCTTTGGCGACGGCCTGAATATCAACCTCAAGGCCGAGAGCGGCGGCATGACGCATGCAGATGTCGAGACGGTTGAGTGCTTTACGGGCGGTCTCTGCCTTTGTGTGCCATATTGGCGAAAGCACGTCGCGGATTTGGGTTTGGTCGATTTCGGCAACTGGCGTCTTGCCAAGCTTAGGCAGGATATGAAGCTCAAGTGGGCTGAACCATCGCCCTGCCTTGCCGTCGCCCTTCAGTTCGGCCTTGCGGCTCTCAAAGGCGTCTTCGGCCACGTCCTTTAGGAGATGCAGGCGCTTGACCGCTTCCCGCTTATTTTTCTCTCGCTGGCTGATCGGATCTAGGCCGGACCGCGCAACCGCACGCCAGCGTTCCGATTCCTCGCGGGCTTCTTTCAATGAGACTTCACCGATCGAGCCTAAGCCCATCTCTCGGCGTCTGCCGTGGATCGTGAAACGCAGTACCCATTGGCCGCCGCCATCCTCGCGCTTGATGAGCCACAAGCCGCCACCATCGGCGTATTTACCGGCACCGGCATTCTTGACCGCAAGGGCGGAAAGCTTGTTCAAAGTGCGGGGCATTCAATCCACCTTTCAATCCACCCGAAGCAGCTAGACTAGGATGGATCATTTTATACACCGTTCGACGGCGTTAGGCATCATGAATGTTTGATAGTCAAGGCTTGTTAGACGGAGCTAAACGACGTTAAACGTCGCTATACTTCAATTCAATGCAGCCTCCGGGCACCATTCTTCTTAATTTCATTTTCTCCTGAATTGAATGCGTGTTGCCTCCTCCGCGCTGGCGAGATTAGATTGCTTCCGTTGTCATCAGTTTTTTAGCGCGGACGATGTAACTCGATGCGTTACGTCTGCCTACTTGTCCAACAATCGGAAAGCCGCCCGCAAGTGGATCATCGGATAAGACCCGTCGCAGGAGAGTTTCCTTGACCTTCAGGAAGGTAATTCACGCAAAACTTGTCTGAGTCCGCGGTGCTACAGATGCTCCCGGTTATCCGTATTCTGCTCCGCCCGGTCCCGATAAAGTGCGGCACGCCCCAGCAGCATCAGCGACACTGGCGTCGTCACCGTCACGAAGATGCCGATGAAGATCTCGTGGAAGGCGAAACGGTCGCCGGAGACGGAGAAATAGATGATGGAGGCCATGACGATGCCGCCGGTGCCCCAGCTGGTGCCGAGCGTCGGTGCGTGCAGGCGCTCGTAGAAGCTGTTGAGCTTGGCAAAGCCGATGGTGCCGATCAGCGTCAGCGAGGCGCCCAGAAGGACGAAGAACGCCACCAGAATGGCGGCCCAGAGCGGAAATTCTGCGGCATTGTTCATTCAATCACCTCGCCACGCATCATGAATTTGGAAAGGGCAACGGTGGAGACGAAGCCGAGGATCGCAATGAGCAACGAGGCCTCGAAATAGATGTCGTTGCCGGTGCGCAGGCCGAAGGTCAAGAGAAGCAGCATGGCGTTGACATAGAGCGTGTCGACGCCGAGCACCCGGTCCTGGGCGCGTGGGCCGATGGCGATGCGGTAAACGGAAATCGTCATGGCAATGGCGAGCATCAGCTGCGCGAGCGAAAAGGACCAGAAAAGGATAATCGAACTCATTCGAATATCTCCATCAAAAGTTTTTCATATCGGTTCTTGATGAGGCTTATCCAGGCCGCCTCATCCTCATCGTCGAGAACATGAAGCAGAAGCGTGCCCTGGCTGGAATTATATTCGAGCCAGGCGCTTCCCGGTGTCGAGGTGAGGATTGTCGCCAGAACGGCCAATCCCATCGGATCGCGAATATCGAGCGGCACCGCGAGGAAACCGGATTTGCGATCTCTCTCGCGCTGGAACAGAATGATCTTCACGACGGAAATATTGGACAGGACGATGTCGTAAAGCACGATCGCGATCAGCTTGACGAGCTTGTGCCAGTTGCGGATGCGCGGTTTTGCCGGCCGGAGCGACGCCATAGCCCAGGAGGCGATGAGGGCCACACCGGTGCCTAGCAGCAGATGTCCGGCTGAAAAGCTGTTGATCGTCATCCAGAAGATGATCAGCGACACCGTCAGCAGCGGGTAGGGCAGGACACGGCTTATCATGGCTGCGCCTCCGGATTGGTTCCCGCTCTTGGGGCGGAAATGACGCCCTGAATGTAGCTGGCCGGCAGATCGAGAATACGCGCCGTCTCCTGCATGTAACGCATCACCGGCCCCGCTTGCACGGTCATGGCGAGTGTCAGTCCCAGCAGCAGCATGATGGGCGCTATTTCGATGACGAGAACACGCGGTACTGTGCCTTCGAGGGAGGCCCAGAAGGTGCGGATGCCCGCGCGGGTCATCGAGATCAGCGAGGCGAAACCTGCAAAGACAATCAGGAAGACCAGCCACCAGGAAAGGGTGGAGACGCTGTCATTGGCCCCCAGCCCTGAAGGGTTGAGAATGGCGGTCAGCATGGAGAATTTGGCGATGAAGCCCGAGAGCGGCGGCAGACCGGCGAGGAGAATGCCGCAGGCTGCAAAACACGCCCCGAGCACCGCCATGGTGCCGGGCATGGTCACGCCGACTTCCTCTTCCTCTTCCTCCTCTTCGCCCTCGCCATAGGCTTCCATGGTTACGGCAAGAACGTTCGCGCCGGCATCCTGCCCGCGTTCCACCAGTTCGATCAGCATGAAGAAAGCGCTGATGGTGAGTGTGGAACTGACGAGATAATAGAGCGCGCCGGCTGCAACCGTGGGATTGCCGGTGCCCATGGCCGCGAGAAGCGTTCCCGAGGACACCAGAACCGAAAACCCGGCCAGCCGCCCAAGCGCCTGCGAGGCGAGTACGCCGATTGCGCCGAAGATGATGGTGGCGATCCCGCCGACAAGCAGGGCATCATGGCCAAAACCGGCCGATTCCCCGGCCGTCTGCCCGAAAAGCAGGAAGGACAGGCGGGCAATGACATAGATGCCGACCTTGCTCATGATAGCAAACAGCCCGCCGACAGGTGCTGAAGCCGAGCCATAGGCGGAAGGCAGCCAGAAATTCAGCGGCCACATGCCAGCCTTGACCAGGAACGCGATGCCGAGAACCGCAGCGCCGGTTTCAAGCAGCATGCGCTGGTCCGGGTTGAGGCCGTCGATGCGGTGGGCAAGGTCACCCATGTTCAGCGTGCCGGTGACGCCATAAATGAGGCTAACGCCGATCAGGAAGAACAATGCGGCGACGAGGTTGATGGCGATGTAATGCAGCCCCGCCTTGACGCGCTGCTGACCGGAGCCATGCAACAGCAAACCATAGGATGCCGCGAGCATAACCTCGAAGAAAACGAAGAGGTTGAAGAGGTCACCGGTCAGGAAAGCGCCGTTGACGCCCATCAGCATCATCTGGAACAGCGAATGGAAATGCGCGCCTGCCTTATGCCATTTCGCCAGCGAATAGATCAGCGAGGGAATGGCAAGCAGTGCCGTCAAAAGCACCATCAGCCCGGAGAGGCGATCGGCAACGAGCACGATGCCGAAGGGCGCCGGCCAGTTGCCGAGCAGATAGACCCCGCTCGAAACCACCGCCGCGATCTCGGTATTGACCGTCGAGTTCACCTCGCGAAACAGCAGGATGGCGACAACAAGCAATATCACGGTCGAGGCAAGGCTGATGGCGGCCTTCGCCACGCGCTGGCGCTCGTCGAAGAACAACAGGAGGGCTGCGGTGATCAGCGGCACCAGAATGGGCGCGATGACGATGTGGAAGGGGAACGACATCATTTCGATTCCCTCCCGTCCACATGGTCGGTGCCGGTAAGCCCACGGGCGGCCAAAAGCACGACGAGGAACAGCGCAGTCGTCGCAAAGCCGATGACGATTGCCGTCAACACCAGCGCCTGCGGCACGGGGTCGGCAAGCGTGGAACTGTCGACGCCGTTTACCAGCACCGGCGGCGCATTGGTCTTGATGCCGCCGACGCCGAAGATGAACAGGTTGACGGCATAGGACAGCAGGGAAAGCCCGACGATGACCTGATAAGTGCGCGGGCGCAGGATCAGCCAGACGCCGGAGCCAGTCATGATGCCGATGCCGATTGAAAGAATGAGTTCCATTACACGTCCTCCGCTTTTGCGGCTTCAGGCGTGCGAACGCGGTAGTTACGCAACGATTGGTGTGCCAGTGCTATAAGAATAAGAACGGTGGAGCCGACGACCAGCGAGAAGACGCCGAGGTCGAACAGCAAGGCGGATGCTGTCGGCATTTTGCCGATATAGGGTATCTCCGTGTACTGGAAATAAGAGGTCAGGAACGGATAGCCGAAGTACCATGACCCCATGCCGGTTGCCGCCGCCATCAGAAGGCCGAAGCCCATCCAGCGCAGCGGCAGGATGCGGATGCGATCCTCCGCCCAGCGCGCGCCGCCGGCGAGATATTGCAGCAGGAACGCGATTGCCATGGTGATGCCGGCCGCAAAGCCGCCGCCGGGCAGATCGTGGCCGCGTATGAACAGGAAGATCGAAAAGGTGACGATAACCGGGAACATCCATTGCATGACGATGGACGGTACATAGAGATAATCGCGCACCGTATCGCCCTTGCTGCGGTCGGGCCGCTCCGCATCGAAGGCGTTTTGCATCTGCTGCTGTTCCGGCACCCCGATGCTTTCATGCGCAGGGCGGAAACGGCGAAGCAGCGCAAAGACCGTCAGCGCCACGATCGCCAGCACCGCGATTTCGCCGAACGTGTCGAAGCCGCGGAAATCGACGAGGATGACGTTGACGACATTGGTGCCGCCGCCTTCCGAATAAGCGCGCTCGAGGAAATAGGTCGCGATGGCGTTCGGCACGGGCAGGGTCATGACCGCATAGGCGATGACGGACATGCCAATGCCGCTTGCTGCGGCCAGCAGGAAGTCACGGGCGCGGCGAAGCTGCGCCGGCAATTCATCGCTGCTGTCCACCTTCTCGAAGCGTTTCGGCAGCCATCTGAGACCGAGCAGGATCAGAACGGTGGTCACGATTTCGACCAGCAACTGGGTGATCGCGAGATCGGGTGCAGAAAGCCAGACGAATGTGAGGCAGGTGACAAGGCCGGAGACGCCGAGCATGATGAGTGCGGCGAGACGATGATATTTCGCCTGCCAGGCGGCACCCAGCGCGGCGATCATGCCGATCAGCCACAGAATGGCAAAGATCGGATCGAAGGACGTCACGCGCGGCAGCGACAATGAAAATTCCGAGAGGAAAAGCGGCGAGAAACCGGCAAGAATCGCCACGAGGATCAGAAGCCTCAGCTGCGGCTGCAGGCGCCGGGTGCCGAGCGTGCTTTCCAGCCACCGCGCCCACTTCCAGGACACGGTGACGAGAATGCGCTCGAAGATGCGCTGTCCCCGAAGATGCCGGAAGATCGGCGGGCCGTCGTCGCAGCGGGAGAAATAGCCGCCGAGCAGGGCATAGATGGCAACGCCGCCGCCGAGTGCCGCAATACTCATGATGAGCGGCAGGTTGAAACCGTGCCAGATCGACAGGCTGTAGACGGGCGTTTGCGGACCGAGAACGGAAAGCACAGCCGAATGCAGGAACGGGCCGATCGACAGGCTCGGAACGATGCCGACGATCAGGCAGGCGAAAACCAGGAACTCGATCGGGAAACGCATCCAGCGCGGCGGCTCATGCGGATTGGGGTTCGGCAGGTCAACCGGCTTGGGGCCGAAGAAGACCGTGTGGATGAAGCGTAGCGAGTAGGCGACGGCGAAGGCGCCTGACAACGTCGCGACGTATGGCAAAGCCCGGTCCAGCAGCGAGTCCGCGTGGGTTTCGACGGCCTCGGCAAAGAACATTTCCTTGGAGAGGAAGCCGTTGAACAGGGGTACGCCGGCCATTGCAGCGCTCGCCGCCATGGCGAGCGTCGCGGTTGCCGGCATATAGGTGTAAAGCCCGCTCAGCCGCCGCATGTCGCGCGTGCCGGTTTCATGGTCGATGATGCCGGCCGCCATGAACAGCGATGCCTTGAAGGTGGCGTGGTTGACCATGTGGAAGATCGCCGCAACCGCCGCAAGCGGGCTGCCCAGGCTCAAAAGCGTGGTAATGAGCCCCAGATGGCTGATGGTGGAATAGGCGAGCAAGCCTTTCAGGTCCTGCTGGAACATGGCGAAATAGGCGCCGAGCAGCAGGGTGATGACGCCTGCAGCACCCACCAGCCAGAACCATTCCGGCGTGCCTGCCAGCACCGGCCAGAACCGCGCCAGCAGGAAAACCCCGGCCTTCACCATGGTGGCCGAGTGCAGATAGGCGGAAACGGGCGTGGGCGCCGCCATGGCATTGGGCAGCCAGAAATGAAACGGAAACTGTGCGCTTTTCGTCAGCGCGCCGCCAAGGATGAGAATAAGTGCGGGCAGATAAAGGGAATGGGCGCGGATATCGGCACCGGCCGCGATGATCTTGTCCAGATCGTAGCTTCCCGCCATGTGGCCGAGTATCAGAAGCCCGGCGAGCAGGCTGAAGCCGCCGATGCCGGTCACGGTCAGCGCCATGCGGGCGCCATCGCGCGCGCCGGCATTCTGGTGCCAGTAGCCGATCAGCAGGAACGAGAAGATGCTGGTCATTTCCCAGAAGATCGACAGCAAAATGACGTTGCCGGACAGCACTATGCCGAGCATCGAGCCCATGAAGGCGAGCAGAAAGGCAAAAAACCGTGGAATAGGGTCCTGGGCCGACATGTAATATCGGGCGTAGAGAACCACGAGCAGGCCGATGCCGGTAATGAGGATCGCGAAAATCCAGGCGAAGCCATCCAGCCGCAGGGTAAAATTAAGCCCCAGCTGTGGCAGCCATTCCACATCGTATTTCAGCACGCCACCGCCACTGACATTTGGATAAAGAAGGATGCTGCCGACGAGGCCGAAGAGGGCTACGGCGCTTGCTACGTAGGCCGCGCTTGCGGCCGCGCCTTCGCGCGGCATGAAGGCCGTTATGAGAGCGCCGACGAACGGCAATGCGATAATAAATGGTAGAACGGTTGCAAGTGTCATATGCGGCGGCGGTTTTCTCTCTGGAATTGGAGCCTACGGCGGGTTTCCGACGACTCCGATCCCTCAAGGTTCGCAAGGAACCGAATGATGAGGACCGCCGGAATGACTAAGAGATAATATGCGGAGGTGCTCTTGGAACCACGTTCGCAAAGTCTCGGAAAGTTTGTGGCGCGATGGCAACAGGCGTGACGGCCGGTTTGGCGTCAGCCACGATCCGCAGGATGGTCGAGGGAAAACCGACGGGGCGAAGCCCCGGAGCACCGTTGTGAGCCTTGCAGCCGTGATCGTCGCCGGTGGTGCAGTCCTTATCGCGAAGCGAGGGGGAGTGGCTTAGGTCAGCCGTCTGCAATCGTTCCAGACGGCTGATCTTTGAGATTGCCTTGATGCCGGATGGCGCCTGAAAGCCGATGATGACGAGCAGGCTCGCAACCACAAGACCGATCAACACTTGCGGATGGCGCCTTGAACAGCGGCATTTCTCCATCCGTAACAAGTTGGCGTCTCCTTGATCGTAAAGGTCTCTCTAAAGCATCACCGCTGAGCGAATATCCCGTTGATTTGTTTTAGGGGAAGGCGGACACGCTTGTCCAGCGCACAGGCTGGAAAAACCGCCCGTCGCGTCCGATTCCTTTTCGTTTTTGCCCGTTTGCGGCAAAGTAGGGGCGACAATGGCTAAAAGCTTTTACAAATTTTACCGTTTGACGCCGGTGCTGATGTTTCTTAACTTTCAAGCAAGGAATTAACCATAAAGATTGATGGTATTTCCACGGCGGAATGGGGTTATCTCCCCTTCCAGGCATGACGCCGCACTGCCGTACCGGGCCCGATCCGGTATTTCGTTTCTTGGTTCAAGAAGGTCAGGCAAGCGTCGATGCCGCATCGTCCGCGATGGGTATGTTCGTTCAAAAATCCCCCTTAAGGGTGCTGGCGTTCTGAACCTTGCCATTTGGCCGGGTTTTACCGGCCGTCATATTATTGGGGTCGTCGGTTGGGGCAGGACTTGCCATCAGAACAAGCGCGGAGATCGGCAGGCGCAAGCCTGGCGGGGCGGTTGCGCTTTGCCGGCCTCGACGAGACGCAATCCGATTTCCTGCGCAATTATCGCAGCATGCTGGAGCCTTACGTTAAGGCTGGCCTGCGCGATGTGATGAACCGTTTCCAGTCCATGCCGGACTGTTCGCCGTCTTTCGAAAGCGAAAACCAGCTCGACCGCCTGCACGATTTGCAATCCTCGCACTGGAGCGTGCTGACCGATGCGCGTTTCGATGGGCTTTATGCCGAGCGGGTGAAAGTGCTTTCCGACAATGCCGGTCGCATGGGTCTCGATCCTCGCTGGCAGATCGCCAGCCATGCCGTCGTTCTGGAACATCTTCTGGGCGGTCTGGTGACTGAGCACGCGCCGCGCTCCATCCTGCCCGGCAACCGTAAAAAGAGCCGCGAACTGGCGGAAGCCGTCAAGAACGTCGTCCGTCTGGTGATGGTCGATACCGAGATTGCCGTATCGTTGCGCTTCAATGAATTGCGCCTGCGCCATGGCCGGGAACTGGCAGAACAGCGTGACAATGACCGCTCTGAAGCTGCAAGGTTGCTGGGCGAAGCGTTGACGGCATTTGCCGCAGGCGATTTGCAGGCCCGCATCGGCGGCGACGTGCCCGACGCCTACCGCGACGTTGCTGCCACTTTCAATGCGGCACTCGAGACGATTGGCGCGTCACTGACATCGGCGCAAAACAGCATCGGTGAAGCCGAGGCGCTGAGCGCGCGGTTTGCCGACATTGGCCGTTCCATGGCGGAGCGCTCCCGCCAGCAGGCCGCAGCCCTTGCCGACACCTCCCGTGCGATCCAGACGATGATCGGGGATGTGGCCGAAAACGGCGCCCGCATTTCGGCGGCGGAGACGGCGGTTTCCCATGCCCGTGAGGCGGCGGTCGAAAGCGGCAAGGCAATCGGTGAGGCGATAAACGCCATGTCGGATATCGAGCAATCCGCCGAGCAGATCGGACGGATCATCGGCACGATTGACGAGATCGCTTTCCAGACGAACCTTCTCGCCCTCAACGCCGGCATCGAGGCAGCACGCGCCGGTGACAGCGGACGCGGTTTTGCCGTTGTCGCGCAGGAGGTCCGGGCATTGGCCCAGCGTTCCGCAGACGCTGCAAGAGAGATCAAAAGCCTCGTTGGCTCCACGAAAAAGCAGGTCGAAGGCGGCGTGCACATGGTCAACCGCACGCAGGACGCAATCGGCGGTGTTGTCCGGCAGGTATCCGGCATCAACGACATGATCACCGAGGTCTCCCGGCACGCGGCAGAGCACGCCGGCGAATTGCAATCAGTCGCTGCCGACATCGGTGAACAGCAAAGACAGGCTGACCGGAACCTTGCCGATATGGGCAATGGCTCCTCGGAGGCCGATACGCTTCACACTGTCATTCTGGAACTCGGCCGCACCATTCGCGAATTCCGCATTGCCCGTCAGGGACAGGCGGCAGCTGTCGCCGCTACGGCTCGGCAGGACACATCATTTGTGGCCCGTGCGGATAACCGCACGGATTACGGCCAGGATTACCAACAATTCAGACGCCAAGGAGTCATGTAATGGCAGCCAGAAAAGCAGCTGAGGCGACGCTGAAACTGTCACCGGTGCTGGATCTCAACGAGGCATCGGCGCTGCACGGCAAGCTGATGACGCTGAGAGGAGCACCTTTGTCGGTGGATGCGTCCGAGGTGGAACGTATCGGTGCGCTTTGCGCCCAGGTCCTGATGGCCGGTGCGAAGTCCTGGGAAGAGGACGGCAAGCCGTTCGGTTTTGCCAGAGTGTCCGATGCATTCGACAAGACCATGAAACTGATAGGCGTCGAAATCGATCATTTGCTCCTGAAGGAGATCAAGAAGTGAAGAAAAAAGTTCTTACCGTGGATGATTCCAGAACGATCAGGAACATGCTCCTGGTCACGCTCAACAATGCCGGTTTCGAGACAATTCAGGCCGAAGACGGCATTGAGGGTCTCGAAGTGCTGGAGCAGAGCAACCCCGACGTTATCGTGACCGATATCAACATGCCCCGTCTTGACGGTTTCGGCTTCATCGAGGGTGTGCGTCGCAACGAGAAGTACCGGGCCATACCGATCCTCGTTCTGACGACCGAAAGCGACGCAGAGAAGAAGAACCGCGCCCGTCAGGCCGGTGCGACCGGCTGGATCGTCAAGCCGTTCGATCCTGCGAAGCTCATCGATGCCATTGAACGCGTAACTGCCTGATACGGGACATTTCACGATGGATATGAACGAAATCAAGGAAATCTTTTTCCAGGAATGCGAGGAACAACTCGCGGAACTGGAATCGGGGCTTCTTAAATTGAATGACGGTGACCGTGATCCGGAAACCGTCAACGCCGTTTTCCGTGCCGTTCATTCCATCAAGGGCGGGGCGGGTGCCTTCGGTCTGGATGATCTCGTGGCCTTCGCCCACGTTTTTGAAACGACCCTCGACTGCGTTCGCTCCAACAAGCTGGAACCGACACAGGACGTCCTGAAAGTCATGCTGCGTTCCGCCGACGTGCTGGCGGACCTGACCAATGCGGCAAGAGACGGCGGCAGCGTCGACGAAAGCCGCACCCGTGGCCTCGTCAAGGAACTGGAAGCCCTGGCCAACGGCGAAACCGTCCACGCATCCGCGCCGGTGGCAGCGCCGGTTGTCGCAAAGATGCCGGAACCCGTCGCGCCCAAGCCGACGGACGATAGCGGTTTCGAGCCGATCCCGTTCTCCTTCTCGGACTTTGCCGATGAAACGACGCCGTTGATGGAGATGCCGTCTTTCCAGATAACCTTCAAGCCGCACGCATCGCTTTATTCGAAAGGCAATGAAGCAGCCCTTCTCCTGCGCGATCTCTCGCGCATCGGTGAGATGAGCGTCAATTGCGACCTGTCGGAACTCCCCTCGCTCGACAAGCTCGATCCAGAAGCGTCCTATTTCTCCTGGACGGTTTCGATCTCGACCGACAAGGGTGAAGAGGGTATCCGCAGCGTCTTCGAATTCGCCGAATGGGATTGCGATCTCGAAATCACCCCGATTCTCTCGGAAACCGCTGCGGATGCGGAAGAGCTGCCGATGATCCCGGTTCCGTTCGACCTGTC
Organism: Agrobacterium sp. 22-3639C2; assembly: GCF_053522105.1. Taxonomy (NCBI): domain Bacteria; kingdom Pseudomonadati; phylum Pseudomonadota; class Alphaproteobacteria; order Hyphomicrobiales; family Rhizobiaceae; genus Agrobacterium; species Agrobacterium sp. 22-3639C2. The sequence goes on along the minus strand of NZ_JBNWDB010000003.1, from coordinate 468,472 downwards.
GGCTCTCGACGGTGATGCGGAAGGGGAAACGGCCGTTGTGACCGCCGGGGCGGAAGAGCCCTACGTTGCCGCAGTCGTCGAGGCTGCCGTCGCAACGACGCAGATCGCCCAGAGCGTCAACGCCGCCATCGAAAAGCGTGAGGCTGCGGCAGCGCCGGCCGCAGCGCAGGCGAATGCCAATGCCGCGGCCAATGCAAGCGCCGGCCAGACCATCCGTGTCGATCTCGACCGTGTTGACCGCCTGATCAACCTCGTCGGCGAGCTTGTCATCAATCAGGCGATGCTGTCGCAGAGCGTCATCGAAAACGATGCGAGTGGCACGTCTGCCGTCAACATGGGTCTCGACGAACTCCAGCAATTGACGCGCGAAATCCAGGACAGCGTCATGGCGATCCGTGCGCAGCCGGTGAAGCCTGTCTTCCAGCGCATGTCGCGTATCGTTCGCGAAGTTGCCGACATGATCGGCAAGCAGATCCGCCTCGTTACCGAAGGCGAGAACACGGAAGTCGACAAGACGGTCATCGACAAGCTGGCCGAACCCCTGACGCACATGATCCGCAATGCGGTGGACCACGGGATCGAAACGCCGGAAAAACGCGAAGCCGCTGGCAAGAACCCGGAAGGCACCATCAAGCTTTCGGCCAAGCACCGGTCGGGCCGCATCCTGATCGAGCTTCAGGACGATGGCGCGGGCATCAACCGCGAGCGTGTTCGCCAGAAGGCGATCGACAATGATCTCATTGCCGCCGATGCGAACCTCACCGATGAGGAGATCGACAATCTGATCTTCGCGCCGGGCTTCTCTACCGCGGACAAGATTTCCGACATTTCCGGCCGTGGCGTCGGCATGGATGTGGTCAAGCGTTCCATTCAGGCGCTTGGCGGCCGTATCAACATCTCCTCGCGCCCCGGTCTTGGCTCGACCTTCACCATGAGCCTGCCGCTGACGCTTGCCGTTCTCGACGGCATGGTGGTAACCGTGGCCGGGCAGACGCTTGTCGTTCCGTTGACGGCGATCGTGGAAACCCTGCAGCCGGAAGCGAAGAACATTCACTCCTTCGGCGCCAACCAGCGGCTGATTTCCATCCGCAACTCTTTCTGCCCGCTGGTCGATGTCGGACGCGTTCTGAACTTCCGTCCGACCCAGGCCGATCCTGTGGAAGGTGTGGCGCTTCTGGTGGAATCGGAAGGCGGCGGCCAGCGCGCCCTGATGGTCGATGCGATCCAGGGACAGCGCCAGGTCGTCATCAAGTCTTTGGAAGCCAACTATACCCATGTTCCAGGCATTGCCGCCGCCACCATTCTGGGTGACGGACGCGTTGCGCTCATTCTGGATGTCGACGCCATCGTCAGCGCTTCGCGCGGGCAGCCACTGAAACAGGAAATGTCACTCGCGGCGACGGGTTGAAGGCGGATATCCAATGGCAGCACTTAATCTCAGCGATCAGCGACAGTCTCCCGATGACGTTCTTGCCAGCGGCGAATATCCGCTGACGAGACGCGATTTGTCGGAGATCGCTGCGATGATCTACGCGGATGCGGGCATCTATCTCAACGACACCAAGGCGTCGCTGGTCTATTCGCGCTTGTCCAAGCATATCCGCAATCTCGGACTGGCCGGGTTTCGGGAATATTGCGCACTGGTGTCATCGCCCGATGGAGCGGCTGCACGCCGCGAAATGCTGTCGCACCTGACGACGAATTTCACGCGCTTCTTCCGCGAGAACCACCATTTCGAACACCTGCGCGACGAGGTCCTGCCGGGCCTCATTGCAAGGGCAAAGACTGGCGGGCGCGTCCGCATCTGGTCGGCCGCCTGCTCAGACGGGCAGGAGCCCTATTCGATTGCGCTCACCGTGCTCGCCATGTTTCCCAATGCGGCGGACTACGATTTCAAGATCCTGGCGACGGACATCGATCCGAAGATCCTGGCGCAGGCCCGTGCCGGTGTTTACGACGACAACGCGCTCGAAACCGTGTCTCCCGCCATGCGCAAGCAATGGTTCACGGAAGTTGATGCTGGCGGTCGCCGCAAGTTCCGCATCGATGACAAGGTCAAGCGCCTCATCACCTTCAATGAACTGAACCTGATGACGCAATGGCCCTTCAAGGGCAATTTCGACGTCATCTTCTGCCGCAACGTCGTCATCTATTTCGACGAGCCGACCCAGATGCGTATCTGGACGCGTTTTGCAGGCCTGCTGCCGGAAGGCGGTCATCTTTACATCGGCCATTCCGAAAGAGTGTCCGGCGACGCCAAGAACCTGTTCGACAATACCGGCATCACCACCTACCGCTACATTGGTCACACGTCCGGGAGGAAGGCATGAGCGCACTCGCACGGGTCCTCGTCGTCGATGATTCCCCCACCATGCGTGGCCTGATTTCCGCCGTCCTCAAGGCCGATCCGGAGGTTGAGGTGGTTGGGCAGGCCGGCAATGCCATGGAAGCGCGCGCCGCCATCAAGCAGCTCAATCCCGATGTCGTGACGCTCGACATCGAGATGCCGGAAATGAACGGCCTCGAGTTTCTCGAAAAGATCATGCGACTGCGGCCGATGCCGGTCATCATGGTCTCGTCCCTGACGCACCGCGGCGCGGATGCCTCGCTCGCCGCGCTTGAAATCGGTGCTTTCGACTGTGTCGGCAAGCCGGCTCCAGGCGATGCGCGCCCCTTCGGCGACTTGGCCGACAAGGTGAAGGCCGCCGCACGGTCGCAACACGCAGCTTACCGCGCGGCGCGCCCGGAACCCGTTGTCGCAGCCCAGCCGACCCCGGTCAGCGATTATCGTGCCGGCCGCAAAGTCGTCGCCATCGGCTCCTCCACCGGCGGTGTCGAGGCACTGATTGCCGTGCTCCAGAAGTTTCCGGCCAATTGTCCGCCGACGGTCATCACCCAGCACATGCCGCCGACTTTCACCAAGAGTTTCGCGGAACGGCTGAACCGCATCTGCGCACCCGTCGTGGAAGAGGCGACGGATGGCGCGCGCCTGCAGACCGGCAAGATCTACCTTGCGCCGGGCGGTGAACGCCATTTGCAGATTTCCAATCGCAACGCGCCGTGCTGCCGGCTTATCGAGCGCGATCCCGTCAACGGCCATCGCCCTTCAGTTGATGTGCTGTTCGATTCGGTCGCCGAGCTTGCCGGACGCAACGCCGTCGGCGTCATTCTCACCGGCATGGGCCGGGATGGCGCGGCCGGGCTGCTGAAAATGCGGCATGCCGGTGCGCGAACCGTCGGCCAGAACGAAAAAACATGTGTCGTCTACGGCATGCCCAGAGTGGCCTTTGAACTTGGCGCCGTTGAACTGCAATTGCCGCTGGCCTCAATCGGCGAAGAAATCCTGAAACTAACCACTGCCCGCAAAGAAGGTGCTGACTAATGTCTCTCGCAGAAAAGATCAAAGTTCTGATCGTCGACGATCAGGTGACCAGCCGGCTGCTGCTCAGCGATGCGCTGACACAGCTCGGCTTCAAGCAGATCACTGCCGCTGGCGACGGCGAGCAGGGATTGAAGATCATGGAGCAGCAGCCCCATCATCTCGTTATCTCCGACTTCAACATGCCCAAGATGGACGGTCTCGGTTTCCTGCACGCCGTGCGGGCCAACCCGACCCTCAAAAAGGCGGCCTTCATCATCCTCACCGCACAGGGCGACCGTGCGCTGGTGCAGAAGGCAGCGCAGCTCGGCGCAAACAACGTGCTGGCCAAGCCCTTCACCATCGACAAGATGCGCGCAGCCATCGAAGCGGTTTTCGGATCGCTGAAATGATTGAAGCTGCGGCCAAGCGCGTACATATCATTCAGGGCGAGTACAAGGTTGTCAGCGATCCCGACGTGGTCATGACGACGATACTCGGTTCGTGCGTGGCCGCCTGTCTGAGAGACCCCGTTGCCGGCATTGGAGGAATGAACCACTTCCTGCTGCCGGGAACGGGCAACGTGACCGGTGGGGATGCGACGCGTTATGGCGTGCATCTTATGGAACTGCTGATCAACGGTCTTCTGAAGAAGGGCGCACGCCGCGACCGGCTGGAGGCGAAGGTTTTCGGCGGCGCAAAAACGATTGCCAGCTTCTCCAATGTCGGTGAGCAGAACGCCATCTTTGCCATGCAGTTTCTGAAGGATGAAGGCATACCGGTCATCAGCTCCTCCACGGGCGGGGATCATGGCCGCAAGATCGAGTTCTGGCCGGTTTCGGGCCGTGCACGACAGCATCCGCTGAGCGGCGCGGAAACCCAGAAGACGGTCGCCATGGAAACGCGTCCGGTGCCGGCACCCAAGCCCGTCGCCAACGACATCGAATTTTTTTAGTCACGGAGTTTCCAATGCAGATTGCAAACAACACCGGCACCACTCCGTTCGAAGAAGCCTTGCCCGACGTTCTGATGCGCGTGGTATCGGAACTGCACGATGTCGCCTATCTGATCGAGCGCATCGAGCCGCAACTGCTGGAAGCGACAAGCGGCGAATTGTCCAGCGATGGCGTCAAGCTCTTGCAGGGCATCGACCTTGCCGTCCAGAAAACCCGCGGCCTTGCCGAGTTCATCGATACCGTCACCGGCTCTATTCCCGGTGATTGGATCGTGGATGTCTCGACCGCGCTCAGCCTCGTCAAGCTGGCCGAAATGCAAAAGGCGCTGGGCGCAGCCATCCGCCACGGCCATTCGCAGCCGCTGGACAAGGTCGCCGGAGACTTCGATCTGTTCTAGACAGCATTTATCTGGCGGTTCCCTTCGTTTCGCGGATTGCGGATAAAGGCAACGCTCGCGCAAGCTTCGCACCCTATTGTCATTACGGGGCCAAAAGGTCTCGGACTCTATGAATGACGGTGCGGAACAGAATGAATCTGTTAAATCAAATCCCTCAGGTCTTGAAGAATTTCGCGGCGCTGGGTCAGACACGGTTGTTGATGCTGGGCGGCGTGGGCATTTTGTCCATGGCCATTATCCTTGCAGCAGCACTTTACGTGAACCGTCCCGCTTACGAGACCCTTTATGTGGGACTTGAAAAAAGCGACCTCAACAAGATCAGCATTGCACTCGCCGAAGCGGGGCTGGACTTTCAGGTTGGAACGGATGGCGCCAGCCTCCAGGTTCCGGTCGGCCTCACCAGCAAGGCAAGGCTGCTTCTGGCCGAGCGCGGCCTGCCTGACAGTGCCAATGCCGGTTATGAGCTTTTCGACAATGTCGGTTCTCTCGGCCTGACTTCCTTCATGCAGGAAGTGACCCGGGTTCGCGCGCTTGAGGGTGAGATCAGCCGCTCCATTCAGCAGATCGACGGAATTGCGGCCGCACGCGTCCATATCGTCATGCCGGATGTCGGTAATTTCCGCCGCGGTGAGCAGAAGCCCACCGCATCGGTCATGATTCGAGCCAATGCCACCGCCGGGCGCAAGGCGTCCGCTTCCATCCGTCATCTCGTCGCCTCGGCCGTTCCCGGCCTTGAAGTCGATGACGTGACGCTGCTCGATTCCACCGGCCAGCTCCTCGCTTCCGGTGACGACGTCACCAACGCCGCCATGAACCGCTCGCTGACGCTGGCGCAGAACGTTCAGCAGGAAATCACCACCAATATCGACAAGGCGCTGGCGCCTTTCCTCGGCATGGATAATTTCCGCTCCAGCGTGACGGCGCAGCTCAATACCGACAGCCGGCAGATTCAGGAAACTGTCTACGATCCGGAATCGCGCGTCGAGCGCTCCGTCCGCACCGTTAAGGAAGACCAGAAGTCCCAGGAAACGCAGCCCGATACGGCCGCGACCGTGGAACAGAACGTACCGCAGGCAGCGCCCCAGGGCGGCGCAGGTGGCCCGCAGTCTTCCGACCAGTCTGCCAAGAAGGAAGAGCAGACCAACTACGAAATCAATTCCAAAACGGTCGCCACCGTCAAGAATGGCTATACCGTCGAGAAGATTTCGGTCGCCGTGGTCGTCAACAAGGGTCGCATCGCCAAGATGGTCGGCGAACCCGTCGACCAGGCCAAGATCGACGCCTATCTTGCCGAAATGCAGAAGATCGTCACCTCGGCTGCGGGGGTTTCCTCCGATCGCGGCGATATCGTCACGCTGACGGCGATGGACTTCCTCGAAACGCAGCTGCTCGACGAAGCCGCAAGCGGGCCGGGCATCATGGAAGTGCTCAGCCGCAATTCGGCAGGCATCATCAACTCGCTCGCCTTCGTCGCTGTTGCTTTCCTCGTGGTCTGGCTCGGTGTACGCCCTCTGGTTCGTACGGTCACCGGCAACGGCGCGGCAGCAGGCCAGATCAGCCAGGAGACCGCAGGCCTCGAACTGCCGGATTTCTCTCCCGGCATGGATGCGGGTGCTGGTGGTCTCATGGAAGGGTTTGGGGCGGATTTCGGCTTCGACAGCACCGACGATCTTCTGGCAGGCGGCGACAGCGAAGGCACCTTCAACCGCCGGGTTCGCGAAGGACCCGAGCGCAGGCTCTCCCGCATGGTGGAAATCAGCGAAGAACGCGCAGCCAAGATACTTCGCAAATGGGCAGTGGAAAAAGCTGCATGATTTTGAAAAAGGCCGGGGTTATCCCGGCCTTTTGCGCATTTCCGGGTTCTTTGGTATCTTGGCGCCGCGCGCCGTCGCATTCCCGCTTTGGGACACTGTTTACAAAAAATTCAGCAACGATACAGTTTGCTGGGAATAGGCTGAGAATGCCGTTTATGGATTGGTCAGCTTTTCAGTATGTTTTTTAGGAATAGACGAACAAGGAAATACGTGGAAAGGCTGGTGTCAGGTAATGGCAAATCCCAGTCCGTTCCATAAAATGAAGTGATTCGGTCTCCGGGGGCTCACCATCCCATTTTGGTAAGCTTCTCGAATGGAATGATTCCATCCCGAGGTATAATCTCCCCATTGGGAGCAAGAGGGCGTAGGCGATTGAAAGTCGATGTTGATATCCGCAGGCTGTCTGCCAAGCCTATGGAGGGCATGGGTAAGCCCTTGCCACGCGACCAGCTTGCCAAGAACGTCGCAGCCTCGGCCGCTGCCGGCAACGTTTCAGGCGCGCTGGATCTGCTCGTAACCTACGCCGGCGCCTCGCATTATCTGCTGGCGCGGGAGGATCTTCTCGAAGAAACCGGACTGAAATTCATCATCACATCCGACTGGCCTTTCGATCTGGTGCGCAGGCTTGGTGCCGAACTCGCCAACAGCCAGAACAGATCGAGCGAAATGGAAAAGTGCCTTTCGCTTCTGCAGCCGCGATTGCTTGTTCTTCCGGACGACGTTTCTGTCCCCTTCGGCATCGACCGGCAATATTCGGCGCTTTCCTTCTGTGTGGGCCGCATCCGTCTTTCGCTTCTGCTGCTGTTTCCAGAACACTCGGTTCCTTCGCCGGACCGTCTGCGCGAAATCGCGCTTCTGACCGGCTATTGCGTCAGCTTCGGCATTGCCAGCGAAGCAAAGGCCGTGCGTGACATCGACCTCACAGAACGTGAGCTTGAGTGCCTGTTCTGGATCGCGGAAGGCAAGACAAGCGACGAAATTGCGATGATACTTGGCATTTCGCGCAATACGATCAATAATTACATTACAAGCGTGATGCGGAAAACCGCGACGAAAACCCGCTCGGAGGCAATCGCCTACGCCGTGCGCAACAACCTCGTATAGATGGTCGGGACCCATGGTACAGACGAAAGATAATGAGGGTACGAGTCAAAGCAGCGGTATGTTTTACCGCAGCCCTGTTGTGACAAGCCGGTCGGATCTGTTTCCGAAGCTGGTCGCCATGCAGAAACTGGTCGGCGCACGTAATTTCGTGGTGACGAAGGCTGCCGCCTCCGGCTTCCCCAACAAGAAGAAGCTGACCTGCGAGCTGGAGAACTGGGGCATGAATGCCGCCGAACAGAGCGCGCAGTTCATCCGCGCGGTCGGCGATATTCTTTTGGATCATATCGAGACATCGCTGCTGCCGGTCATCTGGCGTAACAAGAACGCCGGCGGTTTTGCCGATCTTCCTGACGTGCCGGCTTTGATGCGCCGGATCGAGAACGATACATTGCCCTATGCGGGACTGGCTTTGCCGGTGCGGCTCGGCACGATTGGCAACGGCTACATCGTTTTCTGTGGCAGCAACCTCGTTCTCGACAACGAGGTCGTCATCGAACAGCACATTAAATGCTGCGAGATCATGGTCGATATGCTGGCGCTGGATGAGCGCAAGGTGGCACCGTCTGAAGCGTTGAGCGAAAGGGAAATCGCCTGTCTGCAACTGGCGGGTGATGGCCGTATCAGCGAAGAAATCGCGGTGAAGCTCGGGCTTTCGGTACACACCGTCAACGCCTATCTGGGTTCAGCGACGATCAAGCTCGATTCCGTCAACCGTATCCAGGCGATCGCAAAGGCCATCCGGCTCGGATATATCCATTGATTGGGGAGGGGGCGGGCTTCCCGTCCCTGTAAGCCGGCAGGCGCCGGCGCGGCTTGTGTAATCCACCCTAAAAGCTGCTATCGGTACTTCGCGTTTTTTTAACAGTTGCCAACTAGAACTTTTATAAGTTTGGTTTTGGGGAACTGTTTCATGCACAACCGGCTCTTTAAGTCCGTTGCGGGTAAGGTCGTCGTGCTGACGATCGGCCTGATTGCGCTCAGCGTCGCGGCAGTTGGTTTTTCGACATACATTCGCCTGAAGGACAATATCATCACCACTGCGCTGCGTGACACGCACAGCGCGATGCGCGGCATGGCGATCCTTTACGAGATGAAGGTCGGCGGCGTGGCCCTCGAAATGGTGGATGGAGAGCTCAAGAGTATCGGCCGCGCCAGCATCGGGACACTGCGCGACAATGATCTCGTCGACCGCACGGCTGCCGGTAATGGCGGCATCGCGACGGTTTTTGAAGCCAAGGCCGGCGATTATATTCGCATGACCACCAATCTGAAGAACGAAAAGGGCGAGAGAGCAGCGGGCACGAAGCTCGCCACCGACCATCCCGCTTTCGAAAAGGTTTCCAAGGGTGAGGGTTATTTCGGCGCCGCCACGCTTTTCGGCACCAATTACATGACCGGATACATGCCGGTTCTCAACAAGTCCGGAGCGACCGTCGGTATTCTTTTCGTGGGCGTTCCCATGGCCGTCTACGAAGCCCAGATTTTCGGCCTGCGCGACCTGATGCTGATCTGTGGCGCGCTCGCCATGGTCGGCGTGGGATTGCTCGCCTATTTCGTCATCCGGCGCACCCTGCAGCCTCTAGGCAAGCTTACCGATGCGGTTAAGTCCCTTTCGGACGGCAATCTCGATACGCCGATCCCCTATGCCACCAATACCAATGAATTCGGCAACATCGCCCGCGCTCTCGTGATATTTCGCGAGAATGCGCTTGAGAAACTCGCGATCGAGGGCAAAAGCGCCGAGGAACGGTCCGTGGCGGAATCGGAGCGTCACCGCAACGATGCCGAGAAGCAGGAGCTGGACGGCCAGATCGAATTCGCAGTCAGCGAGATCGCGTCCGGCCTCGGCAGGCTTTCGCGCGGTGATCTGAGCCGCACGATCGAGACACCCTTTAACGGCCGTCTGGATCGTCTGCGCACGGACTTCAACGAATCCCTTCTCAACCTGCGCGATGCGCTGGGGCAAATCCGCGAGCGCACCCTGGTCATCCAGCATAGCGGTTTTGAAATCGAGCAATCGTCGGTCGATCTGTCGAAGCGCACGGAGAATCAGGCCGCCTCGCTGGAAGAGACGGCAGCCGCTGTCGAGGAAATCACCGCAACGGTCAGATCGTCGGCCGAGCGGGCGCGCGAAGCCAACGAGGCCGTCCGCATCACCAAACAGAGCGCCGACAGTTCCGGTTCGGTCGTCAGCAATGCCGTGGACGCCATGGGCCGTATCGAAGACGCCTCGCGCAAGATCGAGCAGATCATCGAGGTCATCGATGACATCGCGTTCCAGACCAACCTTCTCGCCCTCAATGCCGGCATCGAGGCTGCGCGTGCGGGCGAGGCGGGCAAAGGTTTTGCGGTCGTGGCGCAGGAAGTGCGTGAACTTGCACAACGCTCCGCGGACGCGGCCCGTGAAATCAAGCAGCTCATCAACCAGTCAACGCATGAGGTGAGCTCTGGATCGAAGCTGGTGCAGGAAGCGGGCACGGTCCTTTCAGCCATCAGCCATCAGATTGTCGCCGTCAGCCAGCATGTCGAAACCATCGCGACGGCGACGCAGGATCAGTCCTCCGCGCTCCACAATGTCAACGGGTCCGTCAACCAGATGGATCAGATGACCCAGCAGAACGCGGCGCTTGCCCAACAGTCGAGCGCAGCCAGCCGGGTGCTGTCGGGCGAAGTGGAAGCGTTGCTCGATCTGGTTCAGCGTTTTCAGATGGAGCAGGGCTCGGCGACCGGCCAGGATCGACTGAGCCGCGCAGCCTGACAATAGAATTTTTGAAAGTCAAAGAGCTCCCGGATCGCAAGGTCCGGGAGCTTTTTTATTCTGCCGCCGCGCGGGCCGTGCTGGATATCTGGTTGATATAGGCCCGCAGCGCGGCCGGTTTGACCGGCTTATGCTGGACGGAAATCCCATATTTTTCCGCATCGCTGCGCACTTCCGGGCTGCGGTCCGCCGTCACAAGCAGGGCAGGGATCGTTTTGCCGTAGAATGTCCTGATCAGGCGGATGGCGCTGATACCGTCGCCGTCGTCGAGATGATAATCGGCAATGATGACATCCGGTGCCGCTGACATTGTCAGGAACGGTTCTTCGAGTGTGGCCACCGAACCTGCGGGTAAGACCTCACAGCCCCATCCCGTCAGCAATAACGTCATGCCCTCGAGGATTTTCGGCTCGTTATCGATGCAGAGTACCCTGACGCCGGCAAGCCGGTCGCTCGCCACCGGATTGGCGATCCCGCCAGCGGCCTTGGCTGGCGTCAGGCGGTCTGCCTCGCGCGGCAGGTGGATACGGAATGTCGTACCTTTTCCGGGTGTGGAAATCAGCTGTACCGGATGGTGCAGCATGCGCGACAGCCGGTCGACAATGGAAAGGCCAAGTCCGAGGCCGGAGGCCGTTTTTGCACCCTCATCCAGCCGGGCGAATTCCTTGAAAACCGTGCGGAATTTGGATGCGGGAATGCCGATTCCGGAATCCGTCACCTGAATGACGACATCGCCTCCCCGGCGGCGCGCGCCAACGATGACCTTGCCACTCAGCGTGTATTTGATGGCATTGGAGACGAGGTTTTGTATCAGTCGCCGCAACAGGTTGGGGTCGGAGCGGACGGTGAGCGAGGTGGGCATGACCACGAGATCGAGGTTCTTTTCCTGCGCCATCGGCGCGAAATCGGTTTCGATGCGTTTCAGCAGCTCGTTCAGCGGCACCGATGTCATGCGCGCTTTCATCGAACCGGTGTCGAGGCGGGAAATATCGAGCACCGCGCCGAGAATGGTCTCTACCGACTCGAGCGCCGAATCGATGTTCTGGACGAGATCGCTTTCCCCCGAGGCGCCAAGCCGCTCGACCAGCGAGGAGGAATAAAGCCGCGCGGCATTCAGCGGCTGGAGGATATCGTGGCCGGCGGCAGCAAAAAACCGTGTCTTGCCGATGTTCGCCTCGTCGGCGGATGCCCTTGCCTCCGCAAGTTCGCGGTTGACGCGGGTAAGCTCGACGGTTCGTTCCGCCACCCGCTGTTCCAGCGTTTCATTGGCCTGTTTCAGTGCCTGATCGCTCGCCACTCTCTGCGTGATATCGGTGAAGGTGGCGACGATACCCTTGTCCGGCATGGTGTTGGAGCGCACTTCAATGATGCGCTCGCCGCCGCCAAGCACCAGCGAGAAAGGCAGGTCCATGGTCAGGAAACTGGTGATCAGCTGTTCCGTGTCGCCCGGCGGCATGTCGCCGCGCTCCTGCAGCATGGAAACGATGTCCGTCAGCGGCAACCCCACCTGCCCGAATTGCTCAGGTAGATCGAGAAGGGTGCGGAAGCGCCGGTTCCAGATCGTCAGCTGCTGCGAGCTGTCGAAAACGGCGATGCCCTGGTCCATCTGCGCCAGCGCCGTTTGCAGCATGTCCTGATTATATTGCAGCGCCTCGCTTGCCTGATCCAGCAGCCAGGCCGTGTCGGCGCTGGTGTCCTCCGCCTTCTGGAGAATGATCGAAAGCACGAGGCGGGCTGAGGAGGAGCCGATGGCGCTGCCCAGCAATTGTTCGGAGAAATGGATCAGCGCCATGTCGGCGGGCTGGTCGTCATTGAGCTTCCTGCCCGCCGTCTTTTCATAGGTCGCCAATGAGCGCAGCATGCGCTCTTCACCGAGATAACGGGCAATCGCGCTTTTGAGATCGCCGACGCTGACGCGGGTTTTCCAGCCGCGCGTGGCGAATTGTGATTTCGAATGGCGCTTCACGAAGATGCCGGACTGGATGCGCTCCACGGGTCGTGGGTTGCGTGAAAGCGAGCCAAGCACGAAAGCCATGCTGTTGACGAGCAGGCTGAGGATGACCGCGTTCACAAAAGGGTCGGCCTCGGGACCGTTGAAGACCGTACTGCCGGAAAACAGGAAGCCGAGAACGGTGGCCGCGACCTCTGAGTTATCAGGCCCGCCGAAGCTTGGCAGAAACAGCAGGTAGGCCCAGACGAAAAAGCCTGAACTCAAACCGGCAATCGCACCGCGCGCATTGGCGCGCCGCCAGAACAACCCGCCGAAAAGGGCAGGTGCCATCTGGGCGATGGCGGCAAATGCCAGGAGGCCGATGGAGGCAAGCCCGGTGGCGCTATCGGCCGCACGGTAATAGCCGTAGCCCAGAAGCATCACCGCAAAGATCGCTGTTCTGCGGATGTTGAGAAGCGTTTTGGCGAAGTTGTCCCGGTGCGGCGAACGGTTCAACAGCTTCTGCCGCAAAAAGATCGGCATGACGATGTCGTTGGAAATCATGATCGACAGCGCGACCGAGGCAACGATCACCATGGCGGTCGCCGCTGAAAATCCGCCGATGAAGGTAATCAGCGAAACGACCGGCATTTGATGCGCAAGCGGCAATTGCAGGACGTAAAGATCGGCGTTGCCATTGGCGCCGAGCGTCAAAATTCCGGCAAGCGCTATCGGCAGCACGAAGATGTTGATCGCAATCAGATAAAGCGGCAGCAGGAACCCCGCCATGCGCAGCTCTTCCGGCGTGCGATTTTCAACCACGGTGACATGGAACTGGCGCGGCAACAGGATGATCGCGAAACCGGAAAGCAGGGTCATCACGATCCAGCGGCTGATGGGCGTGTGATAGGATATGGCCCGCATGGCCCGTTCATTGCCCGACGCAAGTTCCCACAAATGCGAGGGGCCGTCGAAGAGGACGAACAGAACGTAAAAGCCGACGGTGCACATGGCGACGAGCTTGACGAGCGATTCCATTGAAATCGCCAGAATAAGCCCGTCCTGGTGTTCGGTGGCGTCGGTATGCCGGGTGCCGAACATGACGGCGAAGCCCGCCATGACGATGGTGACGAGCAGCGGCAGATCGAGGAAATAGAGGTTGCCGCTGCCAATGCCGTAATCGCCGGGATCGACCATCGTCGCCACCGAACTGGAGACGGCCTTCAATTGCAGCGCGATATAGGGAATGGCGCCGACAAGCGCGATGATGGCGACAATCATCGCCACGGTGGAGTTCTTGCCGTAGCGGGCAGCAATGAAATCGGCAACCGACGTCAGCTTTTCGGTTTTGGCAAGCTCCACGATGCGGCGAATGATCGGCATGCCGATGGTGAAGGCAAGGATCGGCCCGGTATAGATGCCAAGGAATTCCAGCCCCTTGTCCGCCGCAAGCCCGACGCCGCCGAAATAGGTCCAGGAGGTGCAATAGATCGCCAGACTAAGCGCATAGACGAACGGCCGCCCCTTTTTGGGAGCGTTTCTTTTCCGGCTGTTCCTGTCCCCATAACTTGCAACCGCAAACAGCAGCAGGACATAAGCGAAGGCCGAACCGAATATGATCCACCCAGGAAGCACGCATCCTCCCCATGCAACAATCCCTGAAAACGAGCATAGGCGAATTCCGGGCCGTTGAGAATGAGCGCGGTCTGATCATAAAGTTCAAGACTACCGTGCAAAAAGCCTAATAAATGCAATCTTGACGAATTCCAAATGGGACAGGGAATCTATATGGTTGAACCCGTAGGGACAGTCACATAGCTTCAGCTCGCGAAGCAGGAGAGGGACCATCTGATGCTTAACGAATTTAAAACCTTCATTGCCCGTGGCAATGTCATGGATCTGGCCGTGGGTGTTATTATCGGGGCGGCGTTCAGCAAGATCGTCGATTCCGTCGTCAACGACCTTATCATGCCGATCGTCGGTGCGATTTTCGGCGGGTTCGATTTTTCGAACTACTTCCTGCCACTCAGTTCCAGCGTCACCGCCAGCTCGCTTGCCGCCGCGCGCGATCAGGGCGCTGTCTTCGCTTATGGTAACTTTCTCACGGTCCTCATCAACTTCCTCATTCTCGCCTGGATCATTTTCCTGATGGTAAAAGGGGTCAACAAGCTTCGCGCTTCTGTCGACCGGAAAAAGATCGAGGAAAAGTCGGAACCGGCTCCGCCGCCGGAAGACGTCAAGCTTCTCACCGAAATCCGCGATCTGCTGAAGACGCGTTGAAGCTTAGATTGTCCCGGCGCGATATTGCTGACCATGGGTCAGCTCCCTCTCGCCGGGCATCCATCCATAAAGAAAATCCATGACTGTTGCACGGAATATCATGCATATCGCCCGTTCGATGCGATAAGAAGACACCAAACGGAGTGTCTTTAATGTCCATTTTGAACAGTCTGAGTGCGCGCTCTCTGGCGGCTCCCGAGAGCGGCATTGTCGAGGTCGTGAATTATGCCCGGGGACGGGACAATCTTCTGCCGCTTTGGGTCGGCGAAGGCGATCTGCCAAGCCCGGATTTCATCAACAGGGCGGCCATCGACGGGCTCAACAATGGCGAGACCTTCTATACCTGGCAACGCGGCATTCCCGAATTGCGCCAGGCGCTCAGCAGCTACTACGAGCGTCACTTTTCAGCCTCTCTATCCGCAGATCATTTTTACGTAACAGGTTCCGGCATGCAGGCGATTGCGCTTGCGGTGCAGGCGCTGACCTCGCCGGGCGACGAGATGATCTATCTCACGCCCACCTGGCCCAATATTGTTGCCGCCATCGGCGTGGCGGGCGCAAAGGCGGTCGCAGCCGGCATCGATTTCCACGATGGTCGCTGGGATCTCGATATCGGCAAGCTGGAAAGTGCGATCACCGGTAAGACGAAGGCGCTCTTTATCAACACGCCGTCCAACCCGACCGGCTGGACCGCAACGCGAGACAATCTTCGCGATGTTCTGGCACTCGCCCGCAAGCACGACCTCTGGATCGTGGCGGATGAGATTTACGCACTTTATCACTATACCGGCACCCGTGCGCCGTCGTTCCTCGACGTGATGGAACCGGATGACAAAATCGTCTTCGCCAATTCTTTTTCGAAGAACTGGTCCATGACGGGCTGGCGTGTTGGCTGGCTTGTGGCGCCGCCCGCAATCGGCCAGGTGATCGAGAACCTTATTCAATATTCCACCTCCGGCGTGGCGCAGTTCATGCAGCGCGGCGCAGTCGCGGCTCTCGACCATGGTGACGGTTTCGTCCGCGAGAACTACGAACGCGCTCTGACATCCCGCGACATTCTCTGCGATGCGCTGATCGCGACGAACCGCGTGGAAACATTGAAGCCGGATGGCGCTCTTTATGCCTTCCTCAAGGTGGACGGCGTGACCGACAGCCGCGCCACGGCTCTGGATATCGTTGACAAGACCGGCGTCGGCCTCGCGCCGGGCACCGCCTTCGGCCAAGGCGGAGAGCTGTTTCTCCGTGCCTGCTTCCTGCGCAACCCAAAGCAGATCGAAGACGCAGCCGATCGGCTTGCGTCCTATATTCTCGGCAGATAACCGCAATCCTGCGATAGCCCGCCCTGCCGCGCCGAATTTGGCCGCGGCAGGCAGATTTTCTGCCAAAAGAATCATGGCGAGCCGCTAAAACTACAACCTCACGGCGTACCAATCGACGTGCAGGCTTTTCTGTGCTATGCGCCTTGTGTTCCATTTATGAGAACATTTTCATCTAATAAATAAAACACACTTCATTGCGCTAACCAATCGTAAGCCACCTTTTCATAGGGGCAAGGGATAGGTGGGGTATTTGCTGTGCAAGTAATCAATGATGAAGAATTATTGGCTTTGATGGACGCAACAAAAGCAAACAGGGAAGTAATGTCATGGCTGTTCTGGTCACCGGTGGGGCCGGTTATATAGGAAGCCACATGGTGTGGGCTTTGCTCGACGCCGGTGAAGACGTCGTTGTTGTCGACCGTCTTTCGACCGGATCACGTTGGGCGGTCGCGCCAGCGGCGCGTTTCTATCTCGGCGACGTCGCCGATCGCGACTTGCTCGGCCAGATTTTCGAACACAACCAGATCGAGACCATTTTCCACTTCGCTGGCTCCGTCAGCGTCCCTGAATCGATCAGCCAGCCGCTGGAATATTACGAAAACAATACCGGCACAACCCGCGCCCTTGTTGCGGCGGCAGTCGGTCATGGTATCCGCAATTTCATCTTCTCTTCAACTGCCGCGGTCTATGGGAACCAACCCTTTGATGGCCCGGTGCCGGAAACGGCAGTTCTCAGCCCGGAAAATCCCTACGGCCTGTCGAAACTCGCCTCAGAAATCATGTTGCGCGATGTCGTGCAGGCGCATGATTTCAACTATGTGGCGCTGCGTTATTTCAATGTTGCCGGCGCCGACCCGAAGGGCCGTGCCGGGCCGTCCCCCACGGGTGTGGCGAACCTCATCAAGGTAGCGTGCGAAGCGGCAACCGGCCGGCGCGACAAGGTGGAGGTTTACGGAACCGATTATCCGACCGCTGACGGCACCGGCGTTCGCGACTATATCCATGTCAGCGATCTGATCGACGCGCATATGCTCGCCATGGCGCATCTGCGTGCTGGTGGCGGCACACGAACGCTCAATTGCGGTTATGGCGTCGGCTATTCGGTACTGGACGTGCTGCATGCCGTGCAGCGGGAATCTGGAAACGATTTCCCGGTTATCCACTGTCCCCGCCGCGCCGGCGACATTGCCGCGATGGTTGCGGATTCGAGCCGTATCCAGTCGGAACTCGGATGGTCGCCGCGTTTCAATGATCTCACAACCATCGTTCGCACGGCCCTTCAGTGGGAGGCCAAACGTCAAGCCCAGCGAAGCGACAGGATTCTGCCTGGGCAGCATAAACTGGCAGCGATAGGCTGAGTAGCCGTTGGTTTTCGGGATGCGGTTCTACCTGACGGAAAAATAGAGGACCGGTCGATCCGAAAGAGTGGCAGCGGGAAGCCATTTCTCGCTGTCGAAAAAGCTGCGCGTGAGCTTCAGTCCCGGCAATTGTTCCGTTGCCAGCAAAATCAGGTTCAGCCGATGCGGCGCAGACGGCTCCGGCTTTAGGGAGACCGAAATACCGAAATGCTCTGCCTGATAGGGTTGCAGCCTGCGTGCCGGCTCAAGCATGCTGGCAAGGTCGGCCCAGCGGGTCTGCTCGATGATCATCGCCAACGCGTCCTCAAGCTTTGTCAAAATAACGGCACCATCAGGTGTCTGCGGCGCAACTACTTTCATCCTGATAGAGCGAACCTCGTCGGACGCCTCGCCTCTGATGTCGAGAAAAAGCGATGCCCGTTCCGACGCGTTCGCCGTGTCCCCGACCACAAGATCGGCCATGCATTCGAAATCGCGGATCTTCACCGGGCTTGCGTGCCAGCCTTGCGGGTTGGAAAAGCCCGCCGCGGTAAAGCGGTCGCAGAGGTCCTTGCCGGACAGAACGAAGTCGCGGGCAAAGGATGCCCTGTCGCCGCCTTGCTCGAATTTCAGCAGATGCGGCGGTAGATTGAGCTTTTGGGCGGTAACCTTTTGCCGCTTGACGGGCTTCATCC
The DNA here is from genome assembly GCF_053522105.1 of Agrobacterium sp. 22-3639C2. NCBI lineage: Bacteria > Pseudomonadati > Pseudomonadota > Alphaproteobacteria > Hyphomicrobiales > Rhizobiaceae > Agrobacterium > Agrobacterium sp. 22-3639C2. The sequence goes on along the minus strand of NZ_JBNWDB010000003.1, from coordinate 450,524 downwards.
GCGCTGGCTGCTCGGCGGAGCGTGTGGCAGGCGCAAGGTTGAGATAGCTCAGCAGGCTTTTGAGATGTTTCTTGTCATTGGCAAGCAGCACCGTTGCCAATATGGCAAGACAAACTGCCAGCACCGCAAACAGCAGCGCGCCAGGCCTTACTCTTTTTTGCAGGCTTGCGTCCATCGGGGAACCCTAATGGCTGCCGGGGGAGGGGCGTCAACCGGTTTTTGATATGGCTTTCGGGCTGTCGGTAACCCGGTGAATATACTGCGAGCTGAAGGTCATTAAAAATATTCTGTATTCCACCGCCGGATTTTCCGGCGGCGCAACGTTACTCGGAGGAATTTTTGAACGAGTCCTGCTCGTCCGCGCTGCTTTCGTCGTCGGCGACAGGAATGGCGTAGGAACCGTTCAGCCAGCGGGCGAGATCGAGCGAGCGGCAGCGATCCGAACAGAACGGATAGTCTTCCCGTGTCGAGGGCCGCCCGCACTCCGGACATGGCTTCGTTTTCCGAAGCGGCGTGACATTTCCCGAACCTTCAGGAGATGATTTTGTCATGGTCTATCCTTCGAGCCAGCCCGACGTCACCTCGAATCCTTCACCGGAAAGAAGCGACATGGTCTCATACAGCGGCAGGCCGACGACATTGGTGTAGGAGCCGGTCAGTTTCTGCACGAATGAGCCGGCAATGCCCTGGATACCATAGGCCCCGGCTTTGCCGCGCCATTGCCCGGAGGCGATATAGGCGTCGATCTCGCGCGTAGTAAGGCGTTTGAAACGCACCTTGGTTTCCACAACCTTCTGACGGATCTTGCCGCCGGGCGTCACAAGGCAGATGCCGGTATAGACCCAATGGCTGCGCCCCGAGAGAAGATGCAGCGCTGCGGAAGCCTCCTCGGTATATTCCGCCTTGCCGACAATGCGGCGACCCACGGCCACCACGGTGTCGGAGCCGAGAACATAGGCGTCTTTCCACGTCTGCTCGCTCTTCAGCGCCGCATGCGCAGCCTCGGCCTTCTGTAGCGACAGGCGACGGCACAGCGTGCGCGGATGCTCAAGCTTTACGGGCGTTTCGTCTATATCCATCGGCATCAGACGTGCCGGCTCGATGCCGATCTGATGCAACAGTTCCAGACGCCGCGGCGAACCGGATGCCAGAACGAGCTTTTGTTTTGAGTTGGTCATTGCGCTGCCCGGGCTTCCGAATGCCGAAAACGGATTACTTGAAGCGATAGGTGATGCGGCCCTTGCTCAGGTCGTAAGGCGTCATTTCGACCAGCACCTTGTCGCCCGCCAGAACACGGATACGGTTCTTGCGCATGCGGCCGGCAGTGTGGGCGATGATTTCGTGTTCGTTCTCAAGCTTCACGCGGAATGTTGCGTTCGGCAGCAATTCGGTTACGATGCCCGGGAATTCGAGGACTTCTTCTTTTGTCATGTAAGGGTTTTCTTCCTGTTGATAGTGCCGGACCTGTCGTGTCCGGGAAAATTGCGCGGAAACTACACAATCCCGGCACATTTGTGAACCTCTAAAGCATCACGGCGAAAATCGGAACCGATTTTCGCCAGGTGAGAGGTGCGGATCGAATAAATGCCTGTCCTGTGCGGCGTTTGAAGTATCTGGTCCGATCGAAACGGACACTCAACCTCAGTCTTTTGAAAGCGTATCCGCCGCCGGCTGCGGCCTACCTGGCAGGCGTTCGGCAATCAGCCTGGCAAGATGGTCCCGCACCTCGCGATAGGCATCGAGAATCTGGTCCCGCGTGCCGGTGATGACGGTTGGGTCCATGGTTGGCCAATAGACAACGTCGAGTGAGTTCGAGCGTGTCAGTTCAAGTGCTGCGTGATGAGCTTCGGGTGTCAATGTAATGATCAGATCGAAAAAATCATCCTCGATCTCGTCCAATGTGCGCGGTTTGTGTTTGCCGAGCGAAAATCCCTGTTCTTCCAGCACCGCATCCACAAAGGGGTCACGCTCGCCCGCCCGCACGCCGGCCGACTGGATGTAGATGCCGGGTGCCACCAGTCGTTTGGCGATGACCTCGGCCATGGGAGAACGGATGGAGTTCATACCGCACATGAAGAGGACCGATTTGGGAGCCTGTCCCCCATTTGGAGCCGTGGCGGGATCTCTCATCTCTAACCCCGCCAATAAAGCACACAGACAAGGGTGAAGAGACGGCGCGCAGTATCGAAATCGATTTTGATCTTGCCGGAAAGCCGGTCCATCAAAGTCTGCGAGCCGTCATTGTGAATGCCCCGCCTGCCCATGTCGATCGCCTCGATCTGGCTTGGAGTGGAGGAGCGTATCGCCTCGTAATAGCTTTCGCAGATCAGGAAATAATCCTTGATGATGCGGCGAAACGGCGTCAGCGACAGGATATGGGTCGAGACGTCCTTCTCGTCTTCGGTCTTGATCGAGAAAACCAGCTTGGCATCGACCAGCGATATGTGCAGCCGGTATGGGCCGCCCTCATGGCCGAATGGTTCGAACGTGTTTTCCTCTATCAGATCGAAAATGGCGACGGCGCGTTCATGCTCCACGTCCGGCGTGGACCGGCCGATGCTATCGTCCAGAACCACATCGCAGAGCCGGAAATCGCCTGAAGCCATCTCTTAACTTTCCGGGTTGAGGCGAATGGAGACGGAGCGCGCATGCGCGTCCAGCCCCTCCGAACGGGCAAGGGTGATCGCCGCCGGCGCAAGCTGCCGCAGCTGCTCAGGCCCGAGACGCAGGATCGAGGTACGTTTGACGAAATCCAGCACTGAAAGGCCGGAAGAGAAGCGCGCTGAGCGCGCCGTCGGCAGAACGTGGTTGGAGCCGCCGACATAATCGCCGATCACCTCAGGCGTATGGCGCCCGACGAAGATCGCGCCGGCATTGCGGATATGCGCCATCAGCGCGTCCGGATCGTCAACGGCAAGCTCCAGATGCTCGGCCGCAATGCGGTTGGCCAAGGGAATGGCATCGGTGAGCTTTTCGACGAGAATGATCGCACCGAAATCCGCCCAGCTCGCCGCTGCCGTCTCGGCGCGCGACAGCCGTTTCAGCTGCCGTTCCACCGCCGCCTCCACCGCCTTGCCGAGTTCTGCATTGTCGGTGATGAGGATGGACTGCGCGCCACGGTCATGCTCCGCCTGCGCCAGAAGATCGGCGGCCAGCCAGTCCGGATCGTTGTCCTTGTCGGCAATGACAAGCACTTCGGAAGGCCCGGCGATCATGTCGATGCCGACAGTTCCGAAGACATGCCGTTTCGCGGCCGCCACATAGGCATTGCCGGGGCCGACAATCTTGGCGACAGGCGTGATTGTTTCCGTGCCGTAGGCGAGTGCAGCCACGGCCTGTGCGCCGCCAATGCGGTAGATTTCCTCAACACCTGCGATGCGCGCGGCGGCAAGAACGGCGGGGTTTATCACGCCGCCATTCGCCGGCACGACCATGACGATACGCTCTACACCGGCAACCTTGGCCGGGACGGCATTCATAAGGACGGAACTTGGATAGCTCGCGGTGCCGCCGGGCACATAAAGGCCGACAGCTTCGATCGCCGTCCAGCGTGAACCGAGGCCCACACCGATCTCGTCTTCGTAGATATCGTCCTTCGGCATCTGCCGCGCATGGTGTTTTTCAATGCGCCGGGCTGCGAGTTCGAGAGCTTCGATGACACTTCTGTCAACGGCTGCGACGGCCGCATCGATCTCTTCCGCTGTCACCCGCATCGAGACCTTCGAGAAATCGATCCCGTCGAATTTAATGGAGTAGTGGGCCAGGGCCGCATCGCCGCGATTGCGGACGTCATCGATGATGTCGCGAACGGTCGCGTTGACGTCTTCCGAAACTTCCCTCTTGGTTGTCAGGAAGGCAGCGAATTTCTGTTCGAAATCAGCCGATGCCCGCTCCAGCCAGATTGCCACGCCATTACCCTCTCATTTTCCTCGCGGCGATCCCGCGAGGTGCACGAACTCACCGCAGAAAAATGCGGCTCTGGTATGTGGCATAAATCGAAACAGTGACGAAAGGCAACCGTTGCAATGGCGTGGAGAGCTTATTCGCTATCGGGATGATGCGGTTTGGCGGCAGTTTCCCAGGCGCCGCTCACATCCGTCAGCTGCGCCTCGATGCATTCGACATCGAGTGCGATAGCCCCGCCGCCCGAAAGCGTCAGTTCGACGGCGCCATCAGGACCTTCGCCGTTCTGCACGAAGCGGATTGCAAGGAGCGAAAGCACCTGTTCCTTATCATTGCGATTGATGCCGTGCGAGCGGACGGCGGAGACCCGCTTCAGGAAAACCACGCTGCGGCATCGCTCCGGCGGCAGGTTCTTCTTATTCGCGCTTTCCCAGACGAAACGATTGGCGGAAAGTGTAAATTGGCCCTGCTTTGCCTCGAATGCAACGTCCTTCAGTTTGAAGACGCTGTCCTGCATGTGCGTCGAAATGACGGAGAGATCTTCAGTATCCAGCGCGAGCAATTTCAGGCCGCTCATCGTTTTCTTCCTTTTCCGCGGGGCCGCGCCCGCAATGTCTATTCCTTGTACAGGAAATAGGCAGTCGCGGCCCGCTCTGCAACGGGGAGAAAACGAATGAGCGGCGATGAAAGGATCAATCGCTGACGCGTTCGACCAGCGCACCGCAGCGGGTGAGCTTTTCTTCAAGCCGTTCGAAACCACGATCGAGGTGGTAGACGCGCGAAACCATGGTCTCGCCTTCCGCCACCAGGCCCGCAATGACCAACGACACCGAGGCGCGCAGATCGGTTGCCATGACAGGCGCACCCTTCAGGCGGGTAACGCCTTCGATACGGGCCATCTGCCCGGAGAGCGAAATCTTCGCGCCGAGACGGGCCAGTTCCTGCACATGCATGAAGCGGTTTTCGAAGATGGTTTCGGTAATGTGGGATACACCCTGCGACCGGGTCATCAGCGCCATGAACTGCGCCTGGAGGTCGGTCGGGAAGCCGGGGAAGGGTTCGGTGACGATATCGACCGGCTGAATGCCGTTGCCGTTGCGCACGACGCGCAGACCGGTCTCCGTGTCGCTGATCGACACTCCGGCAAGCCGGAGCGTGTCCAGCGCATTGTCGAGCAGCGATGCACGCGTGCCTTCCAGCACCACATCACCGCCAGCCATGGCAACGGCCATGGCATAGGTGCCGGTCTCGATACGGTCAGGCAGCACCCGGTGGCGTGCGCCGGAAAGCGAGGTGACGCCCTCGATGGTGATGGTGGAGGTGCCAGCGCCCTCGATCTTCGCGCCCATCGCAATCAGGCAGTGCGCTAGATCGACGACTTCCGGTTCGCGGGCGGCGTTGTGAATGACGGTGGTGCCTCTTGCAAGGCTCGCTGCCATCAGCATCACATGCGTCGCGCCGACGGAGACTTTCGGGAAGGTATAAACAGCGCCGATAAGGCCGCCCTTTGGAGCGCTGGCGTTGATATAGCCGCCATCGATCTCCATCGTTGCGCCAAGCGCCTGCAGACCCTCGATGAACAGGTCCACCGGACGTGTGCCGATGGCACAGCCGCCGGGCAGTGAAACGCGCGCACGGCCTTCACGGGCCAGAAGCGGGCCGATGACCCAGAAGCTGGCGCGCATCTTGGAAACCAGCTCGTAAGGTGCGGTGGTGTCGACAATGGTGCGGCAGGTGAAGTGGACCGTGCGGGAATAGGCTTCGCCCTGGCTTTCACGACGGCCATTGACCGAAATATCGACGCCATGATTGCCGAGAATACGGATGAGCTGCTCGACGTCCGCCAGATGCGGCACGTTTTCGAGCGTTAGCGTATCGCTGGTCAGAAGCGAAGCGATCATCAACGGCAAGGCGGCGTTTTTCGCGCCGGAGATGGGGATGATGCCGTTGAGCCTGTTACCACCCGTAATTCTGATGCGATCCATGCGTCCCTACGGGCCTGTGCCCGCCTTTCTTAATCATGCCTTGCGGAAATGCGCGTCCTTAGACGAGTTTCCGCGGCGTTTCAAATGATGCTGGTGAATTCTCTATGAGGATGATTCGTCCGTTTTTGCGGCAGGCAGGCCAATCGTCTCATCCGCATCGCCGGCGCGGCGCGCGCGAACCTGCTGTTTGCGCTTCTGCAGGTTTTCACGCAGCTTCTTCGCTGCCCGCGCCTTGCGCTCCGCCTCGCGTTGCCGCGCCTTCTCGCCGGGACCTGCCTGCGCGTTTCCGCTTGCCGCAAGGGCAACGGGGTCTTCTGAAGCGTTCACGGAAACCGCCGCCTTTGCCTGTTTGTCATGATGTTCATTCATAAATTCAGCAATATCCGAAAAATACGTTTTTCAACAGGGGGAACGCTTTTTTGCCCCGCTTGTTGAAGAATATCGTTTTGCGACTTGCGCTCGTCAAAAACCTATGGCAATAGGCCGCCACGCTTGATGCTGAAGCAAACGCTTCGGCACCGGATGCTGCTATAGCTCAGGGGTAGAGCACTCCCTTGGTAAGGGAGAGGCCGAGAGTTCAAATCTCTCTAGCAGCACCATTTTCCCCAATAAAATCAGAAATTTACGCAACGTGCCGGTGGGTCTTGTCCACGATGTCGGCTTGCTTTTTCGCGCATTCTGCACTGGTCTCGGTAAATGTGAAAACCGCGCCTCTTGCGAAGCGCGGTTTCCATTTCCGAATATTCTGTTGCTGCCAGAGCGGGACGAAACCGCCCGTAGCCAACGGGCGCCGCTTACTGGCGGAATAGCGACAGGATATTCTCGGAGCTGGTATTGGCGATGGAGAGCGACTGGATTGCCAGCTGCTGCTGGGTCTGCAGAGCCTTCAGCTTGGTGGATTCTTCGTTCATGTCTGCGTCGACGAGGCGGCCGACGCCCTTGTCGATGGAGTCTGTGAGCTTGTTGACGAAATCTTCCTGAAGATCGAGGCGCATCTTGATGGAGCCGAGATCGGCGCTCGCGCTGATCAGCGATTCCAGCTTGGTGTTGACGAACTGGATCATGTTGTCGAGGCCGTCATTGTCCGTCAACGGCTGGCCCTTGGCGTCCAGCAAACCGCTGAGATCCTTGGTGATGTCGAGATCGATCAGCGAGTAGCCGAGCTTCTGTGCCATATGGGAATCGGCGGCGGCGGTTTCGAGGTAAATATTGTTATTGGACGAACCGCCGGTTCCGATTGCCGTTACAATGGTGCCTGCAGGCATCGGCGCGGTATTGTTGGCTTTTACGTAGAGGGCTTCACCCGCTGCGTTTTCGCCGATCTTGAAGTAGGTGCCGTTGTTTCGTGCGGTTGTCGCCGCAGCAACGGTTACGAGGCCGGTTACTGCGTCTGGAGCAGAAACTGTGGTCGTCGTCCCCGAGGGGAAACCCAGAAGCTGGGATTGCGTGAACACCTTTGCGGTAGAGGGCGTGTTTGTGGCAACACCTGCGGGTGTGGTCGTGGTAATCTCGAAATTGCGCAGGGAGCCTGTATCGGAATAATAGGCGGCGCTATCGAGGATACCGTTTTTCGCCGCACCGGTCGAGGTATCGAAAAGGGCAGTCTTGTTGTCGACCTGAACGTTGATCGTCTTGACTGCAACATTGCCCGCGCCGTCACGGATGAAGGAGCCGACGATCTGCTTCGTTATGGGGGTGAGGTTGCCGGATGCGTCGCTGATCTTGCCCTTAAGCCAGTTTTCGCCGGAGAAGGAGGCGGATTCGCCGATGCTTTTCAGCTGGTCCTGGAGCTGACGGATTTCTTCCTGAATCTTTGCCTTGTCGACGCCGGCCTCGCGGGCGGCAACCAGCTTCTTGCTGATTTCCTTGACGACATCGACAGTGGTTTCCATGGCGGAATAGGCTGTATCGACCTTTGCGGCGCCGAGGCCGAGGGCGTCCTGAACAGCGGAAAGAGCACCGTTATCCGAACGCATGGTGGTCGCGATAGACCAGTAGGCGGCGTTGTCGGACGCGGTTTTGACGCGCAGGCCGGAGGAGACGCGCGACTGCGTTTCTTCCATGTCGCTGCCGATTGCGCGGAGGGTCTGAAGGGCGGCCATTGCCGCGACGTTCGTCAAAATGCTGGTCATAATTATTTGCCCCTTGATTGGCTTAAATGAAAAGGGACATTCCGGATTGCCGCCGGTAACGATCGCGCGGCTTGATGCCTGTTAACCTCTTTTTCGTCTTGGTTAACCAATCGTTTCGATGGCTAGGTTTTAGGGCCCGAATGGTTAACAAAGCCTAAACTGTCGTTAATAAAAATTAGGAAATAATAATTTCTCTTAACCATGACGGAAAAAGCCGCACCCTTTCGGATGCGGCTCGATTTTTTGGCGATGTCTTTTCCGATTAACGGAAGAGCGACAGGATGCTCTGCGAGTCGTTGTTGGCGATCGACAGGGCCTGAACAGCCAGCTGCTGCTGGGTCTGAAGAGCCTTCAGCTTCGTGGATTCTTCGTTCATTTCAGCGTCGACGAGACGGCCGATGCCCTTGTCGAGCGAGTCGGTCAGCTTGTTGACGAAGTTTTCCTGCAGTTCGATGCGCATCTTGACCGAGCCGAGGTCGGCAGCGGCGGACGTCATGCTCTGGAGCTGCTTGTCAACGAAGGAAACCATGGCGTCGAGGTACTGGTTTTCCGAGACTGCCGAGCCGTCGCTGTTCTTGAACGTGCCGGTCAGGTCCTTGGTGATGTCCAGAGAGGTCAGGGAGTAGGTGAGCTGCGTTGCGAGCTGGGCGGTTGCGCCTTCTTCCAGGTAGATCTTAGTGGTGCCGTCGAGGCCAACGGCAATGTTGGTCTTGGTTGCCGGCGAGGTCGGCGCAGTCGTGTTGATTTTCACATACTGGTCGTTGCCAAGATTGAAGTAGGTGCCGTTGACGTCGGGGGCTGTCGCATCGGCGTTAGCGATCGTGACGATACCCGTTGCAGCAGCGGTGGTGAAGGTGACGGGGGTGCCGGCAGTTGCTTCCTTCAGGCCCTTCAGCTGGGCTTCAGTGTAAACCTTGGCTGCTGCAACCTTGGTCACCGGCTGGGCAGCGCCTACGCCGTCCGAGTCATTGGTGATTTCGAACAGCTTGTAGCTGCCCGTGGAAGAAAAATAGGCGTAGGAGTCGAGGACGCCCTGCTTGTCCTTTGCAGCGCCCGAAGACGTGTCGAACAGCACCGTGTTGCGGCTCAGGTCAACGTTGACGGTCTTTACGGACACGTTGCCGGCAGCGTCGCGGATGAAGGAGCCAACGATCTGCTTGGTGACGTTCTTCAGTTCGCCAGCACCGTTGCTGACGGTTGCCTGCAGCCAGTTTTCACCGGAGAAAGACGAGGAGCTGGAGATCGACTTCAGCTGATCCTGCAGCTGGGTGATTTCTTCCTGGATCTTGGACTTGTCGACACCGGGTTCGCGGGCGGCAACCAGCTTGTTCTTGATTTCCTTGACGACGTCGATGGAAGATTCCATACCCGAATAGGCAGTGTCGACCTTTGCGGCGCCGAGGCCGAGGGCGTCCTGAACAGCGGAAAGAGCGCCGTTGTCGGAACGCATGGTGGTCGCGATCGACCAGTAAGCGGCGTTATCGGAAGCTTCGCCGACGCGCTGGCCGGAAGACACGCGGTCCTGCGTCGTTTCCATGTTCTGGCCGATGGAGCGCAGGGTCTGGAGTGCAGACATAGCTGCTACGTTAGTGAGAATGCTCGTCATAGTAAATTTGCCCCTTGAATGGCTGATTAAAGAAGGGACATTCCGGTCTCACCGGGAACAGCGCACAGCATCATGCCTGCTAACCTGCTGATTTTTAATGGTTAGCTCGCCGTTTCGATGGCTCTAGCTAACCTCCATATGGTTAATGAAGAGCTAAGGGTCGCAAAAAAATACACACGCTGAGATTTTATTATGCAATCTTCGCGCGCATGCGCGCGTAGCCTGAAATGTTTAAAAAATAATAAAGCCGCACCCGTTTCCGGATGCGGCTTTGGTAAAAGGGCAATACGCTTGGGTCAGCCTCCGTCACGTTTGCCTGTATCACGCAATTGCAAGACGGTCAGCCTCCGCTTGCGATCCTGCGTGTAGTGTCATTCAGGCCAGCGGCTATCCGCTTGTCCATGCCCAAAATCTGACAGCCGGTGCTTTCCAATTCCCTAATTTCAGGGCGCTCCCGGCGCTTCGCTCAAATCGTGGTAAATGCTTTCAAAGCAAGGATGGTAAACGAAATCTTCCCGTTTGCGGAGCACTCCACAAATGGAAAACCGCGCCCTTTCGGGCGCGGCTCGACTTTTGTAATTTTCGGTCCGATTAACGGAAGAGCGACAGGATGTTCTGCGAGTCGCTGTTGGCGATCGACAGAGCCTGGATTGCCAGCTGCTGCTGCGTCTGCAGAGCCTTGAGGCGGGTCGACTCTTCGTTCATGTCGGCGTCAACCAGACGGCCGATACCCTTTTCCATCGTTGCCGTCAGCTTGGAAACGAAGTCACCCTGCATCGAGATGCGGTTGGAGACCGCGCCCAGATCGGCAGCAGCGCTGTTGAGGGTTTCAAGCTGCTTGTCAACGTGGGTGATGAGCTTGTCGAGGATGTCGTTGTCCGTTGCAGCGGCAGTGCCGAGCATGGTGGCACCAGCGCCCTTGTAGATGCTCAGGTCGGAAATATCGAGGTTCGAAACCGACTGCTTAACGCCGTCTGCGACAGCTGCCTTGTCGAGGATGCCCGTACCCTTGCCGTCTGTTACAGCGCCGGTATCGAACAGAACGTTCGAGCCGCTGAGCTGCAGATCGACGCGCTGAACCTTAACGGCGCCAGCGGAGTCACGGGTGAAGGAAGCAACAACCTGCTTCTTCAGGTTGGCAATAGCCGCATCGTCAGTACCGGCAGCGAATGCTGCGCCGTCGTTGGATGCTTTCGTCTTCAGCCAGTTTTCACCGTTGAAGGTCGCGGAGTCGGCGATCGACGTCAGCTGCTTCTGGAGCTGGCCGATTTCCTTCTGGATCTTCTTCTTGTCGGCAGTCGGGTCCTGGGCAAGGATCAGCTTGTCCTTGATTTCCTGAACGACCTTAATCGTCGCTTCCATGCCGGAGTACGCGGTGTCGACCTTGGCTGCGCCGATGCCGAGTGCGTCAGAAACGGTGGAGAGCGCCGAAGCGTCCGAACGCATCGTGGTCGCGATGGACCAGTAAGCGGCGTTGTCGGAGGCGGAGCCTACCTTCAGGCCGGTCGAGATACGACCCTGCGTGGTCTCCATGTTGTTGCCGATCGAACGCAGCGTCTGGAGAGCAGCCATAGAGGAGGCGTTGGTGAGAATGCTTGCCATAATATTTTGTCCCTTGTTTTTACGAGATACTGGAGTTGGGGACATTCCGGACTTTGTATTACCGGTCACAACGTTTCGGCTTCATGCCACTCGGTTCCGAATTACTTGCCTTTGGAAACCAAACCCGCTGTGTGTAGGGAGAATTTGGCAGCAAAGAATTGCCCAATTGTTAATTTGAGCACTAAGAAATACTAGAAAATACTTATGGTTACTGCGACGTATATTTAATTGGTAAGTTTTTAATTTAAAATTATAGTTATCTGACCCCTAGCAAAAACGGTAACCAAAGGGTTAAAATGCGAAAACCCCGCAGCCGTGGGGCTGCGGGGTTAACAAACAGGATTAACGAAGATTATTTCGGCACAATTGCCGTCAGTTGAACGATCTCACAAGGCTGCCGACCAGCAGGTTCCAGCCGTCGATCAGCACGAAAAAAAGGATCTTGAACGGCAGGGAAATCGAGGTGGGTGGCAGCATCATCATGCCCATGGCCATGGTGATGGTGGCGACGATGAGATCGATGACCAGAAACGGCAGGATGATCAGGAAACCGATCTCGAAACCGCGCCGGATTTCCGAAAGCATGAAGGCCGGAACGAGCACGCGGTAGTCGACCACATTGTCGGTCATCACGACCTGTCCGCGCTCGCGGGCGATATCGACGAACAGCTTCAGATCCTTGTCGCGCGTATTGGCGTTCATGAAGGTACGGAAGGGTTCGGCGATGCGCCCAATCGCCTGCTGTTCGTTGATCTGGTTCTGCAGCAACGGCTGCACGCCGTCTGTCCAGGCTTTATCGAAGGTCGGCGACATGACGTAGAAGGTCATGAACATCGCCATCGACAAGAGGATCATGTTCGACGGGGTCGAGGCAAGCCCCATGCCGGAGCGCAGGATCGAAAAGGCGATCACGAAGCGCGGAAAGCTCGTGACCATGATCAGGATGCCCGGCGCGACTGACAAGACAGTCAAAAGGCCGAAGGTGCGAATGATCCATGCGGCGACGGATCCGTCTATCTGTGTATTGAACAGATCGGTCGGAAATTGCTGGGCGTTGGCAAGGCCCGGCAAAGCCAAAAGAACAGCGATGGTAACAAGAAATCGAATCATTCGATGACAAAGGTCCGGAACATGACCTTGGATACGCGCCCTTGAGAGCGCAGGTCAACTCGTTCCTGAATGTCATCCTTAAGATATTGAAAGCCGCGCGGGCCTTCCAGCTGCTGAAGGGAAACGGTGCGGACGTAGGCCATGATATCCTGATGGATATCCTCCGCGAGATTGACCTCTACCGGACCCTTGAACATCAGCGCCACTTCAAGCCGCACCCAGTTCGTGGAGGGGTATGCAAGGTTGGTGGTGATGGGATCGAGCTGGACGATACCGTTCGCCTCTGCCGGGATTTTATCGATGCCCTCGCCCTTCTTCTCGCCATGTTCGCCGGCGGCAGCCGGGGCATGCGCCTCGGCGCCGGCGATCTTCGGGGCGACCATGCCGCCCACGAACCAGCCGCCGCCCGCACCCAGCAGGGTGAGGATTGCAACGCCAGCGATGGTCATGACCATCGGCGAGGATTTTTTCTTGCCCTCAGTCTGTTCGTTTTCCATGGGTCAGTCCCGCTTTCGCATGTCGGCGTCAGAGCGGCGAGAACAGGTCGACGACCTGCTGACCGACCGGGGGTTGCTGCACTTCCGTCAGGCGGCCGCGGCCACCGTAGGAGATGCGCGCCTCGGCGATGCGCTCGTAGGAGATCATGTTCTGCGCATCGACATCCTGCGGCCTGACGATACCGCCCACGTTGAGGATGCGGATTTCGTGATTCACGCGCACCTCCTGCGAACCGCTGATGATGAGGTTGCCGTTTTCGAGAATGCCGGTCACCACGGCCGCCACCATCAGCGTCAGCTTTTCGGAACGCTTGGTCTTGCCCTTGGCCTGGGTGTCGGTGTCGGAGCCGTATTTGATGTTGGAATCTGCCTCCGGCGTCCAACCTAAGATTTCCGCCTTTGCCTTCCAGTTCAGGCCGCTGGAATTGGTGCGGTTGCGCTCGGTTTCGTTGTCGAAATCGGCCTTGTCGTTGATCTGGATGTTGACGGTCAGGATGTCGCCGATGTTAAGCGCACGTAGATCCTTGAACAGCGCACCCTGGCTGTCGCTCCACAACGAATAGCCGCTCGCCATGTGCTTTGGCTGCTTCGGATACATGCCCATCTGCGGCGTCTGGCTGAATTGCAGGCCGCTGCCGATCGGGCTCATCGCGGGAGCGTTGCCGATTTCCTTCAGGGTCTGGTTGTTCTGGCAGCCGGCAAGCAGGGCAAGCGGCAGGAGGAGGGCCGGAAGACGCGGGGTCATGAAGGATCCTTCGAAGTGTTTTTGTCGATTGCCTGCGACATGATGCCGGCGACGATTGCGGCTTTCTGAGCATCCATTTCACTGAGGATGAGGCCCGATTGGCGCGGCGGAAGCTGCATGATGATGGCAGCCGCGATTTCCACATGCATCTTCTCGAGCTGCGGTGCTGCGGCATCCGCCTTCATCGTCTTGTAGATATTGACCAGATTGCTTTTCGCCTGCTCGAGGAAATGATTGCGGCGTGCCAGCCAGTCCTCATATTCCGCCTTGCGGTCCTGCAACGCGGAAATGCGCTCGTTGACGTCAGCCTGAAGCTTTTCCAGCTCCTGCTTCTGCATGAGATAGCGCTGGTCGCGGGCCGCATCGGCAATATTGGTGCAGAATTTCTGGATTTCATCCTGCGTGCTGAGTTCGGACACCACGTTCTGCTGGCTTTCGGCGCCGGCGGCGGGCAACAGGAAAAGCAGCGAGGCAACGGCCGCGAACCGGGTAAAGCCGTTCCTGAAAGCAGTTTTCTTCTGAAGTTCCATCATTGCAGCACGAGCTCCGCCTGAAGGGCGCCGGCGGATTTGATGCCTTGCAGAATGGCGATGATGCCGTCCGCCTTGAGCCCGATGCTGTTGAGACCGGCAACCAGCGTGCGAAGGTCAGGGCCTTCGACGATGGCGACCTTGCTGCCTTCCTGCAGTGCCATGATATCCGTCTGCGGTTGCACCGCCGTCTCGCCGCGCGAGAAGGGCGCGGGCTGGATGACCTGCGGCGATTCCGTCACCTGCACGGTCAGCGTTCCATAGCTCACCGCCACGCGGGAAATACGCACATCCGCGCCTATGACGATCGTGCCCGTGCGCTCGTTGATCACGACTTTCGCCGGCGTATCCGTCTGGACCGTCAGGTTTTCGATTTCCGCCATCAACCGCGTCAGGTCGGCGGTGCGAGGCTTCTGCACCGAGATTTCCTGCGAATCGCGCGGTTCGGCGATGCCATCACCGTAACGGGCGCGGGCAAAGGCGTTAACGACATCGGCGACGCGCACCGCGGTCGAAAAATCGGGATTGCGCAGCTGAAGGACCAGATTGACCGAATCCTTGAATTTCGACGGCAGTTCCCGCTCGATGATCGCGCCGTTCGGCACACGCGCCGAGGTCGTTACGCCCTGCGTCAATGTCGCTGCATCGCCCTGTGCCGAAAAGCCGTTGACGATCAGTGCTCCCTGCGCGACCGCATAGATCTGCCCGTCTGCACCGGAAAGCGATGTCATGATGAGGTTGCCGCCGCGAAGCGAGGAGGCGTCGCCGAGCGAGCTGACCGTCACGTCTACACGGCTGCCGGGGCTGGCGAATGGCGGCAGGTTGGCCGTTACCATCACGGCGGCGATGTTCTTGGCATTGGACTGGCCGCCCTGCGTGGTGATGCCGAGGTTCTGCAGCATGGCGCGCATGGACTGTTCGGTGAAGGGTGAAGAGCGCAGGCTGTCGCCGGTGCCCTGTAGGCCCACGACGAGACCATATCCGATCAGCTGGTTGTCGCGTCCGGCCTGCAGGGATGCGATATCCTTGATACGGGACGTGTCTGCCTGGGCTGGCGGCGTCGAGATGAAGGGCAGGGCCGAAATGACCAGAGCCGCACAGAGGATACGAAGCACTTTCATTTCGCCATAACCTGAATGGTTCCGTCCTTCATGACGGTACCGCTGACCATCACGCCGGAATCGATGTTGCGTACCCTTACGACCTCGCCGAGCGAGCCGTCGCTCATGGGCGTTCCGGATGCCATCAGCGTCATGTTGCCGATGTGGAAAACGAGTTTGACGCTCGTGCCGCGCACCACAAGTGACGGTTCACGAAGCGCTGCAATGGGGATTGTGCGGCCGGGAAGCAATGTCTGCTTGGAGATCATGCCTTCCACTTCGCTGATATCGCTCGCGTAACCAGCGGAAATGTTGGGGTTGGTCACTTCCACCGGCTTCACTTGTTCGGGCGTGATCGTCTCGCCCGGATAGATCGTGCGAGTAGGAACCAGCGCCGTCGGTGCCTGTGCAAAAGCGGGTGCCATGGCACCCAGTGAAAAGGCAGACGCAAGGCACATACGGACGAGTGCCGTTCTGCAGCTGCTATGTTTCCGGCCAAACCTCATGTCCGCCTGCCTTTCCGTTCTTACTTCAGGTTCTTGCTGACAATCGAAGCCATTTCGTCAGCGGTGGTGATGACCTTGGAATTCATCTCGTAGGCGCGCTGCGCCGTGATGAGGTCGGTGATTTCCTTGACGGCATCGACGTTCGAGCCTTCGAGGTAGGATTGCTTGATGTAGCCGTAGCTCGGATCGTCAGGCACGCCGATAACGGCGGCGCCGGAGGCCGGCGTCTGGGAAAAGAGGTTGTCGCCGAGCGGCTTCAGACCCGCCTCGTTGGCAAAGTTGGCGATGGTCAACTGGCCGAGTTCAGTGAAATCCGCAGCGTTACCGATGCGGGCGGTCACCTGACCCGTGCGGGTGATGGTGATGTCCTGCGCGTCGGTCGGGATATTGATGTTCGGGATGACATTGTAGCCATCAACCGTCACGAGGTTGCCGTCAGCATTCTTGTTGAAGGCGCCGGCGCGGCTGTAGAGCGTCGAACCGTCGGCCGCCTCGATCTGAAACCAGCCCTGGCCGATGATTGCCACGTCGAGCTTGTTGCCGGTTTCGATCAGGTTGCCCTGGGTGTGGATGTTGCGCACCGCGGAAGTCTGCACGCCGAGGCCGATATTCGCTCCCTCAGGCACGATCGCCTGGTTGGCACGGTTCGGCACACCCTGCATGCGTTCGGTCTGGTACAGAAGATCGGTAAACTCTGCACGCGCGCGCTTGTAGCCGGTGGTGTTGATGTTGGCGATGTTGTTGGCAATGACTTCCAGATTGGTCTGCTGGGCGTCCATACCGGTGGCAGCGATGGCAAGAGCTCTCATGTCATTTTTCCTGCGGGGCTAGAGCATTTCCAGTAAAGGCGCGGAGCGGTTCTGCGTCCGGAAAGTGCTTAAAAACAAAGGCCTAGAGCGCGGCCAACGATTGGCTTCAAACCGGACGCGCTCTAGATCTGCATCTTGGTAATGTCGAGATAGGCCGACACGATCTTGTCGCGGAACGCGATGGCCGTTTGCAGCGACTGCTCGGCCGAAAGCACGGCATCGACCACTTCGCGTGTGTTTGCCTTGCCCTGAATACCTTCGAAGGAGGCCACTTCCGCCTTCTTCAGGTTGTTCATCGCATCCGTCGACATATTGCCGAGAACGCTTGCGAAGCTTGCGCCCGTCTGCTGGGCGGGCGTCGTCTGCTGGCTGCCGAAAATGCTGTCGGTCAGCGAAGAGACGTTGCTCGTGCCACGCGTGAGCGAGAGGGAACCGAGTTGTTTGATGCCGTCGATCATTGCGATGCTTTCAGAAGGTCGATGGTGGAGGCGACGAGGTCGCGTGTCTGGCGGATGACCTGAAGGTTGGCGTCGTAGCTGCGGTTGGCTTCGCGCATATCCGCCATTTCGATCAGGACGTTGACGTTCGGCATCTTGACCATGCCGCTGGTGTCGGCGGCCGGATTGCCGGGGTCGTATTCATGGACGAAATCGCCGCGGTCGACGCCAAGCTTCTTTACCGTCACGCGCTGCACGCCGCTTACGCGGTCAAGCTCGGAGCCGAATGTCACGGTCTTGCGGCGATAGGGGTCGGCGCCAGGCGTGTCGCCGGTCGATCTTGCGTTGGCAATGTTTTCCGAAACGATACGTAGTCGGGTGGACTGCACTTCCAGGCCGCTGCCCGCGATCTTGCTCGCCGCACTCAAGGGATCCATGGTTTACCTCTTTACCGTCATCAGCATCATGCGATGGAAGGATTTGACGAGACTGGCGTTCAGGTCGTATTGCCGCTTGATCTCGCCGGTCTTGGTCATTTCCTCGGCAAGCGCGACCGAATTGCCGGACTCCTGCATGCCGATCTCGTTATTGATCGGGTTGTCGCGCACCGCGATATTTTCGCTGAGCTCGCTAGCACCGAAATGGGCGGGATGGGTCTTCGCCATGCCGACCTGCTGGCTGGTGGCCTGCATGACCGCTTCGAAAGGACTGACATCCTTGGCGTGAAACTTGGGTGTGTTGGCGTTGGCGATGTTGGTCGCCACGACTTCCTGCCGCACGCTCAGCCATTCCGCTTGGCGGGAGGCCAGATCGAACAGTTGAATCGGTTGCATAGACTTCTCCATCTCGTATGGCCCGAACCTACGGTGCTAATCTTGCGTCAGACTTGCGGTGAGGCGCGTAGGTGCGGAAGCACTGGAGAATCTGATCCCGAAGGCGATTGCGAAAACAAAAATGGCGCGCCGTTAAATGCGGCACGCCATGGGATCGAATAGTGAATTGCGAAGACGTCTCCGTCCTGCCGGATTGGATCCGGCGACGGCAGCAGACTTCAGCAGAGTGCCGGTCTGACTACTTCTCGGGATGATAGGTTTTGCCGGAAGAAGTCTCTATCATCCACTCGCCGTCGCGCTGCTCGATTTTGGTCAGGCGCGCGTTGTCGGGCAATGTGGAGCCCACCCGCACCATATACATGCCCGATCCGTCCTCGATGAGGGCGCGGCCGTTGGAGACATGCAGCAGGCGGAAGGACGTCTGGCCGGGGAAGGGCTGGTCTTCAAGCCCTGCGGCGAGATTGTTCTGCTTTTCCTTACCCTTTTCGCTGACCGTCGCCGTCGTCAGCATGTCCGGCAATTCGCCGGGCGCTGGCGCGTCTTCCTTGTTGCGATTGGTCATGGCCAGGGGCGAAACGCTGAAGACTTCGCGCGGACCGGTATGGGGCAAGTCGCGCGTGCGGTCGCCGTCTGCCACTCTCATTCCAAACTTGTCCTCGTTGAAGAACACGTACCAGGGGAAAAATGCGGCGGCGGCGGCAAGTCCTATTCCCGTCCACGCCAGAATACGGTCGGGCGTGAAGAAGGGAGGCTGCGGCTGTACGTTCTCGAGGTCGCTATCGTCGATCTTGTCGATCTGTTTCTTTTTCACGGGTCAGCCTCTCATTCTCGGGTTTACCTGTGGCTGATTATTTTGCACTCCACCGCGCAACGCGGTCGCCAGATCGGCGTAGGCGTCCTGCGCCGCCGGTTCATTCGGAAGCTGTTTCAGCGTTTCATAGATGATCGGAACCTGTTTCACCGCCATGTCGAGATCGGGATCGGTGCCGGGTCGATAACCGCCGATGAGGCGCAGGTCCCGCGTTTCCTCAAAGCGGTGCACCAGCGCTTTCAGACGCGACACCAGCTTTTCCTGATCCGGTGTCCATGCCTTCTTGGCGAGACGCGAGATCGAGGCCAGAGGATTGATCGGAGGATAGCGGCCTTCTTCTGCAAGGCTGCGATCCAGCACGATGTGGCCGTCGAGAATACCGCGGGTCGAATCGGCAATCGGATCGTTGTGGTTGTCGCCGTCCACCAGAATGGAGACGATGGCGGTGATGGTACCGCTGCCTTCGGCGCCGGGTCCCGCCCGCTCCAGAAGGCGCGGCAATTCGGTGAAGACCGAGGCCGGATAGCCGCGTGCCACCGGCGGTTCACCCGAAGCGACCGCCACTTCGCGGATCGCATGGGCAAAACGGGTCACGCTGTCGATGATAAGAAGGACGTTGTCGCCCCTGTCACGGAAATATTCGGCAATGGTGACGGCCGAAAGCGGCGCCATCTTGCGCAGCATCGGGCTTTCGTCGCTGGTCGCGACAACGGCAACGGACTTGCCCATATTCTCGCCCATCGTATCTTCGATGAACTCGCGCACTTCGCGACCGCGCTCGCCGACAAGTCCGATGACGACCTTGTCGAAGGCATCGGCCTTGGCAAGCATCGATAGCAGCGTGGATTTTCCCACGCCTGAGCCCGCAAAAATGCCGAGACGCTGGCCAAGGCAGAGAGGCGAGAAAATATCGATTGCCCGGACACCCGTCTTGAAAGGCGTCTCCACCCGCTTGCGCGTCATCGACGGCGGTGCATTGCTGGAAATCGGACGGCGCTCCGTGCCTGATGCAAGCGGACCCTTGCCATCGATGGGTTCGCCAAGCGCATTGATGGTGCGGCCGCACCAGCTGTCGTCAGGCGCAACGCGGAAGGCACCCTTGCGGATGACGGTGTCGTGAATGCCAATCGGCTCGCCCGGTTCGATGGGGCAGACGTAGCAGATATCGGGTTCCACGCGCACGACTTCGCCGAGATGGATACCGGTCGCGCTGCGATGGGCGACGAACTCGCCCAGCCTCACATGCCGCGACAGGCCGGAAACCGTGTAGTGTCCGGCGGCGATGGTGCGGACATGGCCGCCCGGCGCCACCGAAAACTCCGGATCGGCATAGTGTCCGGCAAGGCTGGCGAGCTGGGCGAGCTTGGGTGAAATCGCCTCGACCGTGAGCGTGGATTCCGGCATTGTCATCGCTCAGTTCCTTAACGTGCGCCGCCAAGCGTCTTGATGGCATCGCCGAAAGTGGATTCGGTATCACGCATCAGCGACGAAATGCTCTCGAAGGCCCGGTTGACTTGGATGAGCTGCGTCATCTGGGAAATGCCGTTGACGTTCGACTGCTCGAGATAACCCTGAACGACGCCGACCTCGTGATTGTTGACGACCGGCGTCGGCGGGGCCACGGGCTTCACGCCGCTATTGGGATGACGCAGGAAGCCTTTCGAGAAATCCGCCTGGAAGATGCCGAGCGTGGCGACGATGTTGTCGTTCTGCCTGATCGCACCATCGAGACTGACGGTGATCGGGCCACCATTCGCATTGAGCTGGATGGGACCGCCGCCGGCGTCGAGAACCGGATAACCGCTTGAGGAGATGAGCGCGCCGTCCGGGCGCATGGTGAAACGCCCGTCGCGGCTCAGGATCTGGCCGTCGGGTGTGTCCATCGCGAACCAGGCATCGCCCTTGATGGCGAAATCGAAACTATTGCCAGTCTGTTCGAAGGCGCCCTGACGGGTGGAGAGATAGTCGTTACCCTGCGACACGAACGCCACCTTGGCATTCATGTCATTGTGGTTCTTGGCGACCATTTCGTCGAATTTCACTTCGGAACCGCGGAAACCCACCGTGTTCGCATTCGCCATATTGTCGGAAATGGTGGTGAGACGACGCTCCAGCGCGATCTGCGAGGAAAGGGCGACGTATAGTCCGGATTGCATATCATTTGCCTCCGAGTTTCAGGGAGTTGATGGAGATCAGCAGGTCCGGGGAAATGCCGTAGCCGCTGGAGGAGCCGAAAACGGCCAGAGGATCATAGGTCGTCGAGGGATTTTGCATCTCCCACATGATGGTGAAACGCTCGAGCAGCTTGCCGACCTTTTCAGGATTTTGCAGATCCTTGATATTGATGGATTTTTCGATGAGCGCGGCCTGTTTTTCGACGCTTCCTGCCGCAATTTCGTCAGGCAGGTTGTAGGCGGTGCGGAACACCTGCGCGAGCGCGTCGTCGGCTAGAAAATCGAGACCCGATTTGATCGTTGGTGCCTTGCGCTCGAAGTAAAGAGCAAGCCGGACACCGTTATTGTCGCCGCCCGCCTCCTGCTCCAGCGTCTGGCGGGTGTATTTGCTGATGATGCCGGACTGGGCCGCTTCGGTCGCAGTTGCAGCTGCACCGAGACTTGCAAAGTCGAGCGATTTCGCAAGGTCCGAATAGCGGCTGTCGGAAAGCTTGTTGGCGAAGGCGTTCTTGTCGGCCGTGCCTTCGGTCAGCACCTTGCGGATGAAGGCTTTCGCATACGCCATGTCCTCGAGGCCGTTGGCTTTCAGCGCATAATTGTAAAGACGGGTATCGGCCATGAAGTCGTCGACGGATTTCACGCTGCCGATCTTCGACCGGTAATATTCGGTTTCGCGCGCCACGTCGGGTTGCTTCGACACACGCTCAAGCGATTTGCCGATGTCCTGACTGATCAGTCTGTAGCTGGTGTAGGTGGAAGTCACTGAACCGCCGCTCTCGTTTGATCCCGATACCAAGGCGCACGTCCGCCTTTGTCGGGATAATGCCGGATGTTGCTTGTGCGAAACTGGCTGCGGCGACGAGGGAAAGAGGCCCCGCGGACAGGTTCACGCAAGCCACATTTTCTAGAGATGGCGGCATGGAACACTGTTCGGGCGTGGTCGATCAATGAATATTGTAATTGGACTTATAATCACCTTCGGCTGCATCATCGGCGGCTACATGGCGATGGGCGGCCATCTGGACGTGCTGGTTCAGCCGTTCGAATTGTTGATTATCGGCGGTGCCGGCCTCGGCGGCTTCATCATGGCGAACCCGATGAAGGTCGTGAAGGATTCGGGCAAGGCGCTCGGCGAGGCCTTCAAGCACTCGGTCCCGAAGGAGCGCAACTATCTCGACGTACTCGGCGTACTTTATTCGCTGATGCGCGACCTGCGCACGAAATCGCGCAACGAGATCGAGGCGCATATCGACAATCCGGAAGAATCCTCGATCTTCCAGAGCGCACCCTCGGTGCTGAAGAACAAGGAGCTGACGTCGTTTATCTGTGACTACGTCCGCCTCATCATCATCGGCAACGCGCGCAGCCACGAAATCGAAGCACTGATGGACGAGGAAATCGAGACCATCCTGCACGACAAGCTGAAACCTTACCACGCGATCACCACCATGGGCGATTCCTTCCCCGCCATCGGTATCGTCGCGGCGGTTCTCGGCGTCATCAAGGCCATGGGCAAGATCAACGAATCACCGGAAGTGCTGGGCGGCCTCATCGGCGCCGCACTGGTGGGCACCATGCTCGGCATCATCCTGTCCTATTCGATCTGCAACCCGCTCGCTTCGCAGGTCAAGATCGTCCGCACCAAGCAGCACCGCCTCTACATCATCGTCAAGCAGACGCTGATCGCCTACATGAACGGCTCGGTGCCGCAGGTCGCGCTTGAATACGGGCGCAAGACCATCTCCAACTACGAGCGGCCGTCCATCGACGCCGTCGAACAGGAGATGATGAACCCCGGCGGCGAAAACAAGGCGGCATGACCATGGCTAAAGCTGCACAGCAAAGAGCACCCGTCATCGACACGTCGCTGCTCGCGAAACTTACCGGCGGGCTTTCCGACCGCAAGACAATCGCGAAGGTCGGCTCCGATATCGGCCATCTCTACAGCGAATTCCTGCCTGATATCTTTCACAGCGAGACCGGCATTGCGATAGACGTCGAATATATCGGCTCCGAATCGGGGCTGATGACCGATCTCATCGCCAATATCGGCGGCAATTTCTCGGTTGCGGATTGTTCTCTGCGCAACTGGTGCCCCAATTTCATGATGGCGGTCGGCAACGGCTTCGTCATCGCGCTCATGGAGCGCATGCTGGGCGCCGCCGCCGACACCATCGGCGAGCCGGACGAGCGCAGCCTGTCCCACATCGAACTCGACCTGGCGGCCATGGTTCTCGGGCGCATCGGGGGTGTCCTGCGGTCGGGCGTCAACGCGCCGGGCGGTTTCGAGGCGACGATCGACCCGCCCTTTACGGCCAATGGAAAAAGCGCCTTCGAGGAGATGATCGCTGGCCTCTACGGTGTGACAGTCCGCATGAAGATCGCCATCGGCAAGGTTTCTTCGGAATTCGCGCTGATCGTGCCGCAGCGGCCCCTGCTCAAGACCTCCATCGCCGCTCCCAAGGCTTCAGCCCAGGCGCTGAAGAAGCAGGCGGAATGGGTGGATTTGATCTCTGAGCAGGTGAAGAGATCGCAGGTAACGCTCGAGGCGCGCATCAAGCTCGAAACCTTGACCCTGCGGACGATCTCCAGGCTGGTGGCCGGCGACGTCATTCCGTTTCAGGATCTGAAGCAGGACGACATCGGCGTCGAGGTCAGCGCCAACGGCTCCAAGCTCTATAATTGTGAATTCGGCAAGTCCGGCGACCGCTACATGGTTCGGGTAAAGAACAATGTCAGCACGGACGACGAGATCTTGCGACATCTGATGGGTTAAAACCTGTCCACCTTTTTTGGGTTCTGGGCAGGCTGACGCAAGTTTCAAAGGGAATAATCAGCGCATGGCTACGAAGAAAACACCTGTTACCGATGATATGGCGCTGCCGTCGCTTGAAGACGGCGGTGAGCTCGACCAGGCTATCGGCGATCTGCGTGGCGTCCTCAAGACGGATGCGGAAGGTTCGCTGTCCGACTTTGGCGACTTCGGGGATTTCGGGAGCGTTGACGACGCTTCCACCGACAGCGACCTTTCCGCCTTCGGTGGCGGAGCGGGCGATTTTGCTATGAACGATTTCGCGGCCACCCCACAGGTCGCGGGCATCAAGGCGCCGCTCGGCAGTGGCCTGTCCGACAATATGGACCTGATCATGGATATCCCGATCGATGTCCAGATCGTTCTCGGCACCAGCCGCATGCTCGTCTCGGGTCTGATGAGCCTTGAAGAGGGTGCAACGATCGCGCTTGACCGCAAGATCGGTGAACCGGTCGAGATCATGGTGAATGGCCGCCGTATTGCGCGCGGTGAAATAACGGTACTTGAAGACGACGATACGCGCTTCGGCGTAAAATTGATTGAAGTAATGAGTACGAGAAAAGCCTGATCCCTGTGGGGACGGAGAGGAAAGACCATGATGGACTTCGAGGATTTCGGTAACCCGCTGGCAGGGAAGCCGTTGTCTCAGGCCGACAAGGCGGCCGCGGTGCTTCTTGCCATGGGCAAGGGCGTCGCCGGCAAGCTGCTGAAATTTTTCACGCAGCACGAATTGCAGATGATCATTTCCTCGGCCCAGACGCTGCGTGTCATTCCCCCTGACGAACTCGCCCAGATCGTGGCGGAGTTCGAAGACCTGTTCACGGAAGGAACGGGTCTGATGGACAATGCCAAGGCGATCGAAAGCATTCTCGAAGAGGGCCTGACACCGGAGGAGGTGGACAGCCTTCTCGGCCGTCGTGCAGCCTTCCAGGCCTATGAAGCGTCGATCTGGGATCGCCTGCAGGAAGCGGAGCCGGAATTCGTCGGCAAGTTCCTGCTGCGCGAGCATCCCCAGACCATCGCCTATATCCTCTCCATGCTGCCCTCGTCCTTCGGTGCCAAGGTCCTTCTGACCATTCCCGAAGAGCAGCGCGCCGATATCATGAACCGCACGGTGAACATGAAGGAAGTCAGCCCCACGGCTGCCCAGATCATCGAGAAGCGTGTGGTCAACCTCATCAACGAGATCGAAGCAGAGCGCAATGCGGGCGGCTCCACGAAGGTTGCCGACCTGATGAACGAAATGGAAAAGCCGCAGGTCGATACGCTGCTCAGCTCGCTCGAAACGCTCAGCAAGGAAGCTGCCAACAAGGTCAAGCCGAAGATCTTCCTCTTCGACGATCTCATGTTCATGCCGCAGCGCAGCCGCGTCCTGCTGCTCAACGATGTCTCGGCGGACGTTCTCACCATGGCGCTGCGTGGCGCAACCATGGAAATCAAGGAGTGTGTGCTGTCCAGCATCAGCCCGCGCCAGCGCCGCATGATCGAATCGGACCTCGCCGTGCCGCAGGCTTCTATCAACACCCGCGAAGTGGCGATTGCACGCCGCGCCGTGGCGCAGGAAGCGATCCGGCTGGCCAATTCCGGTCAGATTCAGCTGAAGGAAGCCTCCACAGAGGAACAATCCGCAGCAGCCTGAGCGGAAGCCGGTTGATAACCCGCCTCACAGGTAATGCCGGCCATTGCGATGGCCGGTCTCGGGCGCTAGTTTCGGAATGACGGCCTGCCGCGATCGGCGGGCTTTTTTTATCCCGGGAACGTGCCTTGGCAGACGATCAGGACAAGGACAGTAAAACAGAAGACCCAACGGAGAAAAAACTCCGTGATGCGGCGGAAAAGGGCAATCTTCCCTTTTCTCGCGAGGTCCCGATCTTTGCTTCGTCACTCGCCTTTTACTGCTATCTGGTTTTCTTTTTGCCCGACGGCGCCGGTCGCCTCGGCGTAACGCTGAAGGACCTGTTCGGCCAGCCCGAACAATGGAACCTCAGCACCAGGCCGGATGCCCTGTCGCTGCTTTATTTCCTCGGCACGTCCATGGCCTATCTGCTCATGCCGGCCATGATCATGTTCATCGTCTTCGGCCTTGCCTCCTCGTTTTTCCAGAACCTGCCGTCGCCCGTGCTTGAGAGGGTGCGTCCGCAATGGTCGCGCATCTCGCCCGCAAAGGGGTTCGGCCGCATCTACAGCAAGCAGGGATTTGTGGAATTCGGCAAATCGCTGTTCAAGATCTTGATCGTTTCGATCATCATGTTCCTGTCTCTTCGCGGCGATTTCTACAGTCTCATCGACCTGATGTTCTCCGACCCGCAGGTCATTTTCGTCAGGGTTGTCGAGCTCACCAAAAAGATGATGGTCGTGATTCTCTTTTCGACCGCGCTGCTTGCCGCCGTCGACCTTTTGTGGACGCGCCACCACTGGTTCAGCCAGCTGAAAATGACGAAGCATGAGGTGAAGGAAGAGTACAAGCAATCGCAGGGCGACCCAGTGGTCAAAGCCCGTCAGCGTTCGGTCGCCCGTGACCGCGCCCGCCGCCGCATGATCGACAATGTGCCGCGCGCGACACTGGTGATTGCCAACCCGACACACTTTGCAGTGGCGTTGCGTTACGTTCGCGAAGAAGGCGACGCGCCTGTCGTCGTTGCCAAGGGTCAGGACCTTATCGCATTGAAAATCCGCGAGATTGCGGAGAAAAATAATATCCCCGTTTTTGAAGATCCGCCGCTCGCACGCTCCATGTTTGCGCAAGTCTCGATCGATAGTGTGATTCCACCAGCTTTTTACAAGGCTGTAGCTGAGCTCGTTCATCGGGTTTACGCCATGAAGTCATCGAAAATACGGGTTCAATAAAACCAATGAAAAAATCCGCCTATTCTGAAAAGCGGGAAATGATCGTCGCAGAGGCGATCAACCCGATCGCCACCGAACTGCGCCTGCTCGATCCGGCCGACCTGATTTCATTGCTCAGATTCGAGTGCTACGGCAGCATTGCCGACCTCGTCTCGTCGGCCGCGGAGCTTTATTATCATCCGGGCACGATCAATTTCGGTGCCGGTGGCGAATACAGGCTCGAATGGGAAGGGGCGCCGGAGATCGTCCTCGATCTCGAACTGAAACCGCACGGCGCGACGGTTTATGCGCAATTGATTCTGGCCAACGAGCATGCTGCGGTCGAGATCAATCATGTTTCGTTTCAGAACCCTTCGGAAAATCCGGACGAGAACACCGAATTTCTCCGTCAGAGCCTGACGGCTGCCCGATTCGTGTCGGCCCGCCAAGGCGAAGCTGCCTGAACCAGTCTAGCGGACATTCTCATATATTATTCATTGCGCCTTCCGAATTCGCGGGCGCGATGGCTTCATTCGGGCGTTTTTTCACCCGACCTTGCCTGAAGCGTGTCGGTTTATGCAAAACCGGCCTGTGAAGGCAAGGAACGCCTTGCAAATCAGCGTTGTTGTTTGGTACCTATCGAATTAACGATTTGTTAACGAACGGCAGGTCGCGGTGGCTCTTTTTACCATCGCTGATGCGCATGATGCCTCTGCTCGTTTTCGGCGCAGCGCCGGATTTTTCCTGACAGTACCAATTGGGTGGACCCAATGACCAGCATTTTGACCAATGCGGCGGCGATGGCCGCGCTGCAAACCTTGCGCATGATCGACAAGAATCTCGAGACGACGCAGGCGCGTGTGTCGTCCGGCTACCGTGTCGAAACGGCGGCGGACAATGCCGCCTACTGGTCTATCTCCACAACCATGCGCTCCGACAATGCAGCGCTCTCGGCCGTGCAGGATGCATTGGGACTGGGCGCCGCCAAGGTCGATACGGCCTATGACGCCCTTGCGAACTCGATCGAGGTCGTCAAGAAAATCAAGGAAAAGCTTGTCGCCGCCTATGGCGTCGGGGCTGACCGCGGCAAGATCCAGGACGAAATCAAGCAGCTTCAGGAACAGCTGAAGAGCACGTCGGAATCTGCCTCCTTCTCCGGCGAGAACTGGCTGCAGGCCAGCATCAGCAATGGTGGCACGCCGCCGGTTGTAGAACCCATCACCAAAAAGGTCGTCGCGTCCTTCACACGCACCGGTTCGGGCAATGTCGGCGTCACCACGGTTGACTATGTGCTGGACGGCAGTGCCGTGCTTTTCGACCTCAGCGGCGGAAAACTCGGTATTCTCGACAAGAGCGCCGTTTTTGTCGCGAAGACGGAACAACAGATCACCCAAACATCGACGACAGCCGGCGTGACCACCAATGCGGGTTACGTCGTCAAGAAATTGACGGACGCGGAAATCGGCACGCTGAATGCGGCGACGCCGGATACGAATACCGACCCGAGCGTCTACAGCAACGGAACGGTGAATTATCTTCGTTTGTCCGAGAATACCTGGGTCAAGGTGACGGCGACCAACCCTTCGAGCGGCACCACCACCGTCGCGGCGGCCTATCGGGACACAGGCAGCAACGATTGGTTTTATGACACGACCGGTGCGCCGACCTCCGTTGCCAGATCCCTCGGTCTTTCCGTCTCCACGCTCGATCTCGACAATCTCGATGTCGTGGCGGCAGCCATGAGCGGTTTTTCCGGTGGCACCACGAACTACACCGCTTCCGACGCCATCGATGTGATGATGAGTTTTGTCGACAAGCAGCTCGAAGCCATGACCAGCACGGCCTCCAGCCTCGGCTCACTACAGAGCCGCATCAACATGCAGGAAAACTTTGTCTCGAGCCTGATGGACGTGATCGACAAGGGTATCGGCCGTCTCGTGGATGCGGATATGAACGAGGAATCGACCAGGCTGAAGGCTCTGCAGACACAGCAGCAGCTCGGCATCCAGGCGCTCTCGATCGCCAATGCCAACGCGCAAAACATCCTTCAGCTCTTCAAGTAAACCGGCGTCGGTCCGGCGGGTTCGGGGGAGTTGGTTGCAAGGTTTCTGAAAACGGCGCCCGCCTTCATCCTCGCACAAGTTTGAACACCTAACGTCGGGGCAATATCGGGTGGATCGCATGGCGTGATCCGGCCGGAAACAATTGAAGAGACGGGCAGGGTAGCAAGGATGACGGTGGTGCCGCCAAACGGCTTTGATCGCAGGCAACGAAACATGTCTCGCCCCTTTGGCCTGTTTTGCCGGGGGCGGGCATGAGCGCGTCCATTGCAAGATATCTCAAGGATTTCGGTGACGTGCAGCCCGCGGGACTGACGTTCGGCGAACCGTTGGCGGATGTCGACGGCATTTCCGGTTTTGGCGATATTGCATCCGGTTTCGATGAATTCGAGCCGCTCGACGTCGAAAGCGAAAAACAGGCCGCCTATGCCCGTGGTCACGAGGATGCGACCCGCGAGATCACGGAGAAAATGCAGGCCGAGCGCGAGGAGCTTCTTGCTGCTCATGCCGCAGAACTCGAAGGCTTACGTTCCGTCTATCTGGAAGAAATTGCCGTTTTCCTGTCGCTAAGGCTGCGTGAAGGCATCGATGCGATCGCGACCAATCTCAGCGAACAGACCGCCAATATCCTTGCCCCGGTTCTGACCGAAGAGCTGTCGCTGAAGGCGGTTTCGGCGCTTGCGGATGTCGTTCGCGCTTCCATGCCGGATGGCGAGGCCGTGACCCTTGTCGTGAAAGGCCCGAAAGATTTGTTTGAGCAGCTGAAGACGCAGCCGGGCTTTGAAGAAGAGACGATGAAATTTATCGAGACGGCAGATATCGACCTCTCCGTTGAGTTGGGTGAAAGCGTGTTCGTCACGCGCATGTCCGCCTGGGCGTCCAGTCTTCGCAAGGTGATGAAATGAGTGAAGGCGAAAATCACCACCACGGCAAGAACGAGATCATCATCGTCAAACGCCACAAGGGCGGGCACGATGGCGCCCATGGCGGCGCGTGGAAGATCGCTTATGCCGACTTCATGACGGCCATGATGGCGTTCTTCCTCGTCATGTGGCTGGTCAACGCCGCAAACGAGGAAACCAAGGCCTCGGTCGCCAGCTATTTCAATCCGATAAAGCTGTCCGATGAGAAACCCTCGTCCAAGGGGCTGGAAAAACCCGTGGACAAGGAAGAGGGCGTCGAGAAGAAAGACCAGTCCAACATAAAGGCGGAAAAGGTCACCCAGGGTTCAGCCGCCGCGACAGGTGAAGACCTGACCTCGCAGACCGGGGAGCAGTCGAACTTCTCCGAAGCGGACTTTTTCGAGAATCCCTATTCCGTTCTGGCGGAAATTGCCCAGCAGGTCGGGCAGCAGGCCAATGTCAGCGCCAAGGGCGAAGGTGGTGCTGCCGATTCCGGCCCGGCGACGGGTGCGAGCGGCGGTGAGGCTTACCGCGATCCCTTCGATCCCGATTTCTGGACCCAGCAGGTGAAGATCACACGTGCGGACCAGCAGCAAAATCCGGTCGAACAGCAGCAATCTGCCGAGAACAAGCAGCAGGACGCTGCCAAGGATAATGAAGCGGTTGCGGCTAAATCGTCTCAGCAGCCAGCCGATGGTGCAGATCACGGCAAGGCCATGGAAGTCGCCGCCGTGGTGCCGCAGCAGCGGCCGGGTGCCGCAGAGCAGGCAGCACTTACGCAGCCTCAGCCGGAGCAGCAGCAAGGTACTGCTGCGCAGAAGGAAGAGGCCAAAGAGCTGCGCCAAGAGATCGAGAAGCAGATATCCGGCATCAGCGGCAAGCTCGCCGAAGGTCTGGTGGTGACGCCCGCCGAAGGCGGATTGCTGTTGACCATTTCCGACCAGACGGAAACGCCGATGTTCAATGTTGGATCGGCTGTGCCCCGCGGCGAAATGGTCCTGGCCATGGAGAAGATCGGCAAGTTGCTTCAGGAGCGTGGCGGCAGCGTGGTGATCCGCGGCCATACCGATGGACGCCAGTTCAAGGGTGAGGCCAATGACAATTGGCGGCTTTCCATGGACCGCGCGCATAGCGCCTATTACATGCTGGTTCGCGGCGGCCTGTCGGAAGAGCGGGTGAAACAGGTTTCGGGTTTTGCGGATCGCAGATTGCAGGTGCCGGCAGACCCGCTGGCGAATGCGAACCGCCGTATCGAAATCCTGCTTGAGGCCGATCGGGGGTGAGTGTGACGAAATCCTCGAAACGTTGGGTTTTTCTTGCGGCGACACTGTGTGGTCTCGGTGCCGAACCGGCGAAGGTTTTTGCGCAATCGCAAGACAACCTCATGCCCTATGCCATGTTGCGCTCCCTGCAGTTCGTGCAGGATTCCGTCACCATGGGAGACCATTCGGCAACCGAAATGCAGCGGTTTCTGCTCCAGACGATCGACGAGCGGCTTAAGAGCGCACCTTCGGCGATCTTCAAGGATCCGCGCAATGTTGATGCGGCGCTTGTCTACGCGATGAGCGGCGGCAATCCGGCCACGCTCGAATTGCTCGTCGCGCGGGACGTGGACGGCAATTTCGACAGCCGCGTCGCCGATATTCTGCGCAAATATCTGTCCGGCAAGGGAACGCTGGTCGCCCAGAGCATCGCGGCCATGGTGCCCGAGTATCGCGGCACGAGAATTGGCGCCTATCTTGCACTGATCGGCGGCAATGTGACGATCCCCCGCGATCCGGTGGCTGCCCTCGGTTTCTATGACATAGCCCGGCTCGAAGCGCCCGGTACCATCGTGGAGGAGGCTGCACTCCGCCGCTCGCTTGCTATCGCCGTTGAAGACGGCGATGCCGGGCGTGGCGTCGAATATGCACAGCGTTACGCGCGGCGGTTCCTGCATTCGCCCTATGCCAGCCAGTTCGCGGACCTTCTGGTCTCACTTGTGGTCAAACGTGTCGATTCCATCGGGCACGACACGATAGAGGAAACATTCGCCATGATGGACGCGGAGAGGCAGAAGGAAGCTTATCTGCGCCTGTCCCGTCTCGCGGCGATCAGCGGCAAGGATTCGCTGGCGCGCATGGCGGCGTTGAAGGCGAAAGCGCTGTCGCCGGATATGCCGGACCAGCCGCAAGTTCAGGCAAATCTCTATGAAAGCCTTTCCAATATCGGCACGCCCGATGTGGTGAGCGCGATTGAAACAATCGGGCAAATTCCCGAGGCCCAGCTTTCGGATCGCGACAGGGCCCTGCGGGACGCGGCAAGGGCAATCGCCGACCAGGTGGTTCGTCCGCCTTCCCCGCAGCCTGGCGCCGATCCCGGTGTCACGGCAGGGCAGGGGGCCGGGTCGGGCGCGCCCGCGAATGAGGCGGCCAGTGCCGAGACCAAGGGCATATGGAGAGTTGAAAACCACAAGGCTGAGGATGAGGGCGAGAACGTCCGGCAACTCGTGACGAGCGGCCGCAGTAAGCTCGATGAAATCGACAGCCTTTTGAAGAAAGGCGAGGGGGCACCATGATCGACGCAACCATCAACGCGATAGTGAATGCGCCATATAACGATCCGCGCGCTGGCAGCGCCAGTGTGAGGGACGACGCCAAAGGCGGAAGTTTCGGCGACACCCTCGCGACGGTCAGGGAAGAGCGCCCGCCGCAGGCAACGCATTCGCGTCATCAGCAGGAAGCGGGATCGGCTGAGGAGCAGAATGTGCAACCGGATGACGATGCTGAAAAGACGGATGTGCCGGTCAAGCGGCCTCCGAGCTTCCTGAACGTGATCGTCAAGGACCATTCCGGAGAAGGCCATGGTCACGAGGCGCTGGCGGAGCTTCAGAATGCGATTAAGACGGCGCACACATCGCCTGAAAACGGCAAACCTGGCAAGAAGGTCAAGGACGCCGACAAGGAGAGCCAGACGGCGGCGGATGCAATCGATCCGAAGCTGGCAGAGCTGCAGACGCTCACGGCCAATGTCGGCGATATCGTGACAGCCAAGACGCCCCTTGAGGAAATTGCGCAGGCGATTGCCGGTAAGGCCGATGTCAAATCCGAAAAGGTTGAAACTGTCAGGGGTAAGGCTGAGCCTCTGGCGAAGGACATGCACGCACGGACCGAGCTTGCCGGAAACGAAGCCGGATCCGGATCGGGCACTGAAGGCGACGCCTCGGCATTCCGCTTCGCATCTCCTCGTTCCGGCACAGCCCGCGCTCTCGATATGAGTACGGTTCAGCGGGATGGCCGCGTCGAGTTCGATGCCCGGGAAAGCAGCGGCAAGGCGACCGAGACGATTACGGTTCTCGATTCGCGGCGGTTCATTGGTCTGGCACCTTCATCCAACGCCTCGGCTCTGACTGGCCTCATCGCCAATGATTCTGAATGGGTTAGCGCCATGCAGCCCGGCTCGTCGCTGTCCAATGAGGCGGCCCAGAGCAGTACCGGCAAAGTCGTCCATACGCTGAAGCTGCACATGACGCCGATCGAGCTGGGATCGGTGACGATGTCGTTGCGTCTTGCCGGCGATGAGCTTGCCGTTCACATGACGGTGGAGAACGTGGCCGCCTACAAAAAGCTTCAGCAGGACAGCAAGAGCATCCTCGATGGCCTCAAGGCGCAGGGTCTGACGGTCGATAACATCACCATCAGCATTGCTTCTTCTGACAAGAGTGACCAAACGGGCACACAAGCCAACAATCAGCAAAATCAGCAGGCGCAGCAGCAAGGCCAACAGGCCGCCGCAGGGCGCAACCGTGACGAGTCCGGCACACGCGGCGGACGGCAGGGCAATGGTGATAATTTGGGGGTGCATAATGAAGGCATGGATGGCGCTCTTGGCTCTGCCCGCACTTCTGCTGACAACGGCGTTTACCTCTGAAAACGCCTCCGCTTCGGCAACGTCAGGTGTCTGTGAAAGGGAAATTCAGTCCGCCGCCCGCAAATACGGCGTGCCGGAGGGAATTCTCTATTCTGTCGGCCTGACCGAGACCGGTCGCAAGGGTCGGCTTGACCCCAACGCCATGAATATTGAGGGAAAACCGGTATTTGCCTCCTCCACCGAGGAGGCATTGACCACTTTCGAGACGGCAAAGCGCAACGGCGCCAAGCTGATCGACCTGGGATGCATGCAGATAAACCACTATTTCCATGGCGAAAACTTCACATCCGCGCGTGAAATGTTCGATCCGCGCCGCAATGTCGAATATGCCGCCATGTTCCTGCGCAATCTCCACAACAGGCACGAAACCTGGACCATGGCGGTCGCCCGCTATCATGCCGGGCCCAACAACGACCCGGCTCAAAAGAAATATGTCTGCCGGGTGATCGCCAATCTGGTGGCGACGGGCTACGGAAAATGGACCGCCAACGCGAAAAATTTCTGCGACGGATAACAACCATCGATTGTTTTGATGCGATCAAGGACTCGCAATTTGAAATGTGGCGAGAGAAAGCCCTAAAAAAGGCGCCGCAAGCGATTTTTTCGGATTTTTGAAATTTTTACACAAAAATTTTGTACCGTATATGGTTAACAACCACTATATATAGATCAAATCGGCACAAAATGGTTAATCAATTATTAATAACTATCGATGATTTCCTACAGTTGTCGCTGAATCCCCCGATTCGTACCAATGCCGCATTGGAAAACACCACACTGATTCGGAGGCGGACGAATGATCGTAGTGGTTGATGAGCGCGAGCTCGTTAAAGACGGCTATACTTCTCTATTTGGGCGTGAGGGCATCCCCTCGACCGGTTTCGATCCGGTCGAATTCGGGGAGTGGGTCTCGACGGCAGCGGACAGCGATCTGGCGGCCGTAGAGGCATTCCTGATCGGTCAGGGCGACCGGAGCTTCTCCTTGCCGAAGGCGATCAGGGATCGCACGACGGCACCGGTGATCGCGGTCAGCGACCAGCCCTCGCTGGAATCGACTCTGGCGCTGTTCGACAGCGGCGTCGATGACGTCGTGCGCAAGCCGGTTCACCCCCGTGAAATCCTTGCGCGTGCGGCGGCGATCCGTCGCCGCCTGCAGGTTATCTCGAATTTCACCGATGCGGGACCGATCCGGGTTTTCTCCGACGGTCGTGATCCCGAAGTTGGTGGCGAGGTCTTTGCCTTGCCGCGGCGCGAGCGCCGCATCCTTGAATATTTGATTGCCAATCGCGGACGCCGCGTTTCTAAGGCGCAGATTTTCAATGCCATCTACGGCATCTTCGATGATGACGTCGAAGAGAACGTCGTGGAAAGCCATATCAGCAAGCTGCGCAAGAAGCTTCGCAAGAAGCTCGGCTACGATCCGGTCGATTCCAAGCGTTTCCTCGGTTACAGCATTGATTGGCAATAATATTCATTCATCCGCGTGGTCTTTTTCAAACGCGGTATTTCAGACAGCTTCACGCAAGCCAAACGCTTTACCTTCTCCCTGAAGATGACCACGAGGGTTTTTGAATGAGTATTTTCGGCACTATGCGAACCGGTGTGTCCGGCATGAATGCACAGGCTAACAAGCTGGGAACCGTTGGCGACAACATCGCCAACGCAAGCACCACCGGCTACAAGCGCGCATCGACGTCGTTCTCCTCGCTCGTTCTGCCCTCCTCGTCGGGCAGCTATGCCTCCGGCGGCGTGCAGTCCAACGTTCGCTACAGCATTTCAGAGCAGGGCAACCTGTCCTACACCACGTCGAGCACCGATCTTGCCATTCAGGGCAACGGTTTCTTCGTGGTTCAGGATGGTGGCGGCACGCCTTATCTCACACGTGCCGGCTCGTTCGTGAAGAATGCGGAAGGCTACCTGGAAAACGCAGCGGGCTTCCAGCTGATGGGTTACCCCTACGGGGCAAATGCGCCAGCTGCCGTCGTCAACGGCTTTACCGGCCTTGAGGCCGTCAACGTCAATAATTTCGGCCTGACAGCATCGCCCTCCACGCAGGGCAGCTTCCCGGCCAACCTCAATCGCGATGAAGCCGCTGTTGCGGCGGGCTCGCGTCCGAGCGACAACCTTGCAACATCGACGATCGGTAACAAGACATCGTTGACGGCGTACGACAGCGGTGGCGCGAAGGTTCTCTACGATTTCTATTACACCAAGACCGGCGCCAATACCTGGGAAGTGGCAGTCTATCGTCAGGACCAGTCGACCAATGGCGGCTTCCCTTACACGGCGACCCCAGCAGCGAACCTTGTCAAGGAATCAGTCACGCTGGCATTCGACCCGGCGACCAATAAGCTCACACCTACCTCTCCAAAGTCGATCACCATCAACGACACGGTCAGCGGCGTCCCGCAGGCAATAAGTATCGACCTGTCCGACATGTCGCAGTTCTCGACGAAGTTCACGCCCGGCACCGCGATCCTGAACGGTAACGGCCCGAGCCAGATCAAGGACGTGGAAATCGGCAAGGACGGCGTAGTGACTGCAGTCTATCAGGATGGTGGCCGCCGCAACATCTACCAGCTGGCGGTTGCCACGGTGCCGAGCGTCGACAACCTCTCCCCTCAGAACGGCAACGTTTATCTGCCGAGCAACGAGTCGGGCGTCGTCACCATCGGTTTCCCGCAGACGGGCAGCTTCGGTTACATCCAGAAGGGTGCGCTTGAGGGCTCGAACGTCGATATCGCCAGCGAACTCACCGATATGATTGAATCCCAGCGTATCTATACAGCGAATTCGAAAGTCTTCCAGACCGGGTCGGATTTGATGGATGTCCTGATCAATCTGAAGAGATAGTAATTCTCACGAGGACAAATGAATGTCGCTCACGTCAGCAATGAATACTGCGCAGTCGATCTTCAACAATACAGGTAAGCAGACGGACGTTACTTCGAAAAACATTGCCAATGTGGGTAATGCGAACTACGTCAAGCGAACCGCCATTCTCGGCACGACCATGTCAGGTGCAAGTATTGTCGCCAACGGCCGTGCCCAGAATGAGAGCCTCCTGAGGCAGACGATCTCCAGTGCATCCCTCGCTTCCGGCCAGAAAACCGTTCTGACCGGGCTCGAGGAGATGAAAAGCCTTTTCGGCGGCAACGATTACGAGAGTTCGCCTGCCACCTATATGAAGGAACTGCTGAAGAGCCTTGACGGTTACGCCTCAAAGCCGAGCGATTCCGCGCTTGCTGCGACTGCGGTTACATCAGCCGTGGACGTCGCCAATTCCCTGAACAAGGCTTCGTCCGAGTTGCAGGCGATGCGCCTGCGTGCCGACAAGGAAATGTCCCTTCAGGTCGACAAGCTGAACGGCCTGCTCGCGAAATTCGAGGAAGCCAACAACGAGGTCAAGGCGCAGACCGCGATCGGCGGCAATCCAAGTGATGCTCTCGACCAGCGCGAGACGCTGCTGAAGGACATTTCGTCCATCATCGGGATCAATGTCGTCAATCGTGAAAACAACGACGTGGCGCTCTACACGGCGGATGGCGCGACCCTGTTCGAAGTCGTGCCGCGCAAGGTTACTTTCAAGGCGCAGCCGGGCTACGACGCGACGGTCACGGGGAACGCGATCTACGTTGATGGCGTCGCGATCAAGGCGAGCAGCGGCAGCAACACGACAGCGGAAGGTTCGCTTCAGGGTCTGATGCAGGTTCGTGACGACCTGGCGCCAACCATGCAGAGCCAGCTCGACGAAATTGCGCGCGGCCTCATCACCATGTTTGCGGAAAAGCCGGCCAGCCCCACCAGCACGCTGCCGAAGATGCCAGGCCTCTTCACCTACGGCTCCCCTGCGGCCACAACCATTCCGGCAAGCGGTGTTGTCTCTCCCGGGCTCGCTGCGAGCATTACCGTCAACCCTGCGTTAATTATTTCCAAAGGTGGAAACCCGGAATTGTTGCGCGACGGCGGTATCAACGGTACCGCTTATGTAATCAACAGCACAACTTCAGGCGGAACCGGGTTTTCCGCACTGATCGACAGCTATGTCACTGCTTTTGACGCGCCCATGAATTTTGCCGCGTCGACACGTATCGATACGAATACAAGCATCCTGAAATACGGCACCAACTCGGTGGGGTGGCTCGAACAGGAACGATCCGGCGCAACTTCGGCAAACGAAGCGAAAAGCGCGCTCTATGAGCGCTCCGCCACCTCCTATTCGAACAATACTGCCGTCAGCCTGGATGAGGAGCTTTCGCTGCTCATGGATATCGAGCAATCCTACAAGGCCGCCACGAAGCTGGTGACCACCATCGACGACATGCTCAAGTCGCTGATGGATATGGTGAGGTAATAGATGAAAACGTCCTTCATTTCATCGCTGGCGATGCAGAACAGCATGCGCAGCACCATCCTCAAGGCCCAGCTTGAGATGACGAACCTCAATACCGAGCTGACAACGGGTAAACATGCGGACCTGGGCGTGACGCTGGGTGCCAACACGGCCCGCAGTCTTGACCTTAATCGCGATGTCGATCGTCTCTCTTCGCTCGTCAGCGTCAATTCCATCGCCACGCAGCGCCTCAAGTCCTCTCAGGCGGCACTTGATGGCATGGCAAAGGCCGCCCAGGAAATTCAGAAGGTTCTTGTTCCGAATACCAGCAGCGCAGCACCAACGCTGGCAACGGTCGCCAAAACCATTTCGAATGCGTTCAACACCTTCACCGGTTTTGCCAATACGGCAGTCAGTGGCGAATTTCTGTTTTCCGGCATCAATACGGATGTGAAGCCTATCGATGACTACTTTGCCGAAGGATCGACGCTGAAGGCAGCCTATGAGGTTGAGCTGAACGCGTTCATGGCGGCACAGACACCTGGGGTCGGTAACATTGCCGACCTGTCCAAGGATCAGGCCGCGGCGTTCATGACCCGTATCGAAGGCGTGTTCAACGGTACTACGCCGGTTACGAACCCACCGCACAGCGATCTGACGGCCGGCCAGAATTACGATTTTTGGACGACCTATGGGTCGAAGGCGAGCGACACGAACATGACGAGCCGCATCAGCCAGAACGAGGTGGTCGAGACATCGACCAACAGCAACTCGCAGGGCATGCGTTATTTCGCGATGACAGCAATGACGGCGATGACGTTCCTTGATGACAAGGTCCCAAGCGATGTTCGCGAATTGGTGGCGACCAGGTTGGTGACCAATATAGGTACGGTCATTAGTGGTTTGAACCAGCAGCAGAGCCAGCTCGGCCTTTCCGAAAGCCGTGTTTCGAAAGCGAACGACTCGCTCGCCGCCCAGAAAAAGATCATCGAGACTCATCTGCTGGATATCGAGGGGATCGATACCTACGAGGTGAAGACACGCCTGGATCTGCTCCAGCAGCAGATTGAAATTGCCTACAGCCTTACGTCGCGTCTGCAAAAAATGAGTCTGGTAAACTACCTCTGATGAACAGGGGTGGCGGCAGATAAAGGATACATGAATGTACCAGTTTTCCTACGCCGAAATCATGGAGGATGGTGTCGCAGACGCGAAGGATCGCGAGCGGCAGGCGTTGACAAAATCGATCGATCTACTGGTGGAGGCAAAGGATTCCTCTTCCCAGCGCCACACGATCGAAGCGCTTTTTTACACTCGACGGGTCTGGATCCGCTTCATTGAGGACCTCAAGCAGCCCGAAAACCAGCTGGCCATGGAACTCAGGGCAAATCTGATTTCGATCGCGATCTGGATTTTGAAAGAGTGCGAACTGATCCGGAAACGTCAGTCGACGAATTTCCAGGGTATAATTGACGTGACAACCATCATCAGGGATGGACTGAAATGAAAAGTACACTTCGAATCTCGCTGAAATCGGGCGAAAAGATTTTCATCAACGGCGCGGTTTTGCGTGTGGATCGCAAGGTGGCCCTCGAATTCCTGAACGACGTCACGTTCCTGCTTGAAAACCACGTCCTGCAGCCGGAGCAGGCGACGACGCCGCTCAGGCAGCTTTATTTCATCGCCCAGATGATCCTCATCAACCCGGAAGGACGCGAACAGTCGACGAACCTGTTCCGTAAATCCGTGAGCATGCTGCTGAATTGCTTCCAGCATGAGGAGATTCTGGCCGAACTCAAGCGTATCGACGGTCTGGTTGCCTCGGGTAAGGCTTTCGAAGCGCTGAAGGCCATTCGTGGCCTGTACCCGACCGAGGAAAAGATCCTCAACAATCAGGAAATGACCCCCGCAACGATCGAGCAGATTCGCAAGGAGATCGCACCATGGCGGTAGATGCAGTCACGTCGGCAGCCTCTAACCCCTGGGCAAATGCCGGGGCGAGCAGCAACGACAAAAGCGCGGCCTCGCTTAACTACGACAGCTTCCTGAAGCTTCTCATCGCCCAGATGAAAAACCAGGATCCGACCAGCCCGATGGATGCCGGCCAGCAGATGTCGCAGCTTGCGAGCTTCTCGCAGGTTGAGCAGACGATCAAGACCAACACCCATCTGAAGAGCATGCTGCAGGCCGAAGCCCTGACGCGCGCTTCCGACCTGGTTGGCAAAACGGTCAAGAGCGCCGACGACAAGGTCACCGGCGTGGTAAAGGAAGTCGAAGTCTATTCGGACGGCGTCGTCGCCATCACAGAAGCTGGTGACAAAGTGCTGCTGCAGGCCGGTGTGACCTTCTCGAACGGTCCGATCGCGACTACACCTGATAGCGGCACCGATTCGGACGTGCCTGCAGGTTCCTGACATTGAAGAGGCGGCATGATGCCGCCTTTCCGGAATAAAGGATGCGACGATGAACGAGGCCGATGCGCTTGATATCATGCAGGCGGCAGTCTGGACGGTTCTCGTCGCGGCCGGTCCCGCCGTTCTCGCGGCCATGATCGTTGGTGTCGCCATCGCCTTCATCCAGGCCCTGACCCAGGTTCAGGAAATGACGCTGACCTTTGTCCCTAAAATCGTAACGATCATGATCGTTCTCGGCGTTGCCGCCCCGTTTGTGGGCGCGCAGATCGCCCTTTTTTCCAATCTCGTCTTTTCGCGGGTTCAGTCGGGCTTCTGACGCCCGTACCGCCTGGATGCCATCCTCGCGCAAGCTTCAGCGACTAGGGATAGGCTGAAGCATCGGGCTGAATTGCGTCAGCGATTTTAGAAAACCGGTGCCGCGGAACCGTGCGGCGGCTTTTCCGTCGCCCTTCTCATGAAGAGACAGGACGATTTTATGGCGCAACCACCAGTCATTTCCTTGCCCAAGGTAAGCCCGAGCATGCGGGATGTCGGTTTCGCATTGGGCATCGTGTCGATCCTCTGCGTGCTGTTCCTGCCCATTCCGGTCGTTCTGGTGGATGTCGGTCTGGCCTTTTCCATAGCACTTTCGGTCCTCATCCTCATGGTGGCGCTCTGGATCCAGCGTCCGCTGGATTTCTCGTCTTTTCCAACCGTGCTGCTGATCGCGACCATGATTCGCCTGTCGCTGAACATCGCGACGACGCGTGTCATCCTTTCGCACGGCAACGAGGGGCCGACGGCGGCGGGCGGCGTGATTGCGGGCTTCTCCAGCCTCGTCATGTCCGGCGACTTCGTGATCGGTCTGATCGTCTTTCTGATCCTGATCACCGTCAACTTCATCGTTATCACCAAGGGTGCCACCCGTATCGCCGAAGTCGGCGCGCGCTTCACGCTGGATGCCATTCCCGGCAAGCAGATGTCGATCGATGCCGATTTGTCCGCCGGCATCATCGATGAAAAGGAAGCGCAACGCCGCCGCCGCGAGCTGGAAGAGGAAAGCTCGTTCTTCGGTTCGATGGACGGTGCTTCCAAATTCGTACGCGGCGATGCGATCGCCGGCCTGATCATCACCGCGATCAATATTTTCGGCGGCATCATCATCGGTTACTTCCGCCACGGCATGCCGATCGGCGAGGCTGCCGATGTTTTCGTGAAGCTTTCGGTCGGCGACGGTATCGTTTCGCAGATCCCGGC
Organism: Agrobacterium sp. 22-3639C2; assembly: GCF_053522105.1. Lineage (NCBI taxonomy): Bacteria > Pseudomonadati > Pseudomonadota > Alphaproteobacteria > Hyphomicrobiales > Rhizobiaceae > Agrobacterium > Agrobacterium sp. 22-3639C2. The sequence goes on along the minus strand of NZ_JBNWDB010000003.1, from coordinate 409,252 downwards.
CCTTATCGTGTCGCTGGCGGCTGGCCTTCTGGTGTCGCGCGGCGGCACCTCGGGATCGACGGATCAGGCCGTCATCAATCAGCTGAGCGGATATCCGCGTGCCTTGATGGTCGCAGCCATGCTGATGGGGCTTCTTGCCGTCATGCCTGGATTGCCCTTCCTGCCCTTCACGCTTTTGGGCGGCATCATGGCCTTCGGCAGCTGGTATATTCCGCGCCAGGTCGAAGCGGAAAGCGCGCAGCGCCGTCAGGAAGAGGAGGACAAGGTTCTCCAGACCAACGAAGCGGAAAAGGACTCCGTCAAGCAGGTCCTCAAGACGTCCGAAATTGAACTTGCCCTCGGCAAGCAGGTTTCGACCCGCCTCCTCGGTGCGCATCAGGAACTGGCTTTCCGTGTCGGCAAGATGCGCAAGAAATTCGCGACCCAATACGGCTTCGTGGTGCCGGAGATCAAGGTCTCCGACGACATCATGATCCCGGAAAAGGCCTACCAGATCCGTGTCCATGGCACGACGATCGCGTCGAGCAATCTGCGCGTTGGCGATGTTCTTGTCGTGACGGGGGCAGGGCGCAAGCCGAGCATTCCGGGCGACGAAATCCGCGAACCCGCCTTCGGCATGCCGGCCGTTTCCATTCTCGAGACATTCACCGAGGATTTGAAGCGCGAAGGTTTCCACCCGATCGACAATGTCTCTGTGGTGCTGACGCATCTGAGCGAAGTCATTCGCAACAATCTGCCGCAATTGCTGTCCTACAAGGACGTCAAGATCCTCATCGACAGGCTGGACCCGGAATACAAGAAGCTTGCCGACGAAATCTGCTCGTCGCACATGTCCTATTCCGGCCTGCAGGCCGTGCTGAAACTGCTGCTCGCCGAGCGTGTGTCGATCCGCAACCTGCATCTCATTCTGGAAGCGGTCGCCGAACTTGCCCCGCATGTGCGCAAGACCGAGCAGATCGTCGAACATGTACGGGTGCGCATGTCGCAGCAGCTCTGCGGCGATCTTGCCGACAATGGCGTATTGCGTGTGCTTCGCCTCGGCAACAAATGGGACATGGTCTTCCATCAGGCGCTCAAGCGCGATCAAAAGGGCGAAATCGTCGAATTCGATATCGATCCCCGCCATCTCGAGGAATTTTCCGAGCAGGCATCGAAAGTTATCCGTGAATTCATGGATCGCGGACTACCCTTTGTCCTTGTCACGTCGCCGGAAACACGGTCCTATGTGCGCATGATCATCGAACGACTCTTTGCGACCCTGCCGGTTCTCTCGCATGTGGAACTGGCCAAGGGGCTGGAGATCAAGATTCTGGGCGCCATTTCATGATAACCGACCCGCAAGGGACAATTATCGCATTGTTCCTTGCAATTTGCCGTATCGGCGCCTGCTTCATGACCATGCCGGGCTTTTCCAGTTCGCGCATCTCGCCGCAGATACGCATTCTCCTGTGCGTTGCGGTGTCCATGGCGCTTCTGCCGGTACTGTGGGATACGATCTATCCGAAAGTCTCCGGCGCAAGCCAGGGCGCCGTTGTCGGCCTCATCTTCACCGAGATCGTCATTGGCGCAATGTACGGGCTGATCGCGCGGTTTTACACGCTCGGCTTCCAGTTCACGGGCGCGCTCATCGGCGCATCCATCGGGCTTAGCGCTCCCGGCGGAGCGGATGCCGTTGAAGACGTGCAGGAAAACCAGATATCGAACTTCATCACCTTCGGTGGGCTCATGGTGCTGTTCATCCTGGATTTCCACCATATCGTCCTGCGGGCGCTGGTCGATTCCTACGCCACGACACCGGTCGGCGCGCTCATCAGCGGCCAGAAGATGCTGATAACCCTGACAGATACGCTGCGCGCCTCCTTTTCCATCATGCTGCGGCTTGCCAGCCCCTTTGTAATTTACGGTCTGATGTTCAACGTTGCGGTCGGCCTCATCAACAAGCTGGCGCCGCAGATACCGGTCTACTTCATATCGACGCCTTTCGTTCTCGCGGGCGGTATTTTCATGCTTTACCTGTCGATCGCGGCCCTCATCCGGCAATTCGTGGATGGTTTCGGCCCGGTCTTCATCGGCTTCTGATCTGGAGAAAACGCCATGGCTTCGGACAAGCGTTCGGCCAAACTCAAGCGCCTGGTAACGGTCCAGCGCCACATGGAGAAAATGGCCGAGGTGGAACTGGCCGACACCACCCGCGTGCGTGCCGAAGTGGCGCAATCCATGGAGAACGTGCTTGAAGCGATGAGTTCCATGGAGCCGGTCCACCAGACGTTCTCCAGGCACTATTCGGATCGTTACGGCCGCCTTGTCGTCAAGGACCGTCAGCTCTCCGGCGTGCAGCAATTGCAGGAAAACAAGGTGCTCAAGGAAAAGACCAAGGCCGACCGGCTGGAGGACAGGATGCATCTCGCGCGCGATCTCGAGGATCGGGAGGCCGACGACAATGCAATCTATGATCTGTTAGAAATCACGAACGCATCCTGGACACCAGCCTCCAGCAAGGTTGGCGATCCATAGTCTGTCCCGTTGTTGCATCGTTGGGCGTCCAGAGAGACGTATTCAGCGGTGTTTCTTGATTGAGCGAACGCCCCGGTTTTAATGCCGCCCGTTCGTCAGCTCGGGAGTTCTGGACGTGGCGATATCGGTTATAAGCGATCTGGTGATGGATGTGGTTCGCGCTGCGGACCCTCAGGAAGTGCAGGTCGCCCAGGAAAAATTGAAGGCGAACAAGGCGGCTTTCGCTGCGACGAGCCTTGCCGATTCGGGCAAGGGCTTTGGCGCTGCCATTGATATGCTTGACAGCGCCACCTCGAAGGCAGGTCTCGGCAATACCAACATCCGCTCTGCCCGTACCGAAGTTCCGGAAACATATCGCAAGTATGAGGCTTCCGTGCTTCAGACCTTCGTTGCCAACATGCTGCCGAAAGACAGCGAGGAGGTCTACGGCAAGGGCAACGCCGGCGAGATCTGGAAAAGCATGATGGCGGAACAGTTTGCCGACACGATCTCCAGAAATGGCGGCGTTGGCATTGCAGAACAGGCCTACAAGGATGCGTTGCGGAAAGCCGAGAGCAAAGGCATTACCGACGTATCCATGAATGACAAAGACCATAATGCTGCAATTCGGATGGTGGCGGAGTTCGAAAGGCAGGTCCTCGGCGTTTCCAATGATAAAACGGACGAGGCTTGAGCATGATAAATCATAACGAGGAGACAAGCATGGACCTTATGTCGAACGACCACCGCATCAAATCCGTTCTCGGCCGTCTTGAAATGATCATCGACAATGAGAATGACAATATCGGTAAGGACCCCCAGTTCGATTTCAAAGTCTCCAATGCCCATAAAAGCCGTTGCCTCTATGAGTTGACGATGTTGTTCCGCGATACGCCCCATGAGGAAATCGCCGCCGGACATCTCGATCAGGTGCAGGGCATCAAGTCCAAGCTCGCGACCAATGCCAGCCGCGTCGAGGCGCATCTGAATGCGGTTCGCGCTGTTGCGGATCTTCTCAAGACCGCGATCCAGGAAGCCGATACGGACGGCACCTATTCCCAGGAACAGTTCATGTACGGCGCAGCCTCCTGATGTTGAAGCTTCTTCTCACCGGCGTCTGGGTTTGCGCCGTCACGCTCGGCGCGGTGTATTTCTCCGTCCAGATGGCGACGGCCCCCTCGTCGGGAGATGAGGCGGGGGCGAAAAAGGCAAGTCTGCAACTGGTCAAAGGCGAAAGCATCACCATCCCCGTCATCAATGACGGTGGTGTGAACGGTTATTTCCTCAGCCGCATTTCCTTGCGTGTCGACAAGGACAAGATGGCGAAGATCGAACTGCCCGCAACGCAATTGATGACCGACGAACTCTTCACGCTTCTGGCGGGTTCTTCCATGGTCAACATCGCCAATATCTCCACCTTTGACCCTGATGTCTTCAAGCAGCGCATCCGAGAGGGGCTGAACAAGAAACTCGGCGACGAGGTGGTCGGGGACGTCCTGATCGAGCAGCTCGATTATCTGTCGAAGGCCGATATTCGCGAGCAAAAGGGCAACGGCTCGCCCCGTTCGGTCAAGCTTGTCGAAGGCGAGAAAGTCGACACCGGAAAAGAAGCGGCCCCAAGCCACTAACGGCGGCGCGGTGCAGGCCACCGGTCTGGTTAATCGCCCCTTTCTATTTTCCGGAATATTCGATCGGTTGCCTTCAGGGTAAATTCAACCAGCACCTGTATAAACAGACCCATGAGCTGCCGTCCCGCAAACCATGCGCCGGATTGGCGGCGGTGAATTTGGCATTCGGGGGCTGGCATGAATTTCGCGGCAGATTTTGCGCGGACGGGATCGCAACGGAATATTCACGGACTGCGCGTCTGTGATCTGGACTGGAACGGGGCGCTGGAAATGGTCAGCGGCCAGGCTTCGGCTTGTGATGGCCACACGATGCTCTCATTTCTTACCATCCAGAATGCCAGACTGTCCCTCAAGGACATTGCTTACAGGCAGATTCTGGAAAGCTGTCTGCTTCTGCCGCAGGGCAGGGGTATGAATGCCGCCGCACGCGCCGAACACGGCAAGCCTCTGCCCGAGACCATCGATGGCGTTGCCTTCGTCATGGCACTTCTGACCTATATGGCGGTGCCGAAACGTATCGGCGTTGCGGGGGATGACGCAGCACAAGTCGGAGAGGTCCTCGCCAAGCTGCGCGCACATGCGCCGTGGCATGATTTCGTGATGCTGAACCGGGATACTTTGGGCGTGAAGGTGGATGTCGTGCTGGCGGGCATGCTTGCGGAAAACCAGGAGAAATGGCTGCATCGCAGCATCAATCGCGATGATGCGCGTCTCGCCATCGCGGTCGGTCCCCTGTTCAAGGTGCTGGCGTCCGAAGTGGCTGGCATGCCCGAGATCTTTCGCAAGCTGCATATGAGCTGGCTTTACAGCCTTTGCGCTGAGCCCTGGCACATCGCGCTCGGCAAGGGCTGAGGCGGGTCGGCAAGGCCCGCGTTAACCATTTGTTTGCCATGATCCTTTAACCTCCCGTAAGGTTTTGAAAGCCGCCTGTTGCGGGCGGCGCCGAGCGTGGCAGACGGCTTCAGATGGTTGATCACAGTCCCGATATGATGGCGACGCGCCCTGATGAGGATGGTGTTGCCGTGCCTGCGTCGCAATTTCGCAAACATTGTCTGCGGCTTCTGACAGCCGGTTGCGTAGCCGCCGCCACCGTTGTGGGGGCTGCACTTCCGCTGCTGCTCATCGATTCCGGTTTTCGCGGATATGTTTCGCAGGCGCATGTCGAGGTTACCCAGGCCGGCTACGATGCACCCGATGCGGCACGCTTTCTTGCCATGGCCCGCCGCACCCTGCTTTCTCCGTCCGGTCTGGACCGTATAACGGGCGACCTCAAATTGAAGCCCGCCGACATGGTCGGCGTTCGCAATCAGGGCGAACTTGGCCTGCTTTTCGACCTTTTGACCGGGGCGGATACCCGTTCGCTTTCCCCGCGTGAAGCATTGAACGGTGCTGTGGGCGAGGCGATACGTCTGGAACTGACGCCAGATGAAAACACGCTGATCGTAACCTCGAAGGCAGCGACGCCGGAAACCGCGATGCGGCTTACGGATTATCTTTCGATGCGTGTCATGGCGGATGGCAAGGCCGGCACCATGACGCCCGCCATGCGCGAGACGGAGCGGGCGCGCACCCGGTTGGACGAGGCGGAAGCCGCCTTGAACGGTTTCCAGATGCGCCACGGCGAGGCCGTCCTGGCGGAAGTGCAGCAACTCGAGCAGCAATTGCGCGACCTCAATGACAGCCTTGCGGGGACGACCCAGCAGCAGCAGTCGCTTCAGACGGATCTGGCGGTGGCCACCGGCCTCAAGCCGAATGACGTATTGTCAAAGCCCCTGCCGTCAGGCGCTGCTTTCTCTGTGCTTGAGGACATCAGGCAAAGACATGCAAGTGCCAGCATGGCGCTTTCAGGCGTCTCGGTCGATTACGGCCCGAAACATCCCCGCCGCATCGCCGCCCAGAATGCCGTAGACGCCGTGCAGGCGCTTGTCGCTCCCGCATTGCGTCAGCTGGTCGATGGCTTGCGCGCCGATGAGAAGCGCGTCGCACAGGAAGTTGCAACCGCGAACGCCGAACGAACGAAACATCTCGACCGCCTGAGCAGCCTTGGTGTCACGCCCGGTGAATTCTCCAGATTGCAGGGTGAACTGGAAACGGCGCGAAATGCCTACCTTGAGGCGAGCGAGCGTCGGGACATGTCCTCATCCACCACAACCGCCGTTGAGACCCGCCTCACCAGGAAGGCAGGACCGGGCGAATTGTCGCGCGACCTCACACAAGCCGCTATGCTGGCAGGCGGTGGCGCGTTGCTCGGCCTGTTGGGCAGCCTGTATCTCCTGAGCTACCGTCGCCATGACGAGGAGGAGGCACTCGTCCTTGATGATGCGCACGTTCTGCCCTCCGAAAAAGCGCCTGAGCAATCGGGGCAGTTTCCCGAGTTCGAGCCGATCGAGCCGGATGTGTTCGATGATCTTGAAGAACTGGCCGCGGATAGCGAATTCGAGCCGGAGGCTGAGTTCGCGGACTATTACGCCGGGGCGGCGAACGATAGCGGATTCGATACCGATGACATTCCGCTGGACGAGCGTGTGCGGCAGGTTCTGATGGGCAACCGCACCGTCAGGAATACCCCCCAGACGACACCGGAGCTGCCGCCCTTGCTCAGTGAAGCCCTTGCCGGGCATTTCGATCACGAGCAGGCCGAAGCCGAGGAATTGGCGGAATTGAGACGCGAGTTGGCGCTCTTGAGGGAGCGCCTCGCCGATTACGCCGAGCATCGCGACGACTACCGCAAAACTGCCTGACGAAGCTGCATTTTTGCTTGCATTCCTGCAAAGTCGGCACCATACGGGGCCAACGTAATCCAGCAGGAGCAGGACGCATGGCAGTTGTGATTGACGGAAAGGCAAAGGCGGCTTCGGTAACGGAGGCGGTCCGCAAATCGGCAGAAACGCTTGAGGCGGAACAGGGTGTGAAGCCCGGTCTCGCGGTTGTCATCGTCGGCAACGATCCGGCCAGCCACGCTTACGTGAATTCCAAAAGCAAGACAGCCAAGCAATGCGGCTTCAATTCCGTTCAGCACACGCTGCCGGAAGAAACAACTCAAGATCAGCTTCTGAAGTTGGTCGGCGAACTGAACGCCGATGCCTCCATCCACGGCATTCTGGTACAGCTTCCTTTGCCGAAACACTTCAATTCCGATGAGATCATCCAGTCGATCCTGCCCGAGAAGGATGTGGATGGCCTGAGCGTGCTGAACGCCGGCAAGCTGGCGACCGGCGATCTCGCAACCGGCCTCATCTCCTGCACGCCAGCCGGCGCCATGCTTCTGGTGCGCAGCATTCACGGCGAAGATCTTTCCGGCCTGAACGCCGTGGTCATCGGCCGCTCCAACCTCTTCGGCAAGCCGATGGGCCAGCTTCTCCTGAATGCCAATGCCACGGTGACGATGGCGCATTCGCGCACCAAGGATCTCGCCACCGTCTGCAAGACGGCCGATATTCTCGTGGCGGCGGTGGGTCGCGCGGCAATGGTGAAGGGCGATTGGGTAAAGCCCGGCGCCACCGTCATCGATGTCGGCATCAACCGCATTCCCGCTCCGGAAAAGGGTGAAGGCAAATCGAAGTTGGTCGGTGACGTCGCCTATGATGAGGCAAGCGCAGTCGCTGCTGCCATCACCCCCGTTCCGGGCGGCGTAGGCCCGATGACGATTGCCATGTTGATGGCCAACACCGTCATCGCCGCCTATCGCGCGCTTGGAAAGACCGCACCGAAGTTCTGAAATCGGTAGTTACTCTTTCGGAGCCGGTCCTGTGGAGGCGCGGACGACAAGTTCCGCCTTCCAGAGCTCCTGATGAGGTTCGGTCTGGTTAAGCTTGATCCGGTTGATCAGGCGCTGCCCGACACGCACCCCCGCCGCCCGCAGGGATGAGCGGGTGGTGGTGAGAGGCACCGAGAAATTGTCGGGCTTCAACAGCGGCAACACATCGTCATGGGCAATCAGCGAAATATCCTTGCCCGGTTTCAAGCCGCGCTGGTTGAGCGAGCGGATCACGCCGAGTGCCAATGCGGTACTGGCGCATACAATGGCGGTTGGTCTTTCCGGCTGTGACAACAGCGCTTCCATGCCGAGATAACCCTCCTCGTCGGTCATGCTGCTGTGTCTTGTGTGTTCGGGGCGCAATGTCAGCCCATTTGCCGTCAGCGCCTTTTCCACCCCGAGACAGCGGCGGAAGGTGAAGTCGTAGCCCTCCGGCCCGTTCAGAAGCCCGATCCGCTTGTGGCCAAGCTGAAGCAGCAGCTGGGTCGCATCGCGAAATGCGGCCTCATTGTCCACGTCGAGAAAGGGATAATCCTCTTCCACGCCGATGGAGCGGCCATGGACGAGGAAGGGCAGGGAAAGCGATTGCATCATGGCGATGCGGGCGTCGTTCTTCTTCATATAGGCGAGGTAGATGCCATCGACGCTGCCGCTCGCCGCCAGCCCCCGCAGGGCTTCCCGTTCCTTTTCCGGCTCAGTGGGCGTGATGACGAGGTGAAATCCGCTGCGAGCCGCTTCTTCGCCTAGACCGCTCAGGAATTCGCCGAAATGCACATCCGAGCGGTGGTGCTCGCCAACCGGCATGACCAGTCCGATGGAGCCGACCTTGCCGGTCGCCAACCGTTGCGCCGCGGCATTCGGGCGATATCCGGTCTTTTCGGCGGCTTCCATGACGCGGCGGCGCGTCTCTGCGCTCACCTCGGGATATCCGTTGAGCGCTCTGCTGACGGTTGTCTGAGAAATCCCCAGCAGTTGCGACAACTGTTTCAGGTTCATGTTTGTTTTTCCTCCATGCGCGCGCATCGGAAATGGCAAAAGCCTCTCCTCTAACTCCCAAAGCGCTTTAGTTTTTTACCAGTCCCTGCCGGTTTTCTCAATCGAAAACGATAGCCGCCTTTCTAAGTAAGTATGACTATTCATACGACAATGCGGCATGTCCAGCGAAAGAGCCTCTTGACTCCTTCTCAATGACAATGAGATGAATAGGCAGCCAAAGCGCTTTGATTTATGGGAGATGCTTTGAGCCTTTTATGTGATGGGAGGTAAATCACATGCAGAAGACCTTTTTGGCGACGGCGGCTTCTATAGTGCTGCTGTCGGGTTCGGCCTTTGCCGCCGATCTGAAATTCGCGCCCGGTCAGGATGCCAAGTTCAACTGGAAAAGCTACGAAGACTTCAAGGCGGCCCATGCCGATCTGAAAGGTCAGACGCTGACGATTTTCGGGCCCTGGCGCGGTGAGGACGAGGCGCTGTTCCAGACGGTGCTGGCCTATTTCTCCGACGCGACCGGCGTGAACGTCCGCTATTCCTCCTCGGAAAACTACGAACAGCAGATCGTCATCGACACGCAGGCGGGTTCTCCGCCCAACATCGCCATCCTGCCGCAGCCCGGTCTTCTGGCTGATCTCGCCGCCAAGGGTTTTCTGGTTCCGCTCGGCGATGAGACCGCAAACTGGGTCAAGGACAATTACGGCGCTGGCCAGTCCTGGGTTGATCTCGGCAGCTACAAGGGCAAGGACGGCAACAAGGCTTACTTTGCATTTCCCTTCAAGGCCGACGTGAAGTCGCTCGTCTGGTACGTACCTGAGAACTTCGAGGAAGCGGGCTATAAAGTGCCCGAGAGCATGGAAGACCTGTTCAAGCTGACGGACCAGATCGTTGCCGATGGCGGCACACCCTGGTGCATCGGCCTCGGTTCCGGCGGTGCGACCGGCTGGCCGGCAACGGACTGGGTGGAAGACCTGATGCTGCGCACGCAGCCGCTCGACGTCTATCAGAAATGGACGACGAACGAGGTGAAGTTCACCGATCCGGCCGTAGTTGCGGCAATCAATGAATTCGGCAAATTCGCCAAGAACGAAAAATATGTCAGCGGCGGCGTTGCGGCTGTGGCCTCCACCGACTTCCGCGACAGCCCGAAGGGTCTCTTCGACATTCCGCCGAAGTGCTACCTCCACCATCAAGCCTCCTTCGTGCCGTCCTTCTTCCCTGATGGTACCAAGGTCGGAACGGATGTGGATTTCTTCTATATGCCGACCTATGCCGCAAAACCTGAACTCGGCAAGCCGGTTCTGGGCGCCGGCACGCTCGTCACCATCACCAAGGAAGCGCCCGCCGCCAAGGCTTTCGTCGACTTCCTGAAAACCCCGATTGCCCACGAAGTCTGGATGGCACAGTCCAGCTTCCTGACGCCGTATAAGGGTGTGAATGTCGATACCTATGCCAATGAGCAGATGAAGCGCCAGGGTGAAATCCTCACCTCCGCAACCACCTTCGGCTTTGACGGTTCCGACCTGATGCCGGGCAAGATCGGCGCGGGTGCATTCTGGACCGGCATGATCGATTTCGTCGGCGGCAAGTCGGCCGATCAGGTCGCTGCCGATATCCAGAAGGCCTGGGACGGCCTGAAGTAACCTCAACAGAGCTTGGCCCGGCGGTGATGCCGCCGGGCCTTTGCCAACGAACGGCCGTCGATCGCATAAAATCAGCGCGGCGCGGAGAGGATCAAGGGAGGGAACATGGCTCAACAACTCGTTTCTGCCATCGGCGTCATGGTGGCCGGCGTTTTTGCCTGCGCTGCCTATTATTGGCTATCCGACAAACTGTTGCAGGTAATCTTTCCCGTCCGCTCGGGAGACGTGTTGCAGGCATCCCGCAACCTCAACCGCCGCGCGTCGGTCAGGCCCTGGCTGTTCATCGGCCCCGCTCTTCTCCTTCTTCTCGTCTATCTGGTCTATCCCGTCATCGCGACGCTCATCCTCTCGTTCTATGACCGGACCGGCGCCGAATTCGTAGGTCTTGCCAATTATCGCTGGGCATTTTTCGATGCCGGCTTCAGGCAATCGATCTTCAACAACATCCTCTGGCTGGCCGTGGTGCCGGCCGCCTGCACCTTCTTCGGCCTCGTTATTGCCGTCATGACCGACCGCATCTGGTGGGGCAACATCGCCAAATCCATCGTCTTCATGCCGATGGCTATCTCCTTCGTCGGTGCCTCCGTCATCTGGAAATTCATTTACGAGTATCGCGCCGAAGGTCAGGTGCAGATCGGTCTCCTCAACGCCGTCGTCGAGTTTTTCGGCGGCAGCCCGGAGGTGTGGATTTCCATGCCCTTCTGGAACAACTTTTTCCTGATGGTCATCCTCATCTGGATTCAGACCGGCTTTGCCATGGTCATCCTGTCGGCAGCGCTGCGCGGCATTCCGGAAGAGACAATCGAAGCGGCCGTCATTGATGGCGCCAATGGCTGGCAGATCTTCTGGAAGATCATGGTCCCGCAAATCTGGGGCACCATCGCCGTCGTCTGGACGACGATCACCATTCTCGTTCTCAAGGTTTTCGACATCGTGCTGACCATGACCAACGGTCAGTGGAACACCATGGTTCTCGCCAACCTCATGTTCGACTGGATGTTCCGCGGCGGTGGTGACAGTGGCCGAAGTGCGGTCATAGCGCTCGTCATCATGGCGGCCGTCACCCCGATCATGGTCTGGAACATCCGCCAGGCGAACCGTGAGATGGAGGGCCGCTGAGATGGATATCGTAAAACGTCTGCGCCGCGTCGGCCTGCCGCGCCTCATCGTCCATGCCAGCGTGCTGGTCGTCGTGCTTCTCTGGCTTCTGCCCACACTCGGTATTCTCGTAAGTTCCCTGCGCGACAAGGACCAGATCACCGTGTCGGGCTGGTGGACGGCCTTTTCCAGTTCCGAGCAGACCGCGGCGGTTCGCCTTGCCGACGCTGCCGTGCAGAAGCAGGACGGGAACCGCTACGTCATATCAGGTAATGTTTTTGAAACCGGACAGGGGGGCAAGGTTGCAGCCTTCGGCGTTCGCGTGCAGGAGCCGACGGCCTTCAAAGCCGGTGAAGCGGCAGATATCGGCGACGGGGAAACGCTGCTCGTCAACACCGATGGCACCTACGAATACAGCAAGGCCTCAAGCTTCGAGGGCTCTCGCGGCAAGCGCGTCTATATTTCCGTCGCGACACCGCCGGTCTTCACACTCGACAATTATCGAACCGTCCTGACCTCGGAAGGCATCGGCCAGTCCTTCGTCAACTCGCTGACAGTCGCCGTGCCGGCAACCGTCATTCCGATCCTCATCGCCGCCTTTGCCGCCTATGCGCTGTCATGGATGAGCTTTTCCGGCCGCAATTTTCTGATTGCGATGGTGGTGGGCCTGATCGTCGTACCGTTGCAGATGTCGCTGATACCGCTCCTGAAACTCTACAACGAAATCGGCAATATCTTCGGCGTTCCGTCCAAGACCTATGCCGGCATCTGGCTGGCGCACACCGCCTTCGGTCTGCCGCTCGCCATCTACCTGTTGCGCAACTACATTTCCGGCCTGCCGAAAGAGATCATCGAAAGTGCGCGTGTCGACGGCGCGAGCGATTTCGAAATCTTCGTCAAGATCATCCTGCCGCTGTCCTTCCCGGCGCTCGCCTCCTTCGCCATCTTCCAGTTCCTGTGGACCTGGAACGACCTGCTCGTCGCCATGGTCTTCCTCGGCACGCAGAAGGATGAGCTGGTGCTGACCGGAGCGCTAAACGCGCTGCTCGGTTCGCGCGGCGGCAACTGGGAAATCCTCACCGCCTCGGCCTTCGTTACCATTGTCGTGCCGCTTGGCGTCTTCTTTGCCCTTCAACGTTATCTCGTGCGTGGCCTGCTCTCAGGCTCCGTCAAGGGAGGCTGATTATCCATGAACGCCCATACCAGACAGGATGAGACTATGACCGCTCCGGTGACTTCCGCTTTGACGCCCAACAAGGATTGGTGGCGCGGCGCCGTGATCTATCAGATCTACCCGCGCTCCTATCAGGACTCCAATGGCGACGGCATCGGCGATCTCAAGGGCATCACCGACCGGTTGGCGCATATTGCCGGTCTCGGTGCCGACGCAATCTGGATTTCGCCCTTCTTCACCTCGCCAATGAAGGATTTCGGTTACGACGTCTCGAATTATGTCGATGTTGATCCGATGTTCGGCACGCTTGCCGATTTCGACGGGTTGATTGCAGAAGCGCATCGTCTGGGCATCCGCGTCATGATCGACCTCGTCATGTCGCACACGTCTGACCAGCATCCGTGGTTCGTGGAAAGCCGCGCCAGCCGCAACAATCCGAAATCGGACTGGTATGTCTGGTCGGACAGCAAGCCGGATGGCACGCCGCCCAACAACTGGCTGTCGATCTTCGGCGGCTCCGGCTGGCAGTGGGACCCCACCCGCATGCAATATTATATGCACAACTTCCTGACCTCGCAGCCGGATCTCAACCTGCATAATCCGGAAGTGCAGGAAGAACTGCTCAATATCACCCGCTTCTGGCTGAAGCGCGGCGTCGATGGTTTCCGCCTCGATACCATCAACTTCTATTTCCATGATCTGGAATTGCGCGACAACCCGGCGCTGGCGCCGGAGCGCCGCAACGCCTCTACGGCACCTGCGGTCAATCCCTACAATTTCCAGGAACATCTCTACGACAAGAACCGCCCCGAAAACATCGCCTTCCTGAAACGCTTCCGCGCCGTGCTGGACGAGTTTCCGGATATCGCCGCCGTTGGTGAAGTGGGCGACAGCCAGCGCGGACTCGAAATCGTCGGTGAATACACCTCCGGCGACGACAAGATGCAGATGTGTTACGCCTTCGAATTCCTGGCGCCGGATGCGCTCACGCCGCAGCGTGTTGCCGATGTGCAGGCGGATTTTGCCAGGGCGGCGCCGGAAGGCTGGGCCTGCTGGGCTTTCTCCAACCACGATGTCGTTCGCCATGTCAGCCGCTGGGGCGAGCATGTCGAGGATAAGGATGCTTTCGCCAAGGTGCTCTCGGCGTTGTTGATGACGCAGCGCGGCTCCGTCTGCATCTATGAGGGTGAAGAGCTGGGCCTTACGGAAGCCGATATTGCTTTTGAGGATTTGCAGGACCCCTACGGCATTCAGTTCTGGCCGGAATTCAAGGGCCGCGACGGTTGCCGCACACCGATGGTGTGGGATGCGGGCCATGCGCAGGCCGGCTTCTCGACCTCGGACAAAACCTGGCTGCCCATTCCGGCCGAACACAAGCAGCGCGCCGTCAGCGCCCAGCAGGGCAATGAGGCATCCGTGCTGGAGCATTACCGCCGCTTCCTTTCCTTCCGCAAAAAGCATCCCGCTTTTGCCAAGGGCGGCATCGAATTCCAGCCAGTGGAGGGCGATGTGCTGAGCTACACCCGCACGCTCGGCAACGAAACCGTTCTGTGCCTCTTCAATCTGTCCGCGACGTCAGCAAAGGCGACGCTGCCGGAAGGGAACTGGGAGGTTCTCGAAGGCCACGGCTTTGCAAGCGGTGTGGACGGCAGAAGCGTAGAACTTCCGGCATGGGGCGCTTTCTTCGCCCGTTACGCCTGATAGAGCAGGGAGGAACAACCCATGACAAGTCTCGTTCTCAAGGATATCCGCAAATCATACGGGCAGGTAAAAGTCCTGCACGGCATCGATCTGGAGATCGAACAGGGCGAATTCATCGTTTTCGTCGGGCCGTCCGGCTGCGGGAAATCGACGTTGCTGCGCATGATTGCGGGTCTGGAGGAAATCACCGGCGGCGAAATGTTCATCGACGGCCAGCTGGTCAATGAAATCCCGCCCTCGCGTCGCGGCATTGCCATGGTGTTCCAGTCCTATGCGCTTTATCCGCATATGACTGTTTACGACAACATGGCCTTCGGCATGAAGATCGCCAAGGAAAACAAGCAGGAGATCGACCGCCGCGTCCGCGCCGCTGCCGAAATCCTGCAGCTGACGCAATATCTGGAGCGTTTGCCCAAGGCTCTTTCTGGTGGCCAGCGCCAGCGCGTCGCCATCGGCCGTGCCATTTGCCGCAATCCCAAGGTGTTCCTGTTCGACGAACCCCTGTCGAACCTCGATGCCGCGCTGCGCGTCGCAACCCGCATCGAGATCGCCAAGCTCAATGAGCAGATGGCAGACACGACGATGATCTACGTCACCCACGATCAGGTGGAGGCGATGACGTTGGCCGACCGTATCGTCGTTTTGAATGCGGGTCGTGTGGAACAGGTCGGCCCGCCGCTGGAACTTTACGAAAACCCCGCCAACCTCTTCGTGGCGCGGTTCATCGGCTCGCCCGCCATGAACATCATTGCGGCAAAAATTGCCGTAACCGGAGAGCAGACTTCGATCGAACTTGCCGGAGGCAAGACGCTGAACATCGTCGTTCCCACGCCTGCAACCGAGCAGGGCAAGGCCGCGAGCTTCGGTGTCCGGCCGGAGGATTTGAGCATCGTCACCGGCGACGATTATCTTTTCGAGGGAAAAGTCGCGATCGTCGAGGCTCTCGGTGAAGTGACCCTGCTTTATCTCGAAGCGCCCAAGGGGCAGGAGCCGATCATCGTCAAGGTGCCGGGCATCGTATCCGTCGCCAAGGGTCAGACCCTGCGTTTTGCGGCACCGCAGGCAAAGCTCCATCTCTTTGATGCCGAGGGCAAGAACTACCGCAGATAGTTGCGGAAACAATGGCCGTGAGCTTCAGGAAACATGCCCCGGAACGTCCCGTTCCGGGGTTTTTTCATGATATTTTGCCGCTGTGGAAAAATGCCAAAAATGTTCCGTCTTCGGTCTGTTTAAGGTGACGCTGATATGAATTGTTAAAGACTACGTTTTAATCTTGGAGACGTTGAAAGAGCATGGAGGTCAGGGCGTGCAGAGCAGTGCGGGTGTTATCAAGAACAGTTACCTGACCAAGGAAGAATCCTTCATGTACGACCGCGAAGGCCGGTTTCGCATGGAAGACACCATGAATGCGGCGCGCATCGAATATACCGAGAAGGCCGTCATGCATATGGCCGCTCGCCGTTGCGACGTCATTCGCATTTCCCAGACCGAGGCCGTGCTGGCGCTGCTGACGAAATACAATCTTCCGAACCAGTTCTATCTGGATATTCCCGACGCCCGCATCACCAAGATCGGTTGCGTTATGTTGCGCGTCAACGCCAACAACACCATCCACGTCCGTTTTCTGCGCATGTTGACGCAAAAGGAACTCGACCGCATTTTCGTGTTCAGCACGCATCCGGCGCACAAGGACCGGAAGCTCGATATCCGGTCTTTCTAAGGGGCTGGAGAATCTCCGGCTTCAGGAAAGCCCACCCAGAACCGTCTGCTTCAGCTTCACATCCGGCACTTCCGCAAAGGCAAGATCGCTGCGGCCGAAATAGGATTTCTGGTTGGTGGCGGACCAGTCGTTGCAGACCAGTTTGTATCGCTCTCTCGCGACCGGTTTTTCCGGCATGGCGTAGAGATAATCGCCGGTGCGGTCAGCAAGCGGAATGTCGCCGTCCTGGTTGCAGCGCTTGAGGATTTGCGCAAGCGCTTCGCCATCCACTTCCGTTACCATCAGCTTGCCGTCGAAACGCAGAGAGGCGTTGAAATCGTAGCGGCGGATATCACCCTTTGGCAAACCAGCGCCGAAGGAGGTGTGGCCTATGAAGCCGACATCCGCGCCGGTTTTTGTGGCGATCAGTTGCGCCACACGGCGTCCGGCCTCGTCAACTGTCATCGCCTTTTCCGTTTTGCCGACAACCGCCTTCTCTTCTGCCGTCAGATGTTTGTCGAGTGTCTGTTCGATCAGGCCTTTGAGCGCCGGGGAGGAGGGGGCGTCGCTGTCAATGGCGACGGTCTCGATCGTCGGCGCCTTGCCAGAAGCTTCGATCGTCGCAATGGCCATGGATGTGCACCATGAGCCCGTGTGGACATAGCGCGTCGCACCCTGTTCATGCACGAAGTTCAGGTGATCGTGGCCGCCGACCAGCAGGGTGCCATCGGGCAGCAATGGCAGGATATCGCGGTCGGCAACAGCACCGGCGTGGCTGAGAACGATGTTGATCGCCTCCGGCTTGACGATTGCCGGCAGATTCGCCTTGGCCCATTCCACAGGCTGCGGAATATCCAGCATCTCACGCGTCGCCTTCGGATAGGTATTGATCGCGTTGGTGGCAAGGCCCGCGACGACGACCGGCCGTCCGCCCACACTTACCTCCGCACTGGCCGGTGCATAGGGTGCGCCGCTGCGCTTGTCGATGATGTTGGACAGCACGGTGATGCCGAGCGCGCGGGCACGACTGACGAAATTGGCGAGGTCGTTATCGATATCCGGTTCATGGTTGCCGATATTGATGACGGTGGGCGCGAGCCTGGCGAGCGCCGAGAGGAACGTCCACTCGATTTCGCCGGACGACCGTGTCGCCACCGCATTGCCGGTTTCGAACAGGTCGCCGTTCAGAAGAATAATGTGGGGTGCCTTGTCAGCCGCGATGCGCATTTCTATGGCTGCTAGGAGCTGCCCGATGCGCTCATAGGCCGAATGCAGGTCGGAAATCACGATTGCACGCAGGGCCACATCCTGCGCCTCCGCCGGCGTTGCCACCACCATCAACGGCAGTAGGGCGGTGCCAGCCATAAGCTTCAGCACGTCACGGCGTTTGCTTGAGAAAATCGTCATGTCTGGCCCCATCATCTTGAAATGCGTGATCGTCCCGCGGCTGGCTGAGAAGCCCCTATAGGGCGATCATAACAGCCGCATGACAAGTTTGGCTTTTAAGAGACGGGAAATAAAGCGGTTTCAGCGCGGGTTATGCGGGTCATGCCAAGCGGGTGCGGAGGCGAGGCCGAATCCGGCCTTCGCCTCCGGACGATCAATGGAACAGAACGCTGGCGCCCTGGTCTGCAGGGCCGACATTACGGCGGAACGGGGCGAAAAGTTCGCGGCCCATGCCCCATTCGTTGGCGGAAAGGTCGGCGCGCGCCGGTTCGCGCTTTGCCAGCTCTGCGGCTGGAACAAGCACTTCAAGCGTTCCGGAAATGGCGTCGAGACGGATGATGTCGCCATCGCGGATGAGCGAGATCGGGCCGCATTCGGAAGCTTCCGGCGTGACATGGATGGCGGCCGGCACCTTGCCGGAAGCGCCGGACATGCGTCCGTCCGTTACCAGCGCCACCTTGAAGCCGCGATCCTGCAGCACGCCAAGTGGCGGTGTCAGGCGGTGCAGTTCCGGCATGCCGTTGGCCTTCGGACCCTGGAAACGGACGACAGCGATGAAATCGCGGTTGAGCTTGCCGTCCTTGAAGGCATCCTGAAGCTCCTGCTGGTCGTTAAAGACGATCGCGGGCGCTTCGATGATATGGCGTTCGGGCTTGACGGCGGAGATCTTGATGACCGATTTGCCGAGATTGCCGGTCAGCATTTTCAGACCGCCGGTCGGCTGGAACGGCGTTTCAATGCTGGCGAGCACCTTGGGGTCGTGGCTCTGCTCGGGTGAGGGCTCGCGGGTCACTGCGCCGTTTTCGTCAAGCTTTGCATCCACGGTGTAGGCTTCGAGCCCCTGTCCGAAGACGGTGCGGACATCGTCATGCACGAAGCCCTGTTTCAAAAGCTGCTTGATGAGGAAGCCCATGCCGCCTGCGGCGTGGAAATGGTTCACATCCGCAAGACCGTTGGGATAAACGCGGGCAAGCAGCGGCACGGTATCCGACAGATCGGAAATATCCTGCCAGGTGAGGATGATGCCGGCTGCGCGCGCCATGGCGATCAGATGCATGGTGTGGTTGGTCGAGCCGCCCGTCGCGTGCAGGCCAACGACGCCGTTGACGATTGAGCGCTCATCGATCATTTCGCCGGCGGGCGTGAACTCGTTGCCCTGCGCGGTGATGGCGAGCGCCCGCTTGGCGGCCTCGCGTGTCAGCGCGTCGCGCAGCGGCGTGCCGGGATTGATGAAGGAAGAGCCGGGCATGTGGAAACCCATGATCTCCATCAGCATCTGGTTGGAATTTGCCGTGCCGTAGAAAGTGCAGGTGCCGGGACCGTGATAGGATTTGGACTCCGCCTCCAGCAGCTCGGCGCGCCCAACCTTGCCCTCTGCATAAAGCTGGCGAATGCGGGATTTCTCGTCGTTCGGCAGGCCGGTGGTCATAGGCCCGGCGGGGATGAAGATGGAGGGCAGGTGACCGAAGGAAAGCGCTGCGATGACGAGGCCGGGAACGATCTTGTCGCAGACACCGAGATAGACGGCGGCGTCGAACATGTTATGCGACAGGCCGATGCCGGCAGCCATGGCGATGGCATCACGGGAGAATAGCGAGAGCTCCATGCCCGGCTGCCCCTGGGTTACGCCGTCGCACATGGCAGGCACGGCACCCGCGACCTGCGCCACGCCGCCGGCTTGCGCTGCGGCCTCGCGGATGATTGCCGGAAAGGTCTCGTAGGGCTGGTGCGCCGACAGCATGTCGTTATAGGCGGTGATGATGCCGAGATTACCAACCCGGTCGCCGGCAAGGAGGTCCTTGTCGGCGGGGGAACAGACAGCAAATCCATGCGCGAGGTTACCGCAGGAGAGAGTGGAGCGATGAACCCCCTTAGAAACCTGCAGCCGCAGCCGCTCGAGATAGGTCTCGCGGTAAGGCTTGGAGCGTTCGACGATGCGGGCGGTAATGGCCTGAATGCGGGAATCGGCGGACATGAGCGTTCATCCTGTTCGTTGGTCGAGAACCGGTGTTCCGGGAGATGAAGGACCGGTTATCGTGTTTTCGTCTTGTGTCGTCGGGCGCTGTCGCGGGGCCGCTTGCGCGGCAACCGCATCCAGTTATGGCGCCCAGTAAATATCCACGGCGGTTTCTGCCCGGTTCAGCACGGCGCGGATCGGCATTTCGTCCTCATCCTCGCCCGACTGTGCTTTTTCAAGCGTCGCCTTTTTTGCTGCACCTTCGATGTGGAGCACCAGAAAACCTGCATCGTGAAGGCTGGAGAAGTTGAACGTCAACCGTTCTTCCCCCGCGGTTTCCGCCGCCATGGTCAAAACGCCGCGCGGTTCGTCAAGGTCGAGCGCTTCGTAGAGATTGTCGCCACCGGGAAAGAACGATGCCGTATGCCCATCCGTTCCCATGCCCAGCACGACGACATCAAAAGGATCGCAGATCGCCTCGGTCTTGACGGTCGCAAGCGTCGCTGCATCCTCAGGCGAGGCCGCGGGCTGGAACAGCGGCACGAAATAGGCCGCCTTCGCCTTGTCCTGCAACAGGTTCTCGCTGACCAGCCGGTGGTTCGAGCGCTCGCTCTCCGGCGGCACGAACCGTTCGTCCACCAGCGTCACGCTGATGTTGCTCCAGTCGAGATCATGATGGGAAAGCGCCTGGAAGAACAGCTTGGGCGTTGAACCGCCCGAAACGGCAATGCTTGCCGTTCCGTATTCTTTCGTTGCCGCGTCGAGACGCGCGGCGACATCCGCCGCCAGGGTTTTCGCCAGTTCAGCGGCTGTGTCGAAGACATGGATTGTTTCGCTCATACCCGCGCCCTCAGTCAGCGTCGTGCCAGGTGCGGCCGTCGCGCTCGATCAGTGCGATCGAGCCGCTCGGACCCCAGGTTCCGGCAGTATAACCCTGTACGCCCTGTCCCAGCTCTTCCCAGCTCTTGAGGATCGGATCGACCCAGTCCCATGCCGCTTCCACTTCGTCGCGGCGCATGAACAGTGTCTGGTTGGAGCGTATGGTATCCATCAAAAGCCGCTCATAGGCATCGGGGCTGCGCACATTGAAGGCTTCGGCAAAGCTCATGTCCAGCGAGACCTGACGCAGACGCATGCCGCCCGGGCCGGGATCCTTGATGAGCAGCGACTGCTTGACGCCTTCGTCCGGTTGAAGGCGAATGACCAGCTTGTTGGCTTCGATCTTGCCGGCCGCATCGTCGAAGATCGAATGCGGGATCTGCTTGAACGTGACGACGATTTCCGAAACGCGGGTCGCAAGGCGTTTTCCCGTGCGAATGTAGAAAGGAACGCCCGCCCAGCGCCAGTTGGCGATTTCGGCCTTGATGGCGACGAAGGTTTCCGTGTTGGAAACGCCGCCCTCCAGCTCCTCCAGATAACCTTTTACCGGGCCGCCTGCGGAAGCGCCGGCGCGGTACTGGCCGCGAACCGTCAGCTTTTCGACATTGCTGGTGTTGATCGGCTTCAGCGAGCGCAGGACCTTGAGCTTTTCGTCACGCACGGCTTCCGCGTTCATGGAAGCGGGCGGCTCCATGGCAACGAGGCAAAGCAATTGCAAAATGTGGTTCTGCACCATGTCGCGCAACGCACCGGCCGTATCGTAATATCCGGCGCGACCCTCAAGGCCGACAGCTTCTGCGACCGTGATCTGCACGTGGTCGATATGGGCGGAATTCCAAAGCGGCTCGTAAAGCGCGTTGGCAAAACGCAGTGCCATCAGGTTCTGCACCGTCTCCTTGCCGAGATAGTGGTCGATGCGGAAGATCTGTTCTTCCTTGAAGACATGGCCGATGGTGTCGTTGAGTTCCTGCGCCGAGGCAAGGTCGCGGCCGATCGGCTTTTCAACGACGATGCGGGTCGAGCGGGTGATAAGCTTGTGTTCGCGGATCTTGTCGGCGATATCGCCGAAAATGCCGGGCGCAACAGCGAGATAGAAGGCGCGTATGCGCTCCTTGCCCTCATCGAGCAGCTTCTTCAACACGTCCCATCCGTTGCCGGATTTTGCGTCGACGGGAACGTAGAAAAGCCGGTTGAGGAACAGCGCAACCTGCGCATCATCATATTCGCCCGCCTTCAGATGCTCCTTCAGCGCGTCTTGCGCGAATTTGCGATATTCCTCATGGCTCATGACCGAACGCGACGCGCCGATGATGCGGGTCGGCTCCGTAAACTGGCCTTCGACCTGACGGTGATAAAGGGCCGGCAAAAGCTTGCGCTCTGCCAAATCGCCTGTGCCGCCGAAAACGACACAATCAAAAGCTTCAACAGGAATGATCTGACTGCTCATATCGATACTCTCGATCTTCAAGGGTTGGGGCATCCATAATCTAATCGATTTAAAAATGCCAGTCTCAGTTATGTGAAATTATGAATTTTGGTTTCACCGGTCGAAAACCCGTACCGATTGTCATTGAGTGATGCTGGCTAGAAAGCAGGGTTCTTGAACAAACCTTTGGCCGGCGGCGGAACGGAAAAAAAGAAAAAAACGACGATTGCTGCGATTTTCCCCATCCATGATCGCGGTGATGGCTCATCGACCTTGTGCGAGGCATCTATACTGTCCAGCAGCAGTCTTGCCTCATGCCGCTGCCACTCCGGCACCCGGATTTCCATGCCTCCGAAAGCGACCGTCAAATGCCAGTTCACGGAAACGATATGGGCCGAGGGCACGGTGGTGTGGATGCCATAGGCGCGCAGAAACGAACACGTCACGGCGGTTTCCGCCATCCCGTAACCGGTCGCAATCGTTACAAGCCTGTCGCTAGGTCTTTCCATCAGATCTCCAGAGGTGGGCGGATTTCCTAAAACCTGTCTCGCAACGCGTACCATGAGAGCGCCAGAAAAAGCAGCGGTGCCCGCAGCGATGCACCGCCGGGGAAGGACGGAACCTTCAACCGCGCGAATGGCGCCAGCATATCCTGTCTGCCGAGAACGAGATCGGCATAGAGCTTGCCGCAATAGTTCGACAGCATCACCCCGTGTCCGGAATAACCGCCGATGGAGGTGACCCCTGGCATGACTTCCCGCACGAACACCCGCCTTGGCAGGGTGATGCCGACGGAGCCGCCCCAGGAATGGGTGATCTCGACATTTCCGAGTTCGGGATAGATTTCCGCGATTTGCCGGCGAATATGGCTGGAAATGTCGCGCGGCGTATCGGCCGTATAGGCCTCGCGCCCGCCGAACAGCAGCCGGTTGTCGACCGTCTTGCGGAAATAGCGCACCACGAAACGGGAATCGGCCACGGCTTCCTTGCCGGGAATAATGTCGGGATAAGCGTCAAGCGGTGCGGTCGCGCCGATGAAGGAGCGGATGGGCATGATATGGGCCGCCGTCACCGGTTCCAGATTGCCGATATAGGCATTGGTCGCAATCAGCACCCGCGTTGCGGTCAGCGTGCCGGAGGGCGTTTCGATGATGGTCTTGCCGCCCGCCTGGCGTATGGATTTGGCGGGCGTCATTTCATGGATGCCGGCGCCCGCCTCTTTTGCGGCTTTCGCAAGCCCGACCAGCAGCTTCAGCGGATGGATATGGCCGGTGCCGGTATCGCGTGTGCCGCCGAAATAATGGCTGGAGCCGACACGTCTGCGTGCGTCCGCCCGCTCCATGTAGGAAATATGCGGATAGCCGTAGCGATTGTTCATCGCATCGACGCTTTTGCGGTAATCGTCTTCGTAAGCAGCCTTGTGCGCTACATAGAGCTGCCCCGGCAGATACTCCATGTCGATGCCTTGATCGCGGGCGAAGTTGAGGACGTAGTGCTTGGCATCCTCGGCGATATCGAACAGTACCTTGGACTGCTCGAAGCCGATCTCGTCTTCCATCTCGTCGGGAAACGAGCGCTGCCCGGTGCCAAATTGCCCGCCGTTGCGGCCGGACGCGCCGTCGCCGAAACGATGCGCCTCGATCAAGGCGACGGAGACACCGTTGGCGGCAAGATTAAAGGCGGCCTGAAGCCCGGTATAGCCACCGCCGACGACCGCGACGTCCACTGCTTTCGACCCGTCGAG
Organism: Agrobacterium sp. 22-3639C2; assembly: GCF_053522105.1. Taxonomy (NCBI): domain Bacteria; kingdom Pseudomonadati; phylum Pseudomonadota; class Alphaproteobacteria; order Hyphomicrobiales; family Rhizobiaceae; genus Agrobacterium; species Agrobacterium sp. 22-3639C2. The sequence continues at coordinate 385,617 of NZ_JBNWDB010000003.1, read as the reverse complement.
CGCCGGATATTGCGGCCGCTCCTGGGCGCTTGCCTGATACCAGGAAATCCCCGGCGCTATCGGGCTTTGCCACGTCATGCTTCAGACCTCACACGTTGAGAAGCAGGAATTCCCGCTCCCATGGGCTGATGACCTGCATGAATGTCTCGAATTCCCCGCGCTTCAGGCCCGCATAAAGGCCGACGAATTCATGGCCGAACACCCGCTCGAACTGTTCTTCGCCTTCCAGCAGCGCCACGGCTTCCAGCAGCCCGCGCGGCAGGTCGATGGAGCCTTCATTGGCCGTATCGGCGGTCGGTTCGGTCGGCTCGATATTGTTGACGATGCCGAGCCAGCCGCAGGCAAGCGAAGCGGCGAGCGCGAGATAGGGATTGGCATCCGAACTCGGCAGGCGGTTTTCGACACGCCTTGCCTGCGGGCTGGAAATCGGCACGCGGAAAGCCGTCGTGCGATTGTCGTAACCCCAGGCATTGTTGACCGGGCAAGCCATGTCAGGTGTCAGGCGGCGATAGGAATTCACGTAAGGAGCAAGCATCACCAGCGCGTTCGGAACATAACGCTGCATGCCGCCGACGAAGGCGAAGAACTCCTTGGACGGGCCGCCGTCCTTGTTGGAGAAGATATTGCGGCCGCTGTCGATCTCCACCACCGACTGGTGGATATGCATGGCCGAACCCGGCTGGCCCTGCATGGGCTTGGCCATGAAGGTGGCGTAGATGCCATGCTTCAATGCTGCTTCACGGATCGTGCGCTTGAACAGGAACACCTGGTCGGCAAGTTCGATCGGATCGCCATGGCGCAGGTTGATTTCCAGCTGTGCCGGGCCTTCCTCGTGGATCAGGGTATCAATCTCGAGGCCCTGTTTTTCGGAGAAGTGATAGATATCGTCGATCAGTTCGTCGAACTCGTTTATGCCGGCGATGGAATAGCTCTGCCCACCGACGATGGAGCGTCCGGAGCGGCCCTTAGGCGGATGCAGCGGATAGTCAGGGTCGTCATTCATGGCGACCAGGTAGAATTCGATTTCCGGCGCGACGACCGGCTTCCAGCCTTTTTCCGTGTAAAGCGAAAGCACGTTTTTCAGCACGTTGCGCGGCGTATAGGGAACGAAATTACCCTCGGCATCCACGACATCGCAGATCACCTGCGCGGTCGGGTCGCTTTCCCACGGCACCACGGACAGCGTGGAAAGATCAGGCACAAGCTTCAGGTCGCTGTCGCGCGGCTCATAGCGGAAGTTTGCCGTCTCATCCGGATATTCGCCCGAGATCGTGTGGCGATAGAGGGCGGAGGGCAGGGCAAGCGAGGTGTCGCCCGTAAATTTCGCCGTCGGCATCATCTTGCCACGCGCAACCCCGGCAAGATCGGGTGTTATGCATTCAATATCCTCAATACCGCGCGCCCTCAACCATTGCGAGGCTTCGCGCCAGGAGGAAACGCCACGGGTAGAGGAAAGGTCGAGGGGAGGTTTCTTTGCCATGGTTGCCTGTTTCTTCGGGCGGAGCATGGTTTTCTTCGGGGGCATGTATCACCGGGTCTGTGTTTCGACTGGCGCCATCATAACCGGAGTTTGGCAATTGGCGAGGGGGAAAGCGCCATTGACAACGGGCGACACTTCGAAAAGAGGAAAGGGAGAAGCAAACGGAAAACAACTATGGCAGACAAATGTGACGTGCTGATTTTGGGGGCGGGGGCTGCCGGCATGATGTGCGCCATCCGCGCCGGCCAGCGCGGCCGCTCCGTCATCATCCTCGACCATGCCAAGGCGCCGGGCGAGAAAATCCGCATCTCCGGCGGCGGCCGCTGCAATTTCACCAACATCCATGCCGGGCCGAAGAACTATCTCTCCGCCAACCCGCATTTCGCCAAATCCGCACTTGCCCGTTACACGCCGCGCGATTTCATCGCTCTGGTCGAAAAACATCGTATCGCCTGGCATGAAAAGACGCTTGGGCAGCTGTTCTGCGACGATAGCGCCAAGGACATCATCCGCATGCTGCTTGGCGAAATGCAGGCTGCAAAGGTGAAATTGAGGCTGGAAACCGCTGTTTCTGATGTCGCCCATGATGGCGGCCGGTTTCGCGTGACGACCTTGGGCGGCGTCATCGAGGCGGAAAGCCTTGTGGTCGCAACGGGCGGCAAGTCGATCCCGAAAATGGGTGCGACGGGTTTTGCCTACCAGATCGCCGAGCAGTTCGGCTTGTCGCTCATCGAGACGCGCCCTGGCCTCGTGCCGCTGACGCTTGATCCTGCGGCACTGGAAAGGCTGAGCCCCCTTGCCGGTGTTGCCGTGCCAGCCGAAATTTCCCATGGCAAAACGGCTTTCAACGAGGCACTGCTGTTTACCCATCGGGGCCTGAGCGGCCCCTCAATCCTGCAAATCTCCTCCTATTGGCGGGAGGGCGATACGATCCGCCTGAAACTGGAGCCTGCGCGCGATATCGTCGCCTTGCTAAAGGAAGCGAAACAGAAGAACGGCCGCCAGTCGGCCCATACAGCTCTTGCGGAAATCCTGCCGAAACGGCTGGCGCAGCATGTCGTCGAAAAATCGGGGCTGACCGGCAACCTTGCCGATATGTCAGACAAGGCTCTGGCGACCCTGGCGAATGAGGTGCAGGACTGGCAGATCAAACCCGCCGGTTCCGAGGGGTATCGCACGGCGGAAGTCACGCTTGGCGGCGTGGATACGACCGGCCTCGATTCCCGCAGCATGGCAGCGAAAACCGTGGCCGGCCTCTATTTCATCGGCGAATGTGTTGACGTGACCGGCTGGCTGGGCGGTTATAATTTCCAGTGGGCCTGGGCCTCCGGTCAGGCAGCAGGTGAATTCGCCTGAAACCGCTCGTATTAACACCTTGTTAATGGGCACGGAGTCATCCTGACAGAATGCCAGCAAAGCCGGATCGCGTTGTGGTTCCGCTGTACATGATGTCATGCTGGAGGCTCTTAACAGGGCATGGGTCGGTTGAGTTTTTCGTCAGGAGCCCGCGCATGAACAGATCCGCACATCGCCGCCCTCGCGCCATTGCCATCGCCCGCGCCGAAAGCGAGAGCAGGCAGTTGGCCTTTCGCCTGACTGCAATCGCAGCCGGTGCCGTGGCTGCCCTGATCGCCCTTTTTTATTAAGGTCAGGCTCTTCGCTTTCGCCCTTGCAGCAACCGCGATAAACAGCCGCCACGGCCAGGATGCCTCGGCCATATCGGCATAGAATTTCTCTTCCTGCCGGATGGCTTCCCGCCGCGTGCGCGGAGTCTGGTTTTCGATGATGGCCAATGCTGAATAAAATACGTGCATGTCACTCTCCATGTTGCGGAGGGCCATGATGCACGCCGTTTTTTGATTTATCTGCGCAAGAAAATGCGCTACGTTTTTCATAAATGAAAAACGTCACTTGGGATTCATACCAACTTTTCCTCGATGTGTCACGCAGCGGCGGCCTGACGGGTGCTGCGGCGCTGACGGGTTTGAGCCCTGCGACTATCGGGCGACGCATGGTCGAACTGGAGGAACGTATCGGCAAGGCGCTGTTCCAGCGCAGCCAGACGGGATACGCGCTGACACCGGATGGCCGCGCGCTGTTTGACCGCCTTCAGGCGATGGAAAACGCGGCAAAGGATATCGAGGGATGGCAAAAGGCGTCGTCGGCCTCTTCCGTCGTGCGCATTGCCGTCGGCACCTGGAATGCCTGGCTGCTTGCAGTAAATTTCTCCGCCATCTGCACGGATCGCGACGATTTCCGCATCGATCTTTTCATCGCCGAACAAAGGGCGTCTTTGGCGCACCGTGAAAACGACATCGGCATTCGCGCTTTCGAGCCCGAGGAACGCAACCTCGCTGCCATCAAGACGGGGGAGGTGGCCTATGCGCCCTACAGGTTGCGCAACGCCGCCAGCTCCGTTTCAGACCGGTGGTTGGCGGTGGCGGAAGAAAACGCCATTTCCGCCTACCTGCGCTGGCCGCATGAAAACCGTGGTAATGAGATCGTGGTGACGGTTAGCAGGCCGACGGCACTGCTCGATCTGGCACTGGCCGGAGCAGGGGTTGCCGTGCTGCCGTGTTTCGTGGGCGATGCCGATGCGCGGCTGATGCGTGAGGGTGACGAAATCGAAGCGCTTCGTCACAACCAGTGGATCGTCATGAACAACGACGATCGCCACCGTCGCGATATACGGACGGTGGCGGACCGGATGACGCGTCTCATCAAGCGACATTCCGATTTGTACGCCGGACGAAAAAGCCGTCCGGCATGAGCGGTGTCACGCAGCAGCACTTCCCTGCGCAACGATGACCGGGATCAGAAGATCGCCCCAGTTGCCGCCCCCGCCGTGATGGCGGGCTGAGCGGACGAGTTCAACAGAAACACCGGCCTCAACTGCCTTCATGACGGCCTGATTGAGGCGGTGCAGATCGTTGGCCAGCATGCGGATGGCGACCTGTTGATCCTGCGTCATGGCGGAGGACTGCTCCTCGGCGCGTTCCTTGACGTGGGTCTTGATGGGGTTATGGGCATTCATGGCATTTCTCCTCTCTTTATTGGTTGGGGTTCTTGATGCGATTTGCAAGCCCTTCCCGTTCAAGGGAAGGGCAGTTTTCCAGTTTATTCCGCCGCCGGGCGGAACTGGTCATGCTCGGTGGATTCCTTCATGGCGGTGGTCGAAGACGTGCCGCCCGAGATTGCCAGCGACACGGCGTCGAAGTAGCCGGTGCCGACTTCGCGCTGGTGCTTGGTGGCGGTGTAGCCGTTTACCTCGGCCGCGAATTCCGCTTCCTGAAGCTCGGAATAGGCCGCCATCTGCCGCTCCTTGTAGCCGCGCGCCAGTTCGAACATGCCGTAATTCAGCTGGTGGAAGCCGGCCAGCGTGATGAACTGGAACTTGTAGCCCATTGCCCCGAGTTCGCGCTGGAACTTGGCAATGGTCGCGTCGTCGAGGTGCTTTTTCCAGTTGAACGACGGCGAGCAATTGTAAGCGAGCTTCTTGCCGGGATGCACCTTGTGCACGCCCTCGGCAAACCTGCGCGCCTGCTCGAGATCTGGCTTGGAGGTCTCGCACCAGATCAGATCGCAATAGGGCGCATAGGCCACCGCACGGGCGATGCAGGGTTCAAGACCGTTCTTCACCTGATAGAAGCCCTCGACGGTGCGGCCGGCATCGTAGTCGACGAAGGGCTGGTCGCGCTCGTCAATATCAGAGGTCAAAAGCTTGGCTGCCTCCGCATCGGTGCGGGCGATGACCAGCGTCGGCACGCCCATGACGTCGGCTGCAAGTCGTGCCGCCGTCAGGTTGCGAATATGCGCCGCCGTGGGGATCAGAACCTTGCCGCCGAGATGGCCGCACTTCTTTTCAGATGCCAGCTGGTCTTCATAGTGTACACCGGCTGCACCGGCCTCGATGAATGCCTTCATGATCTCGAAGGCGTTGAGCGGTCCCCCGAAACCTGCTTCCGCATCGGCAACGATAGGCGCGAACCACGTGTCGACCGAAAGGCCCTTGCCCTCTGCCGTCTCGATCTGGTCTGCCCGTTGCAAGGTGCGGTTGATGCGCTTTGCAAGCTCTGGCGCCGCATTGGCGGGGTAGAGCGATTGGTCCGGATACATGGCGGAGGCCGTGTTGGCATCTGCCGCAACCTGCCAGCCGGAAAGATAGATCGCCTTCAGCCCGGCGCGAACCATCTGCATGGCCTGGTTGCCGGAAAGCGCGCCGAGCGCATTGATGAAATTCTCTTCGTTGATCAGCTTCCACAGCCGATTGGCACCCATCTCGGCCAGCGAATGGCGGATTTCAACGGAGCCGCGTAACCGCTCCACGTCGGCGGCGGTATAAGTGCGCTCAATGCCGTCGAAGCGTCCCTGCGGTGCGCCCGGAACAAGTTTGTAAAAATCCGTCATACTTCTCTCTCCCATGACAAATGCAGTTTCAGAAACGTGCTGTCTTCAGCTGTGTGAAGTGCCGTTCGATGTGACTACATTTACATTTTCATGAGTTTGAGCGCCAGAACAAACATAAAAACAGTGACTTGAAAGAGGTTATGCTGTAGTATGCATTACAGGGTGGAGCTGTAAAATTGTAAACTTTGTAAAAGCATTATGCCCGGCGATTTTGTAACAGACTTGTATGAGTCTTTCGATGTGAGGTTGAGGCTGTGTCGGAAAACAAGATTTTTGCTGGCCCGCGCGTACGTCGTATTCGCAACGGTCTGGCGCTGACGCAGACGGCCATGGCCGAGGCGCTGGCGATCTCGCCTTCCTACCTCAATCTCATCGAGCGCAATCAGCGGCCGCTGACCGTGCAGCTGCTCTTGAAGCTCGCTTCAGTCTACAAGGTGGATCTGGACGACCTGCAAGGCGAGAGTGCCGGTTCCGCCGGGCAATTGCGCGAGGTCTTCGCCGATCCGCTCTTGGTGGGCGAGGTGCCGTCGCCGCAGGAGCTGATCGAGGTGGCAGATGCCGCGCCCAATGCGGCAAGTGGCGTCGTCAAGCTGTATAGGGCCTATCGGGAACAGGCGCAGCGCCTTTCCGACCTCTCGGATCTTCTGGCGCGCGAAGGACATGAGACGGCGCTTTCCTCCACCCGACTGCCGATCGACGAGGTGCGGCACGTCTTTGAAAACCGGCCGGCCTATGTCCATTCCATCGATGCGGCGGCAGAAGAACTCCACAAGCAATTGTCGGCGGGCGAAGATCTCGCCGCGGGCCTTCGCGCATGGCTTCAGAAAAACCACGGTATCGTGGTCAGAACTCTGCCGGTCCATGCCATGCCCAATCTGCGGCGGCGTTATGACCGCCATTCCATGCGGCTGTTTTTGTCCGAGCGCCTGTCGCAGCCGGATCAGCTCAGGGAAATGGCGATGGAAACCTGTCTTCTGGCGCTTCGAGAGGAGATTGGCGCTGAGCTGGAGACGCTTGGCCTGAAGGGGGAGGAGGCACGGCGCATCGCCCGCTTCGAGCTGGCGCGTTATGCCGCCCACGCCCTGATGATGCCCTATGGTGCGTTTTTGAGTGCCGCCCAGCGCGCGAAATACGATCTCGATGTCCTGCGATCACGCTTCAATGTGTCGTTCGAGCAGGCCGCCAACAGGCTCGTCAGCCTGCAAAGGCCGACGGCTGCGGCAATCCCGTTCTTTCTGATGGAGACTGACAATGCCGGCAACCGTTTCCGTCTTGCGGGCGCCGGTGGTTTCCCGAGGGCACGGTTTGGCGGCCTCTGTCCGCGTCTTAATATCCACGCAGCTTTTGCCCAGCCGGGGCAGGTGCTGGTGGAGCCGGTGGAGATGCCTGACGGTGACGCCTTCCTGACTGTGTCGCGCACGCTTGAAGGCCCGCAGGCCGGTTTCGGCGAAAGGGTGCGGCGAACGGCCGTGCTTCTGGGCTGCGATCTCGCCCAGGCCGGGGAGACGGTTTATGGAGCTGCCGGCGCAGGTGGGCCGACCATTGCCATTGGTCCCTCGTGCCGGCTGTGTGAAAGGCAGGGCTGTCTGTCGCGGGCGGAGGCCCCGCTGACGAGGCCGCTCGGTCTGGACGAAATGGTGACCGGTCTTAGTGTTTTCGACTTCCAGTAGAGGTTTCGCATCACTTTTTTCCCGGTGGAACACATTCGGTTGAAAATGCTGTGCTGCACATTTCCCGCTTGCTCCCTTTTGTTTTCCTTTCTAGTCTCACTAAAAAAGGGGATCACGCTTCCGTCACGAGGATGCGTTAACAGGAGAAATCATGAAAAACCGTTCGCTCCGTTTCACTTTGGCTCTCACGACGGCGCTCGTTGCTGCAGGCTCAGCAATGGCCCAGGAGAAGGTCGTTCACGTCTTTAACTGGTCGGATTATATCGACGAATCGATCCTTACCGATTTCACCAAGGAAACCGGCATCAAGGTCGTTTACGATGTATTCGACAGCAACGAACTCGTGGAAACGAAGCTTCTGGCCGGCAGCTCCGGCTACGACGTGGTGGTGCCGACAGGCCCCTTCCTTGCCCGCCAGATCAATGCCGGTGTTTTCCAGAAACTCGACAAGTCCAAGTTGCCGAATCTGAAGAACATGTGGCCGGATGTCTCCGAGCGTCTGGCGAAATACGACCCCGGCAACGAGTATGCCGTGAACTACATGTGGGGCACAACAGGCATCGGCTATAACGTCGCCAAGGTGAAGGCGGCTCTCGGTGATGTTCCGGTCGACAGCTGGGATATTCTCTTCAAGCCGGAAAATGCCGAAAAGCTGAAATCCTGTGGCATCAATATTCTCGATGCATCGGACGAGACCTTCGCCATCGCGATGAATTACCTCGGCAAGAACCCGGACAGCAAGGAAACGGCCGATCTGGAAGCGGGCGGTGCCGTCTATTCGAAGATCCGTCCCTTCGTGAAGACCTTCAACTCCTCCGCCTATATCGACGAGCTGGCAAATGGCGACAGCTGCATCACGATCGGCTGGTCGGGTGACATTCTTCAGGCGAAAAAGCGTGCCGAAGAAGCCAAGAACGGCGTCGAGGTGAACTACGTCATCCCGAAGGAAGGCACCTATATGTGGTTCGACAACCTTGCCATCCCGGCGGATGCCAAGAATGTCGAGGAAGCTCACACTTTCATAAACTACCTGATGCGGCCGGAAGTCATCGCCAAGGCGTCTAACTATGTTCAGTATGCGAACGGCAACCTTGCCTCGCAGGCGCTGATGGATCCGTCGGTTGCCAAGAACCCGGCGGTCTACCCCAATGCCGAGACGATGAAGAAGCTCTTCACCATCTCACCCTACGGACCGAAGGAACAGCGTGTCTTGAACCGTGTCTGGACGCAGATAAAGACCGGTAGCTGATAGCTCCGCGCGCTGGTTGAGAAACGGCCGGCGGGCCTGTTTCTCTGATACCTTGCCGGCAGGTCACGCAACCTGCCGGCGCTGCCCGCCTCATGGCATCGGACCGAAAAGTGTGACGCGGTTTTCGGGAAATCCGATGCTCAAATCTACAAAATCAACGGGATTTGAGGGTAGGGTGAATGGCGAAAACTCTGGGGCCGGTCAAACGCAAATTTAGCCCTTGGGACAATCCCGATGCGGTTCCCTTCATCCGTTTTGAAAACGTCACCAAGCGGTTTGGCGATTTCGTCGCCGTCGATAATCTGACGCTCGATATTTACGAACGGGAGTTCTTTTCGCTGCTCGGTCCTTCCGGCTGCGGCAAGACAACGCTGATGCGCATGCTGGCCGGTTTCGAGGAACCGACCAATGGGCGTATTCTCCTCCAGGGCAAGGATATTTCCGGCGTGCCGCCCTACAAGCGCCCGACCAATATGATGTTTCAGTCCTACGCCCTTTTCCCGCATATGTCGGTGGAGAAGAACATTGCCTTTGGTCTGGAGCAGGACGGTCTGCCCAAGGCAGAAGTATCCTCGCGGGTCGAGGAAATGCTGCGGCTCGTCAAGCTCAGCGAGTTTGCCAAGCGCAAGCCGAGCCAGCTTTCGGGCGGCCAGCGGCAGCGCGTGGCGCTTGCCCGCTCGCTTGCCAAGCGGCCGAAGGTGCTTTTGCTGGATGAACCGCTCGGTGCGCTCGACAAGAAGCTGCGCGAGGAAACCCAATTCGAGCTGATGGACATCCAGACCAATCTCGGCCTCACCTTCCTGATCGTCACCCATGACCAGGAAGAGGCAATGACGGTGTCGGACCGGATCGCGGTCATGGACAAGGGCATTGTGGTGCAGGTGGCAACGCCTGCCGAAATCTACGAGGCGCCGAACAGCCGTTACGTGGCGGATTTCATCGGCGACATCAATATTTTCGACGCCAATGTCGTCACTAACGCGTCCGATATCGGCAAGCCGGGACTGGTGACACTCGATTGCGACGGGCTGACAGTTGCAGTGGAGCAGGAATGCGCCGCTGTCACCGGAAGCCGGGTGGCTTTCGCCATCCGCCCGGAAAAGGTCCGCATCTCGCTCGATCAACCCACCGACAGCGCCGTCAATTCCGCTTATGGCGAAGTCTGGGATATCGGCTATCTCGGTGACTTCTCGGTGTTCATCGTCAAGCTTGCCGATGGCCGTGTCATCCGTGCAGCGCAGGCGAATGTCTCGCGTCTCGTGGATCGCCCGATCACCTTCGGCGATATGGTGTGGTTGAACTGGAAACAGGATTCCGGTCTTGTGCTAACGCGCTGAGAGAGGCTTTTATGGCGATCACCACTCCTGAAAACCGGCAAAGTCCCTGGCGATGGCTGGTCGTCGCGGTTCCCTATTTCTGGCTGATGCTGTTTTTTGCAGCGCCCTTTTTCATCATCTTCAAAATATCGCTTTCGGATACGGCGATATCCATGCCGCCCTATACGCCAGTCTTCGAAGGGTTTTCGAAGCTTGGCGCATTCTTCTCGCAGCTGGATTTCGAAAACTACCTGTTTCTGACGGAAGACCCGCTTTACATCGACGCCTATCTCTCGTCGCTGCGCATCGCATTCATCTCCACCTTCCTGCTGTTGCTGATCGGTTATCCCATGGCTCTTGCCATGGCGCGTTCGCCGTCATCCATCCGCCCAACGCTGGTGATGCTGGTCATCCTGCCGTTCTGGACCTCGTTCCTGATCCGCGTTTACGCCTGGATCGGTATTCTGAAGCCCGAAGGTCTGCTGACGGTGCTGTTCCAATGGCTCGGTTTTCTGGGGCCGGACCAGCAGGTCAATATCTTCCGCACCGAGACGGCGATCTTCATCGGAATCGTCTATTCCTATCTGCCGTTCATGGTGCTGCCGCTTTATTCGGCGCTGGAAAAATTCGACAATACGCTTCTGGAAGCGGCGGCCGATCTGGGTTGCCCGCCCTGGAAAGCCTTCTGGAAGATTACCTTCCCGCTGTCGCTTCCGGGCGTGGTGGCCGGGTCGATGATCTGTTTCATCCCGATAACCGGCGAATTCGTCATTCCCGATCTGCTTGGCGGTGCGCAGACGCTGATGATCGGCAAGACGCTCTGGACGGAATTCTTCGGCAACCGCGACTGGCCCCTGGCATCCGCCGTTGCGGTGCTGCTTCTACTGTTGCTGGTGGTGCCCATCGCCATCTTCCAGAACCAGCAGAAGAAAGTCGGGTGAGGCCATGAAACGCGGAAAATTCGACATCACCGTCCTGACCCTCGGTTTTGCCTTTCTCTATATCCCGATCATCATCCTGATCGTTTATTCCTTCAATGCCTCGAAGCTGGTCACCGTCTGGGGCGGATTTTCGCTGCAATGGTACAAGTCCATGTGGTCGAACCAGGGGCTGATGGATGCAGCCTGGGTGACGCTTCGTGTCGGTATTTTGAGCGCCACCATCGGCACCATCCTCGGAACGCTGGCGGCGCTGTCTCTGACGCGCTTTGCGCGCTTTCCGGGACGCGTGCTGTTTTCGGGCATGATCTATGCGCCGCTCGTCATGCCGGAGGTTATTACCGGTCTGTCGCTGCTTTTGCTGTTCGTGGCCGTTGGGGTGGATCGCGGCTTCTGGACGGTGGTCATCGCCCACACCACCTTCACCATGTGTTATGTGGCAATCGTCGTGCAGTCGCGTCTGTTGACCTTTGATCGCAGCCTCGAGGAAGCAGCGCTCGATCTCGGTTGCCCGCCGGTCAAGACCTTCTTCAAAATTACCCTGCCGCTGATCTTCCCGGCCGTCATCGCCGGCTGGATGTTGGCGTTTACGCTGTCGCTCGATGATCTCGTGATCGCAAGTTTCGCCACTGGTCCAGGTGCGACGACGCTGCCGATCAAGATTTATTCGCAGGTTCGTCTTGGCGTCACACCTGAGATCAACGCCATCTGCACGATCCTTATCGGGCTTGTCACAATCGGCGTGATTGTCGCTTCCATCGCCTCCAAACGCACGGAACTCCAGCGGATGAAGGACGAACACGCAGCCGCGCGCAACTGATCGAATATTCCTCTCCGATTTCTACGCGTTACTGTTGAGGCGTCGATAAAATTAGAAACCTGTAATTTAGTTTTTGACTTTTACGGTCTCAAAATAGGAATTATCGTCGGTAATTGATCGATTTTGGTTTTAACCGCTTGTTAATAGGAGTTGGCGGAAAGTAAATCCCAACGCAGGGCTGTCAAACTTTAGATAGCCGGGATTGATAATTTCCATATGGCGAGGTTGTCCCCCTTTCTCTCGTTAAAAAAGCACAACTAATACAGGCGGCCGAGAGGCCGCCTTTCTTTTTGCCGCCATGCGGGTTGCCTTCAGCGGTTTTCCGGATGATCCATCGATTTCGACACGAGAAGCACGGGGATAAGCCCGGCAATGATGATGATGATCGCCGGCACGGCGGCATCCTGCACCCTTGAGCGGGACGCGTCTTCATAGACCAGCGTGGCGAGCGTGTTGAAGCCGAAGGGCCGCAGCAGGATCGTCGCCGGCAGCTCCTTCATGGATTCGATCAGTACCAGAAGAAAGGCTGTCAGCGCCGCAGGCCGCATATTCGGCAACAGCACCTTGAACAGTGTCTGCAACCGGTTGCGCCCAAGCGTTCGCGAGGCCATGTCGATATGCGGCGAGAGCTTCTGGAACCCGGCATCAAGCGTTCCCTCCGCCATGGTCATGAAGCGCACCGAATGGGCGTAGATGATGGCAAAGGCAGTGCCTGACAGCAGCAGGCCGCTCGAAAATCCGAAATGGGAGCGGACAAACCCGTCGACGTGATTGTCGAGACCGGCCAGGGGAATGAGCACGCCGATGGCGAGCACCGTTCCCGGCACGCCATATCCCATGGAGCCAAGTCGCGCGGCCACCTTTGACGTGCGCGAGCGCTCGGTGCGGATGGCATAGGAAAATACGAAAGCCGCAATCAGGGTGACGAAGGCGGCGGAAAGCGAGACCTCGAGACTGTGACCGAGCGCTTTCAGCAGCTTCGGCGCAAACAGCGCATCCAGCCTTTTTGCGGCGTAACCGCCAAGAACGATGACGGGAATGAGGAAACCACTCGCCACAGGAGCGACGCAGAAGAGGCTTGCAGACCAGCGCCGCCAGCCGCGAAGGCTTTTCAACCGGTGGCGTTGCGCCATGGTCGTGGCTTTTGGAGCGGCAAAGCGTTGTTTTTCGCGGGCATTGCGTTCGATGAAGATCAACGCACCAACGATGAGCAGAATGACGGCGGCGATCTGTGTGGCATTGGCAAGATTGCCGCGATTGAGCCAGGTCTCGTAAATCGTGAAAGTCAGCGTCTGGACACCGAGATATTCGACAGCGCCAATATCGTTCAGCGTTTCCATCAGAACCAGCGAAAGACCGATGGCGATCGCCGGCCGCGCCATTGGCAATTGCACGGAAAAGAATACGCCAAGCGGTTTCGCACCAAGCGTGCGCGCAGCTTCGGCCGCAAACCGTCCCTGCATGGAAAAGGCGGCGCGGGCCGAGAGATAGACATAAGGGTAAAGCACCGAACTCAGAACCACCACGGCGCCGCCAAGCGAGCGTACGTCCGGAAACCAGTAGTCGCGGATGCTGTGATAGCCGAAGACGGCGCGAAGGGCGCTTTGTACCGGGCCGGTGAAATCCAGGAACTCGCCGAAAGCATAGGCTGCCAGATACGAGGGAATGGCGAGCGGCAGGACAAGTGCCGCCGACAATACCCGCCGCAAAGGGAATTCGAATGTGGTGACGAGCCAGGCGCAGACAATGCCGAAGAATGCCGTCGTTGCGGCCGTCATCGCCAGCAGCAGGAAGGTTCGAAACCCGGCGCGCGGCAGAACATTGGCTAGAAGGTGTTGCCATCCTTCCGTGCTGCCGGTCAGCGCCAGCCAGAAGACCGCCAGAACAGGCATGGCGGCGATGGCTGCGACGATGACCGCCGTGATGGGCAACAATGAAACGCGTCTTGTTGCCGGAATGGAAACCGTCATGGAAATGCCAGCCTGCTGTCCTGCGAAAGCCTCAACCGGCTGTCCGTTTAGCCGGCGGTTCCCGCATTGCTACGCCCGCATGGCCTTAGTTGGCAAGAACCCGCTGCGATGGAAAGGTAATTTCCACCAGCGTTCCCTCGTTCGGTGTCGAGGTGATGGAGAAGTTCGCACGGTTGGCGTCCACCATCGCCTTGGTCAAGGGAAGGCCGAGCCCGGTGCCATCGCCGCGCACGCGCTTGCCCGATGACGCCACCTGCCGGAACGGCTTCATGGCCTGTTCCAGCTCAGCTCGGGTCATGCCGATGCCGGTGTCGCGGATACGCAGCGCGACGCTGCCATTGGCCTCATAGGCGGTGGAAACCACGATCTGGCCGCCTGATGGCGTGAAGCGGATGGCGTTCGACAGGATGTTGAGCACGATCTGCTTGATCGAGCGCAGGTCGGCAACGATCTGTGGAACGGATTGCGAAAGCGCCGTGCGGATGATGACACGCTGATTGTTGGCCTGCGGCTGCACCAGCGAGACCGCCTCGGCCACCGTCTCGTTCAGCGGAACCGCGATGAAATCGACATCCATCTGACCGGCTTCGATCTTGGAGATGTCGAGGAGGTCGTTGACGATATCGAGCACATGCCGGCCCGAACGTCCGATATCATTGGAATATTCCACATAACGCGGATGACCGATCGGCCCGAAACGCTCGGTCGCCATCATGTCCGCGAAGCCGATGATGGCGTTGAGAGGCGTGCGGATTTCGTGGCTGACACGCGCAAGAAAATCGGTCTTGTGCGCATTGGCGGTTTCCGCCGCGCGCTTGGCGTTGCGTAACTCTTCTTCCGTGCGCTTCCACTGGGTGATGTCACGGATGACCACGCAATAGCCGTGCGAGGATTTGAGCCGCCCGATCGTCATGAACAGCGGCAGAAAACCGCCGGATGCCTCGCGGCCGATCACCTCGCGGCCATCGTTCAGCACGCTGGCGACACCGTTATTGGCAAGGCCGGAAAGATAGTCCAGCACCGCGCGCTGGCTCTCATGCGCAAACAGGGTGACGAAGGGCTTTCCTGCGATTTCGCCATTGTCGTAGTTGAATAGCGCACTGGCGGAGCGATTGAGCGAACGGATTTCGCCGTCGTCTCCCAAAAGCACCACGCCATCCGTTGCCGTTTCCAGAATGGAATGCAGTTCTTCGACTTCGCCTTGCAATACGGAAACGCTGCCTGTGTCGGCACTCGCGGTTTCCGCCGCTGACGTATTCTCGTTGGCTGCCGTAACCGGTGCCTGCTTTTCTTCCAGCGGAACCAGCGACAGCATCAGCGCCTTGGTGTCTTCCCAGCGGATGGATTGCAGCCGTGCCTTGACCGGAATGATGTCATTTTCGGCGCTGACGACGACCATGCCGCCTTCGTTATCAGGCATATCCTCAAGCTCCTGCCGTTGCAGCAGGGCTTCCAGTCCACCGACCTCGTCCAATTCATCAAGAGAGCCGTAGCCCGTCAGCCGCAGGAAATCCGGATTGGCATGGATCAGCCTGTCACCGGCATGCACCAGCAGTGCCACGGGCATCTGGTCCAGCGTTTCGGCGCTCAGCGCATCGGCGGGTCGCAGCGGTGGGCTAACCATCGCAGCGGCGATATCGGCCGCCGGTACCACCTCGGTGAAGGCGACTGTCTTTTCTTCGATCTGGATTTCATCGGCAGGCTTGTTCGTGGCCGCAGGGCGTTCGCCGCGAACATAGTCCGCGAAGAGATCGTCTTCCTCAGCCGGTTCTGCGGCATTAACGTCTTCTTCCAGCACGGGCAGCAGGTCCACCTGTGTTACCGCGTCGATATCGTCTTGGACGTGCTGTGCAGCCGGATCGGTAGAAGGAGCGTCTTCTTCCGCCTTCGGGCCCTCGTCTGAAACGGCATCTACGGGTGCCAGCGTCCGGCCGATTTCGCGGAAGGCGGCCTGCTCGCCTGCGGTCAGGCCCTCGCGGGAGCGCCAGCGGCGCTCTTCCAGATGGACGACCTTGTCGGAGTAGGTTGGCTCCGGCTCTGGTTCCGGGGTCGGTACGATTGCCAAGGCCGGCACTTCGAATTCCGGCGGGCTGTAATCGTGGGGCCGCTCTTCGTCCGAAATCTCGGCTGGCGCATCTTCAGCGGCCGGGGTTTCCTCATCGAGCTCATCGAGAAAAGCCAGCAATTCCTCGTCTTCATCCTCGGCAGCCGGCTGCGGCAAAACCTCGGTTTGAAGGATGTCTTCGCCGTGCAGGAAGGTGAGGCCGGTGGCGTGCGGATCCTCTGCGGCATCGGCCAGCCGCACGATGCCGAAACCACGGAAACCGTCAAATTCGCGCGAGCGCGTATAGGTGGGAAGGGCGGCGAGATCGATCGGCACCATCAGGGACGTGCCTTCAACCGGCCAATAGATCGTCTTGCCAGACCAGGTATCACGGCGGCCGAGAAGCTCGCGAATCTTGCCTTCCGGATCGAGATTGAACAGTGCCGCCACATCGGCAAAACTCATGCCTTCGACAGCTGCCGCCTTCGCGCCCACAGCCTCCGCAAATTCGTGCGAGATCGAGCTGAAGCGGCCCTCGGCATCGATTTTCCAGACGAAACGGGATGCACGCGCACCGGCGTCGAAGACAAAAGGCTGGGGTTCGTCGGTCGGTTCCACGGCCGCCGGGAGATCCTCTTCAACGGGTGCAGCGTCCTGCGCCGCCATTGTTTCAGCTACCTCATCTTCCGCCTCTGCGCGCTCCACGTCCGGGGCCTGTTCGGTATGGTCTTCGCTGGAATCCTGGCCAGCTGCCGGAACCTCTGCCTCATCCGTATCCAGTTCGAAGATATCGGCAATATCGTCCGTCGTCGCCGCATTCGCAGCCGTATCGGCATCCTCCAGCGGGACATCCGCCGGAGCATCCGTTTCTTCTTCTGCTGCAAGCAATGGCAGGACGGTTTCCTCATCCTGTTCCACCGTCACTTCGTCTTCGACGTCGGAAGGCAGTTCCGGCACGTCCTCCACATCTTCTATCCCGGCGACGGCGTCGAGCACGGAATCGAACGAGGCAGCCGTTGCGGCAACAGGCGCGGTCTCGGCAACCGGCAAAGCCGGTTGGGCGGCGGCCGGGGTTTCCTGCGGCTTGTCTTCGGCAAATCCGTTAACGGGATCGAGTGTCCCGAGCGCGGTTTCGACCACGAACAACAGATTGAGTTCTGGCGATATCGTGATCTGGCCGGCGGCGGCGGGCATGTAACCCTTGCCGGTCGGCACGGGCCGTTTGACGAGGTGGCCAGCCTGACCTGCGGCCATCCTAACCAGCGTCCTTGCCGTATGCGGCGTGATGCCGAGCGACGCAAACTTGGCCGAAGCGGCAACGACCTCGTTATCGCCATTGATGACAGCGATATGGATATCGGGATCGTCAAAGCCTTCAATCATGCGCCTTGCGCATTCCGCCGTGTCGGGTGCGGCCTGATCGGTGAGGGCGGAAAACAGAATAGCAGGCTGGCCCGGTTCGGCCTCGATGATTTCCACCTTGGCGGTAACGGCAAGGCTGCGGAAGCCCGCATTGATACGAATGGTAAACGGCAGGCTGTCGCCCGTCTTCGAAAGACGCGCCGCCGTCGCGGCCAGCTGCCGGAAGGTCACGTCCTGCCGTTTGGGTCCCTGTTCCAGAAAATCATAGACCATCGGCGTGCCGAACAGCGCTGCACCGCGCCCATTGGCCCAGAGCGCACTCTGAAGATCGAGCGAGAACAAAGCCATCGCCTCGCCGCGCCCGAAACCTTCGCGCACCCGTTCATGCACTGCGATATCGATAAAGGGATACTGGACGGCGGGCATGTCGAAACCTATTCTGGCACTACCGGACCTTGCGAGGCTTTCGGCTTCCTCATGAAGCTGAAACGTAAACCCGCTGAGGCACCACGTTAACAGAATTTTAAATAACTTCACAGGGCGGCGCGGTCCACCGCCGCCTGAATGAATCGCCAAATAGAGTTAACATGAACAGGCCCGGCAAGACCCGTTCTGGCCCCGTTCCAGATTGCAAGCGGTATACCCGGCTATCGACTGTTGCCAGCTCTGGCGCCATGAAAACCGCTTGCCTTTCCAAGCCTTTTTTCGCAAAATTCGCTGAAGGACTTGCAAATAGCAAAAACACCTTTTATGTCACCCCCCGTGGCGCCGGTTCGGCGTTTGATGTGCGGTTGTAGCTCAGTTGGTTAGAGCGCAGGTTTGTGGCACCTGAGGTCGGAGGTTCGAGACCCCCCAACCGTACCATCTCCAATTTCCTAAAATTCCTGAAAATCATTGCAGCGATTTCAAACCCGATTTGGGTTATCGCAAACGCATGTCTTTGCTGCGCGTCGACTGTGCGGTTTCCTCCCTTCCAAAAACCATTTGGCTAAAATCTCTTGCGCTGGTATTGTCCGCCCAACGAAACCTTATGAAAGCCAGCAGCATAGCGTCTACGCTTGTGCGCGGCGAAATGGACAAGACAGTGATCGACCCCGGAAACGGCCCAAAGCCGTCGGAACAAGGGGCGTCGGTGGCAAACAAAGGGAAAGCGAAGCGATCCCGTCGTGGCAAGAAAAACAGGCGTGACGGTAAACCCCGTGACGTTGCTGTGCTGTCGCATGATGTTGCCGCGGATGTTCCGGCCGGTTCCCCCTATGTATCGGCTCTCGAGCCGGATGCCGAACCGCGCAAAAGAAAGCGGCGTCGGCGTTCCCGTGGCAAAGGCACCTCCCATCAGACGCCGCCTGCTGCCAGTGAACAGCCAGAGGCTGTCGTCGCAACGGATGCCACCAATCCATCCTCCGTGCCGCCTGCCGGTGGTCGCAAGTCGCGTAACCGCAAGCGGGCTCACCGTGATCCGCGCAGCCGCGATCCGCAGGGTCGCCCGCTGGTTCCCTCCCATGCGCCCCGACATGTTGGCAAGCAGAACGGTCGCGCCAATGGGACGGCTCAGGAACCGCACCGGCAACAATCCGAAATGTCCGCCCGTCACGGCGCCCGCCATCAAGAGCATGGCTCCGAATTCGCAACGGACATGTATGCGGCGCTCGATCTCGGAACCAATAATTGCCGACTGCTGATCGCGCAGCCGACACGGCCCGGCCAGTTCCGGGTCGTCGATGCCTTTTCGCGCATCGTCCGGCTGGGCGAGGGGCTGGTATCGACCGGCCGTCTTTCAGACGATGCCATGGATCGCGCGGTGGAGGCTCTCAAGGTCTGCTCCTCGAAACTTGCTGGACGCCCGATCAGGCGTATGCGCCTCATCGCCACCGAAGCTTGCCGGGCAGCAACCAATGGCGAGGAGTTTCTGGAGCGGGTTACCCGGGAAACCGGGCTCAAGCTTGAGATCATCAGCCGCGAGACGGAAGCGCGTCTCGCCGTTTCGGGTTGCGCCTCCCTGGTCGGGCGTGAAGCCCGTTCGGTGGTGCTGTTCGATATAGGCGGCGGATCGTCGGAAATCGCGGTCATCAAGGTCGGCGAAAACCGTTCCAACCGGCTCGCCAACCACATCACCCACTGGACATCGTTGCCGGTCGGCGTTGTTACCCTCTCGGAACGCCATGGCGGCCGCGATGTGACGCCGGATGTGTTTGCCGCCATGGTGCGGGAAGTCGAAGGGCTGCTGGATGCCTTCCAGTGCCCGCCTCTGGCGCCGCTTGCGCATCACGAGGATTTTCACCTGATCGGAACCTCGGGTACGGTGACGACGCTTGCGGGCGTTCACCTCGACCTGCCGCGCTACGATCGCCGCAAGGTGGATGGCCTCTGGCTTTCAGATACCGAGGTGACGGCGATGCAGGACAAGCTTCTGGCATGGGATTTTGCCGGCCGCGCCGCCAATGCCTGCATCGGTCCTGACAGGGCCGATCTGGTTCTGGCCGGCTGCGCCATCCTCGAGGCCATTCGCCGTCGCTGGCCGGCGCGGCGCATGCGTGTGGCCGATCGCGGGCTGCGCGAAGGCCTGTTGACGGATATGATGGCGGATGACGGCGCATGGCGGCGTAACCGGATAAGGCGCATGCAGATGGCACGGCAGGACAGAACGGAAGGTTTGACATGAGCAAGGCGCCCACAAGCACCAATCGCACCGGCCGAAAGATCGGTCAGAAGGTCAAGAAGACCAAGCTCAAGGCCTCATCGCGCCGCTGGCTGGAACGTCATATCAACGACCCCTATGTGCAGCGCGCCAAGCTGGAAGGCTATCGCGCCCGCGCCGCCTTCAAGCTTCTGGAAATCAACGACAAGCACCAGATCCTGAAGGGTGCCACCCGCATCATCGACCTTGGTGCGGCACCCGGAAGCTGGTCGCAGATCGCTTCTAAGGTGACGGATTCCACCGAGGATGATATCCGCGTCGCCGCTATCGATTTTCTCGAAATCGATCCCATCCCCGGCGTGAAGATCCTGCAGCTCGACTTCCTCGATCCGACCGCACCGGACCAGTTGATGGAGGCCGTTGGCGGCACGCCGGATCTGGTACTGTCCGACATGGCTGCACCAACCACGGGCCACCAGAAGACGGACCACATCCGCACCATGCATCTGTGCGAAGTCGCGGCCGATTTCGCGGTTCAGGTGCTGGCGGAAGGCGGCCATTTCCTCGCCAAGACCTTCCAGGGCGGCACGGAAAAGGCATTGCTCGACATGCTGAAGAAGAACTTCAAGCAGGTCCTGCATATCAAGCCGGCGTCCTCGCGCTCGGAATCGGTCGAAATGTTCCTGCTCGCCAAGCATTTCAAGGGCCGGACAGCCGAAACGCAGTCCGTTATGCACGTGGATGAGGCGGACGAAGACTAATCACTCTGCCGGTTGCGAGACCTTGCCGCGGTGGCCGGAAACGGCCGCGCCCGCTTGCGCGTCCATGCGGATGATCGGCACGATTGCAAACAGCGAGACCAGCGCCACGATGGTGAAGGCAACGTGGAAATCGGCAAGCTGCAGATGCGAGCCGGATAACATGCTGCTGACTTCCAGGATGGCGGCTGCGAAAGCCACGCCGAGCGCAAGGCTGATCTGTTGCAGCACGGATGCCATCGAAGTCGCCTGACTTGCCTGGCTGTCGTCTATATCGGAATAGCTGAGCGCGTTGGATCCGGTAAAGAAGAAGGAACGGGCAAAGCCCGCCGTGACCAGGCAGATCATGATCAGCGGGTAGGGCGTTTCCGGCGTGAAGAAGCTGTTGGCGAGCGTCGTGAAGGCGCCGACGATGCCGGCTCCGATCAGCGTTGATCTGAACCCCGTTGCGGCAAAGACCCGCTTGGCCATGAATTTCGTGGTGATCGCGCCGATTGCCCCGGCAAAGGTGATCATGCCTGATTGAAACGGGTTGAGCCCGAAACCGATCTGCAACATCAACGGCATCAGGAAGGGAAT
Organism: Agrobacterium sp. 22-3639C2; assembly: GCF_053522105.1. NCBI lineage: Bacteria > Pseudomonadati > Pseudomonadota > Alphaproteobacteria > Hyphomicrobiales > Rhizobiaceae > Agrobacterium > Agrobacterium sp. 22-3639C2. The sequence continues at coordinate 364,386 of NZ_JBNWDB010000003.1, read as the reverse complement.
GGCGCCTGTGGAAATGCGGAAGGCGGTGCCGCCAACGGTGGCCGCCCGGAATGTCGGGTTGCGGAAAATGCGGAAATCCAGAATGGGAGCAGGATGGTTTGCCGCGTGGCGCACATAAAGAAAGCCGCAGATGAAACCGATGACCGTCGAAGCGATGCCGATGGCGGGCGGCAGTGCAGGAAGGCTGACGACCGACACGCCGAAAACCACGCCCGATGCTGCAAGACCGGATAATACGAAACCCTTGCCGTCCATCGGTGGCGGATTGGTGGTCTCGATTTCCGGCAGGAAGATCGTCGACAGCCAGATGCCGATAACGCCGATGGGCACGTTGATGAGGAAAATCCAGTGCCATGAAAAATAGGTGGTGATGAAGCCGCCGATCGGCGGGCCGGTCAGAGGCCCGACAAGCGCCGGTATCGTCAAAAGCGCCATGGCGGAAACCAGCTCGCTGCGTTGCGTCGTCCGCAGGAGGACGAGGCGGCCAACGGGCGTCATCATCGCCCCGCCCATGCCTTGCAGGAAGCGCGAAACGACGAATTCGAATACCGATGACGAGACCGCGCAGCAGATCGAACCGACGACGAAGACGCCGATGGCGAAACGGAAGATTTTCTTGGCGCCGTATTTGTCGGCCATCCAGCCGCTGATGGGAATGAAAATCGCCAGCGACACCATATAGGCCGTCAGTGCGAGCTTGAGCGTGATCGGACCCACATGAAGATCGGCCGCAATGGCCGGAAGCGACGTTGCGATTACGGTGGAGTCCATCTGCTCCATGAAGAGAGCGACTGCCAGGATCAGGGGAATGATGCGGTTCATGAGGCTGCCTGCGGCTCTCCGCTGCGACAATGGTATCGCAGTTCCTCCTACGCCTGATGGGCCGACTTGCCAACACGTTAATTATCAATTTCTGAAGTTCCGATCAAACCTGCGTGAGGCCGGTTTTCTTGCAACTTTCTCGCTCTATTGTCCGTTGGGCAAAGTGACATTGGCGAGAATCGGGAGAAAAATGATGACTCAATCCTTGAGCATGAGCAGACGCGGCCTTATCGGTGTGGCGGGAGCAAGCGTTCTCGGCGCGCCGCTATTGATGGCGCGCACCGCAACGGCGCAGACGAACCAGCCGCAAACTTCCATGGAGATCAAACACGCCATGCCGCCTGAAACCAATCGCTTCAAGCTTGGTAATTTCGAAGTGCTTGTCGTGAAGGATGGCGCGCGCGCCGCGCCCAATCCGGGCGAGACCTTCGGCACCGATCAGTCGGCGGAAACCCTCGGCAAGCTGCTGGAAGACAATTTTCTGCCGAAGGAGCAATTCGTCAATTCCTTCTCGCCGGTTCTCGTAAATACTGGCACGGACCTTGTGCTGTTCGACACGGGTTTCGGCGAGTCCGGCCGTGGCGCTGGTAATGGCCGTCTTATCGAAGGCATGGCGGCTGCCGGTTACTCTCCTGACGACGTGACCGTGGTGGTGCTGACCCATATGCACGGAGACCACATTGGCGGATTGATGGAAAAGGGCGCGCCAGCCTTCTCCAAGGCGCGTTATGTTTTCGGCCAGGCGGAATATGATTTCTGGACGGACGAGAAGCGGGTTGGCACGCCTGCCGAAGGCGGCCAGAAGGGCGTCATCGCCAACGTCAAACCGCTGGCGGAAAAGGCGACCTTCATCGGCGACGGCGCTGACGTGGTTTCCGGCATCACCGGCATTGCGGCGTTTGGCCATTCGCCGGGCCACATGATCTTCCGTGTCGAATCCGAAGGCAAGCAGCTGATCCTGACGGCTGATACGGCCAACCATTTCGTCCTGTCGCTGCAAAAGCCGGATTGGGAAGTGAAGTTCGACATGGACAAGGCGGCGGCCGCTGCAACCCGCAAGAAGGTCTACGACATGATCGCCACGGACCGGTTGCCGTTCCTCGGCTATCACATGCCTTTCCCGGCTGTCGGTTACGCGGAAAAGCTGGATACGGGGTACCGTTTCGTGCCGAAGTCCTACCAGTTCGACATCTGATGCATATCGCGCAAAAGCGTTAAGCGGTTTTGCGATAACGACATGCGTAAAAACAAGCAGTTAAAGCGCGTCGTGCGGAACAGGGATCCACAGGACGCTGTTTAACGCCTGCTGCAATGCAGCAACAGAATAAGCCCGGAAGGTCATTCCGGGTTTTTTCTATTTCCTTCCTGTCATGAACGTGTTACCAGCCCTCGCCAACTTCCAAGCAATCCTTGCAGGGCGCCGGGGTGAACTTTTCGTTCCGGGACGGCCACGCATTTTCATTATGAAGGAATTTGGTCATGGCACGCATCATTCAAACACCCACTGGTTTGGACGCTCTCACATTTGACGATGTGTTGCTGCAGCCCGGACATTCCGAGGTTATGCCGGGACAGACAAATATCGCCACCCGCATTGCCCGTGATATCGATCTCAACCTGCCGATCCTATCTTCCGCCATGGACACGGTCACGGAAGGCCGTCTTGCCATCGCCATGGCGCAGGCCGGCGGCATCGGCGTCATCCACCGCAACCTTACCCCCATCGAACAGGCCGAAGAAGTCCGGCAGGTAAAGAAGTTCGAGAGCGGCATGGTCGTCAACCCGGTCACCATCGGCCCGGATGCCACGCTGGCAGAAGCACAGGCTTTGATGAAGGCGCACGGCATTTCCGGCATTCCGGTGGTTGAAAACGGCGGTGCCGGCGGCCACAAGAATGGCCGTCTCGTCGGCATTCTGACAAACCGCGACGTGCGTTTCGCATCCGATCCGCAGCAGAAGATCTATGAACTGATGACCCGCGAAAACCTTGTTACGGTCAAGGAAAGCAGCGTCGATCAGCAGGAAGCGCGCCGTCTGTTGCACAAGCACCGCATTGAAAAGCTGCTGGTGGTGGATGGAAAGGGCAATTGCGTCGGCCTCATCACCGTCAAGGATATGGAGAAGTCGCAGCTCAACCCCAACGCCACCAAGGATGCGCAGGGCCGTCTTCGCGCCGCTGCCGCCATCAGCGTCGGTGCCGATGCCATCGAGCGCGCAGAACGCCTCATCGATGCCGGTGTTGACCTTCTGGTCGTTGATACCGCGCATGGCCATTCGCAGCGCGTGCTCGATGCCGTTTCGGTGGTCAAGAAGATGTCGAACTCCGTTCGCATCATCGCCGGCAATGTTGCGACCGCTGACGGCACCAAGGCACTGATCGATGCCGGCGCCGATGGCGTCAAAGTCGGTATCGGCCCCGGTTCCATCTGCACCACCCGTATCGTCGCCGGCGTTGGCGTTCCGCAGCTTGCTGCGATCATGGCCTCGGTCGAAGTGGCCAATGCTGCAGATATTCCTGTCATCGCCGATGGCGGCATCAAGTTCTCGGGCGATCTGGCGAAGGCTATTGCCGCCGGCGCCTCCGCCGTCATGATCGGCTCGCTTTTGGCCGGCACGGATGAAAGCCCGGGCGAAGTGTTCCTCTATCAGGGCCGTTCCTTCAAGGCCTATCGCGGCATGGGTTCCGTTGGCGCCATGGCGCGCGGCTCCGCCGACCGTTATTTCCAGGCGGAAGTGCGCGACACGCTGAAGCTCGTTCCGGAAGGTATCGAAGGTCAGGTTCCCTATAAGGGTCCGGTCTCCGGCGTCCTGCACCAGCTGGCCGGTGGCCTGAAGGCTGCCATGGGTTATGTCGGCGGCGGCACGATCAAGGAATTCCAGGAGCGCGCCACCTTCGTGCGCATTTCCAGCGCGGGCTTGCGCGAAAGCCACGCCCATGACGTGACGATCACCCGCGAAAGCCCGAACTACCCCGGCGCGGTTTGATCTTTCGAGCCGAATCCGCAACAACATAGTCTCAGTATTTGGCGCTCCCCGATTCATGCCGGATCGGGGAGCGTTGTTGTGATTGGAGGAGAAAGCATGTCACCAACGACCGCAATGTTCTGGCCGATGATAGCCCATGCATTTCTCGTGTTCGTTCTTTACGCCCTACTGCTTTACCGCCGCAAAAAATACACGCTGACGGACCGCGACACCGCGCTTAGATATCGCGATACGGGACAGGAAGGGCGCGAAAGCTATCTGGTCAACCGAAACATTGCCAACCAGTTCGAGCTTCCGGTTCTCTTCCACCCCGTCTGCCTGCTGCTTTATATTACCGACGCGGACAATATCGTTACCGTCGTTCTGGCCTGGCTGTTCGTGATTTCCCGTTATGCGCACTCCTTCGTTCACGTCACCAGCAACCGTCTGCGTTATCGTGCGCCATTGTTCGCGATTGGTTTCGCGCTTCTCGTCTGCCTCTGGGGCTGGCTCGCCATCTGGTTGGCGCTGGAGTGAGATGGCACCGTAAGGTTGCTTCATAAGTGAGACAATCGCGCCTCTAAAATGCTGCGATTTGCGATGGGTCAATTCCGTGACGCCCCATCCCCGGTAGTCTCTGCCTCGCCGTCGAGAATTTCAGGCGAGCAGAGATTAGGGAGTATGTCATGGCTAAAACAATGAAGGCCGCGGTTGTCCGCGCATTTGGCAAACCGCTGACCATCGAGGAAGTGGCGATACCGGATCCTGGCCCGGGTGAAATTCTCATCAATTACAAGGCGACCGGCATTTGCCACACGGACCTGCACGCCGCAACGGGCGATTGGCCGGTCAAACCCAATCCACCATTCATCCCCGGCCATGAAGGCGTCGGCTACGTCGCCAAGATCGGCGCTGGCGTGACCGGCATCAAGGAAGGCGACCGCGCCGGCACGCCGTGGCTTTATACCGCCTGCGGATGCTGCATTCCGTGCCGTACCGGCTGGGAAACTCTTTGCCCAAGTCAGAAGAACTCGGGTTATTCCGTCAATGGCAGCTTTGCGGAATACGGGCTTGCGGATCCGAAATTCGTTGGCCGACTTCCCGACAATCTGGAATTCGGCCCCGCTGCACCCGTGCTCTGCGCCGGTGTCACCGTCTACAAGGGTCTCAAGGAAACCGAAGTGAGGCCCGGCGAATGGGTGGTCATTTCGGGCATTGGCGGGCTTGGTCATATGGCCGTGCAATATGCCAAGGCCATGGGCATGCATGTCGTTGCCGCCGATATTTATGACGACAAGCTGGAGCTTGCGAAAAAGCTGGGCGCGGATTTCACCGTCAACGGTCGGGCGCCGGATGCGGTGGAACAGGTGCAGAAGGCGACCGGCGGCGTCCACGGCGCGCTCGTGACGGCGGTTTCGCCCAAAGCCATGGAGCAGGCCTACGGTTTCCTGCGCTCCAAGGGCACGATGGCACTTGTTGGCCTGCCGCCGGGCTTCATCTCCATTCCGGTTTTCGAAACGGTGCTGAAGCGCATCACGGTGCGTGGCTCCATCGTCGGCACAAGGCAGGATCTGGAGGAGGCGCTTTCCTTCGCTGGTGAAGGAAAGGTAGCCGCCCACTTCTCCTGGGACAAACTCGAAAACATCAACGACATCTTCCGTCGAATGGAAGAGGGCAAGATCGACGGCCGTATCGTCGTGGACCTTGCCGCCTGAGACAGATGACCAGCGGTGGCGCTCACGCAAAAGTGTGCCGCCGCTTGTTCACCGGGCGGCGATCTGCGCTATCCTCCCTGTGCATCTGCGCGTTCAGGGAGAAGAGAGCGATGGACGACAAGCCGAAGATTACACAGGCCATGATCGACGCTTACGATGAATATACCCATCTCAGCCTCGATCGCCGCAAATTCATGGAAAAGCTCAGCCTGCTTGCCGGGTCCGGCGCAGCTGCTGCCGCAATCGCGCCGCTTCTTTCGGCCAACAGCGCCCGTGCGGCAATCGTTGCGCCTGATGATGCGGGTATCGTTGCGGAAGAGGTGACCTATCCCGCCCCCGGGGGCGAGATGAAAGGCTATCTCGTCACGCCGAAATCGGTTTCCGGGCCCATTGGCTCGGTCATCGTCATCCATGAAAACCGGGGCCTGAACGACCATATCCGCGATGTGGCAAGACGCGTGGCGCTTGCGGGGTTCAGGGCGCTTGCGGTTGATTTCCTGTCGCCGCAGGGCGGCACGCCTTCGGATGAAGATAAGGCACGGGAGATGTTCAGTGGCCTCGATATGGAGGCAACAGTCGCCAATGCCGAAGCCGGTCGGGTGTGGCTCGCCGCAAGGCAGGGTGCGAACGGCAAGGTTGGTGCGGTCGGTTTCTGCTGGGGCGGCGGGCTGGTCAACCGGTTCGCCACCAAATCGGCAGGCCTGAATGCCGGCGTCGCCTATTACGGCCAGCAGCCGCCGGCGGCCGATGTGCCTGCTATCAAGGCGCCCCTGCTGTTACAGTATGCCGGTCTGGACGAGCGCATCAATGCCGGTATCGACGCCTATAAAAAGGCACTGGAGCAAAACGGCAAAACCTTCGAAATCTTCGTTTATGACGGCGTCAACCACGCCTTCAACAACGATACGTCCTCGGCGCGATACGACAAGGCCGCGGCCGATCTCGCCTGGGGCCGGACGACGGAGTTCTTCAAAAAATATCTGGCGTAGTGGGGTTTCGGTCCGCTGTGACGGACAACCCCTGAAATCCCGCTCTAGACGCCGCCAGCCCCGCGTTTCAAATGCTCATCAAGCCGGGGCATGATCTCAACGAAATTGCAGGGCAGGTGGCGGTAATCGAGCTGGGCTTTGAGAATACCGTCCCAGGCATCCTTGCAGGCGCCGGGAGAGCCGGGCAGCACGAAGATGAAGGTGGCGTTTGCCACGCCGCCGGTCGCCCGTGACTGGATGGTGGCGGTGCCGATCTTTTCATAGGAAATGCGATGGAAGATGGCAGAAAAGCCGTCCATGCGCTTTTCGAACAGGGGTTCCAGCGCCTCGGGTGTCACGTCGCGGCCTGTAAAGCCGGTGCCGCCGGTGGTGATGACCACATCCACGCTCCCGTTGAGCGTCCAGTCGCGCACGGTGTTGAAAATAGCAGCCTTGTCGTCTGCCACGATGGTGCGGGCGGCGACCTTGTGTCCGGCTTCCTCTATGCGTGCGACTAGCGTGTCGCCGGACTTGTCATTCTCAAGCGTGCGGCTGTCCGAAACGGTCAGAACCGCGATGCCGAGGGGAATGAAGGGTCTTTCGCCTGCCATGGCCTTATCCTCGAATTGTGTTGTCTTCAGATGGTCCGCGTCGCCTGAAAATACCAGCCGGGGCGCTTGTTTCGAAGCGATGTTTCCGCTTTTCGGGCGGCCTCGAAGGAATGAAATAATCCAAAACAGGTGGCACCCGAACCGGACATGCGCACAAGGGAAGCACCTTCCTGCGACAGCATGCCGGCGATTGCGCCGATCTCCGGCAGGAGCGCCTTGGCGGGGACTTCCAGATCGTTTCGGCTTTGCGCCAGAAAATCCATCCAGCCGCCTTCTTTGCGCTCCGGCAGGGGCGGGTTGGCCTTGTCGAGCAATCGCCGAAAAATCTCCGGCGTCGAGACCGCTTTCAGAGGGTTGGCCAGCACCAGAAAGAATTCCGGCAGATCGGAGACCGGCTCGATATCCTCGCCGATACCTCGTGCGATGAGTGGGCGGCTTTCAAGGCACATCGGCACGTCAGCGCCAAGCGCAAGCGCGATGGGTGCGAGATTTTCAGGAACAATCCTGGCATTCCAGTGCCGCAACAGCGCCCGCAGTGTCGCTGCCGCATCCGCTGAGCCGCCGCCAATGCCGGAGGCGACTGGCAGGTTCTTTTCGAGATGGATGGCAACCGGGCGTGCCGATTGACCTGCCGCCACAAGCGCATCACGCAAAAGGTCTCTGGCACGGACGACGAGATTGTTGCCGCCATCGCCTGCCCGCAGCAGATCGCCAAACGGGCCGGAGATGGAGAAAGTGTCGGCATCGGCATCGCGAACATGGATCGCGTCGCCTGCTTCGGTGAAGGTCACCAGCGTCTCGAGCAGATGATAACCATCTGCCCGCTGACCGGTTACATGCAGTGCCAGATTGATCTTGGCCGGGGCCGCCTCGGTTGTTTCGACAGCCCCGGTAATGTCATCCGCGCGCATGTCGCGTCAGGATTTCTTGTCCGGGGCAGGGGCAACAGGGGCCGGTGCTGGCGGAGCCGGCGGCTGCGGCGCGGCCTCCTTCTTGGCGGTGTTTTCGGCGTCCTTTTCCAGCGGCGGCAGGCCGTTGGCAATCTTTTCCTTCACCTTGGCCTTGTCCAGATCGTCATTGTCGCCAATCAGCGCGCGGTTCCACTGATACACGGCCTCGATCTTGCGACCGACACGCCAGTAGGCATCGCCCAGATGATCGTTGATGGTCTGATCGCCGGCCTTGAGCTCGATTGCCCGCTCCAGTTCGGTGACGGCCTGGTCAAACGCGCCCAGCCGGAAATGCGCCCAGCCAAGCGAGTCGACGATATAGCCGTCATTCGGCCGAAGCTCGACCGCGCGGCTGATCATCTTCATCGCTTCGTCGAGGTTGATACCTTTGTCCACCCAGGAATAGCCGAGATAGTTCAGCACCTGCGGCTGTTCCGGGTTGAGTTCGAGCGCACGCTTGAAGTCCGGCTCGGCCTTGTCCCATTCCTTCAGGCGCTCATGGGCGATGGCGCGCTGGAAGAACACGGTCCAGTCCGACTTCTGCGGCACGGCACCGATCACCTCGACAGCCTTGTCGTAGTTTTCGGCCATGGCCTTGTAGTCCTTGGCGTCGGAAAGCACGCTGCCATAGGCGAGGTAAGAACGGATATCCTTCGGATCGGATTGCAGCAGGGATTGCAGGTGGTTGCGCGCTTCCTCCACCTTGCCCGTCTGCGCCAGCGTCAGCCCGAGCTGCAGCTCGGAGATGCGGTGCATCGGCGAATCCTTCGGCACGTCGCGGTAGAAGGCGATGGCGCGGTCGGGCTGTTTCATCGCCTCGGCAAGTCCGCCGAGAAGGATCAGCGTATCGGCGCTTTGCGGATCGAGCGCACGCGACGTCTGAAGGTAAAGCGTGACGATCTCTTCGGCACCTTCGCGGTTCAGCGCGCCCGCGATGGAAAACATCACGGAAGCCGCGCCTTCAACGGCATTGGTGATCTGCTGCGGCGGCTTCTCGCCCTTCTCGATGGATTGGCGAAGCGCTTTGAGCGGCGCATAGTTCGGCGCAAAAGTGTCGCCGACCGCAATTGCGTCCAGCGCCTTCTGCTTGTTGCCGGCTGAAGCCTCCAGCCGTGCAAGCGCCATCACCGCGCGCATATAGGTGTCGGAAGCGGTTGCCCCGCCTTCACGATCCGTCACGGCCTCATTGAGGCTCTTGCGGGCAGCATCTGTGTTGCCGGAGACAAGGGCGATCGCCGCGGCATTGTATTTCTGGAAAATCGAAATCCAGCCCGGACCCTTCATGTTGTTGACGAGGGCCAGCGCTTCCTTGGGCTTGCCTGAACCGGCGCGCGCCCATGCCGTCAGAAGCGTGTTGACCATGCGGTCGAGATCGTTCGGGCCGGTATATTTCAGGATTTTCTCGGCTTTGACGAATTCCTTGTCCTTGATGGCGTCGAGGCCGCGCACGATGGTCGTCACGCGTTCGACGGAGGTATCGTCCTTCATCGAATCGGCAATCTTGGCGCCAGCCTCGAAATTGCCGCTCAACAGTTCGGCGATCATCAGGCGCTGGCGGATTTCCGAATTGGCCGGATCGAATTCCAGCGCCTTCTTGTAGAGCGAAATCGCGGTGGGGTAATCCTGATCGACATCGGCATTGCGCGCGGCAAGGAATGCGCCGGAGAAGGTATTTACCTTGGCAGGATCGAAAGTAACGGCCTTGGCGTCCGTTTTCGTCTCCGCAAAGCCGGGGCTTGCACCCGCGCCAAGTGCGAGAGCGGCGGCAAGAGCCGCGCTGCAGAGAAGACGAAGTGCTGGTTTACGCCGCATGAGGGAACCTTTGCCTTTGTGCAGAAGCACGGAAAAATCAGTTTCCATTGTTTGGTCACGATAGAATGGCTTTTTTGAAGCAACCCCGCAAGAAATTATGGCCCGCGCCACAATCTACCCTTGCGGGACACCCAGTCCGAAACAGCGGCGGACGGTCTTGTCCATCCGCCGTTTGCCTGAGGCCTCCAGCGTCAGTTGAGACGCTCGATGCAGAAGTCGATGACTTCCAGAAGCGCGTTTTTCCACGGGCTTTCCGGCAGCGGTGCAAGCGCATCGCGGGCAATGGTGCCGTAATGCGTGGCCCGGCCGATCGTATCGCCAAGACCGTTGTATTTGGTGATGAGACCGAGCGCCTTTTCGAGGTTTTCGTCGCTGCTTTCGCCGTTTTCGATGGCGTTGCGCCAGAAGGCGCGCTCATCCTGCGTGCCGCGGCGATAGGACAGGATGACCGGCAGGGTTATCTTGCCCTCACGGAAATCGTCACCCGTATTCTTGCCGAGATCGGCGGATTTGCCGCCGTAATCCAGCACGTCGTCAACGAGCTGGAAGGCGAGGCCGAGATTCATGCCGTAGGATTTCAGCGCGCTGCGGCTTGCCTTGTCGGTTTTGGCGACGATGGGGCCAACTTCCGCGGCCGCTGCAAAAAGGGCGGCCGTCTTGGCGCGAATCACCTGCAGATAATCATCCTCGGTCGTTTCCATGTTCTTGGCGACCGAAAGCTGCAGCACTTCGCCCTCGGCGATGACCGAAGCGGCGGTGGACAGCACGTCGAGCGCATCCAGCGAGCCGACGTCCACCATCATGCGGAAGGCCTGGCCGAGCAGGAAGTCGCCGACGAGAACGCTTGCCTGGTTGCCCCAGATGGTGCGGGCGGTGGACTTGCCACGGCGCAGATCGCTTTCATCCACCACGTCGTCATGCAGCAGCGTCGCCGTGTGCATGAATTCCACGCTGGTGGCGAGCTTGATATGGTGGTCGCCCTCGTAACCGAACATCGAGGCAGAGGCCAGCGTCAGCATCGGCCGCAGGCGTTTGCCTCCGGACGAGATCAGATGGTTGGCCACCTCAGGTATCATCTGGACATCGGAACCGGCTCTGGAAAGGATAAGCTGGTTCACCCGTTCCATGTCGGCACGGGTCAGGTCGACAAGCGGCTTGACGGATGCGAGTTTGTTTTTGCTTTCTTCAAGCGGTATGACGACGCCCAAGGGACAGGACTCCTGTTCGAATTTGAGTTCGACAATAAAAACTGGCGCCTGTCGCGGCAAGGGGCGAATTGCCGCTAGCCATTCAAAAAAATGGGAATTTGGGGCTTATCCATGCGTGAACTGATCCGTACCAACGATGCCGTGCTGTTATCCTTCGCCGAAAGCCTGATGAAAGACGCCGGCATCCATTGCCTTGTCGCCGATCAGGCAATGAGCATTCTGGAAGGTTCGCTCGGTCTTTTGCCCCGCCGGTTCCTGGTGGAGGAAGACCGCGCCGGTGAGGCCCGCCGCATTCTCGTGGATGCCGGTCTGGGCGACGAATTGCGCAACGAAGAGGCGTAAACGAACGTGGGCGGCGAGATTTCGGAAACTTTGGATGCGTTTCACCGGGGCCGTTTTCACATTCTCCAGCCCAAGGGCAGGGGACACCGCGCCGGCATGGACGCCATGCTTCTTGCCTCGATGGTAGCGGACGAGCGCGCATGCCGCATAGCCGATCTCGGCGCGGGCGCGGGCGCGGCAGGTTTCGCGGTCGCCACGCGGCTTGAAAAGGCCGAAGTGACCCTGTTCGAACGTTCGCCGGAAATGGTGGAGTTTGCCCGCCGCAGCCTGGCATTGCCTGAAAATGCCGCTTTTTCCGCTCGTGTCAGCGTGCGTGAGGCCGACGTGACACTGCGTGGCAAGGCGCGCGTCGAGGCCGGACTGCCGGACGGGCATTTTCACCACGTCATCATGAACCCGCCCTATAATGATGCAGGCGACCGCCGCACGCCCGATGCGCTGAAGGCTGAGGCCCACGCCATGACGGAGGGCCTGTTCGAGGACTGGATCAGGACCGCAGGTGCGATCACGGTTCCAGGCGGGCAGCTTTCCCTTATTGCACGGCCGCAATCGGTGGCGGAGATCATTGCCGCGTGTGGCAGCCGTTTCGGCGGCATCGAGATCACACTCATCCACCCACGCCCCGGCGAGGACGCGGTGCGCATGCTCGTAACGGCGATCAAGGGGTCACGGGCGCGGCTGTCGTTCAGGGCGCCGCTCGTCATGCACGAGACCGGCAGCCATGCCTTCACGCCCATCGTGGATGACCTGAATAATGGCCGCACCGCCTATCGCCGTAATGTAAAGGCAATCGGGCCTGGCCTATAAATTCGCCGTTCCTCCGGCCGCAAACCATTGTGTTTCGCAGGGCAATACATACATCCGTGACGAACAGGCAAATGCTGCGAGGAGTGAATTGTGGGTTTTCTGAAGTATCTGGTGCCGAAACGCTTTCGCAAAAAAGAACTCGTCATCCCGGTTGTGCGCATGCATGGCGCCATCATGGCTGGCGGCAACCAGTTCCGCCCCGCTCTCAATCTTGCTTCCTATGCACCGCTGCTGGAAAAGGCCTTTGCCATCAAGGACGCGCCAGCTGTCGCCATTTCCGTGAATTCTCCCGGTGGCTCGCCGGTGCAGGCGCGAATGATCTATAATCGCATCCGCCAGCTTGCCGAGGAAAAGGACAAGAAGGTCCTGATCTTCGTTGAGGATGTGGCGGCCTCCGGTGGCTACATGATCGCGCTTGCCGGCGACGAGATCATCGCCGACCCCACCTCCATCGTCGGATCGATCGGCGTCGTTTCCGGTGGTTTCGGTTTCCCGGAAATGTTGAAGAAGATCGGAGTGGAGCGCCGCGTCTATACCGCCGGCGAGAACAAGGTCATCCTCGATCCCTTCCAGCCGGAAAAAGAGGGCGACATCGAATATCTGAAGTCGCTTCAGGTCGAAATCCACAATGTTTTCATCGATATGGTCAAGATGCGCCGCGGTGCAAAACTGAAGGGCGATGAGACGGTCTTCTCCGGCCTGTTCTGGACCGGTATGCGTGGCCTGGATCTCGGCCTGATCGACGGCTTGGGCGACATGAGGGAAGTTCTTCGTCGCCGTTACGGGACGAAGGTCAAGCTTCATCTCGTCACCGGCGGGCGCTCGCTGTTCGGCAAAAAAGTGCCGGGCGTGAATGCGGCACTCGGCCTCAATGCCGAAAGGCTTGCGGCAGGCGCCGTCTCGGGACTTGCGGAAGTTGCCGAAGAAAAGGCATTGTGGTCGCGTTTCGGTCTATGATGTCGCAGGAATAGGGCCTTATGGCGCAGCTTATTACAATTGTTCTTCTAGGGGTGGGATCCGTCATCCTCTACCGCCGCTTCGTTCGCGATGCGGAAAAGCTTTCGGCAAAATCGAAGCAGCGCGAAAAGGAACGCGAAACCGGCGCCATCGGCACGCTGATCAAGGATCCCGAAACCGGCGAATACCGCGTGAAGCGTGAGGATGAGACGTAAGCCGGTGTCTCCACGCATAAATCCTTGACCCCTTCGCCATGCCGTGGCACCAGTCCGCATCCGAAGTAAGTCAGTGCTTACTTATCCTCACAACGCCGCGATGACTGCAATGACCGATATTCCAGACCATATGAACCCCAAGCGTTCCTTTCAGGCGCTGATCCTGACGCTGCACAATTACTGGGCCGACAAGGGCTGCGCGGTATTGCAGCCCTATGATATGGAAGTGGGCGCTGGTACGTTTCATCCGGCAACGACGCTGCGCGCGCTGGGCCCGAAGCCTTGGAAGGCTGCCTATGTGCAACCCTCGCGCCGGCCTTCTGATGGTCGCTACGGTGAAAACCCCAACCGTTTGCAGCATTATTATCAGTATCAGGTCATTCTGAAGCCCAACCCTTCCAACCTTCAGGAACTCTATCTCGGTTCGCTGAAGGCCATCGGTCTCGATCCGCTCCTGCATGATGTGCGCTTCGTCGAAGACGACTGGGAAAGCCCGACGCTCGGCGCCTGGGGTCTCGGCTGGGAGTGCTGGTGCGACGGTATGGAAGTGTCGCAATTCACCTACTTTCAGCAGGTCTGCGGCATCGAATGCTCGCCGGTCGCTGGCGAATTGACCTACGGTCTGGAGCGTCTGGCCATGTATGTTCAGGGCGTCGACAATGTCTACGACCTCAACTTCAACGGCCGCGAGGGTGAAGAGAAGATCTCCTATGGTGACGTCTTCCTGCAGGCCGAGCAGGAATACTCCCGCCATAATTTCGAATTTGCCGACACCGGCATGCTGCATCGTCATTTCATCGACGCGGAAAAGGAATGCCTGGCGCTTCTCGCCGCCGGTGCGCCGGGTGATGATGACAATCAGCGCCTGCATAAATGCGTGTTCCCGGCCTATGACCAGTGCATCAAGGCAAGCCATGTCTTTAACCTGCTGGATGCGCGCGGCGTGATCTCGGTGACGGAACGCCAGAGTTATATCCTGCGCGTGCGCACGCTGGCAAAAGCCTGCGGCGAAGCCTTCCTGCTCACGGATGCGGGCGGGTTGAACTGGAACAGGGCCGCCTGAACCTTTATGTAAGGCGGGGCAACAGTCTAACGTGCGGGTGCCGTTGCGGCGCTCGCGCCTCTTGAGGAGGGGTCGGGAATGTTCATCACGCTGGCAATCATCGCGGCAATCGCGCTCTATGTCGTCTTCATCTATAACGGGCTCGTCAAGGCGAGGCAGATGAAGGAAGAGGCGTGGTCGGGCATCGACGTGCAGTTGAAACGCCGCGCCGATCTCATTCCCAATCTCATCGAGACCGTGAAGGGCTACGCGGCGCATGAAAAAAGCACCTTCGAAGAGGTGATTGCCATGCGCAACCGGGCCCAGGCCGTGCCCGCTGGCGATGTGGAGGGCCGCGCCCAGGCGGAAGGCATGCTGTCGCAGGCGCTCGGCAAGCTCTTTGCGCTCGCTGAAGCCTATCCTGATCTGAAAGCCAACACGAACTTTCTGGAATTGCAGCGCTCGCTGGAAACCATCGAGGGCGAACTGCAGATGTCGCGCCGTTATTACAATGGCGCCGCGCGCGATCTGAACGTCAGGGTGGAAAGCTTCCCATCCAATCTGATCGCCGGCCAGTTCGGTTTTGCCAAGGCACCCTATTTCGAGATCGACAACCCGGCAGACCGCGCCGTGCCGACCGTGAAATTCTAAGGCGACCGTTCCCCGGGGCCAAATCCTCCCGCCGACATTCCTGTATCCCGGCTCTCTGCCGCATTCTTTGACAAGACGACGATCATGATCGAACTGACCATCACCCCGCCCGGCCACCCGCTTTCCGGCAAGGTAGAGCCGCCCGGCTCCAAATCCATCACCAACCGCGCGCTTCTGCTGGCTGGCCTCGCCAAGGGAAAAAGCCGCCTAACCGGCGCGTTGAAGAGCGATGATACGCTCTATATGGCCGAAGCCCTGCGCGCCATGGGCGTTAAGGTGACAGAACCTGACGCCACGACCTTCGTGGTGGAGGGTACAGGCGTGCTTCAACAGCCGGAAAAGCCGCTTTTTCTCGGCAATGCCGGCACAGCCACGCGGTTCCTGACTGCGGCTGCAGCACTGGTGGATGGCGCCGTCATCATCGATGGCGACGAGCACATGCGCAAACGCCCGATCATGCCGCTGGTGGAAGCGCTGCGCGTCCTCGGCGTCGAAGCGGATGCGCCGACCGGCTGCCCGCCAGTTACCGTGCGGGGCAAGGGCATGGGTTTCCCGAAGGGCAGCGTCACCATCGATGCCAACCTCTCCAGCCAGTATGTGTCGGCACTTCTGATGGCGGCCGCCTGCGGCGACAAGCCTGTCGATATCATCCTCAAGGGCGAGGAAATCGGCGCGAAGGGTTATATCGATCTCACAACATCAGCCATGGAAGCTTTCGGCGCGAAGATTGAGCGGGTCAGCAACGCCATCTGGCGCGTGCATCCGACCGGCTACACCGCGACCGATTTCCACATCGAACCGGATGCATCCGCCGCCACGTATCTCTGGGGCGCGGAACTTCTGACCGCCGGTGCGATCGACATCGGCACGCCCGCCGACAAGTTCACCCAGCCGGATGCCAAGGCCTACGAGGTCATGGCGCAGTTTCCGCATCTGCCCGCTGAAATCGACGGTTCGCAGATGCAGGACGCCATTCCGACCATCGCCGTTCTCGCCGCGTTCAACGAAACGCCGGTACGTTTCGTCGGCATTGCCAATCTGCGTGTGAAGGAATGCGACCGTATCCGTGCCGTCTCGCTCGGCCTCAACGAAATCCGCAACGGTCTGGCGCATGAGGAAGGCGACGACCTGATCGTGCATGCCGACCCGGCGCTGGCGGGCCAGACGGTCGATGCCTCCATCGATACTTTTGCCGATCACCGCATCGCCATGAGCTTTGCGCTGGCGGCGCTGAAGATCGGCGGCATCGCCATCCAGAACCCTGCCTGCGTTGGCAAGACCTATCCGGGCTACTGGAAGGCGCTCGCCTCGCTCGGCGTAGACTATACTGAAAAGGAAAGTGCTGCCGAGCCGCAGCACTGAAACCGGCTGGAGGAGACCGCCCCGTGAAGACCATCGCCGCAAGACTTCTCGCGCTGCTTGTCTTCCTGGGCGCGACCTGCCCGGCCTTTGCGGAAGAATTCATCCGCTCCTATCATTCCGTCGTCGAGGTTGCGAAGAGTGGCGAACTGACGGTGACGGAAACCATCACCGCCCGTGCTGAAGGTCAGAACATCAAGCGCGGCATCTTCCGCGATTTCCCGCTTTATGCGCTGGATGCGAATAACCGACGCACCAAGGTGGATTTTAACGTCGTTTCCGTGGAGCGAGACGGCGCGCCGGAGAACTGGCGCACCGAGAATATCGATGGCGGCATCCGCATTTATACCGGCAGCGCCGACCGTTTTCTTCCGACCGGCGAGCATATCTTCCAGATCACCTACACCACCGCCCGGCAGATCCGTTATTTCAGCGATTATGACGAACTCACCTGGAACGTCACCGGCAATGGCTGGCAGTTTCCGATGGGTGAGATTTCCGCCACCATCACTTTGCCACAGGGCGTGAAGGCCACCGATACTGCCGTTTTCACCGGTCCACTCGGTGCCAAAGGCAAGGATGCGCGCATTTTGAGCGAAGGCAACGAGGTGTTTTTTGCCTCTACCCGCCCGTTTTCAGTGGGCGAGGGCATGACAGTTGCCGTGAAGTTACCGAAGGGCGCCATTGCCGCCCCCGACTCCTCCCAGGAGGCAGGTTGGTGGCTACGTGACAATCTTGCCATCCTGCTTTCGGGCGGCGGGCTTTTCGCAGTGCTGCTCTATTATCTGCGAGCATGGTTCGCGGTCGGCCGTGATCCGGCCAGGGGTGTAGTCGTGCCGCGCTGGGATGCACCGGAGGGGCTTTCGCCGGCTCTGGTCAATTACGTTGATAACAGGGGTTTTTCCGGCGCAGGCTGGACAGCGCTGTCCGCCTCGGCGCTTGATCTGGCGGTCAAGGGTTATGTCGTTCTGGAGGATCTGAAGAACTCCATAGTCATCCGCCGCACGCAAAAGCAGGCTGGGGCGGAGTTGCCGAGCGGGCAGAAGACGCTGTTGTCCTCCATCGGTGGTCCGGGCGAGACGCTCACCATCGACAAGGCGCATGGAACGGAAGTCGAAAAGGTCGGCAAGCAGTTTCGCGCGGCGATAGAAAAAGAGCACCGCGGCAAATATTACCGCAGCAATGCCGGTTACATCGTTTTCGGCATCTTCTTCAGCGTCGCCATAATCGTCGCGACGCTGGTGTTCGGTGATCTCGATGAAAGCGCCATTGCCGCCGTGCTGGTCTTCGGCTTTTTCGCCTTTTTCTTCAGCATCCTGTCGATCGGCATCGGCCGACAGTTCTCGCGTGGCGCGTCGTTGAGCAAGCGCATCGGCGGCATCGTTATGCTGGCCTTTGCCGGTTTTGTGGCTTTCTCGGTCATTGGCGGCATTGCCACGCAGATCCTGCTGGATGTGACGCATGACACCAAGTCGCTGGCGCTGGCCGCCATCGGCGGCATCGTGCTTACCAACGCGCTGTTCCTGTTCCTGATGGGTGCGCCGACGCCGCTCGGCCGCAAGCTGATGGACGGCATCGAGGGCCTCAGAACCTATCTGACGCTGGCGGAAAAGGACCGGATGAATATGGCGGACGCCCCCGCCATGTCGCCGCAGCATTTTGAGACATTGCTGCCCTATGCGGTCGCGCTCGGCGTGGAAAAACCCTGGAGCCGCACCTTCGAGACCTGGCTCGCGACAGCCGCCGCTGGTGCCGCCACGGCAAGTTATGCGCCCGGCTGGTATTTGGGCAGCAATTACGGCAGCTTCGGAGACCGGATTGGTGGGTTCTCCACTTCCATGGCGAATACAATCGCTTCCACCATTCCCCAGCCTGTCAGCTCATCTTCCTCCAGCTTTTCAGGTGGCGGTGGCGGTGGTTCTTCCGGTTCGGGCGGCGGCGGCGGTGGTGGTGGCGGCTGGTAACGTCCGCCGGCGGTAATTTAACCGATAGCTGATGACTTTTGCCGCTGGTCTTGCTAAGTCCGCGACACTCTTTTGCAACAGATTAAAGTCCTTATCCCATGCCCGATCTTCTGCTTGAACTTCGCTCCGAGGAAATCCCCGCACGCATGCAGCGTAAGGCGGCGGGCGATCTGAAGAAACTCGTCACTGACGCCTTGGTGGAGAGAGGGCTGACCTATGAGGGTGCGCGCGAATATTGGACGCCGCGCCGCCTGACGCTGGATATTCGGGGCCTCAACGCCCGCTCCGCCGATGTGCGTGAGGAAAAGAAGGGTCCGCGCACCGATGCCAACGAAAAGGCGATTGAGGGCTTTCTGCGCGGCGCTGGCCTTAATGATGTCTCCGAGGCTCAGGTCGTTTCCGATCCGAAGAAAGGCGATTTCTACATCGCCATCATCAACAAGCCCGGCCGCCCGGCGGAAGAGATTATCGCCGAGGTGATGCCCGGCATCATCCGCTCCTTCCCCTGGCCGAAATCCATGCGCTCCGGCCCGGCCTCCATGCCGAAGGGTTCCAGCTATGCCGGCATCGAAGGCAAGGGCTCGGAGAGCCTGCGCTGGGTGCGCCCGCTGCAATCCATCGTCTGCCTGTTCGGCCCCGAACATGACGAAACCCAGGTCATTCCCTTTGTCATCGACGGCATCGTCGCTGGCAACGTCACCTATGGCCACCGTTTCCATGCGCCGGGTCCGATCACCGTGCGCCGTTTCGAGGATTATGTCTCCAGCCTTGAAAAGGCGAAGGTCATTCTCGATGCCGACCGCCGCAAGGATATCATCCTGCACGATGCCAAGGATCTGGCATTTGCCAACGGCCTTGAGCTGGTGGAAGACGAAGGCCTGCTGGAAGAAGTCTCCGGCCTTGTTGAATGGCCGCAGGTGCTGATGGGCACTTTCGAGGAGGATTACCTGCAAATCCCGGCGGAAATCATCCGGCTGACCATCAAGACCAACCAGAAGTGTTTCGTCACCCGCAATCAGGGTGCGGAAGAGGGTCTTTCCAACCGCTTCATCCTGATCTCGAACATCGAGGCAAGCGACGGCGGCAAGGAAATCATCCATGGCAACGGCAAGGTCGTCCGCGCCCGCCTGTCGGATGCCCGCCATTTCTGGAACCGTGACCAGGGCGATCTGCCCGATCTGGAGACGCTCAAGGATTCGGCTGCGAAATTTGGCCTCGATCTCAAGAAGCCGCTCGACCAGCGCATGGCCAAGCTCGATGCGCTGAACGTTACCTTCCATGCCAAGCTCGGCACTCAAGGGCAGCGTGTGGCCCGCATTCGCGAACTGGCCAAGGCTCTGGCCCCCGTCGTCGGTGCCGATGCTGCTCTGGTGGACCGCGCCGTGGTGCTGGCGAAAGCCGACCTGCGCACCGAAGCTGTCGGCGAATTCCCCGAGCTTCAGGGCCTGATGGGCCGAAAATACGCAACCTTGCAGGGCGAAAACGAAAGTGTCGCCGCGGCGATCGAGGATCACTACAAGCCGCAGGGTCCCTCCGACCGCCTGCCCGCCGACAAGGTGGCGATCACGGTTGCTCTCGCCGACAAACTCGACACGCTCGTCGGCTTCTGGGCCATCGATGAAAAGCCTACCGGTTCGAAGGACCCCTTCGCGCTTCGCCGTGCGGCGCTGGGCGTGGTTCGCATTCTGCTTGAAAAGAACGTGCGCCTGTCGCTCTTGAGCGTCGCGAAGGATACTGACCTCCTCTCCTTCTTCCACGACCGCCTGAAAGTCTATCTGCGCGACCTCGGCGCCCGTTACGATCTGATCGACGCCGTCCTGACGCCGGAATCCGACGACCTGCTGATGATCGCCCGCCGTGTCGAGGCGCTGACCGCCTTCATCACCGGCGAAGATGGCCGGAACCTGCTGGCCGGTGCAAAGCGCGCCACCCAGCTTCTGGCCGCAGAGGAAAAGAAGGGCACCGTGGTTGCGAACAGCGTTTCAGAAGAACTGCTGAAGCTCGACGCCGAAAAGGCGCTTTACGCGGCGATCAAGACCGCTTCCGCCGATGCCGCAAAGGCCGTCGAGACGGAAGATTTCCGCTCCGCCATGCAGGCGCTCTCGACGCTTCGCGCGCCCGTCGACAAGTTTTTCGAGGATGTTCTCGTCAACGATGAGGACGCGGCCATCCGCGCAAACCGTCTGGCGCTGTTGAAGGCCATTCGTGAAGCCACCGGAACGGTTGCGGATTTCTCGAAGATTACCGGCTGAGACAGGCTTGCCAATGGTAATGTTTATGTTACCATTGGCCCATGAAGGTCGTTGAATATCTGGACCCGAACGGATCGAGCCCATTTGGGCGATGGTTCGTAAAGATCGAGGCGCTTGCCGCGTCGAAGGTAACGATTGCCGTGACCCGGATGGGGCAGGGCAATCTCTCCAACGTAAAATCCGTTGGCTCCGGTGTTCTCGAATACCGGATCGATTATGGTCCCGGATATCGTGTCTATTTCGGTCGTGACGGCGATGAGCTGGTGATCCTGCTGATTGGCGGAACCAAGGCCCGGCAGCAGAACGACATCGAAGCGGCCAAGGCCTTCTGGCAGGATTATAAATCCAGAAAGGGCGCCCGAAAGGGTGCCGGGACGGGTGAGTGACATGGCGCTAACGCGGGAATTCAAACAGACAGTCAAGGCGAGGGCGGAAAAAGACCCAGCCTTCCGGGCGGCTCTCTTGTCGGATGCTGTGGAACTGTTGCTGGAGGGAGATGTCGAAACCGGCAAGTCGGTATTGCGAGATTTCATCAACGCCACGATCGGTTTCGAGACTTTATCCAAACACGTGGATGTGCCTGCGAAAAGCCTGATGCGCATGTTCGGCCCGAAGGGAAATCCCCGGGCCGATAATCTGTTTAGTGTCATTCAAGCGCTTCAGAAGAACTCGGGTATACATCTCGCTGTCGCAGCGGCCTGATGATCACCAAAATCCTAATCAGCGCCTGCCTTCTCGGCCACCCGGTCAGATATGACGGCAAGGGCAAACCTCTCGTACACCCGGCGATAGACCGCTGGCGGGATGAAGGCAGGCTGGTGGCGATCTGTCCGGAAATGGCGGGCGGCATGTCCGTGCCGCGCCCGCCGGCGGAAATTGAGAATAGCGCTTCCGGTCTCGATGTGCTGGAAGGCCGCGCCCGGGTGCTGGAAGTAACCGGCGGCGATGTCACGGCGGAATTTATTGCCGGTGCGGAAAAGGCGTTGGCCCTTGCTAAAGCCAATGGCTGCACGCACGCGCTGTTGATCGACGGCAGCCCGTCCTGCGGATCGGTCGCGATCTATGACGGCTCGTTCTCCGGCATCAAACATGCGGGCAATGGCGTGACGGCGGCACTGCTTGAAAGAGCGGGAATTACGGTCTTTTCGCCTGCCGATATCGACCGGCTGGATACTCTGACACGTTGAAACAAAAAACGCCGGAGTTTCCTCCGGCGTTTTCGTTTATCCATCACCTCAGCGTCTATCACCCCGCCATGCGCATCTGCTCTGCCATGCCGTGGAATTGGTTGCCGGAGGAGACGCGGAAGCCGCGGATGAGGTTCAGCAGCTCTTCGGTATCGACGGCCAGCGCTTCCGCCGAAGCCGTAGTCTCTTCCGCCATCGCCGCATTGTGCTGGGTGGCGACGTCGAGCTGGTTGAGCGATGTGGAGATAGAGCGCAGCGTCGTGTCCTGTTCGGCCGCCGAATGGGCGATCTTGCCGACGATCTCGTTGGCGGATTTGATCTGGTCCGAGATGCGTTTCAGCGCGTCACCGGCTTCGCCGACAAGACGCACGCCGTTTTCCACCTGGTTGGAAGAGCGGGCGATCTGGTCCTTGATCTCCTTGGCGGCGGCGGCAGATTTCTGCGCCAGTTCGCGCACTTCCTGTGCCACCACGGCAAAGCCCTTGCCCGCGTCCCCGGCACGCGCCGCTTCCACGCCCGCATTCAGTGCCAGAAGATTGGTCTGGAAAGCGATATCGTCGATCACGCCGATGATGTTCGAAATCTGATCGGAAGATTGTTCGATGCCGCTCATCGCCGCAATCGCTTCTTCCACCACCCGGTCGCTGCGCATCGCTTCGGAACTGACTGTCGTGACGCGCTTGGCGGCGTCGGCTGCACCTTCAGCCGTCTGGCGTACCGCAACCGTCAACTCGTCGAGCGCGGCAGAGGTTTCCTCTAGATTTGCCGCCTGTCGTTCGGTGCGCTGCGAAAGCTCGTTGGAGGCCTTGCGGATTTCTTCCTTCGAGCCGCCGATATCGATGCTCTTGGAATTCACCTTGGCCATGGCGGCGTCGAGATGGGTCAATGCCTCGTTGAAATTGTCGCGCAGCGCGGCGTAACGGTTGCCGAGATCGGCGCAACGCACGGTCAGATCACCGCCGGCGAGTTTTTCCAGCGCCTCGCCAATGGTGGTGACGACACGCGCCTGCAATGCGGCCTCGTCGCGCTGCATGTCGAGGTTGTTCTGGCGCTCGGCGTTGAGCTGCTGCTGCTGTTCTTCCTCCCGGCGCTGCATGGCGTGGCGCTCCCGCACCTTGTCCTGAAGCGAGGCCGTGGCCTTCGCCATCATGCCCACCTCGTTGGTCAGCCCGGTATGGGGTATGGTGAGCGAGACGTTCTCATTGGCGACTTCACCCAGCGCCCTGTGAATGTCGCCGAGCGGCTTCGAGATCCCCCGGATAACGTAGAAGGCGGCGGCAAGTGCCAGCACGAAGATGGCGGCACCGATGGACAGCGCCCTCATCACCTCGCCACGAACCTGGGCATTCAGATCATCGATGTAAACGCCGGTCACGACCACCACCTGCCAGGGCTCAAAAGCAAGGGCGTAGGAGCTTTTGGCGTAGTCATTGCCTTCCATGCCGGGCTTCGGACCGTAGAAATCCGTCTGGCCGCCGCCGTTGCGGCCAAGCCGTACGAGCTCGTCACGATACTGGAAGCCCTTGCTGTCCGGCTTGCCCTTGTAGTTCTCGCCGACACGCTTCGCGTCGGGATGGAATTTCATCGTCACGTCGTAGTCGTAACCGAACAGATAGCCATCCGGAGTGAATCGCATGGCGCTGACGGTGGCGAAGGCCTGCCTCATGGCGTCTTCGCGTGAAAGCGCCCCGGCCTTTTCCTTGTCGTGGAAGGATTGCAGGATGGAAATGGCGGATTGCACCTGTGTCCGCAGCATGCCGTAGCGTTCTTCATAGATCGCGTCGGTGGCAGATTTCAGCTGGTAAAACGTTGCTGCTGCGAAGGCGGCCATAAGGGCCACCACGAGCACGATCAGCTGACGGGAAATGGAAAGATTCTTCATGGGCGCTCACAAGCTTTTGCGTCGCGAGCCGGAAAAAGCCGCGCGCTGCCGAAGTTTCGAAAATGGGAAGGCGCCTGATGCGCTGTGATCAGCCTGAAAGCGAAAGTCCGCTCCAAGTCCTCATGTCGTGCTGCATCGCACTATGAGGTCACTTAGCGGCAAAAAATTTGAATAAATATTTAATTAGCAAAAGCTTTATGAGCGTGCTTGGCAGAATAATGGATGCATAATTTATTATTCACCGGATGGTTGCCGTGCACTTCGAAAAATGCAGCGATGACGCGATTATTTGACTTTTGTCATCAAAGACGCCGCCGACACTGTCGGTCAATTGCCGCGCAATTTGAAATCCTGGAAATCGGGTGTCGCTATTACTGATGCGCTTGACGGTGCCGTGGCATTGGCCGC
Organism: Agrobacterium sp. 22-3639C2; assembly: GCF_053522105.1. Lineage (NCBI taxonomy): Bacteria > Pseudomonadati > Pseudomonadota > Alphaproteobacteria > Hyphomicrobiales > Rhizobiaceae > Agrobacterium > Agrobacterium sp. 22-3639C2. The sequence goes on along the minus strand of NZ_JBNWDB010000003.1, from coordinate 340,270 downwards.
CGAAATTGTCTTCGTCGCTGCCGTGGTCGCGGTCATGTCTATGCCTGCTGGCGTGGCTGCCGTTTCCTCGGGGGGAGTGCCAGCTTCACCCTCATCATACGTGGCAATTGCGGTGCCAGGGGTTTCCTGCGGCATCCAAGCGGGATTGGTGCTGACGAAGGTGACGGGCGCGCCGCCAAGCCAGGCCTCGGTGCGCACCAGCGTGCGCTTACCCTCGATTTCACGCATTTCCGTGTGCTGCGTGCCCGGCTCGATGGAGGGGATGGCAAAGCCCTCGGGGGCAGGGTTGTCCTTCACGGGCTGGCAGCGGGCGCAGTCGAGGCGAACGAAGCTGCCATTGCTGGTGTGGGTGCCGTTTACATATTCGATGGAAGACGCCATCGCAGACCCGCCGGTCAGCGCGACAACCGCTGTCAAAAGAAGACGACGCATCGAAAAACCCCCGAAATGACGGCGCAGCCTCACGATCGAGACAGAATGCGCCTTTCAATGTTCGGCAGATATTATCGGTCTTTCGTTTCCATCAGGTCAGCAAACTTGGTAAAAATTGAGCGAAATCTGCGCCCCGGCCGCTGTATGCCTTGAATGGTCAGACTTTTTCGCGCGCCACGGCCTGCCAGCCGATATCGCGACGGCAGAAGCCGTTTTCCCATTCCACCTTGGCCGCCAGCGCATAGGCGCGGGCCTGCGCTTCCGTCACGTTCTTGCCAAAGGCGGTGACGTTCAGCACGCGTCCGCCCGTCGCCACCAGTCTGCCGTCCTTCAGCGCCGTCCCGGCATGGAACACCTTTGCCTCTTCGCTGGCATCGGGAATATGGGCGATGGGCGTGTTCTTGTCGTAGGCACCGGGGTAACCCTTGGAAGCTAGAACAACCGTCAGCGCCGCATCGTCGCGCCATTCCGCTTTTACCTTGTCCAGCGTGCCGGTAGCAGTGGCGTAGAGGATCGGCAGCAGGTCGCTCTTGAGGCGCATCATCAGCACCTGACATTCCGGATCGCCGAAACGCACATTGTATTCGATCAGCTCGGGGCCTTTGGCGGTGATCATCAGACCGGCGAAAAATACGCCGGAGAAGGGATTGCCGTCTTTCGCCATGCCAGAAATCGTCGGTTCGATGATTTCTTTCATGGTGCGCTCCACCATGGCTGGTGTCATCACCGGGGCGGGGGAATAGGCGCCCATGCCGCCGGTGTTGGGGCCGGTGTCGCCATCACCCACGCGCTTGTGGTCCTGGGCTGTTGCCAACGCCAGCGCGGTTTTGCCATCGGAAAGGCAGAAGAAACTGGCTTCCTCACCGTCGAGGAAAGCTTCCACCACAACCTCGGCGCCGGCAGCGCCAAAAGCGCCGTCGAAACAGTCGTCGATGGCGGCAAGCGCTTCCGCCTCGCTCATGGCAACCGTTACGCCCTTGCCGGCGGCAAGCCCGTCGGCCTTGATGACGATGGGTGCGCCCTGTTCACGGACATATTGCTTTGCGGGTTCGGCGGTCTTGAAACGCTGATAAGCCCCGGTTGGAATATCGTAACGGGCGCATAGATCCTTCGTGAACCCCTTGGAACCCTCAAGCTGAGCGGCTGCTTTCGAAGGCCCGAAGGTGGCAATACCAGCCGCACGCAGATCATCTGCCAGACCGGCAACCAGCGGCGCTTCCGGTCCGACGACGACGAAGTCAATCGCCTTTTCCCTGGCAAAGGCGATAACGGCGGCGTGGTCTTCCACGTCAAGCGAAACGAGTGTCGCATGGTCGGCGATGCCGGGATTGCCGGGAGCGGCATAAAGTTCATCGAGCAGGGGAGACTGGGCGATTTTCCACGCCAGCGCATGTTCGCGTCCGCCGGAACCGATCAACAGAACTTTCATGGTCAACACCCCTGCAAATTCGCCTGTAACCTTGTTTGAGGGGCGTTAAGGGCAGGGGGGCGAAAGGTCAAGGAGAAAGCGCCTCAAATGCCCGTCTTTCCCTCGAACTCAGCCTTTCCTGTGGAATCGTTGCCGCCTCTTGTTGTCACGCCACAATCAGACATTATGTTCGCCGCTCCAGATGTGACATCAGAGAACCCCATGACCGCAGATAATGCCCGCCTCGCCACGCTCATCGCCTCCGAAATCAACGCCCGCGCCGATCAGGTGAAGGCGGCAGTGGCGTTGCTGGACGAGGGAGCGACCGTGCCCTTCATCGCCCGTTACCGCAAGGAAGCGACGGGAGGGCTGGATGATACCCAGCTTCGAACGCTTGCCGAACGCCTCGTCTATCTGCGTGAACTCAATGCGCGCCGCGCCTCCATTGTTGATACCATCAACAGTCAGGGCAAGATGACGGACGCCCTGATGGTCAAGATCATGCAGGCGGGCACCAAGGCGGAGCTGGAAGACCTTTATCTGCCCTACAAGCCGAAGCGCCGCACCCGCGCCGAAATCGCCCGCGAGCGCGGTCTCGGTCCGCTGGCCGAAGCGATCTGGGCAAACCGCGCAGCCGATCCGGCAAAGCTTGGCGAAGCCTATGTGCAGGGCGAGGTGGCGGATGTGAAGGCAGCGCTTGAAGGCGCGCGCGACATCGTGGCGGAAACCATGACGGAAAACGCCGATCTTCTTGGACGCCTGCGCGACTATATGCGCCAGAACGCCATTTTCCGCGCCAAGGTGGTCGATGGCAAGCAGGCGGCAGGCGAAAAATTCTCCGATTATTTCGATCATTTCGAGCGCTGGGCGACGGTGCCGGGACACCGCGCGCTGGCCATGCTGCGCGGCTGGAACGAGGAGATTCTGACGCTGACCATCGATGTCGATGCGGATGATCCCTCTCCGGTCAAACCCGCGCAGCGTACCGTCGCGGCCGCCTTCGATATCCGCAATGCCGGCCCCGCCGATCAATGGTTGATGGAAGTGGCAGGCTGGACCTGGCGGGTGAAGCTCTCCATGTCGCTTTCGCTCGATCTCATGCGCGAATTGCGCGAACGTGCGGAAGAAGAGGCGATCAATGTTTTCGCCCGCAATCTCAAGGATTTGCTGCTGGCCGCACCGGCGGGCTCACGCGCCACCATGGGGCTCGATCCGGGCATCCGCACCGGCGTCAAGGTGGCCGTGGTGGATGGCACCGGCAAGCTGCTCGACACCACGACGGTCTATCCCTTCCAGCCGAGGAACGACGTGCGCGGCGCGCAGGCGGAACTCGCCATGCTCATCCGCAAGCACAATGTCGAGCTGATCGCCATCGGCAACGGCACGGGCAGCCGGGAGACGGAAAAGCTGGTCGCCGATCTGCTGACACAGATGCCGGCTTCGGCTTCCGGCGCAAAGCCCACCAAGGTCATCGTTTCGGAGGCGGGCGCATCTGTCTATTCCGCGTCGGAACGGGCGGCGGCGGAATTCCCCAATCTCGACGTGTCCCTGCGTGGCGCGGTGTCCATCGCCCGCCGCCTTCAGGACCCGCTGGCCGAACTGGTGAAGATCGAGCCGAAATCCATAGGCGTCGGGCAGTATCAGCACGATGTCGATCAGGGCCGTCTCAGCCGTTCACTCGACGCGGTCGTGGAAGATGCGGTGAATGCCGTCGGTGTCGATCTCAATACCGCCTCCTCGCCGCTTCTGGCGCGGGTTTCCGGCCTCGGTGCTTCGATTGCCGATGCCATCGTCGCACACCGCGACCAGACCGGCCCCTTTGCCAGCCGCAAGGAGCTGTTGAAGGTGCCGCGCCTTGGCCAGCGCACCTTCGAGCAATGCGCCGGCTTTCTGCGTATTCCCAACGGCAAGGAACCGCTGGATTCGTCCTCCGTGCACCCCGAAGCCTATGGCGTTGCGAAAAAGATCGTTGCCGCCTGCGGTCGCGACCTGCGCACGCTGATGGGTGACAGCGCCACGCTGAAGGGGCTGGATCCGAAGCGCTTCATCGACGAGCAATTCGGCCTGCCCACCGTCAAGGACATCATCGCCGAACTGGAAAAGCCCGGCCGAGACCCGCGCCCAAGCTTCAAGACGGCGACCTTTGCTGACGGCGTGGACGAGATCACCGATCTGAAACCGGGCATGTTGCTGGAAGGTACCGTCACCAATGTCGCCGCCTTCGGCGCTTTCGTGGATATCGGTGTGCATCAGGACGGGCTCGTGCATGTCTCGCAGCTGGCCGACCGTTTCGTGAAAGACCCGCATGAGGTCGTGAAAGCGGGTGATGTCGTCAAGGTCCGTGTCGTGGAAGTGGATGTGAAGCGCAAGCGTATTGCCCTCACCATGCGCAAGGACGGCGGCGAGGCGGCACCCCAGCCAATGCGCGAAAAGGGCAATGCGGGCGCCATGCGCCACGCGAATTCCAAACCGCAGGGACACAACGAAGGGTCGCAATCCGGTGGTGCTCTTGCTGCGGCTCTGGCCGAAGCGATGAAGCGACGCTGACCTCCGGTTGAAATGATTTCTATGGAAAAGCCCTGCCAGAAACACCGGTGGGGCTTTTTGCTTGATGAAATCGTTCAATTTTTTTGAAATAAGACTATCTTGAAACTTGTGCTGAAAGGAATACGGTCAGAAAAATTGATAAGTGAGACTTAGCAATTGGGGGTGCCATGGCGTCGTCTCTGCATGTTCTTCTCGAAAAGATAATCAAGAACGGTAATCTTGTCGTCAATAGCCCGGGTGGTAGCCGTACATTTGGTAACGGTACCGGAACAAGGGTGGTTCTGAATTTCACCGACGAAGCTGCCATGCAGGAGATCGCTGCCGATCCTGCGCTGAAACTCGCCGAAATTTATATGGAAGGCCGTATGCAGGTCGTCGAGGGCGACATCTACGACTTTCTGGCGCTGGTTAAAAGCAACACGCTAAGCGAGGCGCTGTCCTTCGGCATGGTGTGGCGTGGTATGGCCCGCATCATCGCCGCCCGCATCAGGATGCATCTGCCGGTAAACCACAACAAGAGCAACGTCGCCCATCACTATGATCTGAGCGCCAAGCTGTTCGACATCTTCCTTGATGAGGACTGGCAATATTCCTGCGCCTATTTCAATCCGCCGGGCATCAGCCTTTATGAGGCGCAGGTCGCCAAGAAGCGGCACATCGCCGCCAAGCTGATGACGGAGCCGGGCCAGAGCGTACTGGAGATCGGATCCGGCTGGGGCGGCATGGCGATGTATATTGCCGAAAGTGCAGGTGCCGATGTGACCGGCATCACGCTCAGCGAGGAGCAACTGCGCGTTTCCCGTGACCGTGCAGCAAAACGTGGGCTTGCCGGCAATGTTCGTTTCGAATTGCAGGACTACCGTTACCTGCCTGCCTCGAAGAAATTCGACCGTATCGTCTCGGTCGGCATGTTCGAACATGTCGGGCCGACCCATTACCGCGATTATTTCGACAAGGTGGCGGAGGTTCTGGACGACAAGGGCGTAATGGTGCTGCATTCCATCGGCCAGCCCAGTCCGGCACTGGCGACCAATCCCTTCATCGAAAAATATATTTTCCCCGGTGGTTACATCCCCTCGCTTGCCGAGGTGCTGCCGGCCATCCAGAAGTCGGGGCTGCTGGTGAAGGATATCGAAATCCTGCCCATGCATTATGCGCATACGCTGCGGCACTGGCGCGAACGTTTCGTGGCGCGCAAGGCAGAGGCCGTAGCACTTTATGACGAACGTTTCTTCCGCATGTGGGAATTTTATCTGGCGGGGTCCGAAATGGCCTTTACCCACGAAAATTTCCATATTTTCCAGATCCAGCTCGCCAAGGATCGCGACGCCGTTCCGCATAATCGCGATTACATTGCCCGCAACGAGGAAAAGCTGCTGGAGTTCGAAAAGACGCGGCCGCCGCTTGCGAAGGTTATGTTCTAAGGCTTGTCCATTCGCCATCGTCAAGCCGGACCTGATCTGGCATCCAGCCAGCCCAAGTCCTTGGGCTGAAAGAAGGCTTCCTACCGCGCAGACGCGCGACGTCTGAATTCCGGCTCAGGGCCGGAATGACGGAAGAGCTAATCGCCGCCTTCTCGCGCTGGTTAATGGAATGGAAACGGAATCCCTCTAATTCTACGCTTACCTGTTTGTATTGCGTTTCCTGGGGTTATTTTCATGTTCAAGCCATCAGCGGCCGTCGCCGCTTGTGTTTTATCGCTTTTTGCCGTCGGTAACGCCCATGCCGATGGCTGGTTTTCCGGCGACTGGTATTTGAAGCTCGGCGGTTCGGGTTTTTCTGCGCCGAAATATCAGGGCGACAACAAGAACGAATTCGGCTTTTCGCCCATCATTTCTCTCGGCCGTCAGGGTCAGGGCGCGCGTTTCACGTCGCGCAACGACAGCGCCTCGATCTCGCTGCTGGACAATGGCCCGATCAGCATGGGTCTTGCGGGAAAGCTGGTGTCTCCGCGTGATCAGAAGGATTCGGCCGATCTGAAAGGCATGACCCGCATCAAGCGCGGCGGCGAGCTTGGCGGTTTCGCCGAGGCTTATCCCACCGACTGGCTGCGTATTCGCGGCGAAGCCCGTCAGGGCATCCGCAGCCATAGCGGCGTGGTCGCCGACCTCTCGGCCGACGTCTTCACCGATATCGCCCCCGGTATCCAGATTTCCGCCGGCCCGCGCGCCACATGGGTCAGCAGCAAATACAATGAACGCTATTACGGCGTAAGCGCCGCGCAAACAGCGGCCGGCGCGCCATCGCCCTACAGCCCCGGCGGCGGCCTGCATTCCGCCGGCGTCGGCGCCGCCATCACCTGGAAGGTCACGGAAGCCGCTGAAGTTGGTTCCTTCGCCGAATATCGCCGCCTGACGGGCGATGCCGCCGACAGCTCGCTGGTGCGTGAGCGCGGCTCCAAGAATCAGTTCGTCGTCGGCGTCCAGGCAAGCTACAAATTCGGCTTCACGCTGCCCTGAGGCGAGGCGAATATGCCCACCCCAAGCCCCGCCGCGAAAGCGTTGCGGGGCTTTTTTGTGGCTACGGCCAAGTGCTGAAATCGATTCCGATTCGCCCGCCGATGCTGTAGAACCATCCCCATGGTTCACCACAGCGATTTGTCAGACCGCGTCTCCGACGCACCATCCAACAATTGGGTCTATCGGATTTTGCCGAGACCCCTCTGGCCCTATGCGCAGCTGGCAAGATGGGACCGCCCCATCGGCTGGCAATTGCTGATGTGGCCGTGTTTCTGGTCCGCAGCACTCGCGGCCAATGCCGCGGTAGCAAGCGGCGGTTTTTCCTGGGGCACGCTGATCTGGCATCTGGCGCTGTTTTTCATCGGATCGGTGGCGATGCGCGGCGCGGGCTGCACCTATAACGATCTTGCGGACCACAAGATCGACATGGCCGTGGCGCGCACGCGCTCGCGGCCGCTGCCATCTGGTCGCGTGAGCAGGGCGCAGGCGAAGGTCTTCATCGTGTTGCAGGCGCTCGCCGGACTCGTGGTGCTGTTGCAGTTCAACGGATTTGCGATTGCCACCGGCATATTCTCGCTGGTCTTCGTGGCAATCTATCCCTTCGCCAAGCGCTTCACCAACTGGCCGCAATTTTTTCTCGGCCTTGCCTTTTCCTGGGGTGCGCTGATGGGCTGGGCCGGGCAGTTCGGGTCCATCGCCTGGCCTGCTGTCCTGCTTTATGTCGGCTCCATCGCCTGGACGATCGGTTATGATACAATCTACGCTCATCAGGACAAGGAAGACGACACGGCTGTGGGCATCGGTTCAACTGCGCTGCTGTTTGGAGACAACACACATCGCTGGCTGGTTTTTCTTTATGGCACAGCCCTTGTCATGATCGCCCTGTCCTTCTGGGGAGCGGGCGTTAACCTGATCGCCTATAGCGGCCTTGCCGCCGCCGCCATCATGCTTTTCCGGCAGGTCTGGGTGCTCGATATCGACGACGTGGCCCAATGCCTTGTGCTGTTTAAATCCAACAACCGCGTCGGCGTGCTGATTTTCGCCGGCCTCATTCTGCCGCTTCTGTTGGCGTGAGGTTGTTGAAAGGCAAGATGCAAAAAAGCCCGGCCGCGATATCCGCGCCGGGCTTTTTATTGTTTTGTCTGAAGATTATCAGCTGCGGGCGATGATTTCCTTGCCCTCGATCTTCATGCTCATGCCGAGAGAACCGGTGGAGCGGCGAACGAGAAAGCGCGGGCGACGATCCGCGAAATAGGAGTGCCGGCGACGGGGGCGGCTGTTCTTGGTGCGCACCTTGCCGAGATGTTCTTCCAGCGGACGGGCGACGCCATCGGCCTCCACCATCAGCATCGGAATGCGGTAGGCTTCGGACCAGCTGCGCCAGTCGGCGGCGATATCGCAAAGATCATGGGCGACGAGAAGCGGAACGCAAAGTTCCGGATCGTCGTGGTGAAGCTCCAGCGTCACCGTCACCTGTCCATCACCATGGTCGATGGCGCGGGCGGCAACGCCCTTGAAAGCGCGGGCTGGCAGGGCGAAGGACAAAGGCAGGCCGGAAGAGGACAGGACCTTTCGCAGAACGGCGCCCCGTTCATCGAGCGTGACGGCAACATCGGTTGCGCCATTGCCCCTGCCATAGGTGACCTGTTGCGGAAAACGTGCCGGGTCGAGTCTGAGTGTGGCGACGGCCCAGTCGGGCTTCAGAACGGTCTTGGTCATGTTTATTCTACCCTTGTTTTACCTGAGAGCCGGTTTCCGGTCTTCTCATCGGGACTTTTCGTCCTCTGATGTCAGGAGAATATCCGCCGCATGTTCGAGACTGCTTAAAAATCGCGGTTAAGAAAACTTTGCATTCCCAAATGGTTAGCAAAACCCACCGTGGCATGGTTTCGCTGAGGTAAAGCCGATTGAGACAATGCGATTTTTCTCAGTCCCGAAACTGTGCTCTTTCAAGCTCCGGGCAAGGCGCGTCATGCACAGTCGCGCCAAGGCCTGCCGTGCGTCCGGATGGAGGTGTGGTGGGCGAATTCAAAACCGGAGCCGGCCGTATCCAGCGTGATGCGCGGTGCTCCATGGGGCATTCGCATGGTATCGACATTTCTGAGCTACGACCTCATCAACCGCGATATGAAGGCAAGCATTTCACGCGTGTCGCAGCAGGGGATCGTCGAGCGGCAGACGAAATATTACAAGGAAAACATCGGCAATGTAAAAAGCGTCGACGAGTTCCTCAATAACTACCAGCTCTATTCCTATGCCATGGATGCCTTCGGTCTCGGCGAGATGACCTATGCCAAGGCCTTCATGAAGAAGGTGCTGGAAAGCGACCTGAACGACCAGAACAGCTTTGCCAACAAGCTGACCGATGAACGTTATCGCGAATTTGCCGCATCCTTCAACTTCACGCAGTCCACGACCACGGTGCAGACGGAGGCGCAGCTCGACAAGATGATCGGGCTTTACGACACCTCGATCACCAACCTCGATGACAGCCTGTCCGAAGAAACCCGTTATTATAAGGCGATCATCGGAACGGTCACGAACGTGGACCAGCTGCTTCAGAACGATAGAACCCGCGCCTACATCTTCGAGGTCTTCAGCATTGATGAGAAGACCTACAGCTATTCCCACATCAAGGGATTGATGACGAGCGATATCGATGACCCGAACAGCTATCTGAACCAGAAGTTCGGCGCGGCCTATTCCGCTGCCGTGGAAAAGCTTACGACCAAGGGCAATATCGAGTTGCATGGGGATGTGACGGATCGGATAACGGCCATCGATACCGCGCTGGCTGATACCACGCTGACCGCCGAACAGCGAACCGCCCTTGAAACAGAGAAAACCACCCGGCAGGATCAGCTCACCCAGCTTGAAGCCGTGCTGCCGCCGAAGGACCAGTGGGCGGCGACCCTTGCCTCCATCACGGCGGAGCAGACCCAGCTCTCGAATACCGTCTCGCAATATAATACGATGGCGCAGATGGCCCAGGCTTTCGAATTTGCCAATGACGGTACCGTTGCGGCCGGCCAGGCGCAGACCGCCGACAACGTCAAGATCCTGACCCAGGCCTATGTCGGCAGTGCCCCGCGTGTGACCCCGACCGTTGCCACCTTGAACAGGGATTATTTCGAATCGAAGATCGGTTCGATCAAGACCGTCGATGAGTTAATGGCAGACCCGCGTCTGGTGAATTACATCAAGGTCGCATTCGACCTGAATGACTTGACCATAGTCAATGCGACGATCGAGAACATTTTGACCAGCGATCTCAGCGATCCCAACAACTATATCGCCAAGTTCGGCAATGGCGACAAACGTTACATCGCATTGCGTGAAGCGTTCAATTTCAAGGCGGATGGAACGCTGCCGGACGGTACGGCACCACAGACGACGACCCAGACCGTTACCACGACCAACGGGTACATGAACCATTATAACGACAAGGACGAAGCCGCTGACGAAAACGCTTTGAAGCTGTTCAAGAGCGATATTGCCAACGTCAAATCCGTTGCGGACTTCCTGGAAAGCAGCGCGGTCTACACCTATGCGCTCAAGGCGGTCGGCCTCGATCCGACGAAGGTGAATATTGCGGACGTTCGTAGAGCCTTGACCAGCGACCTGCTGGACAAGAAGAGCTACGTTTATGCGCTGAAAGACGACCGTTACGTCAAACTCGCGGAACTCTTCAACTTCAAGTCTGACGGATCGCCAGGCTCTCCGGTTCTTGCGCAGTCCGAACTTGAAATTCAGAGCATGTCGGTCGACTACATCAAGAAGAAATCAGCCTTCGGAACAGACCAGGAAAAGGAAGCCGCCAAGAAGGAGGCGGAATTTTTCCGTTCGGAGCTACAGAAGGTCAAGACGCTCAAGGATTTTCTGGGGAATGATCGCCTGACGAAATTCGCGATGGAATCGCTTGGCATCGACCCGACGAAGGTCACCAAGGACCAGCTGCAAAAAATGTTCACGTCCAATCTGGATGACAAGGACAGCTATCTCAACAAGGAGATGGACCCGGCTTTTCGCCGTCTCGTCACCGCGTTCAATTTCGACACGGACGGTAATATCCTGCGCGAGGATCGAAGCTCCATCCAGACTCGTCGCGGCCTCTACGAGACGCTGGACAATTATCTGACGCAGACGCTGGAGACGCAGGCAGGTGAAGAAAATGCGGGCGTGCGTCTGGCGCTCTATTTCAAGCGAATGGCGGCGGGAACAACGTCCTATTACTCCATTCTCGCCGACACCGCGATCCAGAACTTCATCACGACCACCTTTGGCATTCCCGATGAACTCGGCAATGCCGGGGTCGATACGCAGGTGGCGATGATGAAGAAATATTTCGACATCGAGGACTTTCAGGACCCCGATAAGGTCAAGAAGCTGATCGCCCGTTTTACCATCATGTACGACGACAAGCAGAACACCACCAACCCGATCATGATGCTGTTCAACGGCAGCGGCTCGGTGGGCATCAGCGGCGACACGCTGCTGGCTGTCGCATCGCTGCGTGCACGGTAGGCTGCAACGCGAAGTCGGACGATGGAAAGGCCGAGCTTACCCGGTTAAGGCGTCTCACACGCCCGCATTTGCGGACCCATTCACCAGCCCGGCAGCATGTGCCCGGCGCGCAGGCGCGGCATCTTCGGGTAGGTCTTCACATCGTTATCCAGCTCATCGGCGACGTTCATCGGAGAGATGTTGTCGAGGCAGGCGGTGATGTGGTCTGTAATGGCGTTCACCAGCGAGGGCGACAGGCCGGGCCGTTTCATCAGGCCGATCTGGACCGGCGGCAGCGGTGGGAAACCGTCCGAGGCGGTCAAAACCTTCATGCCGGTACGCAGCGCCGATTCCGGCAGCACGGAAACCGCCATGCCTGCCAGCACGGCGGCGGCAACCACGGTGGAAGACCAGCTGGTGAACAGCACCTGATAATCCCGCCCGTCGGCATCGAGCGCCGAGCAGGCAAGTTGGCGCCAGTGACAGTCGCGTCGGCCGACAGCCAGCGGCACTGGCGCATCATCCTTCAGCGGATGGTTCGCGGAGGTGACCCAGCAGAGCGGCTCGGTGCGCACGACATCTGAGGAGCGGGCGCGGGGATTGTGGGTGACGAGTGCTATATCCAGCTCGCCGCGCGCCATTTTTTCGGCAAGGCTCACCGAAGGTTCGCAGACGATGTAAAGCTCGACATTCGGATGCGTCTTGGCGAAACGCCCGATGATCTCTGGCATGTAGCGGTCGGCATAGTCGTCCGGGGTGCCGATGCGCAACGTGCCCTCGAGCCTGTTGTCATCGAAGGCCGCAATCGCCTCGTTGTTAAGGCGAATGATGCGGCGGGCATAATTCATCAGTTTCTCGCCCTCGGCCGTCAGGCGGTTGCCGCGCCCGTCCTTTGCAAAGAGCTGTTTGCCGATCCGCTCCTCAAGTCGCCGCATCTGCATGGATACGGCGGATTGCGTCTTGAAAACGCGCTCAGCGGCCTTGGTAAAGCTGCCGGTATCGACAATGGCGATGAAGGTGTGCAGCTGGTCTATGTCAAGAGGTGCGGACATTGATACTCATCCATCAGAATGATTGATGCCTCACATTAGAAACATTCGTTGGACTGATCAATAGTCTTGCGACATTTTGACACCCAGCAAATCAATCTCAACCCCGGGGCGGGCACATTGTCAGGCCCCCAACCCAAGGCAGCTTCCCGCGCACGGTGCGTCGGGAGCGGTGCCGCATCGTGCCGTTACGGAAGGATCATTGTTATGCGCACGGCAGAACGGAAAATGGAACTGGAATTCGCAACCGGCCAGCAGAGCGACACCCTGCGTCGCATCGCTTTCGGTGTTGCTTCCACCGTGAAAACGTTTGTGCAGCGCATCTACAATCGTATCGTCGCAAATGGTCTCACGGAGCTTGACGATCGCCTGCTCGCCGATATCGGGCTGGCGCGCTCGGATGTGACCAACGCGCTCAATACCGGCTTGCTCGAAGATCCGACCGCCCATCTGACCCGCGCCGCACGCACGCGCTCAGTCACGCGGTTCAAGACGCTCTAGGCTTGTGTTCGTGCAATTCCGGCGTACCTCCAGACGCCGGGATTGCTCGCGAACCGATAAGGTTTTCCCCGCAGGGTGATTTGCCAATAACCCTGCCTTTGCCCGGTGTCAGGCCCCTCGGCCGCACCGGGTTTTTTTATGGCAACGCCTTGCCTGTCTTGCGCACTGTCCGGACGTAAAGCCGCTGCGCTGTTTCAGCGAAATGCTTTAATACTGATATTCATCGAATACTGGCAGCACCGATCCACCCCAGCGGCCATTATAGAGCGCAAGCAGATCTTCGGCGAGCGTGGTCTTCTTGGCAAGCACCTCGTCCAGCGATGACAGGAACACGGTTTCGTCTTGGCCTTCGCCGTTCAGCCGGTTGCGGTTCTTGAGGCCGGTGCGGGAAATGTCGAGCACCTCGCGGGCGAAACCGAGAAGCGGCTTGCCGGCGATCTCCGCCGCCAGCCCCTTGGCCGGCACGGTATTGCGAAGGGCGATGACCTCATCAAAACTCCAGTCGGCTGTCAGCGCATCGGCTGCGTCAAGCGCTTCCTGATTATAGAGAAGGCCGACCCAGAAAGCGGGCAGGGCACAGATGCGTCTCCATGGGCCGCCATCGGCACCACGCATTTCCAGAAAGCGCTTCAGGCGCACATCGGGGAACAGCGTGGAGAGATGGTTCGTCCAGTCACCCATGGTCGGTTCCCATTCGGCGATTTCACCCTTCAGAGCCCCGTTCATGAACTGGCGGAAGGTGACATGGGTGCAATCGTGATACTTGCCGTCGCGCACGATGAAATACATCGGCACATCCAGCGCCCATTCGACATAATCCTTGAAGCCGAAATCGTCATTGAAGGTGAAGGGCAGTACGCCGGAGCGGCGATTGTCGGTATCGCGCCAGATATCGCCGCGCCAGGAAAGCAGGCCGTTCGGCTTGCCTTCGGTAAAGGGCGAGGAAGCAAACAGTGCGGTTGCCAGCGACTGGAGCTTCATGGAAACGCGCATCTTCTGGCGCATATCCGCTTCGGAAGAGAAGTCGAGGTTAACCTGAATGGTGCAGGTACGGTACATCATGTCGAGACCCTTGGTCCCGACCTTCGGCATGTAGCGCGTCATGATCGCGTAGCGCGATTTCGGCATGCGCGGTGTTTCGTCATAGCTCCACAGCGGGCTGCCGCCAATGCCGAGAAAACGGATACCCATCGGCTCCGCCACTTCGCGCAGGGTCGCCAGATGCTGGTTGGATTCCTTGCAGGTCTGATGCAGGTTCTCGAGCGGGGCACCTGACAGTTCGAACTGGCCGCCCGGCTCGATCGATATGGCGCCCATGCCGTGCTGTTCGCCAAGTCCGATGATGTTTTCACCATCCATGATCGGCTCCCAGCCGAGCTTTTCCTGCATGCCCTTCAGCAGAGCGGAAATGCTGGCCTCGCCGAAATAGGGAACCGGCCGGTTGCCCTCGCGGAAAAAGGCGAATTTCTCGTGCTCGGTGCCAATGCGGAAGTCGGCTTCAGCTCTGCAACCGCCGGCCAGATAATCTGTAAGCTCCGTGACGGAGGAGAGGGGTGTCTGGTCGGTCGTATCGCGTGCCATGGCTTACCTTGTTATGACGTCTCTGTTGCGGCGAGGCATATGTGTGGCAGATAGAGCCGGATCGTATCCGGAGGCAAATGAATTTCTTTTAAAGATGCATGAAGCGCAATGGTTCAGCGCATGTCGCGTAAAACTGTGCAGCGGTTTTGCGATAAAGACATGTGCCAGATAGGTCAATTCCAGTCGCCGATCGATGCCTGAATGACCGCAAGGGCTGCGACCGCAGCCGTATCGGCCCTGAGGATACGCGGCCCGAGCGGAATGGGGGTGACGAAGGCAAGGCTGCGCAGCAACTCTCTTTCCTCTTCGGAAAACCCGCCTTCCGGGCCGACCAGAAGAGCGATTTTGCGTTCCTTGATGGATTGCAGGACAGGCAGCGGATTTTGCCCCGCGTCGCCCTCGTCGCAATAGATGATCCGTCGATCCTGGGGCCAGGTCTCGAGCATGTCTTTCAGTTTCACCGGCTCGGCCACGTCAGGCAACGACAGGATGCCGCATTGCTCGGCGGCCTCGATGGCATTGGCGCGCAGCTTTTCGGTATTGTGGATCTTGCCCTGCACATGCTGGGTCATCACCGGCTGCAAAAGACCGGCCCCCATTTCGACCGCCTTCTGCACCAGATAATCCATGCGTCCGACTTTCAGCGGCGCAAACAGGTAGTGCAGATCTGATGCCGGCGGCTGGGGCCGTGTCTGTTCCAGAGGGATGAGGGTGATCTTCTTGCGGCTCGGAAAGGAGAGCCTCGCCTTCCATTCCCCGTCGCGACCGTTGAACAGCAGGATTTCCGCGCCATCGGTCATGCGCAGCACATTGGCGAGATAATTGAACTGTTCGGTCGTTGCTTCCTGCGCCGCGCCCGCAACAAGCGGGGTTTCGACGAACAGGCGTTGCATCCGGAAATTTGCGCGCATGGGACTTTTCTGTTTCAGCGTCAGAGAAAGAGGAAGGACATAAGCCAATATAACAGTGCTGCAAGCGTAGCACTTGCGGGAACGGTTACCAGCCAGGCGGCGATGATGGTCATGAAGTGGGATCGCCGGACGAGATAACGGCGGCGTATCTCCGAAGGATTGTCCAGATATCGATCGGCCCGGCGGATTTGACTGGTGCCGGCCTGGACGAGTTCCTGCCGCCGTCGAGACGCCTGCGTGTACCATTCGCGGAAGAAGCCGACGCCGAACACGGCGCCGATCGCCGTATGGGTGGTGCTGACCGGCAGGCCGAAGCGTGAGGCGACGAGAACCGTCAGAGCCGTAGCCACGGAAACGCAGAAAGCGCGCATCGGGTTGAGCTTGGTGATCTGTTCACCGACAAGGCGGATGAGGCGCGGGCCATAGAGAAGAATACCGCAGGAAAGCCCGAATGCGCCGACCAGCATCACCCAGAGCGGCGCGCGGGCGGACGTCTCCACTGCCTCGTCGTGCAGTGCCCGCACGATTGCCACCACCGGGCCGATGGCGTTCGAAACGTCATTTGCCCCATGCGCAAAGGACATGAGGCCAGCCGCAAGAACGAGCGGCCACTGGAACAGGGTTCGAAGCGACTGGTTGCGGTTTTCCAATCCCACGGATTGTTTGCGGATGATCGGCACGCACAGCCGCCAGGCGACGAGGCCGGTCAAAAGCCCGATGCCGCTTGCATGGCCAAGCGAGACATGCACGATCTGCCTCAGCCCCACCCAGATGAGATAAGCGGTGAAGACCCCGGTCATGATGCCGATCAGAACAGGAACCCAACGCTTCGCGGCGTCGATCTTGTCCTCCCGGTAGATGATAAATTCCTTGATGAAGGCAAGGAGGGCGATGGCGATGGCCGCGCTTATAAAGGGCGCTAGAACCCAGGCAAAGGCGATGCTGCCAAGCGACAGCCAGTCGACTGCCCGGATGCCATAGGCCGCCATTCCAGCCCCCGCAACGCCGCCAACCACCGTGTGGGTGGTGGAAATCGGCGCTTTCGTCCAGGTCGAGATATTGACGAGAAGGCCGGCGGCGAGAAGGGCCGACAACATAGCCCAGGAAAACACGGTGCGGTCGGGAATGGTCTGGATGTTGATGATGCCGCTGGAAATGGTCTCGACGACGTTGCCGCCGGTGATCAAGGCACCCGCGATCTCGCAGATGGCGGCGATGATGAGTGCCGCTGCAAGCGGCATCGCCTTGGCGCCGACCGCCGGGCCGACATTGTTTGTCACATCGTTCGCGCCGATGTTAATTGCCATATAGGCGCCGATGGCAACGGCTGCGATGATGATGACGGCGCCCGCCGTGCCCGTGACGAAGGCGCCGGCAAATATCGCCGCCAGAACAACAAACATCACCCCCGCACCAAGGCCGGCAAGCTGCTGCGTGACGTGCAGCGTCGCCTCTTCGACACGGGTGATCTTCTCGAGATCCTTGTCGAGCGTCGGCTTCATGTTCGGTGGCGGCTTCATTGCCATTCAGACCTCGTTCGCCAGCATTCCCATTCGTCCGGCAATGTCGCGGGCTGAAGGCAATTTACAGAAAGACTGTTACATCTCGCACATCTTTCCAAAATGAAAGACAGTAAAAGCCATGTTGGAAAAACAAACTGCAGATTGCCACTATTCGGGCGAGGACGCTATTTCGAAAGCGCCATCCGCTTGTCGAAAGTAAGCATGAGCGCTTTCAGTTCCGGCTCGTTAACCCGTTTGGCGGCCTCTTCGGGAGTAACCCATTCAAGCCGTCTGGAATCCTTCTCGGGAAAGCTGTCTTGCAGCTCCGCCACTTCGAGCAGATGTACCTGAACCTTGCACAGCACATTGATGCCGCTGTTCAGCTTTTTCTCATACTCATAAAAGCCGAACGGGGCCTTATCCACCCTGCCTTTGACACCGGCTTCCTCGTAGGCTTCCTGTTCGGCAACGGCATGCGCCTTCTTGTTGGCCATGGGCCAGCCTTTGGGAATGACCCAGCGCCCCGTATCCCTGCTTGTCAGCAAAAGGACTTCCGGCTCATGATGTTTTTTGGACGATCGATAGCACAGCGCTGCATATTGCTGTCGCGGCGGTCTGCGCAACATCAAGCCTACATCTGTCGCCAATCGATTCAAAATCTTCAATCCGTGTGGATCCTTCTTCGCCTGTTAGTCGTAACTGCTAATATAGATATCCTTTATGTCCCGCCAATCCCCTCTCACGCATAACCCACGATTGTCTTCATGCCGTTGAAGATCGTAGGCAGCAGGGGATGTGGCAGGGGTGCGAACGAAGGCTTTGCCCGGTACGTAACCGTCAGCGACCGATCGCGGAAATACTGCATTTTTTCTGTTTTACGCTATTCAGAACGCAAAACCGCTATGAATTATTGCCGGAACTGCGTTGGCCAGCGTGCAATCCCCAATTCTGGAGACCTTCGATCACACCGTCAGCTTCGGTCGCGCGCGAGAGGAAAAAACGGCTGTCATGGTTCGCCAGCGAAAGAAGCTCCGGCAAGGCATTGCCAACGATCACACCGCGAATACCATTCAACTCGAACATCGCCCGATCATTGCCAGTATCGCCCGCAACCACTGATTCGTCGAGACCAATGTGCAGTTGTCCACATAACCACGCCAATGCCGCACCCTTGTCCGCGGCCTTGGGTAATATGTCGAGGTCGCGGTTGCTGGAATAGACGATCCGCGCATCGATATCCGCCGCAACGAGCGTGTCTTCGATATCACTGAGCGTCTTCTCATCCGCACCATGCAGGAACCAGCTGGATTTGAGTCCATGCTGATAGCGTTCCGCCTGCATGGTCACACCCGGCAAGCCGGCCATGACATCGGCGATCTTTTGCCGGTCGAAACCCGTACCGAGCGAATGCGTATAGGCGCTTTCAAGCTCGCCCCGCTCTCTTGCGTGCAGCATGGTGCCGACCCCGCCGATAATGTAGTCGGGCCTCGGCAAGGGAACGTCTTCCAAGAGGGCGAGCTGGTCATCGACCAGCCTGCCGCTATTGAAGACCAGAACCGGGCGAAGATCGTCCGGCAGCGAATGCCAGAAATCGCGGAACCGGCGCGTAGCGGCGTTATCGCCGACGACGGTTCCGTCGAGATCGGTGGAAAACAGGCGAAGCGGTTTCAATCGCCGTCGTTCCATGGCTCTGCCCAATCGGATTCTTCCAGAACCGGCATCAGCGGCCTGCCTTCCACCAGCGCCAGCAATTGCTGCGCGATTCCCGTCCAGGTGAAAAGGCTACGCGCCTTGTGGGCCCCCATGCGGGAAAGCCGCCCATACAGCCGCTCGTGCTTGAACGGCTTCATCATGGTGATGCCGAGGTCTTCCTTATCGAAAGGATCGGCAAACAGCGCGTGGCGGCCGTAGCTGACGGCGCGGAACAGCCCGCCGTGGATGGTTACCACGGTCGGAGTTCCGCTCGCCATCGCCTCGATTGCGGTCATGCCGAATGGCTCGTAACGGCTCGACAGAACGAAAAGATCGGCTGCCCGGTAGATATCAGGCAAATCCTCGTCCTCGACATAGCCGGAAAACGCCACCTTGTCCTCCAGCCCGAGCGATTTGACCCGCTCTTTCAGCTGATTGAGAATGGTGGTCTCCTGCTCGTCCATATTCTCGCCGCCGACGGCCAGATGAAGGCGGGCTTCCGGTTCGCGCGCCGCGAGAACCGAGAAGCCGTCGATCAAAAGGTCGTAACCCTTGTTGGTGGCAAGGCGTCCAAGCGCCAGCACCACCTTGCCCTCGAAACCGAAACGCTGCCGGATCATTTGCCGCGTTGCATCCGAGACGGGGAAGAATCGGTTGTCGTCATAACCCGGCGGGATCATGTGGATGTGCTTGCGCTTCAGACCGTAATCTTCGATCAGGACGTCGAGCTGCACCGGCGTCGTCGCAATCACCATGTCGCAACTGCGATAGATGATGAGTTCGTGCTGGATACGTTCCTTGAAATTGAACTCAAGTTCGAAGGTATCGGCCTTTTCCGGGTAATCGGTTTCCATCTGGCGTTTTTTCCAGAGGCCGAGCGAGTGCGGCGTGTGCAAATGCGGGACTTTCAGCGCCTCGGAAAGCCGCTGCCCGGCAACACCCGCATCCCAGTAATGGCTGTTGATGAAAGAGTAGTTGAGGTTGTTTTTCTTGATGAAGCGCAACGCGTTTTCGCACCATTCCATCAGGTGGCGGTGCAGATATTCCTTGGGAATGAAATCGCGCCCGCCGCAGGGAATGCGCACCACACGCACGCGCTCGTCAACCTCGTCGAATTCCGGCTGGTCTTCGAAGCGGCGGGTATAGAGATCAACGGTGTAACCGAGCTGGCCGAGTTTGCGTGCAAGCTCAAGCACATAAACCACTTGTCCCCCGGTGTCCGCTGCGCCGAGTGGCGGGTGCGCGGCGACATAGCCATGCGTCGATATGAGAGCTATCCTTGGATAGCGTTCAGTTTCGCTCGTGGTCGTCATGGGTCCCATCTTGGTAAATTTTTCCAATTAACCCCAGAAAAAGACCAAAGAGGACAAAAGGTTCCATAAAATCTGAAGAAAAGCGATGCCGCATTTCGTCTAAAGCTGTTTTCAGGCGTTGCGCTGCTGTTGTCGCAGGCGTGAAATCCGGTCCCATTCCCTTGCCTGATGCGCCTTTGATGTGGTGTCCACGATGAAATCGATATGGGTTTCCGCCGCAGCCCTTGCCCCTGCCGCATTACCGCCCGCAATGGCCTCGTGGATGGCGATATGCTGTCTCAGCACCTCGTCATGCGCACCTGCCACACTGAATATGAGATGGCGGTTATAGAAGATGTCGTCGCTCAGGAGCCGGTAGCAGGACCGCAATGTGTGCATCAGCACGATATTATGTGCCGCCTCGCCGATGGCGTTGTGAAATTCCACATCGCTTGCAAGTTCTTCTTCGAAGCGGCCAGCCTCATGGGCCTCCCGCATTTTTTCGACGATAGCCGCAAGGTTGCGCCTGTCCGGCTCCGTCGCCCGCTGTGCCGCAAGTTCGGCGGTCATGCCTTCGATATATCGGCGATATTCCAGAAAATCCCGCGTTGCGCGGCTGTGGCGTGTGATCAGCGCGCTCAAGGGATCGGAAAAGACCGGCCCGACAATATCGGCCACATAAGTCCCACCGCCGTGCCGGCTGGTGAGAAGGCCGCGCGTTTCGAGTTCCTTCAGCGCTTCCCGCAGGATTGGCCGCGAGACATCGAGCTTCTGCGCCAGTTCACGCTCGCCGGGCAGCCGGTCGCCATCCCGCAATATGCCGTCGAGGATGAGCTCCTCGAAACGTAAGATCACCTCCTGCGATGTGCGGCTGTGCTCTATTCGGGCGAACAGTGTTTCGTCCATCGCAACATTCTCCGGCGAAGTCCCGCCCCGTATTCGATGAGGCAAATTATCAGCGAAGCATCGCACTGGTCAAATATTCTGTCCAGTTCCGCCCTAAGCTCTGCGCCATGCCTGCGGCAACACGGCACCTGCCTTTTTAAACTGGCTTTTGTTAAAGCACCCGCACAGGGTGGTGATGGCGGTTTTCTCCGTCAGGTGCATCAAAACAATTACATGTGCTTCGATTGCGGTGTCGTCATCGCGATGGATGTTCTAGATAACCGGCGAAACAGGCGGGGACGATATCGCAATGGCCAAGGGTAGATTTGCTTTCGCAAGCGCGCCGGAAAGATCGCTGGCTCTCGGCGAGGTTCATGCGCGGCCGACCGTGCTTCTCGCGCCGTCGCGCATCATCGTCCAGCTTGCCTTCATGATGGATGGCGGTTCTGCCGTGCATCACTCGGTCATTGCGGAAATGTCGCGTAGCCGGGGTGTCGCGCCGCCGGAACGGGATGCCCGCCACCATGCCATGCCCTGGGGGCAGGGTACGCTGCGCTGGGAGCGGCATACCGAATTCTCGACATGGTTCTGGGATGGCCCCGCGCCGGAAAAATTCGGCGGCGATATTGTCGGCGACCCGTTCGGCGACGGTTTTTCACCACCCGGCTCCCTGATATCAGGCATACGGCTGGAAATCCGTCCAGATGGCGCAACGGCCCCCAACGCGGAGACCATGTTCGAGCCGACGAGCCTCTGTTACAGCGACGTGCGCGACGGGCAGGCGGCGATCCTCACCGATTTTCGTCAGGATCGCGACGGGTTAACGCAGATATTGGTGATCGACCGTGGCTTGAGCGATTACAGCCGCGGTGCGCTGGTGCAGCGGCTGCTGGATATCGAGACCTATCGCACGCTCGCCATGCTCGGACTGCCGATGGCGCAGACGCTGTCGCCGGAAATCCGTCGCATCGAAGATGGCCTGACGGGAATCACCCAGCGCATGAAAAACGGCGCGCGCGACGAGGCCGATGCGCTGCTGGCGGAGATGACCCGGCTTGCGGCGGAACTGGAAGCCAATGCCGCGCTCAGCCTCTATCGTTTTGGCGCCAGCCGCGCCTATGACGGCATCGTGCGTGAACGTATTCGCGCGCTTGCGGAAACGCCGGTTCAGGGGCACGAGACCATGGGCAGCTTTCTGGAAAGGCGTCTGGCGCCCGCCATGCGCACCTGCCAGTCGGTCGAGGAGCGGCAGGCCAACCTGTCGCGCAAGCTCTATCGCGCTACGGCACTCGTCAGAAGCTGGATCGACGTGGAACTGGAACGGCAGAACACGGTGCTCCTGAACACCATGAACAAGCGCGCCGCCATGCAGCTTCGCCTGCAGCAAACGGTGGAAGGCCTGTCGGTCGCCGCCATCTCCTATTACGTCGTCGGATTGATCGGTTATCTCACCAAGGCGATCAGCCACGACGTGCTGCCGGTTGATCCCGCCGTGGTCACCGGTCTTTCCGTTCCCTTTGCCGTGCTCGGCGTCTGGTGGGTGGTGCGCCGCATTCGCCGCTCCCATGTCGAGGGCGGGCACTGAATACCGGCGTCAATCATGCTCCCAATAGGGTGAGGGGCCGTAAAGTCCGGCGAGATAGTCGATGAACAGCCGCACCTTCGCGGGCAGGAACTGGCGGCTTGGATAGACCGCCGACAGCGTGACGTTTCGCGATCCCTCATAGCTGGGTAGAACCTGCACCAGCCGGCCGGCGCGCAATTCGTGGCCGATATCCCAGGTGGAGCGCAACGCAATTCCAAGCCCCGATATCACCGCCTCGCGGATCACTTCGCTGGAATTGGTGACCAGCATGCCTTCCGGGCGGATGCTGAGCGCCCCGCCCGGTCCTTCCAGTCGCCAGATATCGTTGTTGTGGGCCGGCAGGCAGCGGTGCTTCTTAAGGTCCTCGATCGTCGCCGGCATGCCGTGGGCAGTGACATATTCCGCCGAGGCGCATAGCACGCGGCGGACCGGCGCCAGCCGGCGGGCGACGAGGCTGGAGGAATTGAGATCGGCGATGCGGATCGCCAGATCGTAACCGCCTTCGATGATATCGATGAATTCGTCGCTGAGCACCAGATTGACCGACAGGTCCGGGTGGCGCTCCATGAACGTCTTCAGATGCGGCGCAATATGCATGCGACCGAAGGAGGTGGGAGCTGAGATTTTCAGCGTGCCGTTGACGGTGTTGGCGCGCCCAGACACGAAATCCTCGGCATCCTCCAGCCCTTCCAGCACCGCAAGTACCCGTTCGTAAAAGCCCTGGCCCGCTTCGGTCAGTGAGATCTGCCTTGTCGTGCGCTGGAACAGCCGTGCGCCGAGCTTTTCTTCCAGCCGCTTGATGCGCTTGGAAATAACAGCGGGCGAATAACCAAGCTCCTTGGCGGCAAGCGACATGCTGCCGGAGGCGGCAACGGTTGCGAAGACCTCCAGGTCGCCCAGATTTGTCACAGTTGCCTCCCGATTATTTCCAGAACGGAAAAAATCCTTAGCATTTGATTGCGCTCCTTCAAAGTGGTAAAGAAACAATACCACTTGGCAAGACGTGCATGGAGGAGGGGGCGGTGACGCAGCCGATCAAGTTTCTGGAGCCGCGTGCGGCGGTTTTATCGGGCCGTGACCGCATCATATCCGATCTGAAGGATATCCTGGCCGAGGACTGTCTCGTGCACGAGCCGCGTGAGCTCGTGCCTTTCGAGACCGACGCTTTCGTCTCCTACCGCCGCCTGCCGCTGGCCGTCGCCTTGCCGAAGACCACCGAAGAGGTCGCAGCGGTACTGAAATATTGTCACCGTTACGGCATTCCTGTCGTGCCGCGCGGCGCGGGTACCTCGCTTTCCGGCGGCGCCATTCCGCAGGAAGATGCGGTGGTGATCGGCCTTTCGAAGATGTCCGCGATCCTCGAACTCGATTTTTACAATCGCACGGCAAGGGTACAGGCGGGCGTCACCAATCTCTCCATTTCCGATGCGGCCGGTGCGGAAGGCTTCTTTTATGCGCCGGACCCAAGCTCGCAGCTTGCCTGCACCATCGGCGGCAATGTCGGCATGAATTCCGGCGGTGCGCACTGCCTGAAATACGGTGTCACCACCAATAATCTGCTCGGCGTAAAAATGGTGCTTGTCGATGGCACGGTGCTGGAGCTGGGCGGCAAGCATCTTGACGCTGCCGGTTACGATCTTCTCGCCCTCGTTTGTGGTTCGGAAGGCCAGCTCGGCATCGTCACCGAGGCGACGGTGCGGCTGATTGCCAAGCCGGAGGGCGCGCGCCCGGTGCTGTTTGGTTTCGAAACTTCCGAAGAAGCTGGCTCCTGCGTGGCCGATATCATCGGCGCGGGCATCATTCCTGTCGCCATCGAATTCATGGACAAGCCGGCAATCGAGATTTGCGAGGCCTTCGCCAAGGCCGGATATCCGCTGGATGTCGGCGCGCTGCTGATCGTCGAGGTCGAAGGCTCGGAGGCGGAAATGGACGCCATGCTGGCCGATATTGTCGCCATTGCGAAAAAACACGGCGTGAAGACGGTCAGGGAATGCCAGTCGGCCATGGAGGCCGCGGCGATCTGGAAGGGCCGGAAATCCGCTTTCGGCGCAACGGGCCGCATCGCGGACTATATCTGCATGGATGGCACGGTGCCGCTTTCCCAGCTTTCCTATGTGCTGAAAAAAACAAGCGAAATCACCGACCGCCTCGGCCTTCGCGTCGCCAATGTCTTTCATGCGGGCGATGGCAACATGCATCCGCTGATCCTGTTCAACGCCAACGATCCGGAAGACGCCGCCAGGGCCGAAGAGGCGGGCAATGAAATCCTGAAGCTCTGCGTCGATGCGGGCGGTTGCCTCACCGGCGAACACGGTGTCGGCATCGAAAAACGCGACCTGATGCGGCACCAATATGCCGAGGCTGATCTTGCCCAGCAGATGGCGGTTCGCGCTGCTTTTGACGAGGGTTGGTTGATGAACCCTTCCAAGGTGTTTCCGCTGGAGGGGAGGGGATGATGCACTTTAGCTTTGTAGCCTTGGTGGGTGCGGCTCACCCCTCCGTGCCCGGCAGGGCAGAGGAGGGTATCTCTTGCTCGGAGCGCACCCCATGCTGACCCCTTATGCAGAAACCCAGGTCGCCGACATCATCCGCGACCACACAACCCGAAAAACCCCGCTGAAAATCATCGGCGGCAACACCCGCTCCGGTTTCGGCAATGCGGTCGAGGCAGATGAAACGCTTTCCTCCCGCGCAATGTCTGGCATCATCGCCTACAACCCCGCCGAAATGGTCATGACGGTCAAAGCAGGCACACCTCTCGCCACCGTCGAGGCCGCCCTTGCCGAAAACCGGCAGATGATGGCCTTCGAGCCGATGGACCACCGCCCGATCATGGGAACCACAGGCGAGCCGACCATCGGCGGCGTCTTTGCTGCCAATGTTTCCGGCCCGCGCCGTTATGTGGCTGGTGCGGCGCGTGACAGCCTGCTCGGCATCCGTTTCGTCAATGGAAAGGCGGAAGTCATCAAGGCGGGTGGCCGGGTGATGAAGAATGTCACCGGGCTAGATCTCTCGAAGCTTCTGGCGGGTTCACACGGCACGCTCGGTTTTCTCACGGAAGTAACCTTCCGCGTGTTGCCGAAACCGCCAGCGGAAAAAACCGTGGTTGTCTGCGGTCTGGACGACGAGGCCGCGACGCGGATCATGGCGGCGGCGATGGCGATGAGCGTCGAGGTTTCCGGTGCGGCCCATCTGCCGGAAAGCGTTCGCTCCCATTTCATCGCAGGCGCGCTGCCGGAAGGTCCGGCGACAATCCTGCGGTTGGAAGGGCTCGGGGCTTCCGTCGAGGCGCGCGCGGCGAAACTCCTTTCCGTCATGGATCGGGTTGGCCCATGGGCGCTGCTGGAAGGCGAGGAGAGTGCTGTTTTATGGCGGCAGGTGCGGAATGTCGCGCCCTATGCCGGGCAAGATGCCAAACCGCTCTGGAAAGTCTCGGTCGCGCCGAGCGAAGGCCACAGGCTGGTTGCTGCCTTGCGCATGGAAGCGGGTATCGATGCCTTTTACGACTGGCAGGGTGGTCTCATCTGGATGCAGATGGAGGCGGACCCCGAAGCGGAATTGCTGCGCGGTGCCATCCGCGCGCTCGGCGGCGGGCACGCCACCTTGATGCGGGCGAGCGACGCGGTGCGCGCCACCGTGCCGGCATTCGAACCGCGCCCGACGGCGGAGGCCATATTGTCTGCGCGCATCAGGGAAAAGCTCGATCCGGCGGGCATCTTCAATCCTGGCAAGATGGGAAGGGCCGTCTGAACCATGCAAACATCCTTCACGCCCGAGCAACTGGCTGATCCGCATGTGGCGGAATCCGAAAAAATCCTGCGCAAATGTGTGCATTGCGGCTTCTGCACCGCCACCTGTCCCACCTATGTCACGCTTGGCAATGAGCTGGACAGTCCGCGCGGCCGCATCTACCTCATCAAGGACATGCTGGAAAATAGCCGCCCGGCGGACCGCGAAGTCGTCACCCATATCGACCGCTGCCTGTCCTGCCTTGCCTGCACCACCACCTGTCCGTCCGGCGTCGACTACATGCATCTGGTCGATCACGCCCGCGCCCATATCGAACAAACCTATAAACGTCCCTTCATGGACCGCCTGACCCGCAATCTTCTGGCTGCGGTTCTGCCTTATCCCGGTCGCTTCCGGCTGGCCTTGCATCTGGCACGGATCACGCGACCCTTCGCCGGTGTGCTCGCGAAGTTTCCCGCGCTGAAACCGCTGCAATCCATGCTCGCTCTCGCCCCGGCTTCCGTGCCCGCCGTTTCAGCTTCTGCCCGTCCGGGTGAACGGTCAGCCGAAGGTGAAAAGCGTGGACGTGTCGCCATTCTTACCGGCTGCGCCCAGCCGGTGCTTGACCCTGGTATCAACGAGGCGACGCTGCGTCTTCTGGCGCGGCTTGGCGTGGAGGTTGTCGTGCCTAAGGGGGAAGGCTGCTGCGGATCGCTGGTGCATCATATGGGGCGCGAGGCTGAGGCGCTCGCCGCCGCCCGCCGCAATGTCGATGTATGGATGCGTGAAATGGAAAATGGCGGCCTCGATGCCGTCATCATCACCGCATCCGGCTGCGGCACGACCATCAAGGACTACGGCCATATGCTGCGGCTTGATCCGGCCTATGCGGACAAAGCCGCACGGGTATCGGCACTCGCGAAGGACATCACCGAATATCTTGCCACGCTCGACCTGCCACAAAAGGAAAGCCAGGGCCTGACGGTTGCCTATCATTCGGCCTGCTCCATGCAGCATGGCCAGAAGATCACCATGGCGCCGAAGCAATTGCTGAAAGCGGCTGGTTTTACCGTCCGCGATCCGGCGGAAGGGCACCTCTGCTGCGGGTCGGCCGGAACCTACAACATCATGCAGCCGGAGATCTCAGGAAAGCTGAAGGCGCGCAAGGTGAGGAACATCGAGGCCACACGCGCGGATGTCATTGCCACCGGCAATATCGGCTGCATCACGCAGATCGCGACTGGCACGGAAATGCCGATCCTGCACACGGTCGAGCTGCTGGACTGGGCTTATGGCGGACCGAAACCCGCGAGGCTTTTGGCTTAGAGCGCCGTTCGCTTGTAAGGGCCATGGGACCCGACACAAGGTTCGGGCCGGTGCGTCGTTCGCTCTGCTCATCCTGTGACAAGCACAGGAGTGGGGTTTGAGGGTAGCTTGGCACCCTGTCGGAAAGCGCCCTCTATTTCCATCCCAGCTTTAGAACTTGTAGGCCACGCCGAAGTTCACCGCATTGGTCATGATATCGGTTTTCAGCTTGCCGCCATTGTCGATATCCACGTCGATAAAGGAGTAGGTGCCTTTATATTCCACGAAAGTCGACCAGTTGTCGGTTATGCGGTAGCTAAGGCCGGCCTGCGCCTGCAGGGTTGCGCCACCGAACTGGTATTCGAAGGTTTTGCCGGAAGCCCGGGTAACCTCCACATGCGGCACGTTGATGCCAACGCCCGCGCCCACGTAAGGCGTCAGGCGCCAGGTCTCCAGCGGGAAACGATAGAGCGCGTTCAGCGTCAAAAGGTTCAGGCCGTCGGTGAACTCGAAATGCGACCAGCCGGAACGCGCCAGCGTCTGGTCGTCGGCATAGACCTTGTCATGGGTGTAATCGAGCGAGATGCCGAGATTGTTGAGCTGGCCTTCCTCGAACCAGTAGGTGCCGCGCACCCCCCAATAGGCAGGGCTCGAAAATGACTTGCCTTCCCACCCCGCCCGGAAGTCCGTTCCGTCCGAAACCGTGACATCGCTGTGCGGGGCGCTTTGCCAGCCGCCGTAACCGGAAAATTCAAATTCCCCCGCGATTGCGGAAGAGAAGGAAACGCCGCTGAGCAGCAGGGCGCAAAGAATGGAAACGCGGCGCAGCATGGGGAGAATCCAGTTTGGTGTTGAGGACACACCAAACCGCTTTTTAGTAACATTTAAATGACAGAAACGAAAAACGGGCGGTCAGTTGACCACCCGTTTCAAGGCCGTTCCATCATCCCCCTGAGAGAGGTCCGGCGCCTGGCGTCCCCCGCCAAGTCTCCTTCAATCAATCTAGTAGCGATTGTACCGCTGCGGGGCATCAATTCAAGCGCGATCTGCCGTGGTGTCGGCTGCAAGTCCGCGTATTAGCGGCACCGTTGCCGTCATATCACAATGACTGTTGTTCCGACGTTCACACGCTCGTAAAGATCGGTGACATCCTCGTTGCGCATGCGGATGCAGCCTGAGGAATTGTTGCTGCCGATCGTCCAGGGCTGGTTGGTACCGTGGATGCGGTAAAGCGTGGAGCCGAGATACATGGCGCGCGCGCCCATCGGATTGGCAGGGCCGCCTTCCATGAAAGCCGGAAGGTAGTGTCCCTTCGTCGCTTCGCGGCTGATCATTTCTTTCGGTGGCGTCCAGCTCGGCCATTCCGCCTTGCGCGTCACCTTGTGCGTTCCGGCCCATTCGAAACCGGGCTTGCCGACGCCGACGCCATAACGGCGGGCCTTGCCATCCGCCATGACGAGATAGAGGAAGCGGTTCGGCGTATCGATGACGATGGTGCCGGGCTTCTGGGTGGTCTGGTAGCTCACGATCTGGGGCAGGAATTGCGGGGCGATCTGCGTGCGCACCGGCGCATTCGGGCGAACGGCGGCGTTCTGTACCCGGGCCGGGCGCTGCGAGGTGACGCCGGAGCTTGGGCGCTGTGGCATGGTGGCCTGGCGCTGTTGGAAGAAAGGCTGGCGGGCTGCTGGCGCGCGCGGGTAAACCACGGGCCGCACATTGCCGCCACCAAGCTGCGTTACCCAGGGGGCGGAAAGGTCTGGACTGACGACGACAGGCGGGCGCTCCCGGTAACGCTCACCGGCTGCGGCGGCCGGGGCGGCGAAGGTGGAAACGAGGCTCAGCGCCAGAAAAACGGACTTCATCGTCATCGGGTGGACTCTCTCTGCGGTATGTCGCAACAATAGCAATTGCGGGATCATTCGCCCGCCTTGCCGGCTACGTTCGCACCTTGACGCCAGCGAATCGTAAATGGCTGTTCATTAAAAAGCGCTTGATTAGAAAAAGCTGGATTTAAGGTTAGCGACCCGTTTTGAAACGTGGTGAATGAGTGGTAAGTGCGCGCATCACGCCGGTCACGGGCGGGAGCGAAAAAGGGTGGTTGCGGGATGAACGAGGCGGGACTTGAAACGGGCGCGGATGGCCGCGTGCGGTGTTTCTGGCAGCAGGGACTTGAGGATTACAGCCGCTACCATGACGGAGAATGGGGTTATCCCGTCACCGACGATCGCCGCCTGTTCGAGAAGATATGTCTCGAGGGCTTCCAGTCCGGGCTCTCTTGGCTGACGGTGTTGCGCAAGCGCGAGGCTTTCCGTCTTGCCTTTGCCAATTTCGAATTCGAAAAAGTGGCGCAGTTCGGTGAAGCCGACATTGAGCGCTGTGTTGCGGACAAGGGCATCATCCGCCATCGAGGCAAGATCGTGTCGACCATCAACAATGCCCGTCGCGCCATAGCGCTCCGGGACGAATTCGGTTCGCTTGCCCATTATTTCTGGGGGTTCGAGCCTTCCGCCGCAGAAAGGCCGCAAAGGCTGGACTATGCGACGTTAAGGGCCAACCCCACCAGCGACGCGTCCATTCGTCTTTCCAGGGATTTGAAAAAGCGCGGCTGGACCTTCGTCGGCCCGACGACCGTCTATGCATTCATGCAGGCCATGGGTATGGTCAACGATCATATCGAAGGCTGTCATTGCCGTGAGCCGATCGAGGCCATGCGGCGGGAGTTTGTACGTCCATGAAAGCAAAGTCCCTTCTTCTGGCTTTTGCCATGGCCGTGGCGGCCGTACCGCATCCATCCCTTGCGGAAAGCCGCAACGTCGACGGCATCTGGCTGGACGACGGCGAAAGGCTCAAGGAGGTTGCCCTGCCGCCCACCGGGCCGTTGAAACTAGATGGCTGGACACGGCGCGGCCGTGGCGATGTCTACCGCCTGAAGGTCAAGGCCGGGCAGACGATGAAGGTCGAGCTTACCTCTTCCAGCGAATTTGTCCTGATGGCGATCTTTGATTTTTCGACGCCGGATCAGGACGCGATCTTTTTCAGCGACTCCGAAGGTAAAATCGCCACGTTGACGCCGAAGGCGGATACCGAATGGCTGATCCGCCCGACGCTTATCCTGGGATCACCGCGTCGCGGGCTCGGCGCGCATTATATCCTGACGGTCAGCACTCAGAAATAACGGCCCGCCGCACCTTCAGGCCGTTTGCGTCAGCGCGATCAGGCCGAA
Source organism: Agrobacterium sp. 22-3639C2 (assembly GCF_053522105.1). Lineage (NCBI taxonomy): Bacteria > Pseudomonadati > Pseudomonadota > Alphaproteobacteria > Hyphomicrobiales > Rhizobiaceae > Agrobacterium > Agrobacterium sp. 22-3639C2. The sequence continues at coordinate 309,666 of NZ_JBNWDB010000003.1, read as the reverse complement.
GCTCAAGATTCCAAGCAGCACGAGCGAGAGGCTGGCGGCGACGATGACCTTGCCCCCGGCATGGCGAAGGCTGCGAATGTCGACCGACAGCCCAAGCGCCGCCATCGACATGATGGTGAGGATGTTGGAGAGCGAGGCGAGGGGGCCGAGCAGAACCTCGGGAATAAGGCCGAAGGAACGGGCCATGATCATCAGCACGAAGCAGATGATGAACCACGGAACCATCTGCTGCAACTTCAGCCGGCCCTTGCCGGACTGGCCGTGGATGACGGAGAGGGCAGCAATGACCGGCCCCAGCATCAGGACGCGTATGAGCTTGACGATTGTCCCGGTCTGCACCGCAACGGCGCCGAGCGGGGCGGTGGCAGCTAGCACCTGCGGTACGGCATAGACCGTCAGGCCCGCGAAGATGCCATATTGGGTGGCATCAAGACCGAGAAGCTGCGGCAGAAACGGCATCAGCAGAACGGCGGCGACACCGAGAACGGCTGTAAAAGCAATCGATGCGGCGACATCTTCTGGCTTGGCGCCAATGGCGGGCGCTGCCGCCGCAATGGCCGAATTGCCGCAGATGGAATTGCCGCAGGCGATAAGGGTTGCGAGTTTGGGTGGCAGCCCCAGCATCCGCCCGGCGGCATAGCTGAAGATCAGCGACAGGGCGACGATGACAGCGATGCCGCCGATCAGCAAACCGCCGGCGCCTTTTAGAATGGCAAGGCTCAAGGATGCGCCAAGAAGCGCCACCGCAATCTCGAGCAGGGTCTTGGCACTGAACTTGATGCCGGCCGAAGCAACCGCTGGCAGCGACACGAGCGAACGCAAAAGCGTACCGATCAGAATAGCCAGCACCAGATCGCCGAGCCATGCGTGTCCGGCAAGCCGCACCTGAAAGCGTTCCGCCAGAATGGCAGCGCAACTGACCGCCGCGCAAAGCAGAATGCCCGGCAGAAGCGGGTTCAGCGAGCGAAAAGAAGACTGGAAGGGATGAGTGAGGGTGCGATGCTGTGCCATGGCCAGACAATGCCGGAATGGCCTGTTTTATTCTATCAAATAATATGGCATATATTATTCGATAAAATCGAATGAAAAAGCCATGACCTTCGAACAACTCCGCATTTTCATCGCCGTCGCCGAACGCGAGCACCTGACAAGGGCCGCACAGGCGATCGGTCTGACCGCCTCGGCCGTCAGTTCCGCTATCAAGAACCTCGAGGCATTTTACAATGTCGAGCTGTTCCATCGCGTCGGCCGCAATATCGAATTGACCGAAAGCGGACGGGTGTTTCTGGGTGAGGCCAGGGCGACGCTGGCGCGTGTGCGCAGCGCCGAACTGATTCTCTCCGAAATGGGCGGTCTGACGCGCGGCGAAATCACTGTCTGCGCCAGCCAGACCATTGCCAGCTACTGGCTGCCGCCGATCCTCATGCAATTCAAGAAGCTTTATCCGGGTGTTACGCTGAAACTCGATATCGGCAATACGAAAACGGTAACGCAGGCCGTGCTCGATGGGCTGGCTGAGGTCGGCTTCATCGAGGGCAAGATCGACGAGCCGGCGCTGATGGTGCAGCCCGTGGTATCCGACAAGCTTCTGGTCGTCACCGGCTCCGCCCACCCCTTCGCCGACGGCCGTTATCTCACCGCCCTCGATATTCTATACGGAACGTCCTGGGTGTTGCGCGAACAGGGTTCCGGCACCCGCTCCGCCTTCGAGGCGGCGGTGCGGCAGATGGGTGTCGACCCGGCAGATCTTTCCGTGATGCTGGAACTGCCCTCCAACGAGGCCGTGGTGATGGCGGCACGCTCCGGCGGCGCGGCGACGGCGGTTTCCGCCTCCGTCGCCTCCCTCTTCTTACGCCAGGGATTGTTGGTCCGCGCCGGCATCGATCTGCCCGCCCGCAATTTTGCTCTGTTGCGCCACAAGGAACGTCACACCAGCCGTGCCGCCATGGAACTGGAACGCCTCAGCCGTGCCGCCTCGGAGGACTACAAGGCCGGTCTTGCCGGTTTGTAGGTCGAAAGGCCGCGCGGCATTATCGGGATCGCGGTGCGCGGGCAGAGCCTATCACGTCAGCTCATGCGCAACGACGTGATGAACGATTCGATAGTCCCTGCTTTCCTCTCCCAACGGAGCGAGTGGCCATTCCCATGCGGCGGCCGGCGCGGACAGATCAACGCCATGCAGCAAGTCCTCGTGCTGGTGCAGGCTGCCGTCTTTGCCGATAACGTCAAAGGATGTGTCCGTTACCAGGCACACCTTGCAGGGAAGGGCGGCCAGCGCATCCAGATGCGTCTGCATGAGCCTCGGCAAAAGGTCATCAGGCGCGCCGGCAATCTTCTCCCGCTCCAGCCGATGCCGCGCGCCGGTGCCGATCTGTGACAGGAGGTTGGCCGAGACGACGAAATCCAGATAGGGCACCCGCCGCAGGAACTCGAGCGGTTCCGGTTCTTTACCTGCAACGATATCGTCAAAACCGGAAAGATCGCGGTTGACGATGCGCACATTCTTTTTGGAATTGAAGCGTAGCTTCGCCTGCACGCTGGCAAGATGCACCAGATCGACCAGAACCACGGTATCGAACATCGCCACCAGCGCATCGTATGGCACGTCGCGCAGCAGACCCGACCCGAGCACCACCGCCGTCCGTCTCTGTTTGAGTTTTCTCACCGATTGCAGCACAAATTGCTGGCTGTTGTTTTCATGCTCCGCCCATGCTGTTGCGCAGCGATTGGCGCGCGCCCATAGATTGACGGAATAGCGGATATGCGGCCGGAATGGTTTCGGCGTGGCCGCACGCGTGGCGGCATATTGCAGGGCTTCGAGGATCATTGATGCCTAACGGTAAATTTCGCGGCGATGGCCAATTTCCACCACCAGCACGACAAGCTTGTGGTCCTGTATATCGCAGATGATACGGTAATCGCCTACCCGGTAACGCCAGAAGCTGCCGAGTTCTGAGCCTTGCAGGGCGGCACCTGTCTGGCGGGGATTGTCGAGCGCCGCTACTCGGATACGCTGACGCGTCTGCGGATCGATTTTCCGCATCTCTTTCTGGACAAGAACATCGTATTCAATTGTCCAGATCACGCCAGAACTCCTCGGCGCTTACCACCTTTGATTCACCGCGCTGGATGCGCCGCGTCGCCTCTTCGGCTAGATAGAGATCTTCCATATCCTCAATATGTTTCTCAATCGCCTCGCGGATATAGTATGCGGACGTACGGCCCGTGCGCTCGGAAAGCGCTTTCAGCCGTTCATAGGTCTCGTCCGGCAGGCGGATGGCAGTCTGTTTGCTCATTGCTTGCGCCCTTTTCGACTAAAATGGGATACATGCATCCCATATAGCATTGTTTGCCCCGTGCGGCCAGTAGAACCAGAGGCTTTGCGGCTTGCCGCACCGGGCTTCATCATCTAATACACCGGCATAATTTCAGGAAAATATCGGATCGGCATCATGAGCGAAAAAGCAAAAAAGCCTCAGAAACTGAAAGCCCGCCTGCCGCGTGGCTTCGTGGACCGTTCTGCTGCCGATATCCATGCCACCAATGAAATGATCGACAAGATCCGCAAGGTCTACGAGCTTTACGGCTTCGATCCGGTGGAAACACCGCTGTTTGAATATACCGATGCGCTCGGCAAATTCCTGCCTGATAGCGACCGTCCGAACGAGGGCGTATTTTCGCTGCAGGATGACGACGACCAGTGGATGAGCCTGCGTTACGATCTCACTGCACCGCTTGCCCGCCATGTCGCGGAAAATTTTAACGAAATCCAGCTGCCCTACCGTACCTATCGCGCCGGTTATGTGTTTCGCAATGAAAAGCCCGGCCCCGGCCGCTTCCGCCAGTTCATGCAGTTCGATGCCGATACGGTCGGTGCTGCCGGTGTGCAGGCCGATGCCGAAATGTGCATGATGATGGCCGATACGCTGGAAGCGCTTGGCATTGCGCGCGGTGACTATGTCATCCGCGTCAACAACCGCAAGGTGCTGGACGGCGTCATGGAGGCCATCGGCCTTGGCGGCGAGGAAAATGCCGGTCGTCGCCTGAACGTTCTGCGCGCCATCGACAAGCTCGACAAGTTCGGCCCGGAAGGCGTGAGACTACTGCTCGGCCCCGGCCGCAAGGATGAATCCGGCGATTTCACCAAGGGTGCGGGTCTTGATGACTATGCGCGTGAAAAAATCATGTTGCTTTTTACCCACAACGGCGACCAGTCCGCGGACTATTTTGCTGCTATGCAACCGTCCGATGTTTTGCCCTCTGACGCATTGCTGACAGGAGGACAAAGCTCACTGCCTTTGGTTATAGCGAATCCAAGTTTTCTCGATGTATTTGAGCAACATTTCCCAGACGCTGATTTGTTTAGAGAAGGTCTTGATGAACTACGTAAGATCAGTTCTCTCGTTCGTGCGGCAGGTTATGGCACTCAACAAATTCGCATCACTCCTTCCGTAGTGCGTGGCTTGGAATATTATACAGGTCCTGTATTCGAGGCAGAACTTACTAAAGCCATTCCGAATGAAAAAGGTGAGATCGTGCGCTTTGGCTCGGTTGGCGGCGGCGGGCGTTATGACGGTCTCGTCTCGCGCTTCATGGGGCAGCCGGTTCCGGCCACGGGTTTCTCCATCGGCGTGTCGCGACTGATGACGGCCTTGAAGAACCTCGGCAAACTCGGTCAGGTCAAGCCGCTCGCCCCGGTTCTCATCACCGTCATGGATGGCGATGTGGACAGCATGGGACGTTACCAGCGCTTCACACAGGCGCTGCGTGCCGAGGGCATCCGCGCCGAAATGTACCAGGGCAACTGGAAGAAATTCGGCAATCAGCTGAAATATGCCGACCGTCTCGGCTCCCCCATCGCCATCATCCAGGGCGGTGACGAGCGCGCCGAAGGCGTCGTGCAGATCAAGGACCTGATCGAAGGCAAGCGCCTGTCAGGTGAAATCGAGGACAATGCCAGCTGGCGCGAAGCGCGGGTGGCACAGATCACCGCGCCAGAAGCCGAACTGGTGGCGAAGGTTCGCGAGATTCTGGAGCATCATGCAGAGGACGTTCGCCGCGCCGCTGAAGGGCACTGAGGCGATGGCGATCCTCGCGCTCGATCACCTTCAACTGGCGATGCCCGTCGGCCGGGAAGACGAGGCGCGCGCATTTTATGGCGACCTGCTCGGCTTTGCGGAGCAGGCAAAACCCGCCAATCTGGCGGCGCGCGGCGGATGTTGGTTCTCATCTGGACCGATAAAACTCCACCTCGGCATCGATCAGGATTTCAGACCTGCCAGGAAAGCCCATCCTGCCTTTCTGGTAGACGATCTCAGTATCTTGCGAAAAACACTTGAAACTGCAGGCTACCATGTGGTTGAGGATGAGCCGCTCGAAGGATATCACCGGTTTTATGTCCTTGATCCCTTCGGAAACCGCATCGAAATGATGCAGCCGCTCGAACCGTGACGAAAAGTACCGTTCCATGCCCCTGATCGACATGCCGGAATTTTCCGGAGAGCTACTGGAAGAATTCGCCGCGCGCCGCACAAGTCGTGTGAACACGCCTGTCATCCAGCCTGCCGAACCGTTTCTGGATATGGCGGGCGAGGATTTGCGCCGGCGTATTTTCATGACGGAGAGCGAGACAGGCGAAAGCCTGTGCCTGCGCCCCGAATTCACTATTCCCGTCTGCCTGCGCCATATCGAGACAGCGACGGGTACGCCGAAGCGTTACTCCTATCTGGGTGAGGTCTTCCGCCAGCGCCGGGAGGGTGCGAACGAGTTTTATCAGGCCGGCATCGAGGATCTTGGCGATACCGATATCGCCGCCGCCGATGCCCGCGCCGTGATTGATGCAACCGCCATCCTGAAACGCCTTCTGCCTGGCCGTTCGCTCGCCGTCACGCTGGGCGACCAGCAGGTGTTCGAGGCGGTCGTTGCAGCGCTCGGCCTGCCGCTCGGTTGGCAGAAACGGCTGGTGCAGGCTTTCGGCGATATGGCGCAGCTCGACGCGCTGCTGGAAAGCCTCGTGCACCCCAAGCCCATGACCGGCCTTGACGCGCGGGTCGCTGGACTTCTGGCAACGGGCGAAGAGGCGGTGCTGGTCGATTATCTCGACACGGTAATGCAGGAAACCGGCTATTCCACCAATGCCAGCCGCTCGCCGCAGGAAATCGCCCGCCGTCTGCGGGAAAAGCTGGCGCTTGCCGCCACGCGTCTGCCGGATGAGAGTTTCGAACTGCTCAAGCAGTTCCTGGCCTTGCAGGCGCCCTTGCCGCAGGCCTCGCAAGTTCTGGCCGATTTTGCCGCAAAGGCTAAGCTGAAACTGGACGGTGCGCTTTCCGCTTTCGATAAGCGTGTCGCGGCCCTTGCGAATGCCGGGGTCGATCTCGAAACAGTCAGCTACGGCGCGGCCTTCGGCCGTCCGCTCGATTATTATACTGGCCTCGTTTTCGAGGTGATGGAAGAAGGTAGCGATAGCGTTTTGGCCGGTGGTGGCCGTTTTGACCGGCTGCTGACGCTGCTTGGCGCGCAGGAAAAAATACCGGCCGTGGGCTTTTCCCTCTGGCTGGATCGCATCGAAACGGTGCGCGGGAGCGATAAGCCATGATCACCATTGCCTTGCCCTCCAAGGGCCGGATGAAGGAAGACGCCTCCGCCGTTCTCGAACGCGCCGGGCTGAAGGTCGCCGCTGTCGGTAACGACCGGTCCTATCGCGGCCGCATCGAAGGGCGCGACGATATCGAGATTGCCTATCTCTCAGCCTCCGAGATCGCCCGCGAAATTGGTGCTGGCAGCGTGGATTTCGGCGTGACGGGTGAAGACCTGGTGCGAGAGGGGCTGACCAACGCCGATGCGCAGGTGGAATTCTGCGCCCGCCTCGGTTTCGGCCATGCCGATGTCGTTGTCGCCGTGCCGGAAATCTGGCTGGATGTGGACAGCATGGCCGATCTCGGCGATGTGGCCTCGGAATTCCGTGCCCGTCATGGTCGCCGTTTGGCAATCGCAACCAAATACTGGCGGCTGACGCAGCAGTTCTTTTCGCGCCAGCACGGCATTCAGCTTTACCGTATTGTCGAAAGCCTTGGCGCCACCGAAGGTGCGCCGGCGGCAGGGCAGGCGGATATCATCGTCGATATCACCTCCACCGGCTCGACGCTGAAAGCTAACCACCTGAAAATCCTCTCCGACGGCATCATCGTCCGCTCGGAAGCCTGTTTCGTGCGCGCCCGCAAGCCGGAGCACGAAGGTGATCCGGCGGTTCAGGAGATCGCGGCGCGAATAAAAGCGGCTGTCTGAAAGCATAAAAGAAAAAAGCCGCCGGATCGCTCCGGCGGCTTTTTTCTTGGTCAGCCTATGGGCTCAGGCGCGGGCGGCAACGAAGCCGCGCTTTGCGTCGACGGAGTAGGCGCCTGCACCGAAGGTTGCGAGCAGGATATAGGCGCCGGCAAGGGTGATGTTCTTCATCAGCATGATGCCGTTCAGCGTGTTGATCCAGCCGAGAGCAGGCTCAGGCCAGCCGGGAACGGCAACGGTGCCGCTGTGGAATACGAGGCCGGTGAACACGCAGAACGCTGCAAGCGCCCATGCGGCGATCTTCGTCTGGAAACCGGCGAGAATGGCAAGACCGGCAACGAGTTCGAACAGGCCGGCAAGATAGGCAAGCGCGGTTGCGCCAGGCATGCCGGCGCCCGAGATCATGCCGGCAGTGCCAGCCGGATCAGTGAGTTTGCCGAAGCCGGAATAGATGAAGATGAAGGAAAGCAGAATGCGGGCGATGAGAACGAGAGCGTTCTGGCTGCTGGACATGGAGTATCTCCGGTAAGTGATCGGCGTGTCGCCGGTTAAACTGCAAGGTGATGTCTGGAGATATCAATGACCGAAAATCATGCATCTATAAAGATGAACAATAGAAGACAAATTGTCTTCATTTTGTGAACGACCAACAATGTCGTTCAATGACATAGAGCGCGCATCCCGTTTGAACGGGACCATTCGACTCGATCTATCTAATTGTTTTAACAAATTTTCCTGACATAAAGCCGCTGCGTAGTTTTACCGGAAACGCTCTAGGCGGCGAAGCGCATATCCTCGAAACGCGGAAACAGGAAGAGCCCCGAAATGCGCCCTTGCTGGCCGATCTCGAAACCCGAGGATTCGCCCATGCAAATAAGCGGCTGCCGCATTGCCGGCAGGGTAAACAGGCCGGTGGAAAAGCAGAAGCGTGAGGGTGCGGCGGAAGCCTGTTCGAAAATTTCGAGCACGCGGTCGTGGTGACCCCGATCATAACAGCGGATCAGGCTGAGCAGGCCGCACTCACCCTGCGGCAGCCCATGCATGAAAGATGCATGTTCGCCAAGCTTGATGACGCCGCTCGAAAGATCGCCGCTCCATTCCTCCGAAATAAAGAAATGCGACAGGGTCTGAGTATCCGGCATGGTTGTCGCGGCCGCAGGCAGAGCATCGTTGCGTCTTGATATTTCGAACAAATCGCGCCCCCGCATGAACATCGTACCAGCGCTGCAATCTCAAGCGTCGCTGCCAAGTTGATTTTTCATCGCCATCCGCATTCGAGCGTGCCTGCCAAGCATCGAACCCCTTCAATGCTTGCATCCCGCCGCTGCACCCTCAACGGCGCTGACTTATAGTTTATTTTCTTCTACCCACAACAACCTGTCAGAGAGAAAATCAAAAATAATATGTATTCCTTCATCGTAATCGCGAAATATATGAAAAAAAGACAACTAGATGTCGTGCTTATAAACTGGAGAGGGCGAAAATCCGCCCCATCGGCAATTGTGATTCGCCTCTATCGGCACCCGATTATTGCACGCGCTGCCAAAAACAAGCTGACTAAAGTTATCGCTGTTTCAAAAAGAGACAATATTTTTTAAGCCCGATCCCGGCAAGTGAAGATATCGCGCCAGCTCTCACAAGGGGCATGGGCGCCAACGAAAAAAGGGCGATCCGAAGACCGCCCTTTCGTATTCCAGTGACAGGACTGATTAGAAGTCAATGCCGCCCGTCTGGCGCGCTTGCGACGCTAGATCACCAAAAGGCATGGGCGGCAACGAAAAAAGGGCGATCCGAAGACCGCCCTTTCGTATTCCAGTGACAGGACTGATTAGAAGTCCATGCCGCCCATGCCGCCGCCAGGCATCTGGGGCATTGCCGATTCCTTCTTAGGAAGTTCGGCGATCATGGCTTCGGTGGTGATCAGCAGCGAAGCAACCGAAGCTGCGTTCTGCAGAGCCGTGCGAACAACCTTGACCGGGTCGACGATGCCGAGCTGGATCAGGTCGCCATATTCGCCGGTCTGTGCGTTGTAGCCGTAGTTGTCTTCGTTCCGGTCGAGGATCTTGCCAACAACGATGGAAGCTTCGTCACCTGCGTTTTCTGCAATCTGGCGAACCAGAGACTGCAGAGCCTTGCGGACGATGTTGATGCCGGCTTCCTGGTCGTCGTTCTCACCCTTGACGGTGATCTTCGTGGAAGAACGCAGCAGGGCAACGCCGCCGCCCGGTACGATGCCTTCCTGAACAGCAGCGCGCGTCGCGTTGAGAGCGTCGTCGATGCGGTCCTTCTTTTCCTTCACTTCAACTTCCGTCGAACCGCCAACGCGGATCACGGCAACGCCGCCAGCGAGCTTGGCAAGACGTTCCTGCAGCTTTTCGCGGTCGTAGTCGGAAGTGGTTTCTTCGATCTGCGCCTTGATCTGGGCAACACGGCCTTCGATGTCGGACTTCTGGCCAGCACCGTCAACGATCGTGGTGTTTTCCTTGGAGATCGAAACCTTCTTCGACTTGCCGAGCATGTCGAGGGTAACGCTTTCGAGCTTGATGCCGAGATCTTCGGAAATGACGGTACCACCGGTCAGGATGGCGATGTCTTCCAGCATGGCCTTGCGGCGGTCGCCGAAGCCAGGAGCCTTGACGGCAGCGATCTTGAGGCCGCCACGCAGCTTGTTGACGACGAGCGTTGCAAGGGCTTCGCCTTCTACGTCTTCAGCGATGATGACGAGCGGCTTGCCGGTCTGAACGACAGCTTCGAGAACAGGCAGCATGGCCTGGAGGTTCGAGAGCTTCTTTTCGTGCAGAAGGATGTATGCGTCTTCGAGGTCCGCAACCATCTTTTCCGGGTTGGTCACGAAGTAAGGCGACAGGTAGCCGCGGTCGAACTGCATGCCTTCGACGACTTCGAGTTCGGTTTCAGCGGTCTTGGCTTCTTCAACGGTGATGACGCCTTCGTTGCCGACGCGCTGCATTGCTTCAGCAATGTCGAGACCGATCTGACGCTCGCCGTTTGCAGAGATCGTGCCGACCTGTGCAACTTCTTCCGAAGTGTTGATCTTCTTGGCCTTGGCCTGAAGGTCCTTGACGACTTCTGCAACGGCCAGATCGATACCGCGCTTGAGGTCCATCGGGTTCATGCCGGCAGCAACTGCCTTTGCACCTTCGCGAACGATGGCCTGGGCCAGAACCGTTGCGGTGGTGGTGCCGTCACCGGCGATGTCGTTGGTCTTGGAGGCAACTTCGCGAACGAGCTGTGCGCCCATGTTCTCGAACTTGTCTTCGAGTTCGATTTCCTTGGCGACAGAAACGCCGTCCTTGGTGATGCGCGGTGCGCCGAAGGACTTGTCGATAACGACGTTACGACCCTTCGGGCCGAGGGTGACCTTCACTGCATCAGCGAGAATGTCGACGCCCTTGAGCATCTTTTCGCGCGCTGTGCGGCCGAATTTGACTTCTTTGGCTGCCATTTTCAAAACTCCTGGTTTCGAATGGCCGGACGGGGTCCGGCTTGAAATTTAAGGAAACGATGGGTGCGGCGAAATCAGCCGATGATACCCATGATGTCGGCTTCCTTCATGATCAGAAGGTCTTCGCCGTCGAGCTTGACTTCGGTGCCCGACCACTTGCCGAACAGGACGCGATCGCCAACCTTGACGTCGAGAGCGACGACCTTGCCGGCCTCATCGCGAGCGCCGGAACCGACGGCGACGATTTCGCCTTCCTGCGGCTTTTCCTTGGCGGTATCGGGAATGATGATGCCGCCCTTGGTCTTTGCTTCGGACTCAACGCGACGAACGACGACGCGATCATGAAGCGGGCGGAAATTGGTGCTTGTCATTGCCTAATCCCTCGATCAAATGACTTCAGGAACCTTTTGCAGGTTCACGTGATGGGTGTTAGCACTCCTCTTGTTGGAGTGCCAGCAAAGCCGAGATAAGGAGGCGTCCCCCCGGAGTCAAGAACGCACTGCCGGAAAAATTTCACGGCCTATGGTTACCAGCGTTCCATGACAGAAAATTTCCACGCTCTGACGGGCGAGGACAGATCGCTCTTTTTCAGGCAACCTTCGTTTTTGGCGTAGAGGGGTTTTATGTTCGGATGGTGGCCGGTGGGCCGGAGGCAGGTCTGGCACCGCTTTTTTCCTTGCCATCGGCGTCCTGCTTTGCCATGTGACGCACACCCTTTTTTCGCACCCGGAAAGCATATCATGGCCCATCGCATTCTCACCCTCGGCGAAATCACTGATGGGTTCGACGTTGTTCTTTCGGATGTCTGGGGCGTGCTGCATAATGGCGTTAGCGCTTTCCCGGATGCGGCGGTTGCGCTGCACGACGCGCGCAAGGCCGGCAAGACCGTGGTGCTCATCACCAATTCGCCGCGTCCGGCCCCCGGTGTCATCGCCCAGCTTCGCGTTCTCGGCGTGCCGGATGAGGCCTATGACCGCATCATCACATCGGGAGACGTCACCCGGGGCCTGATCGCGGAAGGCCCAAGAAAAGTCTTTCTGCTCGGCCCCGAGCGTGACATGCCGCTGCTGGAAGGTCTCGATGTCGAACGGGTCGGCGAGGCGGAAGCGGAATCCGTCGTCTGCACCGGTTTCTTCGATGACGAGACGGAAACGCCGGAAGACTATACGGAAATGTTGAAAGGCTTCATCGCCCGCAAGGCGCCGATGATCTGCGCCAACCCCGATCTGGTGGTAGAGCGCGGCGAGCGCATCATTCCCTGCGCCGGCGCCATGGCCGCATATTACGAACAGCTTGGCGGCGAAGTCCGTATTGCCGGCAAACCGCACGCGCCGATCTATGAAGCCTGCCTCGCGGCGGCGAAAGAAGTGCGCGGCGATTTCCCGAAGGATCGCGTGCTCGCCATCGGCGATGGCATGCCGACGGATGTGAAGGGCGCAATTGCGAGCGGCCTCAACCTTCTTTATATCAGCGGCGGCATTCACGCCGCCGAATATACGCTGAATGGCCAGACGGACGAGGCGCTTCTGAACGCCTATCTGAAGGGGCAGGGCGCGGCTCCCGGCTGGTGGATGCCCCGCCTTGCCTAGGAAACGTCTGGCGTAAGCCGGCGTAAACAATGGATCGACTGCAATGACCGTCTTTCATCGCAATGAAAAAAAGGAGCCGCTGCCTGAAGGCTTGCGCGGCGGCGTCATCGCGATCGGCAATTTCGATGGTGTGCATCGCGGCCACCGTGCCGTTCTGGACCGTGCGCTGGAACTGGCCGAGGCGCGTGGCGTACCGGCACTGGTGCTGACCTTCGAACCGCATCCCCGTTCCGTCTTCCGCCCCGAAACGCCGGTCTTCCGCCTGACGCCTGCGCCGTTGAAGGCACGTATTCTCGAGGCCATCGGTTTCCGCTCGGTCATCGAATACCCCTTCGACCGCGAGTTTTCGCAGCGCTCGGCGGAAGAGTTCGTCAATTCCATTCTGGTCGACTGGCTGGGCGCCAGCGCAGTCGTCACCGGCTTTGATTTTCATTTCGGCAAGGGCCGCGAAGGTGGCCCGGCATTTCTGATGGCGGCCGGCAAGCGCAACGGCTTCGACGTGACGCTCGTGGATGCCTTTCGCGACGAGGGCGCGGATGTCGTCTCCTCGAGCCGTATCCGCTCGCTTCTGTGCGAAGGAGATGTGGCAGGTGCCGCCGGACAACTCGGGTATCGTTTCACGGTGGAAAGTGAAGTCATCGGCGGCCAGAAGCTGGGGCGAACTCTGGGTTACCCAACGGCCAACATGGCGCTTTCACCCGAAACGGAGCTGAAAGCCGGCATCTATGCCGTGCGGTTCCGCCGCCCCGACGGGGCGATTTACGATGGCGTTGCAAGCTTCGGTTACCGCCCGACGGTCACCGATAACGGTGCGGCACTTCTGGAAACCTACGTCTTCGATTTTTCCGGTGATCTCTACGGTGAGGTGTGTTCGGTATCCTTCTTCGGGCACCTGCGTAACGAGCTGAAATTTGACGGCTTGGACCCGCTGGTCGCGCAGATCAGGCGGGATGAGGAAGAGGCGCGGGCGATGCTGTCAGGCGTGCGGCCGCTCAGTGAATTGGATGCGAAGATAGCATTTTGAGCGGGCAGATAATCCTGTCCCGGATTGTCGTCGCTTTTCACTTCCTTTTTGCCGGAAAACCGCATAAACAACCGGCCATGTCCCAATACCGGTTGCTGTTTAAAGTTCAGATAGGCCGAATTATTGGCCCGGCCTTCCGCCCGCTCTGAAGAGCCGGAAGGTCCGGGATTTTGGCGCTCGTCATGGCATTTGACATGGCGCTTTCCGTATTTGCCCTCTTTGAAATTGAGACGGCGCGACCGACACGGCGCGCAACAACGGTACAATTATGAGCGACACCGCAGAAAAATTCGACTATTCCTCGACCCTCTATTTGCCGCAGACGGATTTCCCGATGCGTGCCGGCCTGCCGCAGAAAGAACCGGAAACGGTGAAGCGCTGGCAGGAAATGGGCCTGTATAAAAAGCTCCGCGCATCCGCCGCCGGTCGCGAGAAATTCGTGCTGCATGATGGCCCGCCCTATGCCAACGGCAACATCCACATCGGCCATGCGCTGAACAAGATCCTGAAAGACGTCATCACCCGCTCGTTCCAGATGCGCGGTTTCGACGCCAATTACGTGCCTGGCTGGGATTGCCACGGCCTGCCGATCGAATGGAAGATCGAGGAAGCCTACCGCGCCAAGGGCAAGAACAAGGACGAGGTTCCGGTCAACGAATTCCGCAAGGAGTGCCGCGAGTTCGCTGCTGGCTGGATCAAGGTTCAGTCGGAAGAGTTCAAGCGCCTCGGCATCGAGGGTGACTTCGAAAACCCCTACACAACCATGAACTTCCACGCGGAAGCCCGCATCGCCGGCGAACTGCTGAAGATCGCCAAGAGCGGCCAGCTCTATCGCGGTTCCAAGCCGATCATGTGGTCGGTTGTCGAGCGCACGGCGCTGGCGGAAGCCGAGGTCGAGTATCACGACGTTGAAAGCGACATGATCTGGGTGAAGTTCCCGGTGAAGGACGCTGCGCCAGCTCTTTCCGGCGTCTCTGTCGTCATCTGGACAACCACGCCGTGGACCATCCCCGGCAACCGCGCCATCGCCTTCTCCTCGAGGGTCGAATATGGCCTGTTCGAAGTCGAAAGCGCGCAGAACGATTTCGGTCCGCAGCCGGGTGAAAAGCTGATCTTCGCCAGAAAGCTTGCCGATGAGGCTGCTGCCAAGGCGAAGGTGACCTTCAAGTTCGTGCGCGATGTGAAAGCTGAAGAACTGGCCGCCATCACCTGCGCCCATCCTTTGGCGTCGCTTGGCTACGATTTCCCGGTTCCGCTTCTCGATGGCGACCATGTCACCGACGATGCAGGCACGGGCTTCGTGCACACCGCGCCGAGCCATGGCCGCGAGGACTTTGACGTCTGGACCGCGCATCAGCGTGAGCTGGAAGCGCGCGGCGTTTCGCCGGCCATCCCGTTCCCCGTTGGCGATGACGGTTTCTATACCGAGGACGCACCCGGTTTCGGCCCGTCTGCCGAAGGCGGTGCGGCCCGCGTCATGGATGATAACGGCAAGAAGGGCGATGCCAACGAGCGCGTCATCAAGGCGCTGATCGCGGCCAACAACCTGTTCGCGCGCGGCCGTCTGAAGCACAGCTATCCGCATAGCTGGCGCTCCAAGAAGCCGGTGATCTTCCGCAACACGCCGCAGTGGTTTGTCTATATGGACAAGGAACTGGGCGACGGGACGACGCTGCGCTCGCGTTCGCTTGATGCCATCGACCAGACCCGTTTCGTTCCGGCATCCGGCCAGAACCGCCTGCGCGCCATGATCGAAGGTCGGCCCGACTGGGTTCTGTCGCGCCAGCGCAGCTGGGGCGTGCCGATCGCGGTCTTCGCCGACGAGCAGGGTGAGGTTCTGGTCGACGAGGCTGTCAACGCCCGCATCCTCGAGGCCTTCGAGGCTGAAGGTGCGGATGCCTGGTTCGCCGAAGGCGCCAAGGAACGTTTCCTCGGCAATGACCATGACCACGCCAGATGGCAGCAGGTCATGGACATCCTCGATGTGTGGTTCGATAGCGGCTGCACCCATACCTTCACGCTGGAAGACCGCCCGGACATGAAGTGGCCGGCGGATGTCTATCTCGAAGGCTCGGACCAGCATCGCGGCTGGTTCCATTCGTCGCTGCTGGAAAGCTGCGCGACGCGTGGCCGCGCGCCTTATAACGCCGTCGTCACCCATGGCTTCACCATGGACGAGCAGGGCCGCAAGCAGTCCAAGTCTCTCGGCAACGTTGTTGCACCACAGGACGTGATGAAAGAGTCCGGCGCGGATATCCTGCGCCTGTGGGTCATGACGACCGATTACTGGGAAGACCAGCGTCTGGGCAAGGCCATCATCCAGACCAATATCGACGCGTATCGCAAGCTGCGCAACACCGTGCGCTGGATGCTCGGCACGCTTGCCCACGACAAGGGCGAGGAGATCGCCTATGCCGATCTGCCGGAACTGGAAAAGCTGGTGCTGCACCGCCTGTCCGAGCTGGATAAGGTCGTGCGCGACGGGTACGACGCCTTCGACTTCAAGAAGATCGCCCGCGCCCTGATCGATTTCGCAAATGTGGAGCTGTCGGCTTTCTACTTCGACATCCGCAAGGACACGCTTTATTGTGACGCGCCGTCGTCGCTGAAGCGCCGTGCATCGCTGTCGGTCATCGCCAAGCTGTTCGATTGCCTCGTCACATGGCTTGCGCCCATGCTGCCCTTCACCACTGAAGAAGCATGGCTTTCGCGCTATCCGGATGTGGAATCGGTGCATCTCGCCCAGTTCCCGGAAATTCCGGCGGAGTGGAACAACGACGCGCTGGAAGCGAAGTGGGAGAAAATCCGCAAGGTCCGCACGGTCGTCACCGGTGCGCTCGAAGTGGAACGTCGTGAAAAGCGTATCGGCTCCTCGCTTGAGGCAGCGCCCATCGTGCACATTGCCGACGCCGATCTTCTGGCGGCTCTCTCCGGGCAGGATTTTGCCGAAATCTGCATCACCTCGGCCATTTCGGTGGTCGGCGATGAAGGCCCTGCCGATGGCTTCCGCTTGCCGGAGGTCGCAAAGGTCGTGGTCGAGCAGAAGCTGGCGGAAGGCGCAAAATGCGCACGCTCCTGGCGTATCACCACCGATGTCGGTTCCGATCCGGACTATCCGGAGGTTTCGGCCCGTGATGCGGCGGCACTGCGCGAGCTTGCCGCGCTGGGATGATTTAAAGCTGCTGCGCATCGTTCCTGTCGAAAAATCGATTTCGAGTTTCGGGCCGATGCGCGAGGAAAATGGCCGGATGAATTGCGCTTTAGCTCTTCATCCGGTACACCTGCCTGAAAATGGCCGGATTTGCACGGCAATGCGGGCTACCGCCTGCCGAAAGACGATGTCTGGCGCAATGGGACGGACGGCTGGAAGGGTTTTTATGAAGACGATGAAGGCTTTTGGGCAGGATAACGCGCAGGGTTTGAGCATGTTCCGCACGGTTGCAGGTATCACGGCGATAGGCGTGCTGCTCAGCGCCTGCACGAGCCCGACCTATGGTACGGGCAAGACTGCGGCAGAACAGCTTGTAGACGACCTCGGCAACGCGACTTCGATCACCGGCAACGATCAGGAAAAACGCAACCTGAAATACAGCCCGCGTCCGGGTCTGGTTGTCCCCGCCCAGTCCCGCGCCGAGCAATTGACGACGCCGCAGCAGAACATGGCCAGCCGCGAAAACAACCCGCAATGGGTCGAATCGCCGGAAGAGACCCGTGAACGCCTGCGCGACGAGGCGGATGCCAATAAGAACAATCCGCATTACCGCTCACCGCTGCTTGCCGGCAACGGCACGGCCGGCCAGATGACCGAAAGCCAGAAATGGGAAGCCTTCCGCAAGGCCAAGGCAGATGCCCAGGGTGGCTCTGTCGTCAACGCCCAGCGCAAGTTCCTGACTGATCCGCCGCAGGAATATCGTAGCGTTCCGCAGGATCAGCTGACTGACCTCGGTGAGCCGGAGCAGAAGAAGGAAAAGCGCCGTAAGAAAGAAGCGGCGATGGCAAACACCGGCAAACCCTGGTGGAACCCCTTCTGATAAAATGAAGGGCTTATGGCCTGCGGGAAAGATTGCATCTCCCGCCGGCTGCTTATTCGTCGAGACGTTTCTCGCGAAAGAATTTCCGCAGAATTTCAGCACTTTCGCTTTCCGCCAGCCCCGAATACACATCAGGCGCGTGGTGGCATGTCGGCTGGCTGAAGAAGCGCACGCCACTATGCACCGCGCCGCCCTTCGGGTCTTCCGCACCGTAATAGAGACGACGGATGCGGGCAAACGAGATCGCCGCCGCGCACATGGTGCAGGGTTCCAGCGTTACATAGAGATCGGCACCGGGCAGGCGTTCTTGTTCCAGCGCCTCGCAGGCCATGCGGATTACGGCGATTTCGGCATGTGCCGTCACATCGTTCAATTCACGGGTGCGATTGCCGGAACGGGCGATGACGCGACCGTCCATAACCAGGACTGCGCCGATCGGAACCTCCTGCCGCTCACCGGCGGCACGGGCTTCCGCCAGCGCCAGTTCCATGAAATGCGTCCTTTCGGCCATTGCGTTTCAATTTCCTCTTAACCCTTGTGCTTGGACCTGATAGGACAGCCCAAACAACAGGCAAACAGCAAATGACTTTTAAAGACAAGCCGAAGCGTGACGGTGGCAAGACTTTTAGCCGCGACAAGAAGCCGAAAGGCCCCGGCAAGCCCGCCGCAGAGCGTGAAAAGAAACCGGTAGAAGCCAAGGCGGCTCCGGTGCAGGAAGCCGTTATGGGCACCAAGCCAGAGCGCATTTCCAAGATCATGGCGCGCGCCGGCGTTGCCTCGCGCCGCGATATCGAGCGCATGATCATGGAAGGCCGCGTGTCGCTGAACGGCGTCAAGCTGGACACCCCGGTGATGAACGCGACTCTTTCCGACAAGATCGAAGTGGATGGCATGCCCATCCGCGGGGCTGAGCGCACGCGCCTGTGGCTTTACCACAAGCCCGCTGGCCTGGTGACGACCAATTCCGACCCGGAAGGCCGCCCGACCGTTTTCGACAATCTGCCGGGTGAATTGCCGCGTGTGCTCTCTATCGGCCGCCTCGACATCAATACCGAAGGCCTGCTGCTGTTGACCAATGATGGCGGTCTCTCCCGCGTGCTGGAACTGCCGACGACCGGCTGGCTGCGCCGCTACCGCGTGCGCGCCCATGGCGAGGTCGATCAGGCAGCGCTCGACAAGCTGAAGGAAGGCATTGCCGTCGACGGCGTGCTTTATGGCGCTATCGACGCGACGCTCGACCGCACCCAGGGTCACAACGTCTGGATCACCATGGGTCTGCGCGAAGGCAAGAACCGCGAGATCAAGAACGTGCTCGGCGCGCTCGGCCTTGAGGTCAACCGCCTGATCCGTATCTCCTACGGCCCGTTCCAGCTTGGCGATCTGCCTGAAGGCAAGGTGCTTGAAGTGCGTGGCCGCATGCTGCGTGACCAGCTTGGTCCGCGCCTCATCGAACAATCCGGCGCCAATTTCGACGCGCCGATCTACGATGCGCCTGTCGCCGACGATGAAGAAGAAAATACGCCCAAGCGCGCGCCCCGGTCCGAATGGGCAAAGAGCGATGCGCCGGAAGGCAAGCCGCGTTTCGACAGGGCTGCCGGCAAACCGGAAGATCGCCGCGAAAAGGCGCTCGGCCGTCTCGACACCAAGCGCGGTGACAAGCCAGCCGGCAAGTTCGGTGGCAAACCTGCCGGGAAATTCGGCGCGAAAACCCGTGGCGAAGAGGATGGCGAAGAACGCCGCCCCGCCCGCCCGCCCGCCGGCACCAGTCGCACGGCCAATGTCTGGATGGCGCCCGGCGCAAAGCCCACCCGTGATGGCAAGGAGCGGAAGTCTTCTGCCCGCGCGGAAGCGGAAAGCCTGTTCAAGAAGCCATCCGCCCAGGCGGAAGCGCGCCGCAACGTCGTCAGGCATGCCGATTCCGAGGGCGAGTGGATCCGTTCGGATTCCCCGCGCGAAGAGGAAGGCGGTCGTGGACGTGGCGACGGCCCGCGCGGTGGAAAGAGCTTTGGAGATCGCGGCGGGAAATCCTTCGGTGACCGCCCGTTCCGTGACAAGCCACGTGAAGCGGGAGATCGCCCGCGTGGCGACGGTCCTCGCGGCGAGAAGAGCTTCGGAGATCGCCCCGCACGCGGTGGAAAACCGTTTGGCGACCGTCCGTTCCGTGACAAGCCACGTGAGGAGGGTGATCGCCCGCGCAGCGACCGCCCACGCGGCGAGAAGAGCTTCGGAGATCGCACAGCACGTGGTGAGAAACCTTTCGGTGAGCGTCCGTTCCGCGACAAGCCCCGCGAAGACGGTGATCGCCCACGCGGCGACCGGCCTTTCGGTGACAAGCCAAGAGGCGCAAAACCGGGTGGAAAACCCGGCGGCAGGCCCTCATCGGGCAAGCCTTCTTTTGGAAAACCGGGTGAACGTGGCGAACGTTCGGGTTTTTCAGGCAAGGGCAAAGGCCCCGGTGGCGGTAGCGGCCCCGGCGGCGGCAAACCGGGCGGCAAAGGCCCGGGTGGCAAACCTTCTGGTGGCAGGGGAATGACACGTAATGCGGATCGTAGGCGGTGAGTTCCGCGGCCGAAATCTGGCCGCGCCGAAAACAAATTCCATTCGTCCGACAATCGACAGGACACGGGAAAGCCTCTTCAATATTCTAAGCCACGCCTATCCGGAAAGTCTTGACGGTACGCGCGTTCTGGACGTTTTTGCCGGAACGGGCGCGGTCGGGCTGGAGGCGCTTTCGCGTGGCTGTCGTGTGGCGCTCTTCGTCGAAAACGGCGTTGAGGGCAGGGGGCTGTTGTGGGAAAATATCGATGCGCTGGGGCTGCATGGGCGTGCCCGCATCCTGCGGCGTGACGCGACCAAGCTTGGCGGCGTCAACAATATCGAGCCCTTCGATCTACTGTTCGCCGATCCGCCCTATGGCCAGGGCCACGGGGAGAAGGCATTTGCTGCTGCCCATGCTGGCGGCTGGCTGGCACCCGGTGCGCTCGCCATTCTGGAAGAGCGCGGCGATGTTGTGGTCAATGTCGAGCCGGTGTTCAAACCGCTCGAAAGCCGCATCTTC
This sequence comes from Agrobacterium sp. 22-3639C2, assembly GCF_053522105.1. Taxonomy (NCBI): domain Bacteria; kingdom Pseudomonadati; phylum Pseudomonadota; class Alphaproteobacteria; order Hyphomicrobiales; family Rhizobiaceae; genus Agrobacterium; species Agrobacterium sp. 22-3639C2. The sequence goes on along the minus strand of NZ_JBNWDB010000003.1, from coordinate 289,220 downwards.
GGTGACTCGAAAATGCACTTCTACCGCTACGAGCCCTAGAGCATTTCCAGCAAAAAACGGCCCCGGTTTCCGTGCGGAAATGCCGCAAAACAAAGAGTTAGAGTGTTTTCGCGATTTGAAGAAAAGCGAAAACGCTCTGACGGCAGCACTTCCCGTCACGTCACGGTCTTGTCTTGTTTGCCGAATAGGCAGAGGCTTTGCCGTGGAAAGGGTCTTGGGTATTTGGCATGGAGCAGGGTGTAAACGACAGCGTCACAATGGTTCACGCCGGGCAAGAGGCAATCGATGCCAGCCGCGAGATCGGTCATGAGCCGACATTCGGCCTGGCGCTCGGCGGCGGTGGCGCACGCGGCATCTGCCACATCAACGTCATCGAGGCATTCGACGAACTAGGCATTCGCCCGGTCGCGCTTTCCGGCTCCTCCATCGGCTCCATCATCGCAGCAGGCATGGCGGCCGGCATGAGCGGCAAGGAAATCCGCGAATATACGCTTGAACTCATGGGGCGGAAGGGTTCGGTCGCCAACCGTCTCTGGAGCCTTGGCCCCGCATCCATGCGCCATGCGGTCGATGGCTTTCGTCTTGGCCAGTTCAATCTCGAACTCATTCTGCACGCCTTGATGCCGCAGGCCCTGCCGAAGGATTTTTCCGAACTTGCCATTCCCCTGAAAGTGGTGACCACGGATTATTATGCGCAGACCGAAGTGGTGGTGGAAACCGGCGAGATCATTCAGGCGCTGGCGGCTTCTGCGGCTATTCCGGCTCTATTCATGCCGGTGCGCGTCAACGGCCGCATCATGATCGATGGCGGCATCTTCAATCCTGTGCCCTATGAGCATCTGATGGATCAGGCCGATATCATCGTCGGCATCGATGTGGTTGGAGGCCCTGAAGGTGATGGCACCACCATGCCGAACCGGCTGGACAGCCTGTTCGGCGCCAGTCAGCTGATGATGCAGGCGGCCATTGCCCTGAAACTCAGATTGCGCCCGCCGCATATTTTCCTGCGCCCACCGGTGCACCGTTTCGGCGTGCTGGATTTCCTCAAATCGGAAGAAGTTCTGAACGCTTCCGCCGGGATCAAGGATGATCTGAAACGGCAGATCGAAATGCAGGTGGAACTGTTCCATCGCGGGCAGGGCGTGGAGGCTTGAGCGGTACTCCTTGAGTATTCGCTATGGGCGAGCGCGTGCCGCTTAGTGGGTGACTGCTATTTCACCCTCGTCTTCGTCCTCTTCTTCCTCGCGCTTTTCCACCTTGTTCTTCGGCTTCATCAGTGGCTCGGGCTTCACTTCGCGCACCGGCTTGTTGTGCAGCATCTGCCTGCCGGCGGCGAGCCCTTCCACGGCCTGTAGCTGCAATCTCTCCTCGTCGCGCTCGCGTATGTCGTCGGAAATGGCAAGCGCCCTTTCGCCGTCCATGTCCAGCCCTTCCAGAATGCGGCGGCCAAACAGCAGGCCGGATTCCAGCGTCTCGCGGATTTCGTATTCCACGCCCTTTTTCCTGAGATCGAGGGAATGAATGCGGTCATAGGAGCGGGCATAGATGCGCACGCTTGGAAATTCCGACTGGATCATGTCGATGATGCGGTCGGTGACTTCCTTTTTATGGGTGCAGACCGCCACGAGATCGGCGCGCTCTATGCCAGCCGCGATCAACACGTCCTTGCGTGTACCATCGCCAAAAAAGATGCGGAAACCGAAGCGGGAAGCCTGACGTACACGATCGGCCGAACTGTCGATGACAGTCACGTCGCGCCCACCGGCAAGCAGGATTTGCGAGGCGATCTGGCCGAAGCGCGAAAAGCCGATCATCAGCACATCGGCGCCAGCCCCGTCAAAATCCTCGTCCAGCGTGTCCTCATCGGCATCCTCCGCCGTCAGCCGGCGAGAAACCACTGCCAGCAGCGGCGTCAGCGCCATGGAAAGCGTCACGATGGCGACAAGGATGGAAGCCGTCGCCTGCGGAAACAGGCGGGAGGCGGCGGCAGTGGAAAACAGCACGAAACCGAATTCGCCGCCCTGCGCCAGCAGCAGCGCGATACGGCTCGATGCATAACGGGATGAACCGGCGATGCGGCATAGCCCATAGATTACGGCCGCCTTCACAGCCATCATCGCCGGCACGGCGATCAGGATGAGAAGAATGTGCTCGTAGACGATGTTGATGTGCAGCGACATGCCGACAGCCATGAAGAACAGCGCCAGAAACAGCCCGCGAAACGGCTCGATATCGGCTTCCAGCTCGTGCCGATAAGAAGATTCCGACAGCATCAGCCCGGCCAGCAGCGCACCCATGCCCATCGAAAGCCCAACCGCCTCCATGATGGCGGCCGCACCGATGACGACGAAGAGGGCGGCGGCGATCATCACCTCCCGCGCACCCGTGCGGGCGATGATCTGGAACATCGGCGTCAGCAGATAACGCCCGGCCAACACCATGCCCGCCACCGCGACAACGGAGGCGACGAGATCGTAGGCCATCGAATCCGTTGGTACGTCCGGGCGGTTGGAAAGAATGGTCACAAGGGCGAGAAGCGGTACGATAGCGAGATCCTGAAACAGCAGGATCGAGAAGGAGCGGTTGCCATGCCGCGTATTCATGTCGCCATCGTCTTCAAGAATCTGTAACGCAAAGGCGGTGGAGGAGAGTGCAAGGCCGAAACCCGCAACGAGGCTGCCGCGCGCGTCGATCAGTCCGGCCCACCAGGCAATCAATGCCAGCACGCTGCCCGTCACCAGCACCTGCGCCAGCCCCAGCCCTAAAATATCGCGCCGCATCTGCCATATGCGCGATGGCTTGAGTTCGAGGCCGATGATGAAGAGCAGGAAAACCACGCCCAGTTCCGAGACGTTGAAGATATCTTTCGCGTCTGTCACCAGATGCAGGAACGGCCCGATGACGATGCCCGCCACCAGATAACCGAGCACGGTGCCAAGGCCGAGTTTGCGGAAAATCGACGCCGCGATGACAGCGCCGGCCAGAAGCAGCAAGGGTTCGGAAAAGAGAGCGTCGTGCTCGGTCATGCTGGCTGACTTTCGAATATGGTGGCGACAAAGCCTTGTCGATGGAGAAAGCGGCGTTTCGCCCTTGATGCGGGGTTGATGGCACAATAAATGGAACAGGAATGAAAGGCCAACTCATGTCCTCAGAAATAGATTCTTCCAAACTTCTCGATCGCGCCAGCGAGCTTGTCGATCTTGCCCGTGCTGCAGGCGCGGATGAGGCGGATGCCGTCGTCGTCCGCTCTCGGTCGCAATCGGTCGGCGTCCGGCTTGGCAAGGTGGAAAGTACCGAATCCTCCGAAAGCGATGATTTTTCGCTTCGCGTTTTCGTCGGGCGGCGGGTGGCGAGCGTTTCGGCCAATCCCGGCTTCGACCTGAAGACCCTGGCGGAACGGGCGGTGGCCATGGCGAAGGTTTCGCCGGAAGACCCCTTCGCCTGCCTGGCAGACAAGGAACGGCTCGCAACCTCCTACGACGATCTCGAGCTTTTCGATGCGACCGAGGTCTCTACAGATCAATTGCGTGAGGCAGCCCTCGCCTCGGAAGAGGCGGCGCTTGCCGTCAAGGGCGTCAGCAATTCCTCCGGTGCTGGCGCATCGAGCGGCATGGGCGGCCTCGTCCTTGCCACCTCGCACGGTTTTTCCGGCAGCTACATGGGCAGCCGTTTCAGCCGTTCCGTCAGTGTCATCGCCGGCGAGGGCACGAAGATGGAGCGCGACTACGATTTCGACAGCCGCCTCTATTACGCCGATCTGGATGCAGCCGAAGAGATCGGCCGCCGCGCCGGCGAAAAAGTCGTGCGGCGGGTCGGCCCGCGTCAGGTCGATACCGGCAGCAATATTACCGTGGTTTTTGATCCCCGCATCGCGCGCGGTTTCGTCGGCGCCATTGCCGGCGCGATCAATGGCGCTTCCGTTGCCCGCAAGACCAGCTTCCTGCGCGACAGGATGGGGCAGCAGGTTCTGAAAAAGGGCCTTTATCTGACGGACGATCCGCAGATCGTTCGTGGCCCCTCGTCGCGTCCTTTCGATGGCGAGGGTGTCCGGGGCGAGAAGATGACGATGATCGAGGACGGGGTGCTGAAGCATTGGTTCCTCTCTACCTCGGCAGCGCGTGAACTCGGCCTTGAAACCAACGGTCGCGGCGTGCGCGGTGGCACTTCGGTATCGCCGTCCTCAACCAATCTTGCGCTGGAGCCAGGCGATATTTCGCCGGAAGATCTGCTGAGGGACGTCGGAACCGGCTTTTACGTCACCGAATTGATTGGCCATGGCGCCAATATGCTCACCGGTGAATATAGCTGCGGTGCGAGCGGCTTCTGGATCGAGAATGGTGAAAAATCCTTCGCGGTTTCCGAGGTCACCATCGCTTCGAACCTGAAGGACATGTTCATGCGTGTCACGCCGGCTAACGATATCGACCGTAAATACGGTGTCGCAGCACCGACGCTTGCTATCGAAGGCATGACGATCGCGGGCAAGTGAGGCGACCTGCGGGTTGTTTTCGCCAGCACTTTGTGTGCAAGTGCGAAGGGAAAAACAGGCGCGCCGTATGAGGCGCGCGGAAAAGACGGCAAAATGAACGATATGGCTGAGGCCCGCTGGGCTTCCGATCTGAGGCTGGTCCTCGAAGCCGCACGCAAGGCGGGCGAGACGGCCCTCGGTTTCTTCCGCAAGGACCCCGAGGTCTGGTGGAAGAATGGCGGGCTTTCACCGGTCAGCGCGGCCGATTACGCGGCAAACGAAATTCTCGAAACCATCCTGCGTACCGCCCGGCCGGAATATGGCTGGCTGTCGGAAGAGACGGATGACGATACGACAAGGCTGGCCCGCTCCACCGTCTTCGTCATCGATCCCATCGACGGAACGCGCGCCTTCATCGGTGGGCGGGATACCTGGTGCGTCAGCGTCGCGGTGGTGCATGAGGGCCGACCCGTCGTTGCCGCCCTTGTTGCGCCTGCACTCGCAGAGGAATTCACCGCGCTTGAAGGCGGCGAAGCGCTGAAGAACGGCAAGCCGATTTCAGCCGCCCGCGAAAACACCGGCGTCTTCCATCTGGCCGCACCGGAAGACGTGATTACGCATCTGCCGGAAGTGGTGCGCAGCACCGTCAAGCGCATTCCGCATGTGCCCTCGCTCGCCTACCGGCTGGCGATGGTGGCGGATGGCCGCATCGATGGAACGCTGGTCAAGGCGAACTCGCACGAGTGGGATCTGGCCGCCGCAGACCTGATCCTCGAAAGGGCAGGCGGCAGTCTGGTCGGACTTGACGGAAAACCCCTGATGTACAATCGCCGCGAGGTAAACCACCCCGCATTGTGCGCTGCAGCAGAATATGCGCTTCCCGCGCTTTTGAAAGCGTTTTCACATCTGTCCGATGGTTGACGTTTGCCCGGAAATCCCGCAGATGAGGGGCTCTCAGAGCTTAAGAAAGAGACAAGACATGACGGAATCTGGCAAACAGAAACAGCTGCTGCACCTTGTGTTCGGCGGCGAACTGGAAAATCTTCAGGATGTTCAGTTCCGGGATTTGAATGCGCTCGATATCGTCGGCATCTATCCTGACTACGCTTCCGCGCTGACCGCGTGGAGATCCAAGGCGCAGATGACTGTTGATAACGCCCATATGCGTTATTTTATCGTGCATATGCACCGTCTTCTCAATCCCGACGATAAAAATTGAGTCCTTTTGCCCTTGCGTTGTAATACTATTGGGTGAAGGCGAGTTTTCCCGTGATTCCTGCCCGGAATGGCAGGCAGGAAATTCGGTTGCGAGAAAACGTGATCGCGCTTTTGTTTCCGATGATAAAAAATGACGCAATTTGAGAAGAAGTAGGCGGCGATAACAACAAAGAACAGGGGCAGGGCATTGCGCGGAATGATCAAGGGCAGAATGTCATGAGCAGCCGTATCGCACGTTTCGCTCTTTCCGGTTACAGGATTGCCGGTATCGCCGCTTATCCGTTTGCACGGCCTTATCTTTCCTATCGGGCCGCAAAGGGCAAGGAAGACAAGCGCCGCCGTCTGGAACGTTTCGGTTACGCCAGCGCGGAGCGCCCCCGTGGCCCGCTCGTCTGGTTCCATGCCGCAAGTGTCGGCGAAACGCTCGCCCTCATTCCGCTGATCCGCGAAATACGCAAGCGCGATATCTTCGTGCTTTTGACCACAGGCACCGTCACCTCGGCCGAGCTGACCCGTACCCGGCTTGGCGATGATGTGATCCACCAATATGTGCCGCTCGACATCAAGATCGCGGTCAACCGTTTCCTCGCCTACTGGGCACCGGATGCCGCCATCACCGCTGAATCGGAAATCTGGCCGGTGACGATGATGGAGCTGGAGCGCCGGCACATTCCGCAGATCCGGGTCAATGCGCGGCTCTCAGACCGTTCCTTCGACCGCTGGAACAACCGGCACGACATTGCGGAATCGCTGTTCTCCAAGCTGGCGCTGGTGGTTGCGCAATCCGATGTCGATGCCGAACGCTTCCGTGATCTCGGCTCCTGGCCGGTGGTGATATCCGGCAATCTCAAGGGAGATACGGATCCGCCGCCTTGCGACGAAGCTCTGCTCGAGCACTATCGCAGGCAGATCGGCCCCCGCAAGACATGGGCGGCGATCTCCACCTTCGACGGTGAAGAGAAGGCAGCAGCCACCGTGCATGCGGCGATCAAGTCGCGCAACGGTCAATTGACCATCATCGTGCCGCGCCACCCCGAGCGCGGCGACGACGTGGAAGCCATGCTGAAGGGCATGGGGTTGACCGTGGCGCGCAGAAGCCGCAACGATGTGATCACGCCGGAAACCGATATCTTCCTCGGGGATTCCATTGGCGAAATGGGGCTTTACCTGAGGCTCACCGAACTTGCTTTCGTCGGCCGTTCGCTGACGGCCGAGGGTGGGCAGAACCCGCTGGAGCCGGCAATGCTGGGCTGCGCCGTACTGTCAGGCGCGCATGTACAGAATTTCCGCGAGGCCTATCAGAAGCTGATCCGCGCCGGCGGCGGGCGCATCGTCCGCGATGTCGAGATGCTGGCCAAGGCGGTGCATTACCTCCTGGTCAACGACAATGAACGCTACAAGATGATCGATGCCGGCAACCGGGTCATTCAGGACATGCGCGGCGCGCTTTCCGCCACCGTCAAGGCGCTGGAGCCCTACATCAACCCGCTCACAGTCACCGCCAAGCTGCAGCCGCGGAGTGCCATCGGTTCATGGTAGCGGATATGGAGATTGATGCGACCCGATCGATTGCCGCAGTCCTTTTCGACAAGGACGGTACGCTGTTGGGTTATGACGCAAGCTGGGGGCCGGTGAACCGCGAACTTGCGGCGATTGCCGCCAAGGGCGATCCCGTTCTTGCGGACCAGCTTCTCGCCGCCTGCGGCATGGATCCGGTTACCGGGCATGTGGTGCCCGACAGTCTTTTGGCTGCCGGCAATACGGCGGAGATAGCTGCCGGTCTCGTCGCCGCCGGTTCGCCTTGCGATGTCGTGGAGTTGACTGCGCGGCTCGACCGGCTATTCACTGAAGCAGCGGATAAATCCGTGCCGGTCACCGATCTCAAGGCATTTTTCGCAAGGCTCAAGGCACGCGGCTACAAGCTTGGCATCGCCTCCAGCGACAACGAAAACTCCATCCGCCAGACGGCGATCCGTTTCGGTTTCGAAAGCGATGTCGATTTCGTCGCGGGTTATGACAGCGGTTACGGCACCAAGCCGCAACCCGGCATGGTTCTCGGTTTCTGCGACGCGATTGGTCTTGCGCCTGCGCGCGTGGCAGTGGTCGGCGACAATAATCACGATCTGCACATGGCAAGAAATGCCGGCGCAGGATTGCGCATTGCCGTTCTCACCGGAACCGGCTCGCGCGAAAGCCTTGGCGCCGACGCCCATTATTGTTTCGATGATATTACCGCGCTGGAAACCCTGCTTCCGGAACGCGTTGTTTAGGTCATGTCCCCGCAGTGCGCGCCACTTGTCGCACAAGATGGGAAGAGACAAGCTGCGCATGTATAGCCGGGTTTTGCAATTCAGGGTTTTTTCTGGCAAATACCCATGTGACTTATCGAATTTAAAGCGCAATGCCGTGGGTGATGCGGCCGGGAGCAGGCATATATGGTTTCTGAAGCGCCGCCTTTCTGGTGGCAGAAAGCAGGCTGGCAAGCCTGGCTGTTATCACCGTTTTCCCTTCTCTACGGCAATATTGCCGGCCGGCGGATGCGCACGGCAAAACGGGCGAGCGTTCCCGTTCCGGTCATCTGCATCGGCAACTTCACCGTAGGTGGTGCAGGAAAGACGCCGACCGCAATGGCAATCGCCCGAGCCGCCACCGCAAAGGGCCTGAAACCCGGCTTCCTGAGCCGTGGTTATGGCGGCACACTTGATGTCACGACCCTCGTAGATCCCGCGCAGCACCGCTCCGCTGATGTCGGCGATGAACCTCTGCTGCTTGCCCGCGAGGCGGTGACGGTCATCTCCCGCAAGCGGGTGGAAGGTGCACATCGGCTGGTGAAGGAGGGCGTGGATCTCATCATCATGGATGATGGCTTCCAGAGCGCACGCCTGACATTGGATTATGCGTTGGTCGTTATCGATACGGTGCGTGGCATCGGCAACGGCCATCTTGTGCCGGGCGGCCCGGTCCGGGCGCCGCTTGCCGAACAGATGCGGCATATGACCGGACTCTTGAAGGTCGGTAACGGCCATGCGGCCGATCCGCTGGTCAGAACCGCGGCAAAGGCCGCCAAACCGGTTTTCGTCGCGGCGATAAAGCCGCAGGAACCGCAGGATTTCAGGGGAAGGCGCGTGCTGGCCTATGCTGGTATCGCCGATCCCGCCAAGTTTTTCCGAACTGTCGAGGGGCTTGGTGGCGAAATCGTGCTGCAGCGCTCCTTTCCTGACCATCACCATTTCAGCGATGACGAGATCGCCGATCTTCTGCAGGACGCGGATAAGGAAAACTTGCAGCTGGTGACAACGGCCAAGGACGCCGTGCGTCTTAACGGGCACCATGGCCGTGCGGAAGAATTGCTGTGGAACAGCCTGGTGATCGAGGTCGACATGGTGTTCGACGATCCCAATGCGGCCACAACGATCATCGAGACGGCGGTGCGGAACTGCCGCGCCCGTTTGCTGCGGGAAAATGCGCGGACGTCATTCTAACAAATATACCAAGTATTTTGTGGTAGGCGCACCAAAATAAAGATTTATATTTCAGTGCGCTATGCCATACTCGTCTTAAGGGCATTCAGGCAAGCTTAGGAGGTTATTTGGTTGATCACCGTCTGATGTAGTTTTTAGATACTTGTTTCCATAAGCACTTTTGGCCACGACTACGTTGACCCTATCCCCTGCAGGACGTTCTACATAGAACGCGTAAGTTTTGTTCTCGATGCCTACGATTGCGTCGTTGAGCGTAAGTTTCCAGTTCTTACCGTCCGGGTTGACGCCGCCGACGCTTCTTATGCGTTCCCAAGCGCTGCTTCTGTCAGTTTTATTGATGCATCTAATTCTGGCAGTGATCATAACGAATCGTTCCTTTGCTCGTTGAACAAGAGAACTATCGCATACCTCAATTTTCGCGTGAATTAGTGTTTTCTATAATACCAGTGCTCGCGAAGCATATTCACTACATCGTCGCGTCTACACTATGCTGGCAAATTACCAGCCTTGCGCTCTGCCTCCAGTGAGGCGCTGGCATCCACATAGGCTTCCTGCCGGGCGACGCTCCAGTAGCGCAGCTCATCGACCGGAATGGTCTTGCCGGTGATGGCGCATATGACATGCGAGCCGGTCTGCACGATCCGGAAGTCACCGTCGAGATATTCGATGACGGCGATGCGGTTTCCGCCTCCCTCAAATCTGTTCATCCGTTTTCGTCTCCTGCTATGTCCTGTCAGTGCATCCAGCCCGAAACGGCGTAGCGTTCTCCTGAACAATCCGGATGCTCCAGTCCCTTGAATTTATATCGCTGAGCTACGCCCAAGGCCAGCCCTGCCTGCTGCCCCCGGGGTTAAGGCTCAGCTTCGGCCGAAGAGACGTTCTATATCGGAAAGTTTTAGCTCAATATAGGTCGGACGACCGTGATTGCACTGTCCTGAACCCGGCGTGTTTTCCATCTGCCTTAAAAGCGCGTTCATCTCCTCCGGCCGCATGCGCCGCCCTGAACGCACCGAGCCGTGGCAAGCCATGGTGGCGGCGACATATTCCAGCTTGTTGGCAAGCGTGGAGGCAGCGTCCCATTCAGCGATCTCGTCGGCAAGCTGCCGCACCAGCCCCTGCACGTTGACCTCGCCAAGCATCGCCGGCGTTTCGCGAACCGCGACCGCCCCCGGCCCGAAACGCTCGATGACCAGTCCCAGTGCATCGAAACCAGCCGCATGGTCCATCAGCCGGTCGCAATCCTCTTCGGGAAGGTCGATGATCTCAGGAATGAGCAGCACCTGTGAAGGCGGGCGTCTGGAATGCAGCGCATTGCGCATTTCCTCAAACACCAGCCGTTCATGCGCCGCATGCTGATCGACGATGACGAGGCCGTCTTCCGTCTGCGCGACGATGTAATTCTGGTGCAACTGCGCCCGCGCAGCGCCGAGCGGATATTGTGACGGTTCGAGCGACGGGCTTGCCGAGGCCTCGTAAACCTCGCGGGGTTCTGCCCGCGCGGTCGGCATGGTGATGTCGGAAAAGCGCGATTGCACGGCCTCGGCAAATTGCATGTTCCCGGAAATGGCAAGCGGTCGGGAAGGCGAGGCCGCGGCGGACCATGTCGCAGCGGCAGACGGTCGGAGATTGGACGGGCTGTAGCCGGGGCGAAAGGCGTTCATCATCTGGCTGGCACCAGTCGTCGCCGCCCTGTCACCGTCGCGGGTCAGCGCCTGGCGGATCGCACCGACGATCAGTCCGCGAACGAGGCCGGGATCGCGAAAGCGCACATCTGATTTCGCCGGATGCACGTTCACGTCGACAAAGGCGGGATCGAGCGTCAGGGACAGCACTGCGACCGGATATCGCCCGTGCGGTACGGTTTCGGCATAGGCACCGCGAATGGCGGACAACAGCAATTTGTCCTGCACCGGGCGACCGTTGACGAAGACATATTGATGCGCCGAGTTGCCGCGGTTGAAGGTCGGCACGCCGGCAAAACCGGAGAGCGTTACATCCTCGCGCCCGGCATCGATTTCGATGGCGTTGTCCTTGAACTCGGCACCGAGAATCTGCGCCATGCGGGCAAGATGATCGTCGCCGGTGGAGGGGATTTCAAGTGTGGAGCGGTCGGTGCCTGACAGCACGAAGCGGATATGCGGAAAGGCAATTGCCATCCGCTTGACGACTTCGGTAATGGCGGCTGCCTCCGCTCGCTCCGTTTTCAGGAATTTCAGCCGTGCGGGCGTCGCGAAAAACAGGTCGCGCACCTCGACGATGGTGCCGGCATTGGCAGCGGCGGGCCGGACCTCGGAGACTTTGCCGCCGGTGACGGAGATCACCGAACCCTGTTCTGCGCCGTGTTGCCGGCTGGTGATGGAAAGCTTGGCAACCGAGCCGATGGAGGGCAGGGCCTCGCCGCGAAAGCCAAGCGTGCGGATATCGTCAAGCGTGGTGGATATTTTCGAGGTGCAATGGCGTCGGACCGCAAGCTCCAGATCGGCAGGCGACATGCCGGAGCCGTTATCGGTGATGCGCACCAGTCCCTTGCCACCGCCCGCCGTGGCGATTTCGATGCGCGTTGCGCCCGCGTCGATGGCGTTTTCCACCAGCTCCTTCGTGGCGCTGGAGGGTCTTTCTATGACCTCGCCGGCGGCGATCTGGTTGATGAGGGTTTCTGAAAGCTGCTTGATGGCCATGATCGTCATTTTCGCGGATTCGTCACGGCTTCGAAAGCAAAAAACTCAAGTCGTGAAAGTTTGCACATGTTTTGCGGCCTGCCCGGCGTTTGATCATTTCCGTTCAACGTCAGGTTAAGCGTTAATCCGCCTTTAATCGGCCTTGCATATGGTGAGGCGGCTTGAAATGACTGCAGGAACGAGGCCCCCCGTCGCCGGGTGGTGTGACGTCGTATATGGGTGAACGTCATCTTCCCCTCAAGACTGCTTCAAGTAGCGAACCCTGATGTCTCTTTTGCGGAATTTACCGTTTCATCCCGGCATTTGCCTCGGACGATTCCAATAGAAACATAAGCCTGACCCTGAAAACAGGTGGGAGTTTGCAGTTGAGTGATTTGGCGTCCTCCGGCGCGGGCGTTCATACAGTGATGCTTGATGCCCTTTGCGACGCGCTTGGCGCGGCGATCGTCGTTTACGACCGGAACGATCACATCGTTTTCGCAAGCCGGAAGCTTTTGAGTTTTTTTCCACTGCAAGAGGCCGTTATCGGGCCGGGCGCGCGGCTGCGCGACTATCTGAGCGCGCTTTACGATTGTTATCTTCTGGAAGCGGAAAGCCTGTCCGCCAATGCCCGGCAGCTGGGACGCGAGGAATGGATTGGCGAGCGGCTGGCGCTGCACTGGAAGGAAAGGTCTGAAAAAACCGAGCGGTTGAAGGGGGAGCGCTTCCTGCGCTTCGTCATGAACCGCCTGCCTTCCGGGCTGGGCATCAGCGTCGTTGCCGATATTTCCGAACAGAAGAAAAGAGAAGAACAGTGGCGCATCGACCTCGAACGCGTGCAGCTGATCGAAGACATTCTCGACAATCTGCCGTTTCCGGTCCTCGTCAAGGACCGGAACCTCGCCTATGTCGCCGTAAATAAAGCCGCCTGCACCATGGTCGAGACCAGTGCAGAGAGCATTCTCGGCCGCACGGTTTTCGATCTGCATTCGCGCCAGGTCGCAGGCCGGATCGACGCTGCCGATCGCATGGTGCTGGACAGCGGCACGCCGAGCATCCTTCCCGAAAGGGTGAGGCGCGCGAATGGTGAAGAGGTGCTGACGATTACCCGCAAGCAGCGGGTGGGTCGGCCTGGCCGGCATTTTCTGGTCACGACGATGGAGGACGTGACCGCGCTCGCCACCATCGACGCGAACGGCATGCCCGTCATCCCCTCGCTCGAACATGTCGATTTCGTCGCCTCCACCTATGGCAAGGATGAAGATCGCGATTCCGCAGGCGGTCTGCTGAAAAGCAAGGCAGTGCTGGTGGTTTCCGGAAACGGGCGCTTTGCCGAAGCCGCCTGCCACCGGCTGGCCGCGAGCGGCATGGATCATGCCGTGGTGAGGAGCGAGGAAGAACAGCGAAGTTTCATCGATATCGCCGCTTCCGCAGGCGTCGGCATCGATGTCGTCGTCGTCGACGCCCAGATGAGTGTCACATGCCTCGATATCGCGGCTGCGCATGACCTGCCGGTCGTCACCATCGAGGAAGAGGAGATCGATGCTTCGCTGCTGCATTATCTCGCCGTCGGCCTCAAATCGTCTCCGAAGCAAAAATCCTCCGACGAGGACTGGGAGATCATGACCGAAGACCTGCCCAAAATCCTCAAGACCGGCGGCGTCTGCGAGATACTTCTCGTCGAGGACAACAGGGTCAACCAGATCGTCTTCTCACAAATCCTCGAGGGATTGGGGCTTTCCTGGCGGCTTGCCACGTCGGGTGAGGAGGCGTTGCGTCTTTTTGAGGAGCAGGCACCGTCCGTCGTCCTGCTCGACACCACGCTTGGCGATATCGACGGTTTCGAGGTCGCCCGCCGTATGCGTGCACTGGCCGGCGACGAGCGCATTCCCATCGTCGGCGTCATCACCCACGCTTTCGAGGGCGATCTCGACAAATGCCTGGCGGCGGGCATGGAAGACATGCTGCTGAAACCCGTCAGTCCCGATATGGTCGATGCCGTTTTTCTGCGCCTTTTCGGCAAGGATGCCCTGCGGCTGCAAGCCTGAAGCTCCTCCATTTCAGCTTTTTGTGTTCGAGCCGCTGGCATTGCGGAGACGCCGCCGCATTTTCGGTGCGCGGTTCTATGGCTTTTTTAATACTTGCCCTGCATTGTGATCGCGGTCGACACGGGATTCACGAGATGCAGGAATGAAACGGGCAGAGCCGCAGGCGTTGCACGTCAGCCAGAACGAGCTGCAGGCGATGGCTTACAGCGATCCGCTGACGGGGCTTGGCAATCGTTACCGTTTGCGGGACAAGATCCGCATGCTCGCCAGCGAGCGTTCCAGCGATCCCGCGCCCTTCACCGTCGGCATTGCGAATATTGACGGCTTCAAACCCATCAACGATCTTTTCGGCGTGCAGGCGGGCGACGAGATTTTGTGCCAGGTCGCGCATCGGCTGAAGGCTTGCATTCCCGATGGCGCCGCCGTGACGCGCCATGATGGCGACGAGTTCGCCTTCGTGCTGCCGCTGGTATTCGAACGCACCGGCGCAGAGCGCATCGGCAACATGATCAAGGACGTGCTTTCTGCGCCTTACGACCTCGGCGACCGCAACGTCCGGCTTTCCTCATCCTTCGGTTTTGCCATCTATCCCTTCGCCGGCGATGATTTCGAGGATTTGCTGAAAAGCGCCGAGACCGCGCTTTACCGCTCCAAGCGCCGTGGCCGTGGACAGATAACGGTCTATTCGCGCGAGATTGCGCAGGAAATGAAGCGCGCCACCCAGCTGGAACAGGCGTTGCGGAACGCCATCATCACCGATGCGATCGACGTGCATTTCCAGCCCATCGTCAGGCTGGAAGAAGCGAAGGTCATCGGTTTCGAGGCACTCGCCCGCTGGAACGACCCCGATCTCGGTTTCGTGTCGCCCGCCGTTTTCGTGCCGCTGGCCGAAGAACGCGGTTTCATCGACGCGCTGTCGGAAGCGCTGCTGAGGAAGGCGGCGGAAGCGGCGCTGTTCTGGCCGCGAGAGCTTTTCCTGTCCTTCAACCTGTCGTCCGCGCAATTGATGGACCCAGGCACAGCGGATAATATTCTGTCCATCCTGTCGCGTGTCGGCCTTGATCCGCACCGGCTGGAGCTTGAAATAACCGAAACCGCTGTCATGACTTCCGCCGATACCGCGCAGCGCATCATCAGCGAATTGCAGGGTGCGGGTGTTCGTATCTCTCTTGACGATTTCGGCACGGGCCAGTCGAGCCTTGGCCGCCTGCGCGACTTCACCTTCGACAAGGTCAAGATCGACCGCGCCTTTGTCTCCCGCATCAGCAGCGACCGTCCTTCGGAACATATCATCAAGGCCATCGTCGCCATGTGCGAAGGGCTTGATCTCGAGGTCGTCGCGGAGGGTATCGAGGAGCAGGCGGAAGAGGAAAAACTGCGCGCGCTCGGCTGCGCTATGGGGCAGGGCTATTTTTACGGCCGCCCCGCCGATGCCGCCGCCACGCAGCGTTACCTTCACGAGAACTATCGCGAGATCCTGTCGGATATTCCCTGAGAAATGGAGTGGCCTTGCACATAAGGCTGTAGGGACCTCCCCAACCTCATCCCTGTGACGAGCACAGGAATGAGAAGGCGGCACGCGCCGCGCTTCACAACCGGTAGAGCGGCTCGAACCTGCCCTTCACCTCAATCCCGAGCTCGAATGTCTTTCCGTGCTGCGGATTGGCGGCAATGGCGTCGTCGTCAAGATTTTCGCGGGCGGATGTGACGAGAAGGCGCGACGCATCGGGGCCGATGAAGGCCGGGCAGGTCGTCTGTCCCGCTGGCACCAGATAGCGTTCGATGTGGTTGCCGTCGGCATCGTAACGATCGACCGCACCCATCCCCCAGCGGGCGTTCCAGATATGCCCTTCCGCATCGCAGACCGATCCGTCGACGCCACCGTCGATGCCGGCGGTGTCAATGAACACCTCTGCCTTGCCGGTGGGAAGTCCCGTCTCGGCATTGAGCGGCACCCTCATCAGCTCGTTGACCTTGGTGTCGACGTAATATCCGGTCGCGCCATCGGGCGAAAAGCAGATCGAATTTGGAATGCTGACATCGGCAAACAGCTTGGTCACGGTTCCCCTGGCAACGTGGTAGATGCTGCCCGCGCCGATTTGCGCCTTGCGGCCCATGGTGCCGATCCACAGCGCGCCCGAGGGATGCATACGCCCGTCATTCGAGCGGTTGTCGGGCATGTCCTTTTCAAGCTCCGCATGCAGCGTCAACACGCCGGTTGCCGTATCGCGAAGGAAAAGGCCGTCATCGGAGGCGATCAATTGCTTGTGGTCGCTGATTTTCGCCAGTGCGCTGCCCATGAAGGGCAGGGCGTGCACCGTTTTGCGGCCGGAAGCGAGATGCAATTCATGCAGTTCGCGCCCGATGATATTGAACCACCAGGCCGTGCCGGTCACCGGGTCGAAAGTCGGGCCTTCGCCAAGCGTCATCGGCGTTTCGTCAAGAACACGTCCGGCAAAGGGAAAAACGGTCGCCATGCTTTTATCCTCCAATTGCTGCATCATAGGCCGAAACTGTGACGATGGCGCGCTCGCGCACCTCCGCAGCCGTCATGCCGGGCTTGTAGAGACTGGTGCCAAGCCCGAAAGCGAGGATGCCGGCGTTGGTATAGTCGGCGAAATTCTTGTCCGAGACGCCACCAACGGCGGCAATGACCAGATCCTTCGGCAGGATCGTCCGGATCGCTTTGATGCCGGACGGGCCGATGATGCTGGCGGGAAAGAACTTCAGCCCGGTTGCTCCGGCTTTTGCGGCAACCAAAGCCTCGGTCGGAGTCAGAACGCCCGGCATCGTCACCATGCCCTTGACGCGCGCGGCGGTGATGACGTCGGCATCGGCGTTGGGGCTGACCATCAGCTTGCCACCGGCGGCGTCCAGCGCATCCACGTCTTCCGTGCTGAGCACGGTGCCGGCGCCGATCAGGCAATCGGCGGGCGCCATCTTCGCGGCGATCTCGATCGAGCGGAACGGATCGGGCGAATTGAGCGGGATTTCGATGGCGCGGAAGCCGGTCTCGATCAGCGCGCCGACGACGCCTTCGGTTTCCTCGGGTTTAAGGCCGCGCAGGATGGCGATCAGCGGATATTTCATGGCGGGGAAGGGGATACGCATGGTGGGTCTTTCGTCCTTGAGCGGGATGGCGAAAAGCGTGAGCGGTTTTCGCCTGGAATTCCGCTCCA
This sequence comes from Agrobacterium sp. 22-3639C2, assembly GCF_053522105.1. NCBI lineage: Bacteria > Pseudomonadati > Pseudomonadota > Alphaproteobacteria > Hyphomicrobiales > Rhizobiaceae > Agrobacterium > Agrobacterium sp. 22-3639C2. The sequence continues at coordinate 272,168 of NZ_JBNWDB010000003.1, read as the reverse complement.
CTGAATAATCTATGACCAGATGGCATTTGCGGCGGCTAACAACCCGCGCCGAACGGCCTCGTCTGCGTCGATGACAGTATATTGAATCTCAAGGGCTGCGAATGCACCCTCGTAAAGCGCACCGAGCGCGCCGGAGCCGATCAGCACCACCGGCGTGTCCCGCCGTACGGAGGAATGCGCACCGGCGATTTCCAGTCCGATCATGATGCCGGAAAGCTTGGCCTTGGCATCTGTCGCGGTGAGGCCGTGCAACAATTGTCCAGAGCGCAGGGTGAACAGACGGTTGGTGGCGAGCTGCGGATTGGCATAGACGTCGCGCACCGCCGCCCTGAATACCTCGTGCTCGCCGGTAAAGGCTTCGGCTTCCGCCACCGCATGGGAAAGGATGGTCTGTTTCGAGATGACCTCGAACAACTCACCGGTCATGAAGGTGGCAAAGCCCGTCACGTCGCTGCCATCCACCGTTACCCATTTGGAATGGGTGCCGGGCATGCAGACCAGCTTCCTGCCGTCACCGGCGGAGCTGAGTGCACCGAGCAATTGCGTTTCTTCGCCACGCATCACATCAGGTGCGTTTTTGTCCCGCTGCGCCAACCCCGGCAGAATGCGGACATCCCGCTCCTGACCCGGCACGCGCACCGCACCATCGAGAACCGCTGAAAGCGATGCAGGCACGTCGATATAACCGGCCTCCACCCAGCCCTGCCGCGCACCCGCCATGCCGCAGATAAGAACAGGCAGTTTTTCCGGTGCGCCGATGGCATCGAGATGCGATTGCAGCACCTCTGTAAAGCCGGTCCGCATGGCTGTCGTCATGCCTTCAGCACTTCTGCGCTCAGCCAGCACCGCGCCGGACCGGCTGAGCAGCCAGAGCCGGAAACTGGTCGTGCCCCAGTCGACGGCGATAAAAGCGGGTTCAGACATTATAACAGGCCTCCGTCTACGATTATGGATTGCGCGGTGATCGCGCTCGATGCCGATGATGCGAGAAACAGGCACGGACCCACCAGATCGGCGGCGACAAGCGTGCGCTTGAGACATTGCCGTGCCGTGGTCGAGGTGACGTCGTCGTCCGTCAGCCACAATTCTTTCTGCCGTTCCGTCACGATCATGCCCGGCAGCAACGTGTTGACGCGGATATTTTCCGGCCCCAACCGTCCGGCCAGGCTTTTCGTCAGGCCGATGATGCCGGCCTTGGCTGCCGCATAAGAAGGAAGCTCGCCCATGTTCAGCAAAAACGAAATCGAGGAGAAATTGATGATGGCTGCGTCTCGCGCCTGCCGTAGATGTGGCAAGGCGGCCTGAACCGTGAAGAACATCTGCTTGAGATTGACGGCCTGATTGGCATCCCAATAGGCTTCTGTGACGGTATCGATGTCGTGGCGGTCGTCCCATGCGGCATTGTTGACGAGCACCTTGATGCCGCCGGTTGCAGCTGCTGCCGCCTCCACGCTCTGCCGGGTCGCCGCAATATCGCGCAGGTCGGTCTTGAAGAAATGGACCGGATGGCGTGCGGCATGAGCAAGCCGCGCAACGAGCGCCACACTCGGCTCTTCGGCGATGTCGATGAACGCGACCCTTGCGCCCTGCGCCGCAAAGGCCTCCACCAGCGATGCCCCGATGCCGGAGCCGCCGCCGGTGACGAGCACGCCCGCGTCCTTGAGGTCAGGGAAATGGGCTTGCATCATCGGCATCGTCTCGTCCAGTGAGGGGCTTGATTGTTCCATTATTTGGAACTAGATTTTACTAAGTGGAATTATTCTCTTGGCCGCAGGCTTATGTCAAGACAGATGACGGTGGATGTTGCCATGCCCGATCACAAAAACCCAAATGACAGCGAGCATGAGGTGGTTCCTGCCTTGGAGCGAAAAAAGGAAAGCGTAACCGGCACGCTTGGTAAGGCCGTCTCGCTTCTGGAGCTTATCGCCCTTGCCGAAAAACCGATGCGCTTCACCGACGTTGTCGAGGCTTGCGGCCAGCCGCGCGGCACGGTGCACCGCCAGCTCGCCCATCTTGTGGCCGAAGGTCTGGTCGATCATGTCGCCGACCAGACCTATGTCGTGGGTCTGAGGCTGCTGCAATTGGCTGCCAAGGCCTGGAGCAGCAATGATCTGCGCAGCATTGCCGCGCCGCATCTGGCGGCATTGCAGGAGGCGACGCAGGAATCCGTGCATCTTGCCGTTCTGAACGGCGGGCAAGTCACCTATCTGGACAAGATGGAGGGCAAGCATACTTTGCGCATGCATTCGCAGGTGGGCAAGACATCCCCCGCCTATTGCACAGGGGTGGGCAAGGCCGCGCTGTCAATGCTTTCCCTTGACGATCTCGCTGCACTTGCCGCAGAGCTGGACTTCCACCGCTTCACGCAAAATACGATCGTAACCCCGCAAATGCTGGCGCAGGATGTGGCCGCCATTCGCAACAATGGCTACGGTTTCGACCTTCAGGAGCATGAGATCGGCATTCACTGCGTTGCCGCGCCGGTATGGGCGCCGGGGCGCAATTTTCTCGCGGCGATTTCCGTCACCGGCCCAGCCTATCGCGTGGATGTGGAGCAACTGCGGAAATGGGGTCCTCTGGTGCGCGAAACGGCCGATCAAATTTCGGCGGAACTTGCCTGCAGATTATCTCCGGTTGCGAATGGTTGAGAAAAATGGATGCGTGAAGCTGTTGGTTTCCGCTTCAAAAACGGCAGATCGCGCGCCGATGCGTGTAAGTGAAATCTTATTTTCGATTATTCGGAATTAAGTTTCAACTTTTGTTTGCATGAATCATTTTGGCGAGTAACATCCGCGCAATTTCCGCACGAAGGCAGGCCTTTGCGGCGGTATTTTCTCTTTTTTGAAGAACCGCTTCATGCAGAAAACAGAGACGGCCGCCGTTCAGTCGATTGGTGTTGATTGCGTTCGCGAGATCGCCGGTCTCAACACGCAATTTGATATATTCCGGTTTTTGAAACGGCTGACGGAAGCCTGGGGATTCAAGGCCTTCATGGTGCTTGACCTGTCGGCCGAAATGGCGAGCGAATTGTCGCAATGCACCATCATCACCAGCTGGCCGGCCGAGCTTTTGCAGCGTTATGATGAAGAGGGCATGCTGCAGAGAAGCCGGGTTATGGCGCAGTTGAAGAAATCGACCACACCCTTTTCCGTCTCCCTGGATTTTCTGGTCAGCGGCGACGAAAACGCGCCGAAGAAACCGGTCATCGGACTTTTTGAGCGGTTCGATATGATCAATTCGGTGTGGTTTCCCGTTCACGACATCACCACGATGCGGGGAGCGGTGTCCTTTTCCGGTAACAAAACGAGTTTGCCCACCAGCCAGCTGGCGGAACTTTTTTACATTTCCAGCCACATCTTTGCCCGGCTATCTGAAATCCGCCGCCTTGACCTGCGGGTTCCCGAGACATTGAACGAGCGCGAGATAGATTGTCTGAACTGGACGGCCGCCGGCAAGACCAGCGCCGAGATCGCTGAAATCATGATGCTCTCGGAACATACCATCAATCACTACCTGAACCGTGCGACGAAAAAACTCGATACTGTCAACCGCACCCAAGCCGTCGCAAAGGCGCTCCGGGTCGGTCTGATTAAATAGCGAAACCGCAAATTTATCATTGTGATAAATGGGTTCCTGGGCGATCCTTCTTTCGAATCACCGGGAAGGAGAAATCGTTTGCCGGAACGGCATAGGATAAAAGCGGGGTTTTCTCCGACTGTCGATTGCGCCGTACTGATAGCCGCTGCCGAAAAAGGCTTTGCTGCCGACGAAGGCGTCGAACTGGAACTCATCCGAAAACAATCCGCGCGCGCCGTGCTTGCAGCACTTGGCGAGGACGAGGTTCAGATCGCCCATTTGCCCGCCGCGGTTCCCGTCGGTTCCGCGGTTGGCCTCGATGACCTGCCGGCCGATATTGTCGGCGTCTTCACTCTTTCCCTTGGCGGATCGGCAACGACCGTTTCGCACGGATTTTTCGACGAGCTTTATCGGGAGGGCATGAAGCTGCCGGACCCGGCCGCGTTCGGGCGGGCGATGGCCCGTGTCTGTTCCGCGCGCCGGGCGGCGGGTGAAAAACCGCCGGTCTTTGCGATCGAGGATATTGTGTCCACGCCGTTTTATGCGTTGCGTTATCTGCTCGGAAGCTGCGGGGTGCTGCTCGGCCGCGACATGGAAATCGTTGAAGCCCTGCCGAAGGCTATGCCGGCGCTTTTGGAAAGCGGCAAGGTCGATGCGCTCTGTACCGCCGAACCGGCGGGCAGCGCTGTGGTGCTGGATGGCGGCGGGCGGATCGTCACCACGGGAGCGCTGATCTGGCACAATGCGCCTGAAAAGATACTGGCCGTGAAGCGGCCCTGGGCGGAAGAGAACGCCACTGTGCTGGAAGGCTTGCTGCGTTCGCTTTATCGCGCCGGCGAATGGTGCGCCAACTCCGCCAATATCGAGGAACTTACCGGCATTCTTGCCGCCCCCCATTATATTGACGAGAACGGCGAATTCCTGCTTCCGGCGCTGACAGGCTATATTTCCACTTCGCAAAGGGACATGCAGCGTTTTCAGGAGTTTTTCGTAACAAGCGCCAAGGCCGCCAATTTCCCCTGGCAAAGCCAGGCGCTGTGGTTCTTCAGCCAGATGTTGCGCTGGGGCGAGGTTCCCCCCGATCGCCGGTTCGATGCAGCCGTGGTGGAGGCCGCGCGCAATGCCTATCGGCCGGATATCTTCCGCAAGGCGATGAAGCCGCTTTTCGTGCCGGTGCCGGGCGCGAACCTGAAGCTGGAAGGCACGTTGCGGGAGCCGGTCCATGTCGGGGCGTCACGCTCGGGTCTTGTCCTCGGCCCCGACTGTTTTTTCGATGGTCGGGTTTTCGATCCGGAAACGCTTGATATGGACGACGAAATCTGAAGTCTGCGAATAAACCGTCGCGACGATCCGCTGTTTGCGGTTTGGCATTGGCGAACGGGCCGCGTTTGTCTATGGATGGCGCGGAATGCAGCCCATATCCGGCGGGATGATGTAGCGGAGTAAACATATGGCAGAGGTCAGCAAGCACCAGGTCGAAAAGGCTTTGGAGGCAGTCATCTATCCGGGCAGCGGCAAAAGCATTGTGGCGCTTGGCATGGTCTCGGAAATCTTCATCGCCGACGCGAAAGCCTATTTCTCTATTACCGTCCCGGCCGACAGGGCAGCCGACATGGAGCCGTTGAGGCTTTCGGCTGAACAGGCCGCCAAGGGCGTTCCGGGTATCGCCGGTGCCGTCGTCGCGCTGACGGCGGATCGCAAACCCGGCACACAACAACCCGCACCGGCGCGCCCGGCGCCAGCACCCGCGCGCCCTGCGGCTGCAACCGGCCGCCCGCCCGCGCAGCCCGGCTCGTCGAAGGTCGGCGTTCCCGGCGTCGGCGCGATCATCGCCGTTGCCTCGGGCAAGGGCGGGGTCGGCAAGTCCACGACCGCCGTCAACCTGGCGCTGGGCCTGCAGGCGCTGGGCCTCAAGGTTGGCATGCTCGACGCCGACATTTACGGCCCCTCGCTGCCACGACTGCTGAAGATTTCAGGACGCCCGCAGCAGCAGGAAGACCGCATCATCATTCCCATGGAAAATTACGGACTGAAGGTCATGTCCATGGGATTTCTGGTGGATGAGGAAGCGGCGATGATCTGGCGCGGGCCGATGGTTCAGTCCGCATTGATGCAGATGTTGCGTGAAGTCGCCTGGGGTGAACTCGATGTGCTGGTTCTCGACATGCCGCCTGGCACCGGCGACGCGCAACTCACCATCGCCCAGCAGGTGCCGCTCGCCGGCGCCGTCATCGTCTCCACGCCGCAGGATCTGGCGCTGATCGACGCGCGCAAGGGCATCACCATGTTCCGCAAGGTGGAAGTGCCGCTGCTCGGCGTCGTCGAGAATATGAGCTACTTCATCGCACCGGATACCGGCGCGCGTTATGATATTTTCGGCCATGGCGGTGCCAAGGCAGAGGCTGAGCGGATTGGCGTGCCGTTCCTCGGCGAAGTGCCGCTCACCATTTCCATCCGTGAAATGTCTGATGCCGGAACGCCGGTGGTTGCCGCCGAGCCGGATGGTCCGCAGGCCGCCATCTACCGCGATATTGCGGAAAAAGTCTGGGCCCGCATCGGTGCGGGCGAAAGAAAAGCCGCCCCGAAAATCGTTTTCGAATAACGTACCGGTTGCGGAAGAAAAAAAGGCCGGGCGGTCGCCCTGCCTGGATATATTTTAAAAACAATATGTTAACTGGTGGCTTCGGGAAAGGCCGATGCATTTGAACGCCAGAGATGCATCGCCTGCAATGCTGTCGCGAGAAAATATTGCTTGATTGGGTCTCGCTTTGGGAGCATAGCCCTGCGCCGTTTGGTTCTTGGTCCGTCAGTCCGGCGGGATGTGAAAATCCCGCTCGTTCCGGTGTTCCCTGAAGTGTCGTCCAAAGGTTTGCCGACCTTGAACAGGATATGTTAAGCAGCATTGCGGCTGAAGCCAGCGATGCGGACCGGAGAAACGGATTGATAAAAGCCTATCGCGCCAACTGCGAGGCGATCAGCCTGTCGCCAGACGACGGCCGTGAACAGATTCCCGACGATATCGTCTGGATCGACCTTATCAATCCGACGAGAACGGAAGAGCAGTATGTTGAAAAACTGCTGGGGCTTGAGCTGCCCACCCGCGAGGATTTGAAGGATATCGAACCTTCCAGCCGCCTTTACATGGAAGATGGCAACGTCTTCATGACCGCCTCTCTGGTTTGGAAGGCAGATTCCGACGGTCCACGCCTGACCGATGTCGCCTTCATTCTTGCCGGCAAGCGCCTTGTGACGATCCGTTATGCCGAGCCGAAATCATTCCACCTCTTCACCGCCGCCATCACCCGCGTGCCGCACGAGATGCGCAGCGGCACCGCGCTGTTGCTGAAACTGCTGGAAACCATCGTCGATCGCACGGCGGAAATTCTCGAAAACTCGGTGGCAGGCATCGACAATCTCGCCGCCGATCTTCTCGGCAGCCAGGCGCGCAGCAAGCGCAAGGCGCCGCGTTATCTGGAAGACCGACTGACGAACATTGCCGCCTATCACCGGCTGATCTCCAAGGTTCGCGACAGCCTTGCTTCCCTTGCACGCCTGCAGACTTTCCTGTCCACAAGTGGGCAGGTCCAGCAGGACAAGGAAGCGAGGGAACAGAGCAAATCGATCGGTCGGGATATCCAGTCGTTGAGCGAACATGCCTCCTTCGTTTCCGGCAATCTGACATTCCTGCTGGACGCTTCTCTCGGCATCATCAACATCGAGCAGAACGGCATCATCAAGATCTTCTCGATCGCGTCGGTCGTGTTCCTGCCGCCCACTCTGGTGGCGTCGGTTTACGGAATGAACTTTCAGCTCATGCCGGAGTTGAACTGGACGTTTGGCTATCCACTCGCGCTCGTCGTCATGCTGATGTCGGCAATCATCCCGTTTCTCTTTTTCCGTTGGAAGGGCTGGCTCTAAGGAGCCAGGATCATCATGTCTCAAATCGCAGACAAGGACTTTACCGAGAAGCCGGATTCGGATGACAAGCATCAGAACAAGGGGCTTTATGCCGCGATCCTTGGTTCTATCGGCGTCGTCTACGGCGATATCGGCACCAGCCCGCTCTATGCCTTCCGCGAAGCGCTAAAGCCGATCGCCTATGATGGCGTGACGAGAGAAGAAGTCATCGGCCTGACATCCCTGATGATCTGGTCTCTGACGATCATCGTGACGTTCAAATATATCACGCTTCTGCTGCGCGCCGACAATGACGGCGAGGGCGGCACACTCTCGCTTCTGGCGCTGTTGATGAAGACGGCGGGCACTCACCGCAGCGTTCTCATCGTGCTCGGCCTCATCGGCGCAGCCCTGTTCCTGGGCGATGCCATGATCACGCCGGCGCTATCAGTGCTTTCGGCGGTGGAGGGTCTGAAGCTCGTCACTCCGGCCATGGACGACTTTATTATTCCGATCTCCGTCTGCATTCTCATCGGTCTATTCGCGATCCAATCGCACGGTACGGGAACGGTGGCGAAATTCTTCGGACCGATCACCGCTGTCTGGTTCCTGGTCATGGGTGTAGCCGGCCTCATTCACATCGCCGATGATTTCGGCATTCTCTATGCCTTCAACCCCTGGCATGCGGTCGAGTTTCTCGCCAATGAAGGCTTTTATGGCATCGTCGTGCTGGGCGCGGTTTTCCTGACGATCACCGGTGCTGAAGCGCTTTATGCCGATCTCGGCCATTTCGGCCGCCGTCCCATCCAGTGGGCATGGTTCTGTCTGGTTTTCCCGGCACTGACGCTGAATTATCTCGGTCAGGGCGCGCTGGTTCTCAAGGACCCGGCGGCGATGTCCAATCCGTTTTATCTGATGTTCCCGCAATGGGCGATCCTGCCGGCCGTCATTCTGGCGACCGCCGCCACCATCATCGCCAGCCAGGCGGTTATAACAGGCGCGTTCTCGCTCGTGCGTCAGGCGATCCATCTCGGCTATCTGCCGCGCATGGAAATCCTCTTCACTTCGGAAACCAATACCGGGCAGATCTATCTTCCTGCCGTCAACACCATCCTGCTGTTCGGCGTCGTCGCACTGGTGCTCACCTTCAAAAGTTCGGATGCACTGGCCACCGCCTACGGCATTTCCGTTACCGGCGCGATGGTCGTCACCAGCATGATGTTCTTCGAATTCGTTCGCAAGCGCTGGCAGTGGTCCATCTGGCTGGCGATTGGCGTGCTGGCGCCGCTTCTGCTGCTGGAACTGATTTTCCTCGGTGCAAACCTGCTCAAGATACATGATGGCGGCTATGTGCCGGTGTTGCTGGCAATCGCTTTCACCATCATCATGACCACCTGGCAGCGCGGCTCGAAAATCCTTTTCGCCAAAACCCGCCGCAGCGATGTGCCGCTGAAGGCTTTCGTGGCTTCGGTGGAAAAGGAAAGCGCCCATGCGCCGGTGCGCGTGCCCGGCACAGCGATTTTCCTGACTGGCGATCCGGATGCCGCACCCGCTGCATTGCTGCACAATCTCAAGCACAACCACGTCCTGCACGACAAGAACGTGATTTTGACGATCCGCACGGAAGACCAGCCGCGCGTCCGCCCCGAAAATCGTTACACACTGACGAAGCTGAGCGATCGTTTTGCCGTGGTCGAACTGCATTTCGGCTTCATGGAAACGCAGAACGTCACCCAGGCGCTCGGTTACCTCAGGCGCACGGGTTACAAGTTCGACATCATGTCCACCTCGTTTTATCTCGGTCGCCGCAAGCTGGTGCCGGATCCGAAATCGGGCATGCCCGGCTGGCAGAACCGACTGTTCATCGCGCTTGCCGAAACGGCCGCCGATCCCTCGGACTACTTCCGCCTTCCGGCCAACCGCGTGGTGGAACTCGGGTCTCACGTCGTCGTCTGATTATTAGAAGGTGGTTACACATTAACGTGAAGCCGCGCCCGCGCGCGGCGTTAACCAAGCATCAAGGTTAATAAGAGATTCTCGAACACCTGTAACAAATATGGTTCCTGGTGTTCGGAGTGCTGGTTTTGCGTTCGAAAAGAGTAATGCGTCGTCGGTCCTTTGCGTCCCTTCAGGCATGGACCTCACCCGTTGTCTTCGGCCTAGCTGCCTGGCTCGTCTTTCCTTCCATTGCCGCACGCGCGGATTTGGCCTCCCTGCTGGCAGGGCTGGACAATGGCGGCGAGCAATGGCGCATGGTGCTGACCGCGTCTCCGGCAGGCTCTGTCCATAATGCCTCGCTCACCTTTAACGATGCGGAAGGGGAGGCGGCGTTGCATGGCAGCGGCATGACCCTGCCCGATGGCCGCAAGGTGGCTTTCGTTACCAACAAGAAGGGTGACGAGACGACACCCGACAGCGAGCGCGTCAACCGTGCCGCCAAGAAGGGTCGCATCGTCGCAACCGAAATCATGCAGCCGCCAAAGGCCTTCACCGCCGGTTCCGTGCTGGAACGCACCAGCATGCTGGATATAGAGCCGCTGAAGCGCAAGGACCGCACGGCTTTTGTGAAACCGAAACGCGGCAGCGACGTCAAACTTGCCTCCTTCTATTTCCGCCGTGATGAAAAGAAGGCGGACAAAAGCGTCTCTCCGATGCTGGCGGAACTCGTCACCAACAGGACTCCCGATATTCTCGCCACGGCTTACGCGCCGGCCGAACCGGATTTCGCCCGTGAATCGCCGTTCGACGCCATTCTGAAAAAGCCGGAGGCCGGCCGCTTCGTGCCGTTGATCGGCGCGGACGATCACGCATGGGCGGCAACGCCGCTGCCCGCTGCCGTGTTTTCCGCAGCCGAACAGCAATGCCTCGCATCCGGCATCTATTTCGAGGCGCGCGGTGAATCGGTCAAGGGACAGGCGGCGGTGGCACAGGTGATCCTTAACCGCGTACGCAACCCCGCTTATCCGAAAACCATCTGCGGTGTGGTTTATCAGAACAAGGACTGGCGCAACCGCTGCCAGTTCTCCTTCGCCTGCGACAATATAAAGGACCGGGTGAATTCCGAACGTCACTGGAAAATGGCGCGCGAAGTGGCCATGGCAACCACCGCCGGCAAAATCTGGCTGACGGAAGTGGGCTCGGCGACTCACTATCATGCCGTCTATGTTCGTCCCGCCTGGGGAAAATCCATGAAGAAGGTCGGCAGGATTGGCTTGCACGTCTTTTATCGAACCTATGGTGGCGGCTGGAGCTGATACCACGGCCAATTTGTCGCAATTTGCGTGTCAAAAATGCCGATTCCCGGGGGAAACATCGTCGACAAACGGCGATTTGGCGTTAAGCCTTTGTTTTTAAATATTTAATTTGTCAAAAAACAAGCTTCGCCAGTGCCTTGACTAGCGAAGCCCCTAAAACTATGTTGCGCGCGACTTCAGAGCGGGCTGGAACAGGCTTAATCCGTCACCGTTTACAACTCCAAAGGGTTCTGGCATGGCTGGAACGGAGAAAATGGGTGGGATTTTAAGATGACTGGCAACCGTGACGATAGTCTGGACGAGCGTCGCAAGCGCCTTGCCGAAGAGTTGGCAAAGGTGAAGGCGGAGGATGAGGCGGAAGTGAGGGCGGAGACCAATGCCGCGGAAAGCCGGAAAGGCTTTGCGATGGCGGTGAAGCTCTCATCGGAGTTCATTTCGGCCATCGTGGTCGGCGCTATGCTGGGTTATCTTCTGGACTATTTTGTCGGCACGACGCCGTGGGGGATGATCGTTCTTCTTCTTCTCGGTTTCTGCGCAGGCGTATTGAATGTGTTGCGCTCCACGGGCGCGGTGGCAAAGCCGCCGCTGCTTGAGAGAGCCGACAAGCGAGACGAGGGTGGAAAAGACGGCGTTTAAGCTGTTTTTTCTTGCAGTTGAGATGCCGCCGTGAGCGGCGACAGGTAAAGAGGGCAGCCGGTGGCAAACGATCCGACCCATCAGTTCTTGGTGCAGCCGATCATTCCGATCGAAATTGGCGGCGTCGATTTTTCCTTCACCAATGCGTCGCTTTTCATGGTCGCGACCGTGGCCGCCGCTTCCGGTTTCCTTTATTTCGCAACGTCGAGCCGCGGTCTGATCCCGACCCGCATGCAGTCCGTTGCTGAAATGTCCTATGAATTCATCGCCTCCATGCTGCGCGAAGGCGCCGGCAAAAAGGGCATGGTGTTCTTCCCATTCGTATTCTCGCTGTTCATGTTCGTGCTGACTGCGAACCTTCTCGGCATGTTCCCGTATTTCTTCACGGTCACCAGCCAGATCATCGTCACCTTCGCGCTTGCCTGCCTCGTCATCGGCACGGTCGTCGTTTACGGTTTCTACAAGCACGGTCTGCATTTCTTCGGCATCTTCGCACCTTCTGGCGTGCCGAAGGCGCTTTTGCCGCTTGTCGCGTCAATTGAAATGATTTCGTTCCTGTCGCGTCCGATCAGCCTTTCCGTTCGTCTCTTCGCGAACATGCTGGCTGGCCACATCACGCTCAAGGTTTTCGCAGGCTTCGTCGCCTCCATGGGTGCGCTCGGCGCGCTCGGTATCGGCGGTGCAGTCCTGCCTCTCATCATGACGGTCGCAATGACCGCTCTCGAATTTCTCGTTGCCTTCCTGCAGGCTTATGTGTTCGCGGTACTGACTTGCATGTACCTGAACGACGCCGTGCATGGTGGTCACTGAGAAGTAAAGTCGCTGGCCCCGGCAACGGGCGCCAAAAGATAGCCGCAACAACCAATATCTCAAGGAGTCTCACATGGAAGCGGAAGCAGCAAAGTACATCGGCGCAGGTCTCGCATGCCTCGGCATGGCTGGTACGTCCCTCGCACTCGGCCGTATCTTCGGTGATTACCTCTCCGGCGCACTGCGCAACCCCTCTGCTGCCGACAGCCAGTTCGGCCGTCTGGTATTCGGCTTCGCCGTTACGGAAGCTCTGGGCATCTTCTCGCTGCTCGTAGCTCTCCTTCTCCTGTTCGCTGTCTAATAACGGCATCAGGTCTGGATCACGGCTCGCGCAAATTGCGTGCCGTGATCCTTCGCATTTGCAGTCCCCCTGGAGGTGAGCATGTTCGTGACCGAGGCTTATGCCCAGTCAGCACCGACCGTAGGTGAAACGCATACGGAAACTCCGGCTGTCGGCCAGCCGCAACCGGAAGCCACGCACACGGAAACCGGTGTAGCGCACGGCGCCGAACACGGTGCTTCCGGCGTTTTCCCGCCGTTCGACCAGTCTACTTATGCATCGCAGGTCCTGTGGCTGGCGATCACGTTCGGCCTTTTCTACCTGCTCATGCAGAAGGTCATCGTTCCTCGCGTCGGCGGCATTCTTGAAAACCGTCATGGGCGCATTGCACAGGATCTCGATGAAGCGGCACGGCTGAAAAGCGAAGCCGACGCAGCCGTCGAAACCTATGAAAAAGAACTCGCGGCAGCCCGCGCCAAGGCAAGCTCGATAGGCTCCGCGGCACGTGACGCCGCCAAGGCGAAAGCCGATGCCGACCGCGTCGCTATCGAAGCCGGACTTGCCGAGAAGCTTGCCGCCGCCGAAAAGCGCATTGCGGGTATCAGGGATCAGGCATTCGCGGATGTCGGCGCCATTGCCGAGGAAACCGCGACCGCAATCGTTGACCAGCTGGTTGGCGCCAAGGTCAAGGATGCCGACGTCAAGGCCGCCATTGCAGCCGCTTCGACTGTGAAGGGAGCCTGATATGGCGTTTGATGCATCATTTTTCGCTCTTGTCGGTCTTGTCCTTTTCTTCGTCCTGATCGCCTATCTCAAGGTTCCGGGCATGCTCTCCAAGTCCCTGGACGAGCGCGCACAGAACATTCAGGACGAACTGGCCGAAGCCAAGCGTCTGCGCGAAGAGGCACAGCACCTGCTGGCCGAATACCAGCGCAAGCGCAAGGAAGCCGAAGCTGAAGCAGCCGGCATCGTTGCCGCTGCCGAACGCGAAGCGGCCGCCCTGACCGCCGAAGCCAAGCAGAAGACGGAAGAATTCGTCGTCCGCCGCACGGCCCTGTCGGAACAGAAGATCAAGCAGGCCGAAGAAGACGCCATCGGCGCCGTTCGTGCCGCCGCCGTGGACATCGCCATTGCAGCTTCCGAGAAGCTCATTGCCGAAAAGACCACCGCTGCCGCAAAGGCCAAACTTTTCGCCAACACCATTGGCGAAGTGAAGTCGAAGCTGAACTAAGTTCATCTCGGGCTATTCAAAACCCCTCCGGCACCCGCCGCGAGGGGTTTTTTGTTTTATGCCTCAACCACGGGCGGTGTTGGCAAGCTCGCGGTTGCACACTGTGGTGCCGGCTTGCAGCGTGTCTATCGATGTCTGTCGACCTTTGGAGAAAAAGCATCGGCTTTGTGGACTGGATGCTGGCCGGCAATTCGTGGCTGCCAATTTGTCGAGGCTTGTTAAGTGATCGCGGGATAGATTGTCTTGGCCTCGAGCGCTATCAGCACCGCCAGTACAAAAGCTGCCGCGGTGGCAACCAGAAATGCGCCACTGAAAGCCAGGCCTGCTTTCGCGATGCCCAAGCCGAGATCCTGCATCAGCCATCTTATCTGAGCCTGCGCATACCAGATCGTGGCGAGCGCGATAATGGCGAGCCCTAACGTAAGGCCATGTTCCAGAGGCATGGATGCAAAATCGAAACCCAGAACCAGGACAAATGTAAACGGCGCAGCCACGTAACATTGGCTGAAGAACGGCGGACGCAGGGAGTTTCGCGTGATCCTCACCCGTTTCCACCGCAGAAGCGTGACGGCCATACACAGCGGATAAATCCCGAATATAACGCCACGCGCTATGAGCAGGTTCGAACCCGAACCAAGCTCCCGGGCGGCCAATGCGGGATCGTAAATGGTCGGAAGGGAAGCGGAGAGCCCCTGCGAAAATAGCAGAGTGATCAGGAGGAAGAGGGGCGGACTCAGTGTGTCGTCATACTGGTCCTCAAGCCGATCCGCGAGTTCGCTATCGGCGTAGCGCATCATGCTGAGCGGTGCGACGACCGATCGCCACATTGTCAGCGGATAGAAGAGGAGCCATGAAACCAGCTCGTAGAGAAGTTCTTCGAGCGACTTCAACAGTTTCATGAAATCCAAATCTCTTCTCCCAAAGCCCGTCAAGTCCACGCATTGAGATAGAATTCTACCAGTGGAGACGGAGATCGTCACCTCATGGCAGGGCGCTGAAATCCCGGGCGAGACCGCATTCTCCGCTTCAGGATCGTGGTTTTCGATCAGTCCTGCTTCAGCGGCCTGAAACTCATCCGGTGCAGCGGGCAGGGCCCATGGCTTTCTATAGCGCGCAGGTGGGCTGGTGTGCCGTAACCCGCATGGCCTTCGAAACCATAGGAGCTGTGCACTACACCGGCCCGTTCCATCATCCGGTCACGGGTCACCTTGGCGATGATCGAAGCGGCGGCGATTGAGAGGGAGCGGGAATCGCCCTTGATGACGGCCTTCGACTCGCAGGTGATGCCCGGCGGCTTGTCGCGGCCATCTGCCAGCACGAGGGCTGGGGAAATTTCGAGGCCGAGTACGGCGCGACGCATCGCGTCGAGGCTGGCGCGCAGGATATTCATGGTGTCGATAAGGCCGGGGCCGGAGGAGGCGACGGAAACGATCGATGTTTCCATGATTTGCAGAAACAGGCTTTCCCGTTTCAGCTTGGTCAGTTTCTTGGAATCGTCAAGACCACCAGGAATATTGTCGGGATCGAGAATGACAGCTGCCGCAACCACTGGTCCCGCGAGAGGCCCCCGGCCTGCCTCATCCGTGCCGGCCACGGGCCAAAGCCCCTTCTTCCTCGCTTCAAGTTCGAAGGAGAAATCGGGGCCCGTATCGGCGAGATCAAAGAGGGCAGGAGAATCGGGTGTGGTGCGGCGTTTCATGCGGCAGAAACTTGCACACACACCCGATCTCCTGCAAGCCCCCGGAAGCGGGCGATGACGGGCGCGGCCAGCCGGGTCAAGGGGCGTGGCCAACCGTGCCCCTTAGGTCGTCATGACCTTTGATCCTCCAACGGGGCGGCGGAGGAAAAACGATCGCACGCGAGGCGGCGGGTTCCGGGGGTGATGTCCGACGGGCCAGGGAAACCCGCCGGGCATTTCGTCAAGAGCATGGCCCCGTCAACAGGAAAGGGCTGCCACTCCTTATGTGTCTGCACCGCTGGGTATCGTTGCGCGCATCGTAATGCGCCTTCGATCGGCCAAGCGGGCCTCATATTTTCAAAGCAGCGACAATTGCACGCCGGCACCTCCCGGCGGCACGAAGATATCGTCGCGCAGGTTAATGCCGCGGCGGATGAGGCCAAGCCGTTTCGTCGCCATTTCGAAACGCCTGCCGATCTGCCATGCATAGGGACCAGCACCCTTCATGCGTTTTCCGAATTCCGCATCGTAATCCTTGCCGTCGCGCATGGAGCGCACCAGCGACATGACATGCCGGTAGCGGTCCGGATAGTTGCGCAGCAGCCAGTCGCGGAAGAGGGGGCTGACCTCCAGCGGCAGGCGCAGCAGCACATAGGAGGCCTCCGTTGCGCCAGCGGCCTTGCCGGCTTCGAGAATGCGTTCGATCTCATGATCGTTGAGTGCGGGAATGACAGGTGCCATCATCACCGCCACGGGAATGCCGGCATCCGTCAGCGCCTTGACCGCTTCCAGCCGCTTTTCGGGCGTGGCGGCGCGCGGTTCCATGCTGCGTGCCAGCTTGCGGTCCAGCGTCGTCACGGAAATACCAACCTTGACGAGACCTTTCTTGGCCATGGGCGCGAGAATATCGATATCCCGCTTGATCAGGGCCGATTTGGTGACGATGGCGACGGGATGGTCGGCCTTTGCCAGCACTTCCAGTATCTGCCGCATGATCCGCCATTCGCGCTCGATCGGCTGGTAGGGGTCGGTATTGGTGCCGATGGCAATGACGCGCGGCTTGTAGCCGGGCTTCGCCAGCTCCCTTTCGAGCAGCTTTGCCGCATCCGGCTTGGCGAAAAGCTTCGCCTCGAAATCCAGCCCCGCAGAGAGCCCCATATAGCTGTGCGTCGGACGGGCGAAACAGTAGATGCAGCCATGTTCGCAGCCGCGATAGGGATTGATGGAACGGTCGAAAGGGATGTCAGGCGATTCGTTGCGGCTGATGATGCTGCGCGGCTTTTCCACCTGCACTTCGGTGCGGAACTCCGGCAGCTCCTCGAGGGTCTGCCAGCCATCGTCGAAAACCTCCCGCTGCAGGGCCTCAAAGCGCCCACCCGGGTTAAGTCCGGCACCACGCCCGCGACGACGGTCGATCTCGATGCGCAGGCCCGACGCATCGGCCAACGCATTGGCAATGTCAGGCGTATGGCTCGGCTGGAAAGCAGCCTGCCCCGAAAGCGTATGGTCTCTCATCTGGATGCTCCCAGGGTGCCGCACGCCTCTCAAGGCAAGCCAACGCCCTAAACCGTTTCCACTCGAACCGGCGTTTCATTGCCTCTTCGAATGATTAAATTCCTACCGCAAAAATGAGAACATTACAAGAACAAAAAATGCAAAATCGATAGCTGGCCGACCCGCGGCCGGGGTCCTGTTTGTGTCAATCCCACCTGAAGGTGGGTTAGAGTTAAGCCTGAACGGTCGCGGATTTTCTGACATCCAGCGCAGTGGCAATTTATTGTGCGATGCGTTAGAGCTATGCATATGTTGACAGTCATAATGGAATGCCGGGATCAGGAACCGGAACTGGCGCATACGCTGTCTGCGCTTGTAACCGGGGCCGTGGAAGGGCTGGTAAGCGACGTTGTGATCCTCGATCACGGTTCGCGCGATGGATCGTCGCGCGTCGCCGATGCCGCTGGCTGCCGTTTTTATGCGCAGTGGGATATTGAGGATGTCATGCGCTCGGCGCGCGGGCATTGGATCCTGCTGGTCGAACCGGGTGCGCGTCCGCAGAGCGGCTGGATCGAAGAGATTCTCGAATATGTGGCTGTCTGTGCCGAGCCCGCGCGTTTCTCGCCGTCCCGGTATCACAAGCGGCCCTTTTTCAGCCGGATAGTGCGCCGCCGTCCTCCCTTGGAATGCGGCTACCTGATGCCGAAGAAACATGCGGTGGCGATCGCAAAATCCGGCATGGGCCTGACACAGCTCGTGCACGCGCAAAAGCCGCGCCGCCTGAATGCGGAACTGGTTCCCGCCTGGACGGCGAGAACTTCCAACTAACATGCAACGATGATGAAGCTGCTGTCCCTAGCGGGCGGTGATCACCTTGCCGGGGTTCATGATGCCCGCGGGGTCAAAGGCGTGTTTGATGCGTCGCATCAGGTCCATTTCAATGCCAGGCCTGATCGCGGCCAGTTCGTCGCGCTTCAACTGGCCGATGCCATGTTCGGCCGAAATCGAGCCGCCGAGCGACAGTACGATGCCGTGCACGATCTCGTTCATATCCCGCCAGCGACCGATGAATTCAGCTTTGTCCGCACCAACCGGCTGGGAAATATTGTAGTGGATGTTGCCATCGCCCAGATGGCCGAAGGCGCAGACGCGGGCGCCGGGAATGGCGGCAAGAACGGCCTTTTCCGCCGTTGCCATGAATTCCGGTATCTTCGACACCGGAACGGAAACGTCGTGTTTGATAGAGCCGCCTTCCGGCTTTTGCGCATCCGACATGCTTTCGCGCATATGCCAGAGCGCCTGACGCTGCGCTTCCGATGAAGCGATCACCGCATCCTCGACGAGCCCAGCGGAAAAACCGCGGTCCAACAGCGATTGCATCATTGTTTCAGCCGTCTCAGCCGAATCGGAGGTGGAGATATCGATGAGCGCGTACCAGTCATGCGGCGTTTGTAGCGGATCGCGCACGCCGGGAATATGTTTGGCGGTGAATTCCACGCCGATGCGCGGCATCAGCTCAAAACCGGTCAGCGCCGTGCCGCAGAGGTTTGAGGCCATTTCGAACAGCTTCAACGCGTCCTCAGTGGATCGAAGACCGGCAAAACCCACCTGATGGCCGAGCGGCACGGGGAAAAGCTTCAGCACCGCACCGGTGATAACGCCGAGCGTGCCTTCCGAACCGATGAAGAGATCGCGCAGATCGTAACCCGTATTGTCCTTTTTCAGCCGGCGAAGCCCGTCCCAGATTTCACCTGTTGGCAGCACCACTTCAAGCCCCAGGCAAAGCTGGCGCATATTGCCATAAGCGAGAACTGCCGTGCCGCCGGCATTGGTGGCCAGATTACCGCCGATGCGGCACGAGCCCTGCGAACCGAGCGACAGCGGGAACATCCGCTCCACGGTCGATGCGGCCTTGTGAATGTCGTCGAGAATGCAACCGGCATCCGCAACGATGGTGTTGGCGACCGGATCGATGTCGCGGATACGGTTCATGCGCTCGAGCGAGAGGATGATGTCGGTTCCGTCAGCACGCGGCGTCTGGCCACCCACAAGGCCAGTATTGCCGGTCTGCGGCACGATGGGCGTGCCGGTCTCGCTGGCGAGCTTCAGGATGGCTGCAACCTCCTCGACAGTGCCGGGCTTGAGCAGCAGCGGTGACGCACCATGGTAAAGCCCGCGATTTTCCACAAGACGCGGCGCCATTTCCACAGCGTCGCGCACCGCGTTTTTTTCGCCGACAATGGCAGTGAAGCGGTCGAGGATGTCGGAGGAGGGGGCTGCGATTGTCATTGGCGTCTCGCTGTCATTTGAAACGGTGGGCGAAATGGTGAAGTGCCGTCAGCCTCGCGGCGCGGCGGCGCGGGAAAGGCGGTCATTGATCGCCTCTCCAAGACCGTGGGCGGGAATGGTTGTGACCGCGATTGTCGCGGCACCGCTCGCATCGGCCGCTTTGAGATAATCGAACAGATTGGCGGCCGCCTCGGCAAGGTCGCCGGAAGGGCTGAGGTCGAGAACGGTACGGGCCGTCTCTTGTCCCTCAACCGCGATGCCGCCGAACCGGATCAGTGCCTCGTCGGAAGAAACGGACGTCGCGTCGAGGCGAACAGCTGCACCGGGCGCATAATGCGAGGCGAGCATTCCGGGTGCCTCGATGGCAGCTGATGCCTTTTCCGGCCGTTCGAGCTGGGTGCCGGTGATGCGCTCGATCTCCTCGGTGACGATGCCGCCGGGACGAAGCAGCCGCACCCGCCCGTCGTCTTCCACTTTGACGATGGTGGATTCGACACCGACGGAGGCAGCACCGCCATCAAGAATGAGGTTGATCCTGTTACCGAGATCAGCCTCGACATGGGCGGCACTGGTGGGGCTGATCTTGCCTGAACTATTGGCACTGGGCGCAGCAAGAGGTTTGTCGAACCGGCGGATCAGATCACCGGCGAAACCCTGCGGAACGCGAATGCCGACGGTATCGAGCCCGGCCGTTGCAAGTGAGTGAATGCCGCTTGCCGGTTTCAGCGGCAGAACCAGCGTCAACGGGCCGGGCCAGAAGGCTTCGGCGAGGCGTCGCGACACGGGATCGAAAACCGCATAACGTTCGGCCATGGCGATATCGGCCATATGGCAGATCAGCGGATTAAACTGCGGCCTGCCTTTCGTTTCGTAAATGCGGGCAATGGCCGCCGGATCGGTTGCGTCCGCAGCAAGGCCGTAGACGGTTTCCGTGGGCAGGGCGATTGGCTGGCCGCGGGAAAGCTCCTCGACGGCCGCCTGCAAGGCGGTTTCCCGCTCGTTTTCGATATCGATATGACGCGCCATGATGCTGCCTTTCAGGGCGTCAATAGCGTATTTCAGGGCCTTATGGAAAGCGCTATCGTGGCTTTTATATTGCCTTGATGATCTTGCGCATCTCGTCCGAGCGGGCGCCGAGCATAAGCACGTTTTTGAGCGCAACGCGTGGGTCGTGGGTCTGGAACAGCAGGCCGCCGCGATGGAAGGAGGTATCGATGGCGACGTTCTTGTTTGGAAGCGCGTTGATGGCGACTGCGAAATACATCCGCGAATAGCGCGCATCGATGTTTTCGAAGAAGTTCTCGGCCCCGCTCAACTCGGCGAAGAAATTCGCGAAATAGAATGACCAGAGCACATGACGCTCGGCGTCGAAACTGGTTTTCGCTGCCGTGACATGGCAATAGCCGAGATGCGGCCGCTCATCCAGCAGATGGTGGAAAACCATCTTGGGAAAACGGATGGACTGGTGAAAGCCATTGAGACGGCTATGGGTGGCGTCGGCAGCAGCCTCGAGCTTGCGTCCGGTCATCGCCGCCACTTCTTCATGGCTGTAATAGACGCGTTCCCTCGGCAGCCAGCGTTCTTCGTAGCGGCTGATGCGCCCGGTTCGCAGGAAATCCGAATGCGCGGTCTTTGAACGTATCGGCGTGACCGAATGTTTGCCGGCATCGAAATAACGTATGCGTGTCGCCTTCTCCACCTGGAACGCCCTCGTTGTTGTCGATCAGGCAATATAGTTTAGGGCATGTTAAAACTCCGTTGCGCCACACCCCCCGTTTTTTAACGGGTAGAGAGGGAGCTGCGCGACATCATGCGTCATATTGCGACGTGGTTTCCGGCGGGGAATAGCTGCCGGATTTCGCAGCGGAATGGCGTGCAACGGCCATTGGCGCATGTCGCAATTTGTCGCCAATGCGGAAGCCGATGTCGCTGTCTGCGCTACCGCAAATGAACGCTGATGTTTAGATGGGATCACACTTCCGCAGTCCGATAAATGGTGTGGGGCAGGGCGGTTTGATCGAGGATTTGGCCATGGAATTGCGTGATACCGTACTGCGTCAGCTGAAGAACCGCCGCGAAGGCTTCAGCCTGGAACAGTCTTTCTACACGGACCCGGATTATTTCAATCTGGACATGGAAACCATCTGGTACCGCGACTGGCTGTTTGTCGGCCATGATTGCGAAGTGCCGAAGGCCGGCAACTACATCACAGTTCAGGTCGGCGCCTATTCCGTCGTCATCATTCGCGGTCGCGACGGACAGATTCGCGCCCTCCATAATTCCTGTCGCCATCGCGGTTCCCGCGTCTGCTCTTCTCATAAGGGCCAGTCCGCACGCCTCGTCTGTCCCTATCACCAGTGGACCTACGATCTGGACGGCAAGCTGCTGTTTGCCCGCCATATGGGCGATGATTTCGACAAGGCTGAATTCGGCCTGAAGCCGGTCCACTGCGAAACCGTTGCCGGTTACGTCTTCATCTGCTTGGCAGACCAGCCCGCCGATTTCGCGCCGATGCGCGCCGAGGTCGAAAGCTACATGGCGCCGCATCGCATCTGGGAAGCCAAGGTCGCGCATGAAAGCACGATCATCGAAAAGGGTAACTGGAAGCTCGTCTGGGAAAACAACCGCGAGTGCTACCATTGCGCCGCCAACCATCCGGAACTCTGCCGCACCTATCCTGAAAACCCGAGCGTTACGGGTACGGACGGTGGTGCAAGCGATCCCGAGATCGGTGGCCACTGGGCACGCTGCGAGGCTGCCGGCCTGCCGAGCCGCTTCAAGATCGATCCGAAAGGCCAGTTCCGTGTTGCCCGCATGCCGCTGATCGGCGAGGCGGAAAGCTACACCATGTCGGGAAAACGCGCCGTGCGCCGGCCGCTTTCGGATGATGTCAGCATCAGCCATATCGGCGCGCTGCTTCTGTTCCATTATCCGACGACCTGGAACCACTTCCTCGGCGACCACACCATTTCCTTCCGCGTGCTGCCGCTCAACGCCAATGAGACCATGGTCACTACCAAATGGCTGGTGCACAAGGATGCGGTTGAAGGCGTGGATTACGATCTCGAGGATCTCACGCACGTCTGGAACGAAACCAACGATCAGGACCGCCGCATCGTCGAGGAAAACGCCTTCGGCATCCGTTCGCCCGCTTACCAGCCCGGCCCCTATTCCATGGAAGACGAGGGCGGCGTGATGCAGTTCGTCAACTGGTATGCCGATTTCATGGTTGACCGGCTGTCGGGCGACAAGGCCCGCCTTTCGGCAGTAGCGTAACGCGAAGATGAATATGGCTGTGACCTACAAGCACATAGACGAGATGAAGCCGTGGAGCGACAAGCTCCACCTGCTGGAATGCATTTCGGTGACGCCCGAGACGCCTGACGTGATGACATTCCTGTTCCGGTCGGAGGATCAGAACTGGTTCCGTTATCTGCCGGGCCAGTTCGTGACGCTGGAATTGCCGGTAGGCAAGGAGCCGCTCTACCGCACCTACACATTGTCCTCCAGCCCGTCGCGGCCCTATGCGCTGTCGGTCACGGTCAAGGCGCAGGCCACCAGCATCGGCACGCGCTGGATGTTCGACAATCTGAAGCCCGGCATGAAAATCCGGGCGCTCGGCCCGCTCGGCGATTTCTCTTATGTACGGCATCCCGGCGACAAATACCTGTTCATCTCGGCCGGCTCCGGCGTGACGCCGATGATGTCGATGGTGCGCGACATGAGCGACCGCGCGCCGCAGAGTGACATCGCCTTCATCAATTGCTCGCGCTCGCCATCCGATATCGTGTTCCGTCACGAGCTGGAATATCTTGCCCGCTTCATGCCGAAACTGTCGCTCGGTTTCATCGTGGAAAATTGCGGCCGCACTGATCTCTGGTCCGGCTTGAAGGGCATGGTCGACAAGGCCAAGATTGCGCTTCTGTCGCCTGATTTCATGGATCGCACGGTGTTCTGTTGTGGACCGGAGCCTTTCATGGCCGCCATCCGCTCCATGCTGGATGCTTCCGGCTTCGACATGAGCCGTTACCACCAGGAAAGCTTTTCGCCAGCCGCCCCGGTTGCTGTGGGCGAGAGTATTCACACCGTGGCGGATGGCGAAGCACTCTCGATGGTGGGGTTTACGCTTTCCGGCAAGGAGGTGCCGTGCCAGCCCGGCCAGACCGTTCTGATGACGGCGCGCGCCGCCGGTGTGCGCATCGGTGCCGCCTGCGAATCGGGGATATGCGGCACCTGCCGGGTGCTGAAGCTCTCCGGCGAGGTGGAGATGAACCACAATGGCGGCATTCTCGATGACGAAATCGATGAAGGCTATATTCTCGCCTGCTGCTCGCGGCCGTTGACCGACGTGAAGGTGGAAGCCTGAGCGCACGAAATCCTGCGTCTTATGCGGGAATCTATTTTTGAACCGGAACCAAAGGTCTTAAAACTCGTTTGCACGTCATCGAATTCTTTTCGGGTGTTTCAATGGGGCTGCCCCTACCTCCGACAAGACCGAGTAGTTAGAAAGCGCGGTTCAACGCGCTACAGCAAACGGAGGAAAGATCATGATGAATTTCCGCACGACGAGCGTCGCTACGGCGGTTGTCCTGTTCCTGACAAGCTTCACGCCGTCGCAGGCGTTCCAGGCACCTGTTCCGATGGCGAAACCGGCAATCTCAACCGAGAATGTAGTGCCGGTGCAGTATCGTGAATGGGACCGCCGAGGTGACCGTAGATACGGCGACCGCATGTATCGTCCGCGCCCGTCGCGGGACGGATATTATAACGGCCATCGCGGCTATCGCGACCGCCGTCCGGGCTACCGCTATCACAACGGAATGTGGTTCCCGCTGGCGGCATTCGCCACTGGCGCAATCATTGGCGGTGCCATGGCGCAGCCGAGACCGGCTTATGGCGGCAGCCATGTTGCCTGGTGCCAGAATCGTTGGCGCTCTTACCGCGCCTACGATAACAGCTACCAGCCGAACAGCGGTCCGCGTCGTGTATGCGTATCTCCATACAGCCGTTAAGCACGCCTTTCGAAAGCCCGGATCGGATCCGGGCTTTTGTTTTCGGGTGGCGAGTTTCGGTAACCGAAGCGTGACAACGCCGTTAATGCTGGGTTCAGGCGAAAGCGCCTAGCCTGCAACCTGTGATGTTCCAGCCAGCACCGACAAACTGGCTGGATAAAAAGAAAAAGGTGTAATTATTCACGTGCAACGGCCTGTCGACCGTCGTGAATGGAGGAAGTCAGATGAGAAGCTATGTGAAGAATATCCTGGCTGTCGGTCTTTCTGCAATCGTGGTTGCAGGAGCGATTGTTCCCGCTGAGGCAATGCCATTGCTGATGGCGCCGAAGAGTGTCGAGACCCTGGGTAACGATGCCGGCAAGAATGTCGTCAATGTGCAATACTGGCGCGATCGTGACAATCGTGGCGGCTGGGGCGGCGAACGCCGCGGCTGGTACGGCGGCCATCGCGGTTATCGCGACTACCGCCCGGGTTATCGTCACCACGACGGTTACTGGTTCCCGCTCGCAGCCTTTGCGACGGGCGCGATCATCGGCGGCGCACTGTCGCAGCCGCGCGAAGTCTACCGTCCGGTTCCGGAATATCGCCCGCGTCCGGTCTACCGCGAATATCGTCCGGTCCGTCGTGCCGGCATGAGCCAGGCGCATGTGAACTGGTGCTATGGCCGGTATCGGTCCTACGATGCCTATAGCAACACGTTCCAGCCCTACAATGGCCCACGCCAGCCCTGCTATTCGCCTTACAGCTGATAGCACTACTCCGTCACTCCGGCCTTCATCCGGCAAGACGGAGTAGCGATTGACCAGCCTGATAGTTATTACGAGCCGCCCGGATACGGGCGGCTTTTTGTTTTCACAGAATGCGCGCCCGCTTCAGCACGAACCAGGCAAGCATAACCGAAATCACGATGAAGATGCTGGCCGCCATCGTGCCGCCGGTGCCGACCGTAAATGGCAACTCATCCGTGTTCATGCCGAAGAAGCCAGTGACCAGCGATGGCGGCAGCAGGAATGCCGTCATCAGCGACAGGATATAAAGATGCCGGTTGGTTTCGGACGAGAGCTTGGAATCGATTTCCTCGTGCAGCAGCCTTGCGCGTTCCTGAAGGGCGTAGACATCGTGATCGACGGCCTCGAGGCGGCCCATCAGCCGCGAGGCGACATCCTCGAAACCGTCAGGCATCTCGTCCTCATCGGCGGCAGACGCCCGCCGCATCAGGGTGAGCACCGTGCGCAGATGCCGGTGGAGGCGAACGACCGTGCGCCTGAGCGGCGCAAGCCGCCGCCGCTCGTCGCGGTTTTCGCTGTCATAGACCAGATCCTCGATGGCATTCAGCTCTTCGGTCGTTTCCATCACCAGGCTGATCAGCGAACGCTGGAACTCCGCGACGAGGCCTTCGAAGACATGGGCCGGCGTGAGGTAGCGGTTGGAATTCTTGTCGACTGCCGCTTTCAGCCGGTCCACTGAGCGCAACGGTTGCAGACGGGTGGTAATGATGAAACGGTCGCTGACCGCGAAATGCAGCCAACCGAAATCACGCGTTTCCTGATCGAACTCGCGCTGGAAATCGACCAGCGTTCCATAAAGTGACTTTTCATCCACCGTGATGGACGGATGGGTTTCATGGGTGGTGAGGCTTGCCAGCGCTGCCGGATCGAGACCATCGATCGTTTCGAGAAAGCCCGCCACCCGCTGATCCGCGAGATTGAGGTGCAGCCAGAAGAAGCCCTCGCATTGCGCCATCTCGCTAAAGCCCGCATCGGGCGCAAGCCGCCTGCATGGCGCCGTTCCGGGGTGGAATTGATAGGCCCAGACAAGGCCGGGGATAGCGGGCGTTATGAGATCCATCGTGGCAGTCCTGACCGGCGGAATGGGAGGGGAGGCGTCCGTCGCCCCAAGACGGAAACGGCAGCGGTGGCACGGCACCTGTCAGCGCATGCTGAGCAAATTCATATGACAGTTTTATAACAATCCCGCTGAAAAGGCGGGAATTTTCAAATTGACGTTTACGTAAAAATCATTTAGCCCGAAAGCAACAGCACGATAGGCAAGAGCTTCGGGAGGAGGCAGCATGTATACCGCGCCGGTGGATGATATCGCCTTTACACTCAAACATGTGGCGGGTCTGCAAGACGCGTTGTCCAGGGGTGCTCTGAGAGACCTCGGTGAAGATGTGGTCGATGCCATATTACAGGAGGCCGGCCGTTTCGCCACCGAGCAGGTCGCGCCGCTTGCCGATATAGGCGACCGACAGGGCGCGCGGCTGAGCGACGGCAAGGTCTCAACGCCGGACGGCTGGGCCGATCTTTACCGGCGCTGGGCTGAGGCCGGCTGGAACAGCCTCACCGCACCGGAAGAATTCGGCGGCCAGAACCTGCCGCATATGCTGAATGTCGCCGCACTCGAAATGTGGAATTCCGGTTCCATGGCTTTCGCGCTTGCGCCGACGCTCACCATGGGCGCGGTGGAAGCTCTCGTTGCCCACGGTAGCAAGGACCTGAAGCGCATCTATCTTCCCAAACTCGTCTCCGGCGAATGGACCGGCACGATGAACCTCACCGAACCGCATGCGGGATCGGACCTTGGCGTGCTGAAAACCCGTGCCGAGCGTAATGGTGACGGCACCTACCGCATTTTCGGGCAGAAGATTTTCATCACCTGGGGCGAACATGACGCCGCGGACAATATCATCCACCTCGTTCTTGCCCGCCTGCCGGATGCGCCGGCCGGCACGCGCGGAATTTCGCTGTTCCTCGTGCCGAAATTCCTGCCCGAAGACGATGGCACGCCGGGCAGTCGCAACGACGTCTTCTGCCATTCGCTGGAGCACAAGCTCGGCATTCACGGTTCGCCCACCTGCACGATGATCTTCGGGGACGGAAAGTTTGGCGAAGAGAAGGGTGCCTTGGGCTGGCTGATCGGCGAGGAGAACAAGGGTCTCGCCTGCATGTTCACCATGATGAACAACGCCCGCCTTGCCGTTGGCATGCAGGGCGTGGCAATCTGCGAGGCGGCGACACAGAAGGCAATCGAATACGCCAGGGAACGCACGCAGGGCAAGGCGCCCGGCTGGCAGGGTTCGGGCATGAGCCCTATCATCGAGCATCCCGATATCGCCCGCACGCTGTTGACGATGAAAGCGCTGACACAAGGTGCGCGCGCCATCTCCTTCAACTGCGCCCACGCCATCGATATGGCGCATGCCGCCGAGGACGGGGCTGAACGCGCCCACTGGCAGGAGCGCGCAGCTCTTTTAACGCCAATCGCAAAGTCCTTCTCCACCGATGCCGGTGTCGATGTCGCTTCCATGGGCATTCAGGTGCATGGCGGCATGGGCTTCATCGAGGAAACAGGTGCGGCGCGTTACCTGCGCGATGCCCGCATCGCGCCGATCTACGAAGGCACCAACGGCATTCAGGCGATCGACCTGGTGGTGCGCAAGCTGCCGCTTTCCAATGGCGCACAGGTGCGCGGTTTCATCGCAGAATTGCGCGAAATCGTCGCCCGAACTGCTGCCTCGAACCGCACCGATCTCGGCGAGACTGCCCGTTATCTCGAAACGAGTCTCACCGATCTCGAAACGGCGACCGACTGGTTGCTGGAACGCCTGAAAGCGGGGGAAACCGAAACCGCGCTCGCCGGTGCCACGCCCTATCAGCGCCTCTTCGGGCTGGCGCTCACCGGAGCCTATCTTGCCAAGGGCGCCCTGGCCCAGGTGGATGACGGCAGGGGAGCGCCTCGCGCATCGCTCTGCCGGTTTGCGGCGGAAAACCTGCTGGCGGAAACGGCAGCGCTGAGGGATCGCGTCATTGCCGGTGCAGCAAGCCTTGCCGCCGCCCGCGCCGTGCTGGGTTAAGGAGAAAACCATGTCGGACGACCATATTTTAGTCGAGCGGGTCAGTCATGCGCCTGAGGTTCTGACCATTCGCTTCAACCGGCCGGAAAAGAAAAATGCCATCACCGATGCAATGTATATGCGCATGGCAGAGGCTCTGAAGGCCGCCAATGCAGACCCGGATATCCGTGTCGTCGCGTTTCTGGGTACGGAAGGTTGCTTTTCCGCCGGCAATGATATGGCCGATTTTCTTGCCTTCGCCATGTCTGGCGCAAAGGGCAAGCTCGCGGTGCTCGATCTTCTGAAGGCGCTGGCAACCTTCGAAAAGCCGCTGGTTTCGGGCGTCGATGGGTTGGCCATCGGCATCGGCACGACGCTGAACCTGCATTGCGATCTGACCGTTGCCTCCAACCGCAGCCTGTTCAAGACGCCGTTTGTGGATCTGGCGCTGGTGCCGGAAGCCGCGTCCAGCCTGCTTGCGCCAAAGCTCATCGGCCATCAGCGCGCCTTTGCCCTGCTGGCCATGGGCGAAGGTTTTACCGCCGAACAGGCCTTGCAGGCCGGAATGATCTGGAAAGTCGTGGCGCCGGAACATGTCGAAAGCGAAACGCTGGCGCTTGCCACGCGGCTTGCCGCCAAGCCGCAGCAGGCGTTGAAGATTGCCCGCGATCTCGTGCGCGGCAATCCGGCAGATGTGCTGGCCCGCATCGATGAGGAAGCCCGCCATTTCACCGCGCAATTGCAGAGTGCCGAGGCGCGGGCCGCTTTCGAGGCATTCATGCGGCGTTAAGCGTTCCGGCAGGAATTCCTTGCGGTTAAGGAACCGGGTAATATGGCTTGGGTTAGATAACGCAACGTCATCCTTCGAAGGCCACCCGCCATGCGTCACTTTGTTTTCGCCCTGACCGTCCTCCTCTCCGCTGCGACTGTCGCAGAGGCGGCGGCGACCGTGCCTTTGCCGGGTTCGAGCAATAACGTCATTCTGGCGCAGTCCACGCAAGAGGACAGCCCGAATTATTACTCCGGCAATTCCCGCGATCGCCAGCGCCGCGCGCGTTTCGTTTGCGTCATCACTCCACCGGACAGCGCCAATCGTCGTCGGCCCTATGTCTGCCCCATCGAGCAGGGCCGCGTTGGCGGCGCCTGCCGTTGCTCGGGCGTGGTCGGCAACGGCACGGTCGACACCGCCTGGTGATTATTTCTCCAGCGTCGCCACCGCTTCCACATGCGGCGACCACAAGAACTGGTCGACCGGCGTGACGCGCGTGACGCGATAGCCGCCCTCCACCAGAATGGCGAGGTCGCGCGCAAGCGTCAGCGGATTGCAGCTGACGGCGACGATTTTCTTCACCGCGCTGCGCGCAAGTTCCTTGCACTGGACTTCCGCACCGGCGCGCGGCGGATCGAACACCACGGCATCGTAATTCTTCATTTCGCTCGTCATCAACGGCCGGCGGAAAAGATCACGCTTTTCGATGCTGACGGGTTTCAGGCCCTGCGTGTTGCGCGCGGCGAAATCGAGCGCTTTCAGCGGCTTGTCCTCTGCCTCAACCGCATGCACGCGGCCGACGCGCGCAAGCCGCAGCGCAAACGTGCCGGAACCGCAGAAGAGATCGGCGATGCGTTTGGATTTGCCAACATGGGCAAGCACCAGTTCCGCCATGGCGTCTTCGGCCTGTTTGGTTGCCTGCGTGAAACCGCCGGCCGGTGGGGAAACCGGAATGCCGCCGAATTCGATGATCGGCTTTTGCGGTTCGATCAGGATTTCGCCTGATAGCGCGACACGGGCGATGCCACGCATGGCCAGCACCGTTTCCGTCAATGTACGCCGCTGTTTGTCGCCGACGGATTTGATGCCTTCGACGGAAATGTCGAGGCCCGAAAGCGTTTCAAGAACGGTCATGCGGAACGGTTCGGCATTCGACGCAAGGGAAAGGCCGATTGCGCGCACGGCGTCCAGCCGCGCGACGATACCAGGCGAGGTGACGGGACATTCCTCGATGGCGACGATGTGATGGCTGTTTGCCTGGTTGAAGCCGAGCAGCAGGCCCTTTTCCGTCTTGCGGGCGGCAAACACCGCGCGGCGGCGCTCGCCGGGGCGACAGATGACGAGATCGTCTACTGGCGGCGTCAGGCCTTTCGATCTCAGCGCCGAAACCACCAGCTCCCGCTTGAAGGCGTGGTAGGGCTGGTCGGCAAAGTGCTGCAGCGAACAGCCGCCGCAGGTGCCGTTAACGCCCTCGGGGCCGAAGTGGCGGCACACGGGTTCGCGGCGATCCGCGGAGGCTTCCGCAATCGAGATGATGGTGCCGGTATCCTTGACCTTGGCGATCGCCACCGTTTCGCCGGGCAGGGCGAAGGGCACATAGACCGGGCCGTCGGGACAGTGCGCAATGCCGTCGCCCTGGGCGCCAAGGCTCTTGATGCTGACGGTCTGCGTGCTCATGGCTTTTCGCCTCCGAGAAGAAATTCGATATTGCCATCGCCGCCGGAAATCGGCGAGGGGATGAGGCCGAGGCTCTTCCAGCCCATGTCTTCAACGAGCCAGCGTTCCAGTTCGGCAGCAACGGCAGGCGCCGTTTCCGGCTCTTTCAACAGCCCGGCCTTGCTGATGGCATCACGGCCTGCCTCGAATTGCGGCTTGACCAGCAGAACCGCTTGCGCGCCGGAGGCGGCAAGCGCGAGTGCCGGGGCAAGGGCGAGCTTTATGGAGATGAAAGACACGTCGGAGACGATGAAGTCCACGGACCGGTCATCAATGTCGTCGGTTGTCAGGAAGCGCGCATTCAGCCCTTCCAGATTGGTCACGCGCGGATCGTTCTCGATCCGTGGATGCATTTGCCCGTGGCCGACATCGATGGAGGTGACGTGTTTTGCGCCGCGATGAAGCAATACCTCGGTGAAGCCGCCGGTGGAGGCGCCGACGTCGAGGCATTCATGGCCCTTCGGATCGAGCCCGAAGTGTTCGAGCGCGGCGGTGAGCTTGAGGGCGGCGCGGGAAACATAGGCCTGCGCCGGATCGGTAATGGCGATCTTGACGTTTCCGGCAACGGTTTGGCTGGGCTTTGTGGCCGTTTTCCCGTTGACGCTCACGGTGCCGCGCGCAATCGCATCGCGCGCACGCGAGCGGCTGGCAAAGTGGCCGAGCGAAACAAGAAGCTGGTCAAGCCGTTCATTTTCAGGTGTTTTGGACATGGTCCCGTGTCAATGACCGCCAAACCCCGCAGATGCAAGCGATTTATCGCGCGCAAGGCTTCGCAACGGCACCATTTGCCGCAGCGCAGGGTCGTTTCGTGGTCTTTAACAGCATATGCGATTAATCCAATATAAAGGCTTGTATTGCACTTTGTCTGCAAGGCCCGTGCGGCCAGTCGGAACCTGCCATGACGGCATCTCCTCCCATTTCCAAAATTGCGACCGTTGCAGCGCAGACGCTTGCTCCGTGGCATCAGGTCGCCGAGAGAGTTTGCGATGTCGCTAAAAAATTTCCCCATCAACATTAAGCTCATTGTCACCTTCTGCGTCTTGATGGGCGTTTGCCTGCTCGCCTCGGCGGTGGTCTTCTGGCAGACGCTGGGGAGCGAGCACGTCACGGTCCAGAACAACAAGGCCAACAACATCCTGCATGCGGTTGACGGTGCGACGGCCGCAATGCTGGAACAGGCCGTCAACCAGCGCGGCTTTCTGCTGTTTCGCAGCGACAGCACCTACAACGATGTTTTCGCCCAGCGCGATCTGATGCTGAAGAAGCTTGGTGAAGCCCGTGCGCTTGCCGCCGGCCAGCCGGACATTCTGAAATCCATCGATGACATGCAGGCATCCGCCACCGTGTTCTTCAAGGAACTGGCGGAACCGCAGCTTGCCGCCCGCAAGACGACCGAAGCACCGATTTCCGAAATCATCGAGATCGGTCGCAATCAGGCCAAGGGTCAGCTCGACGGTTTCCGCGCCTCCGCCGCCAAGATCAAGGACCAGCTGAACGGCTTGTCGGCAAGCTACGCCGCACAGCAGGACGCTGCCGCACTCAACCTCAAGCTCGCACTTCTGGGTGGCGGCGCGGTTGCCGGTCTTCTGGCCGTGGCCCTCATCTGGGCCCTGTCGCGCTCCATCGTCACGCCGATCGTCGGTATGACGGCGGCTATGAGCAGGCTTGCCGACGGCGATATGACCACGGAAGTTCCGGCTCTCGACCGCAAGGATGAAGTCGGCAAAATGGCGAAAGCCGTTCTCGTCTTCAAGGAAGCCGGGTTGGAAAAATCCCGCCTTGCCGGCGAAACCGAGCGCATGCGCTCCGCAACCGAGACCGAGCGCCGCCGCAACGAAGAAGAGAAGGCCCAGGACGAAGCCGCCAACGCCCTTGCGCGTGACGAGCTTGGCAAGGGTCTTGCGGCTCTGGCGGAAGGCGATCTCGCCTACCGTATCGAAACGCCGTTCGCCTCCTACATCGACCCCATCCGTATCGACTTCAACAGCGCTGTCGAAAAGCTGCAGCAGGCCATGCGCGCAGTTGGCGAGAATGCCGCTGCAATCAATGCCGGGGCTTCGGAAATGCTCTCTGCTGCCGACGACCTGTCGCGCCGCACCGAACAGCAGGCCGCTTCCATCGAGGAAACCGCCGCAGCACTGGAAGAAGTCACCACCACGGTGCGTGACAGCGCAAGGGGTGCTGAGGACGCTGGCAATCTGGTTCAGCGCGCCCGCAGCGGAGCGGAAAAATCCGGCATCGTGGTCCGCAAGGCGGTTGCCGCCATGCGCGAGATCGAAAAATCATCAGGCGAAATCGGCAATATCATCGGCGTCATCGACGATATCGCTTTCCAGACCAACCTGCTTGCGCTGAACGCAGGCGTCGAAGCCGCCCGTGCGGGTGATGCGGGCAAGGGCTTTGCCGTCGTCGCGCAGGAAGTGCGTGAACTCGCCCAGCGTTCCGCCAATGCCGCAAAGGAAATCAAGACGCTGATCGGCGCTTCCAGCCAGCAGGTGGAAAACGGCGTCAACCTCGTCGACGAGACTGGCAAGGCGCTCGAACTCATCGTGGCAGAAGTCGAGGAGATCAACGCCCATGTCAGCGCCATCGTCGTCGCTGCCCGCGAACAGGCGACTGGTCTGCAGGAAATCAACACGGCCGTGAACACCATGGATCAGGGCACGCAGCAGAATGCCGCAATGGTTGAGCAGCAGACCGCCGCCAGCCATTCGCTCGCCCGTGAAGCGGAAGCGCTCAATAGCCTGCTCGGCCAGTTCAAGGTGGGCGGCGTTCGCGGTGCCGTTGCCGGCGCCGGCGGATATTCTGCTCCTCGCCAGTCCTCGGTGAAGCCTGTCTACCAGTCCGCACCCGCCGCACCAGTCAGAAAAGCCGCAGTGAAGCCTGCCTCCACAACCGCAAGGCCGGTCGCTTCACCCGCCCGCGCCCTTGGCCAAAGCCTCGCCCGCGCCTTTGGCGGCAAAGCGGAAGCGCCGGCTGCCAAGGATCAGGACTGGACGGAGTTCTGAGCCTGACGGTCACGATCATCAAGCGTGAATCAGGGGGCTGTGAAGCCCCCTTTTTGTTGCTAGATTTACGGCGCGAGCACTCAACCACGCGTTCTGTCGCAGTTTCCCAACAAAGGTGATTTCGAGATGGCACCTAGGATCAAGTTGAAAGTTCTGGATGGTGCATATGGGGTGGCCCGACTTGAGGCATCTGAAGCCATTCCGGCCTGGGCCGATGGCGGTGGCTTCGTCAGTATCACCCGGACCGATGATGAGCTTTCCATCGTCTGCCGGGAAGATCGTATACCTGGGCATGTCAGATCTGATACGGGTTGGTCCTGTCTAAAGCTACAGGGGCCATTTGCCTTCGATGAAACGGGCATCGTCTTGTCCGTTATCGAGCCGCTCTCGACCAATGAGATCGGTATATTCGTGGTTTCGACTTTCGATGGCGACCACCTGCTTGTGAAATCGAACGATCTGGAAAAAGCTTTCGTTCTGCTGAAAAATGCAGGGCATTCGCTCATCTAATATCCATTTCGCAGCGACACTGATGCACTATGCGTTGGTGGGACGATGATAGTCTCACGCGGCATGATCAGCCCGCATGGGGTGCCATACGGAGATATCGCGCGGGGCATCCAGAAGCTCGGGCAAGGCATCGTGCCAAGCCTGCCGATAGGGACGATGAACCTGAACGTCTAGGACATCCTGATGGTCGCTCCAGGTCTCATGCAGCAGGAAGTGGTTTTCGTTTTCGCCGTCCCGATGCAGGGTTGCGTTCACAAAGGTGTTCTCGTGTCGCATGGCGTCGAGCAGATCATTCAGCAATCCTAGAAAACGTTCGCGCTGATCGGCACGGACCTTGAAGCCGATGAGATAGGTGGTGTGCATGGATAGTTACTCCTTTGTACCGTTCATCAGGGCGGCGCGGGTCTCGGCGTCGGCCGGGTAGAAACATTCCAGCACCAGCTCGGACAACGTCACATCCGTGGCGGTTCCGAAAACCGTGGTGGTCGAAATGAAGCGCAGCACGCCTCCGGACAACGGATCGCGTAGTTCGAGCGGTATCGCCAGCGGATCGGCCCCGGCGGAATGCCGTGGAGCTGCAGGCGCGGGATAGGCGGAAAGTTCCGCATGCAGCCGGGAAAGCGTCTCGTCTCCGGTATCTTCGACTTGGCGGCGTAGGCGATCCAGCAGGTGATGCCGCCATTCGGCAAGATTGACGATGCGTGAACTCAAGCCATCAGGATGCAGGCTCAGCCGCAATACATTGAGGGGCGGGTGAAGCAGGTCTTCGGATATGCCGGCGAGAAGCGATTTGATCGCATCATTGGCAAGAACCAGATTCCAGTGGCGGTCGACGGCAAGTGCCGGGAAGGGCATGTGGCCCTGCACCACGGTTTCGACGGCCTTACGAACGGCCGTCATATCAGGCGCATCCAGTGATCGTTCGGAATGGATCGGCGCATAGCCTGCCGCCAGCATCAGCCGGTTGGCGGCGCGGGCTGGCATGGAAAGCTGCTCTGCCAGCCTCGCCAGCATTTCACGGCTGGGCGAAGATCGCCCGCTTTCCACAAAACTCAGATGGCGCGCCGATATCTCGGCATCGGACGCCAGATCGAGCTGGCTCAATCTGCGGCGCGCCCGCCATTCCTTAAGCACCTGGCCGACATGTTCTTGATGATGTGTCATGCCCCGCAGCCTAGCAGAAGATATCGGCAATGCGATTACCTCGCAGGTAATTGTTCTGCGTCACAGCCGCCGGCATGCTCAGGCCGTCAACCAAAAGGAGCGCAATCATGACGCAACATCTCAAAATCGCCGAAACCTACCTCGCTGTCTGGAACGAGGAGAGCGATGAACGCCGCCAGCGCCTCGTCAGCCAAGGCTGGGCTGAAATGGCGTGCTATACAGATCCTTTGATGCAGGGTGAGGGGCAGCAGGGGATTGCCGCGATGATCGAGGCGGCGCGGCAGAAATTTCCGGGATATCGCTTTGTGCTCACAGGCACCCCGGATGGCCACGGCAACTTCACCCGTTTTTCATGGCGTCTCATTTCGCCTGACGGAGAAGATGTTGCCGGCGGAACCGATGTCGTCAGCCTAAATGCCGAGGGGCAGATTGAAAATGTCGTCGGTTTTCTCGATGGCGCCGCATCCTGAGGCAGAGGCGGGTCGTCCCGCCTTCAGTCCCGGTAATGCTGTCAGCCGGCGAAACCGACGCCGGCCTGACGCTGGCCGAGCGCATTGAACACGGTGGAAACGATGCCGGCGCGGTCGAGGCCGGCATTGGCATACATGGTCTCGGGCTTGGCCTGCTCCACCCAATGGTCGGGCAGCGTCAGGGTCCGGACCTTCGGGCCATGGTCGAGCAAGCCTGCGCTTGCCATGAAATGCAGCACATGTGCACCGAAACCGCCGACAGAGCCTTCCTCGATTGTCACCAGAACCTCATGATGAGCGGCAAGCTGGCGGATGAGGTCGAGGTCGAGCGGCTTGGCGAAGCGCGCATCGGCAACCGTGGTCGAAAGTCCGGCGGCATCGAGGTCTTCGGCAGCCGCCAGGCATTCGGCAAGGCGTGTGCCGAAGGAAAGTAGTGCGACCTTGGTACCCTCCTTGATGATGCGGCCCTTGCCGATCTCAAGAATCTGGCCGCGTGCGGGCATCTCGACGCCCACGCCTTCGCCGCGCGGATAACGGAAGGAAATCGGGCCTTCATCATAGGCTGCGGCTGTGCGAACCATATGTTTCAACTCGGCCTCGTCGGACGCCGCCATAACCACCATGCCGGGCAGGGTGGCAAGGAATGTGGTGTCGAAAGAGCCGGCATGGGTCGGTCCGTCTGCGCCGACGAAACCGGCGCGGTCGATGGGGAAGCGCACGGGCAAGCTCTGGATCGCCACATCATGCACCAGCTGGTCGTAACCGCGTTGCAGGAAGGTGGAATAAAGCGCGCAGAACGGCTTGTAGCCATCCGCCGCAAGCCCCGCCGCGAAGGTGACGGCGTGCTGCTCGGCAATGCCGACATCGAAGGTGCGGGCCGGGAAAAGCTCGGCCATCTTGTCCAGCCCGGTACCATTAGGCATGGCGGCGGTGACGCCGATGATCTTGTCGTCGAGGGTCGCTTCCTGGATAAGCGCTTCGGCAAACACGCTGGTATAGCTCGGCGCATTCGGCTTGGCTTTCGCCTGTGCGCCGGTAATGACATCGAACTTGTTGACGCCGTGATATTTGTCCGCTGCCGCTTCTGCTGGCGCATAACCCTTGCCCTTCTGCGTCACCACATGGATGAGAACAGGGCCTTTCTGGTTGTCGCGCACATTGCGCAGCACCGGCAGCAGGTGATCGAAGGAATGACCGTCGATCGGGCCGATGTGATAGAAGCCAAGCTCCTCGAACAGCGTGCCACCGGTCACGTAACCGCGCGCATGGGTCACGGCGCGGGTAATGGCGCGGTCGATGGTCTTGCCGAGATAGGCGGTGAGTTTCTTGCCGAAATCGCGAAAGCCCATATAGGTGCGGCCGGAGGCAAGCCGCGCGAGATAAGCGCTCATCGCGCCCGTCGGCGGCGCAATTGACATGTCGTTGTCGTTGAGGATGACGATCAGCCGCGCGTCGAGCGCACCGGCATTGTTGAGCGCCTCAAACGCCATGCCCGCAGACATGGAGCCATCACCGATGACGGCGATAACCTTGCGGTCGCTCTGATCCAGCCCCGCCGCCACCGCCATGCCGAGACCGGCGGAAATGGAGGTGGAGGAATGGCCGGCGCCGAAATCGTCATATTCGCTCTCGGCCCGACGCGTGAAACCGGAAAGCCCGCCTTCCTGGCGCAGCGTGCGGATGCGCTCGCGACGGCCGGTCAGGATCTTGTGCGGATAACATTGGTGGCCGACATCGAAGATCAGCCGGTCTTCAGGCGTGTTGAACACCTTGTGGATGGCAATCGTCAGCTCCACCACGCCCAGACCGGCACCCAGATGCCCGCCGGTGCTCGACACCGCGTCGATCATCTCGTCGCGCAACTCCCTTGCCAGTTCCGGCAGGTCGCGATCGTCGATCTCCTTGAGATCGGATGGAAAATTCACCCGGTCAAGCAATGGGGTCTGTGGCATTCCGGTCAATCGTTCGGCCTTTTCTCGTGTCAGCGGTGGGCACCAGTGCGTCTTTCATATGGAAAGCCGGCAGTTGAGCCCTGCATGTCGTTCACTTCTATAGAATTTCAACCCTCCGGCAAAGGGACAAACTCTTCTTCGTCGCCGGGAACGATATCGAAGCGTCCGGTTCTCCACTCCTGTTTGGCCTGCTCTATGCGTTCTTTTGATGACGAAACGAAGTTCCACCAGATGTAACGGCGCTGGTTGAGTGCCGCACCGCCGAAGATCATGATGTGACAGCCGCCGCTGCCGCTCTGCAATGTGATGTCGTCGCCGGGCCGGAAGACGAGCAACTGGTCGGCGGCAAAAACGTCACCTGCGACATCCAGAGAGCCGGAAAGAATGTAGATCGCCCGTTCCTCATGGTCGGCAGAGAACGGAAATTTCACACCCGGTTCCAGCGTCAGGTCAACGTAAAGCGTGTCGGTAAAAGCCGAAACGGGGGAAGTGAGGCCTTCGAAATCACCGATAACGACCCGGCCGGATGCGCCCTTGATATCGATCAGAGGCATGTCTTCCCGGGCGGTATGGGAAAAAGCCGGAGCGATTTCCTCCATATGATCGGGGAGGGCAAGCCAGGTCTGCAGGCCGGACATGGAAAGCGGATGGCCGCGCAGGTTTTCCGGCGTGCGCTCCGAATGCACGATTCCGCGCCCCGCCGTCATCAGGTTGATGTCGCCGGGCCGGATGACCAGTTCGGTGCCGAGGCTGTCGCGATGCTTGATTTCGCCGTCAAACAGATAGGTAACGGTGGAAAGCCCGATATGCGGATGCGGCTTGACATCCAGCGCCTCGCCCGCCTTCAGGATGGCCGGACCCATGCGGTCGAAAAAGATGAATGGGCCGACCAGCCGCCGCTGCCGCGTCGGCAGCGCCCGCCGCACGGCGAAGCCGCCAATATCGCTGGTGCGCGGAATGATGAGGTTTTCGATGGCGTCGCAGGCGAAAGCATCACCCGCGACAGGATCGTTGCCGGGAAAGAAGGACATCCGAAGCTCCTCGTATCGTTACACGCAAGCTTACCACGAACGATACGACGTGGGAGCGCCGTAATGTTGAACGCTGTGTCGCCCCCGTTCAACAGGACGTGTTTATTCCCCGTCCAGCGGCTCCACGCCCTGCGGTTTTCCGGCGCGGTCGAGACGGATCTTCTCGATACGCTTTTCGGCGGCGTTCAACAGCGTCTCGCAATGTTTTTTCAGGGCTTCGCCGCGCTCGTAGATGGCGATCGACTCGTCCAGCGCCACGTCTCCGCGCTCCAGGCGTGCGACAATGCTTTCCAGCTCGGCGACGGCCTTTTCGAAGGAATAACCGCTGACATCGGCTGTGTTGGCATTTTCCGTCATTTTCAACCCTTCA
Source organism: Agrobacterium sp. 22-3639C2 (assembly GCF_053522105.1). NCBI lineage: Bacteria > Pseudomonadati > Pseudomonadota > Alphaproteobacteria > Hyphomicrobiales > Rhizobiaceae > Agrobacterium > Agrobacterium sp. 22-3639C2. The sequence continues at coordinate 233,186 of NZ_JBNWDB010000003.1, read as the reverse complement.
TCATTCTCAAAATATGCATGGCCGCCGATTCCGCCAGCCCTTCCAGATCATAACCGCCTTCAAGCAGGCTGACGACCCGGTTCGAGGCGTATTTGTCCGCCATTTCCAGCAGCCGCCCCGTCGCCCAGTCGAAATCCTCGCCCACCAGATTGATCTGCGCAAGCGGATCGCGGTGATGCGCGTCGAAACCGGCGGAGATGATAATGAGATCGGGCGAAAAATCGGCAATCGCCGGCAGGACTCGGGATTTGAACGCCTCGCGAAAATACTCGCTGCCGGTATTGGGGGAAAGTGGCGCGTTGACGACATTGTTCTTCACGCCAGTTTCGTTTTTATCGCCGCTCCACGGGTAAAGCGGCATCTGGTGGGTGGAACAGAACAGCACTGACGTGTCGTTCCAGAAGATATCCTGCGTACCGTTGCCGTGATGCACGTCCCAGTCGATGATGGCGACGCGCTCTGCGCCGTGCACCTTCTGGGCGTGACGGGCGGCGATTGCTGCATTGTTGAAGAGACAGAACCCCATGGCCTTTGCGGTTTCCGCATGGTGGCCGGGCGGGCGGGACGCAACGAAGACGTTGTCGGCGGCACCCGTAAACACGTCATCTACCGCCACCATCGCAGCGCCAATACCGGTCAGCGCCGCTTGCAGGCTTTTCGGCGAGACATAGGTGTCGGCCTCGACGCGGTTGATCTCGCCATCTTCCTCGGGAATCTGGCGCATGACGGACAGCAGATGCTCCTCCGGATGCGCCAGAAGCACGGCATCCTCGTTGGCCTGCGGTGCTTGCTTGCGGACCAGTCGCTCGAAATTCGGATGTTCGAGCGCAATGTTCAGAGATCGCAGCCGATCCGGCCGCTCGGGATGGCCTTCCGGCGTGATGTGTTCAAGGAAGATCGGATGTTCGTAAAGACGGGTCGCCATTCTCTAATCCTCCCGAAATAAGCTGATCAAGCGCGCTGCGGCAAAAGCGGATAACCGACCATCACAGCGCGGCCGGCAAGGGCGGCAAGCACGGCCTTCAACGCATCGCCGGGAATGAAAGCGAGCGAACCCATGAACGCCTTTTCAAACCCGAGCCCGACCACCAGCGCCAGATAGGAGATGCCGAAGGCATAAAGCACGACCACGCCGCCGGCGAGGCTTGCGATGAAGAAACCGATACCCTGCGTCAGAGCCGACTGGCCGCGATTGACGAGTTTTTCCGAGAGCGTGCCGGTGACGAAAGCGGCAGCAATCCAGCCGATCAGGAAGCCCGTGGTCGGCGTGGTGAAGATGGAAAGGCCGCCGCGTCCGCCTGAGAGGACTGGCAGGCCGATGGCGGCGATGAGGATGGTCAGAAGAACCGCGAGCGTGCCGCGTTTCGCCCCCAGCACGACACCGGCCAGCATGACGCCAAGTGACTGCGCGGTGATGGGCACCGGAATGAAACCAAGCGTGATCGGCGGCAAAAGTCCGAGTGCGATGATGATGGCGGAAAACAGCGAGATCAGCACAAGGTCGCGGGTCGTCATGGCTCGGGAACTCCGGGTGGTTGTTTTGCCGTCAGCTTTGGCCTCTGAAACCGCGCGCGTCAATGGCGTCGGCAATGGCATCCGCATCCTTCAACGTCATAATGACGAGCGGCACGATGATCGTGGCCAGCCGAACGGGGAGGCCGCGCGCGCGGTGCGCATCGCGCACGGCATGGTAACGGTTGATGATCTCCGGCACGAACCGCACGACGAGCCCGACCGCGAGCCCGATATCGGCCGCCTTGACCAGCCCCAGCCTTTCCAGCGGGGCGGCGGCAACCGAGATTTCGTCCATGAATTGCGAAATGCTGACGGTGATGGTGACGGCGGTGGCGAGAAGCGCCAGTGCAGTCAGCCGCAGAAGATTGACACTCGCATCGTGTACCGGAAGCAGCAGATAGCTGAAGGCGGCAACGACGAGAATGGTCAGCATCACCGGGCGTAGCCGCAGGCCGATCTCGCGGAATTGCAGCCGCGTCTCGCGCAGAATGGCGGCGGCCACAACGACGGCGCATCCCAGCAAAAGCAGATCGCGGGTGAGAAACAGCGCAATGCTGAAAACCATCAGCGTCACGAGCTTGAGGCGCGGAGAGACGCGGTAGAGCCAGCCCGTGCCTTCGACATGAAGCGACTTCATCGCGACGCAACCTCCAGATAACGTGCCACCGCCTCTTCGGGGTTGGCGTCTGCAACAAGCTCGCCTTCGTGAAAAACCAGTACGCGATCGAAGCCGGAAAGCAGCGGCAGATCATGGGTGATGACGACAAGCGCCTGCGACAGCGCAGCCATTGTCTTCTCAACGATCGCGCGGTTTTTGAGGTCGAGCTGATTGGTCGGTTCATCGAGAATGAGGATTTGCGGTTCAGTGACCAGCAGGGCGGCCAGCGCCGCCAGCTGCAATTCGCCGCCGGAAAGCTCGTGCGCGCGCCGTTCTTCCAGATGAGCGATACCGAGCCGGGCAAGCACAGCCTTGACCCGCGTTTCTGTCTCCGTCTTGCCGATACCGAGTCGCTTGAGGCCGAAGGCGACATCGTCGCGTATGATCGGCAGGATGATCTGGTTCTGCGGATTCTGGAAGATGAAACCGACTGCCTGCAATACCGCTCTCGCATCTTTGACGGTGTCGAGACCGTTCACCGACACCTTGCCGCCCGTCGGCTTTGTCAGACCATTGATAAGCCGCGCAAAGGTGGTCTTGCCCGAGCCGTTGAGGCCGATGACGCCGATACGCCGTTCAGTCAATGTCAGGGACACGGGCTGTAAAGCCTGCCTGCCCTCGAAGGCGACGCCTGCGGTGTCGAAACGGATTTCCAAGATTGATGCATCCCTCTATCGCTTTCCGGTTCTATATCGTGTCATCAACAGAAGTGAAACAAAGAACAAAAAAAGAACATTGCAATCCTGAAAAAGCCGTCATACCTTCTGCTTCATGACGATCAAGGTTTCAAACGAAGCGGCAAAGCGGATTTTTCTGGCGCGGCAGGGGCTTTGCTCTCCGCCCGGAAAGGCGCTTTCCAAGGATGGCCTGCTGCAGCTCATTACCGATATCGGTTTCGTGCAGGTGGACAGTATCGGCACGGTGGAGCGCGCCCATCATCAGATAATATTCTCCCGAAACCAGACCTACAGGCGCGAACATCTGACAGCACTGCTGGAAAAGGACCGCGCGCTGTTCGAGCACTGGACGCATGATGCCTCCATCGTGCCGACCGAATTTTACCCCTATTGGAAGCACCGCTTCCGCCGCCGCGAGCCGATCATTCAGGAGCGCTGGCGCAAATGGCATGGTGAGGGGTTCGATGCGGCTTTCGCCGAGACACTGGAGCGCATCGCCGCCACGGGTCCTGTTCTGGCGCGTGAGTTGAAGGAGGAGGGGCATCAGTCCGGCGGCTGGTGGAACTGGCATCCTTCCAAGACCGCACTCGAATATCTGTGGCACACCGGTAAGCTTGCCATATCCGGCCGCGTGAATTTCCAGAAGGTCTATGATCTGGCGGAGCGGGTCATTCCCGGCGAGCACCACGAAAGCGAAGTGGAGCATACGCAATTCGTCGACTGGGCCTGCCGGCAGGCGCTCACCCGGCTGGGTTTTGCCACCCATGGCGAAATCGCCGCCTTTTTTGATCTCGTTACCCCGCAGGAGGCGAGGGACTGGGTCAAGAGCCACCGTGACGAACTGTGCGAGGTCTCGCTTCTCGCGAGCGATGGCGGTGCTGCCCGTCCGTCCTATGCTTTTGCGGATTTCAGCGCCGATGTCGCCAACCTGCCGGAACCGTCGTCCCGCGTCCGTGTGCTGAGCCCCTTCGATCCGCTGTTGCGCGACCGCAACCGCACGGAGCGGCTGTTTGGCTTCTATTACCGTATCGAGGTCTTCGTACCCGAGCCGAAACGGCAATATGGCTATTACGTCTTCCCGCTTCTGGAAGGCGACCGGCTGATCGGCCGTATCGACATGAAGGCAGACCGCAAGCGCAGCACGCTGGATGTGCGCCGCCTGTGGCTGGAACCGGACGTGCGCGCCTCAGCGGGAAGGCTCGAGAAACTAGACGCGGAATTGTCGCGACTTGCGAAGTTTACGGGGGTGGAGTGTGTGAATTATCTGGAGGGGTGGCGGGAAGTGTAATTGCGCCTTGAGCCGGCGACTGCCTCTTCCGTCATGCTCGGGCCTGTCCCGAGCATCTGCAACGGAAAATGTATAGGATGCGTCTGCAGATCCTCGGCACAAGACCGAGGATGATGCCGGACGGGCGGAGAGGACGCCAAATCGAAGCGCCCTCGCGACGTCCCTAAATCACCCGATATCCGTTGCCGAAATCTTGATCCCGAAGCCTTCCAGCCCGACATAGTGGCGCTCGCGGGTCGTCATCAGCTTGATCGAGCTGATGCCGAGATCTTTGAGAATCTGCGCGCCGAGGCCGATTTCCAGCCACTCATTTTCGCGGGAGCGGGCCTGTGCGTGCGCTTCGTCGGGATCACGCGCCTTGCGCCGTCCGTCCACCTGGCCGACGCCGACAGAACCTTCGCGTAGATAGACGATGACGCCGCGGCCTTCTTCGGCGATCTTCTGCATATAGTGCTGCACCGGCTGGCGGTCGCCGAACACGTCGTCAGCAACGTTTTCAGGGTGCAGGCGGACGGGAATATCGACGCCATCGCGGATATCGCCGAAAATCACCGCCATATGCTGCATCCGGTCCCATGGCAGGGAATAGGTATGCGCCTTGGCCGGTCCGAACGGGGTTTGGATGGTGAAGGAGGATTCCATCTCCACCAGCGTTTCCTTGCGCTGGCGATAGGCGATCAGATCGGCGACCGAAACATGCTTCATGCCGTGTTTTTCGGCGAAATCCAGGACCTGCGGCCCACGCATCACGGTGCCATCGTCATTAACCAGCTCGCTGATGACGCCGATGGGCGGCAGGCCGGCGAGCCGGCAGAGATCGACCGCCGCTTCGGTATGGCCGGAACGCATCAGCACGCCGCCTTCGCGGGAAATCAGCGGGAAAATGTGGCCTGGCCGGGTGAAATCCGACGCGCCGACATTCGGGTTGGCGAGATTGCGCACCGTCAAGGTGCGGTCATCCGCGGAAATACCGGTCGTCGTGCCATGCTTGAAGTCGACGCTGACGGTGAAGGCGGTGGTGTGGGCGCTGTCGTTTTCCGCCACCATGGCGTTGAGGTTCAGCCTCTTTGCCTCGTCACGCGGCATGGGCGCGCAAACGATGCCGGATGTGTGGCGCACGATCAGCGCCATTTTTTCCGGCGTGCAATGAACCGCCGAAATAATCAGATCGCCTTCGTTTTCACGGTCGTCGTCGTCGGTCACGACAACGATCTCGCCAGCTTCGAAAGCGCGGATAGCGTCGACGACACGTTTCTGATCATAGGCCATTTCGGATTTACCTCACTTCAACCGGCCGGTCTGGCCACGATCTCTCAAATAATGGTCGGCAACGGTGCAGGCCACCATCGCCTCGCCGATCGGCACGGCGCGGATGCCGACGCAGGGGTCGTGGCGGCCCTTGGTGCGCACATCCACATTGCGGCCGTCGGTGTCGATGGACTGGCGCTCCGTCAGAATGGAGGAGGTGGGCTTGATGGCGAAGCGGGCGATGACGGGCTCGCCAGTCGCGATGCCGCCCAGAATGCCGCCGGCATGGTTCGACAGGAAAATCGGTTTGCCGTCATTGCCCATGCGCATCTCGTCGGCATTCTCCTCGCCGGAAAGCTCAGCCGAGGCAAATCCCTCGCCAATCTCCACGCCCTTGACGGCGTTGATCGACATCAGGCTGGAGGCAATATCCTGATCGAGCTTGGCGTAGATCGGCGCGCCGATGCCGGCCGGAACACCTTCCGCCACGACTTCGACGACCGCGCCGATCGACGATCCCGCCTTGCGGATGCCGTCAAGATATTCTTCCCACACCGGCACCATCGCCGGATCGGGGCAGAAGAATGGGTTCTGATCGACCTGGTCCCAATCCCAATTGTCACGGTTGATCTTGTGTTTGCCGATCTGCACCAGCGCACCGCGCACGTTGAGGCTCGGTACCACCTTGCGGGCGATTGCGCCTGCGGCAACACGCGCCGCCGTCTCGCGGGCGGAAGAGCGTCCGCCGCCGCGATAATCGCGAATGCCGTATTTCAGATCATAGGTGAAGTCGGCATGGCCGGGGCGGAAGCTGCGGGCAATCTCGCCGTAATCCTTGGAACGCTGGTCGGTATTTTCGATCAGCATGGAGATCGGCGTGCCGGTGGTTATCATCGTCTCGCTGTCCTCATCCAGCATCACGCCGGACAGGACTTTGACGATGTCATCTTCACGGCGCTGGGTGACGAAGCGGCTTTGGCCGGGCTTGCGCTTGTCCATCCAGTGCTGCACCTCGGCAAGCGTGAAGCGAATACCGGGCGGGCAGCCGTCCACCACGCAGCCCAAAGCGGGCCCATGGCTTTCGCCCCAGGTGGTAACGCGAAAAAGATGACCGAAGCTGTTATGCGACATATTTCTCTAGACCGGAAAACGAGGGCGCGCCTGCGGACAGGGGCCGTTTAAAACAAGCGGATTTGTCATAGTAGAAAATCGGACCAAGGCAAAAGCCTTTCTTTCATCGCAAGTCCGATAAGACGGTGACGCACCGTTCACGACGCCGAGCAGCCCGGAAAACGACAGGCGTGGCCATGGCTGACGACTGGCCGGATGAATGATTCGGCGGAAACGGCGCAGGGTTTTCCAGATGACAAAAGTGTAAAGGTGCTGGTGTTTTCCACGCTGTTTCGCGGTTTTCCAATATTGCCGGGAAATGCGGTGTAAAAATCACTAACGACTTGAACGTGATCCAAAATCCGTTCATCAATTGGGCCGAAAATGTCATGGTTGCGGGCAATTTCCGCCACATTCGAAAGGCAATTCTTCATGCATGTAAGGTTTTCACGCAAATTCACGAAAGCTAGATCGATGCGTATGATGATTGCCGCCCTTCTGGCCACCGCCAACTTGCTTATGCCTATCAACAGCTACGCCCAGAGCGTCGATGTCGAGGGAACGATCAGCAAGATCGACGTGAATGCGCTGACCATTACCTTGAACGACGGCAAGAATTACCGTGTGCCGGAAGAGTTCAATTTCGAAGGCCTGAAGGCAGGCGTGAAGGTCGTTGTTTTCTACACGGAAGTGGACGGAAAACGCGTGGTCGATGATCTCGAGGTCGTGCAGTAAACTGCGGTTTCGGCTCTGCCTCTTGTCGAGGCGGACCTCTTTAGTCCCGGTCGGGAAGCTCCAGAATTTCCATTATGCCGGACTTGATCCAACATCCAGCCGACGAGCGTCTGCGTGGCGGGATTGGTTTTTTCAGCCTAAAGATCTGGGCTGGCCGGGTTCCGGCTCGAGGCCGGAATGACGGAGGAGGATCGGTACCCTCACGAAATCCACTCAGCACTGTTCCTGTCGATCTCGACCTTCAAAATCCGGTCCTGCGGGATCTGCGTCGTAGAGGCTTCATCCTTGTCCATGCCGGAAACCAGGCGGAAGATCGAGCGGATTACGCCGCCGTGGCAGACACATACCGTCGGCACCTCGACTGAGGAAAGCCATGCGCCAATACGCCAGGACAGGATTTCATAGCTTTCGGCATGCTGACCTGGGGGAATGAAGTCCCACTTGTTGGCCTTGCGCGCCTTCACCCGGTCAGGAAATTCTTTTTTCAGTTCCGGCAGGGTCTGGCCTTCCCAGTCGCCGAAGGAAACTTCGACGAGGCGGTCATCGGTACGGTATGCGTAGGGGTCGAGCCCCATCGCTCCGCGCATCAGCTCCATGGTCTCGCGCGTGCGCCCGAGCGGGCTTGCCACGTAATCGAAATCACGCGCGGAGTCGCCGAGAATTTGCGCCAGAACCTTGCCGTTGCCGACCGCTTGCGCGCGGCCGAAATCATTGAGCGGAATGTCTTTCTGGCCCTGAAGCCGGCGTATCGCATTCCAGTCCGTTTGTCCGTGCCGGATCACATAGACGAGCAAGGCGATACCCCTGTTTCAAAGTTCGGTCGGCTCAGTCCTTGACCACCGAGATATCCGGCGCGTCAACGGCCTTCATGCCGATGGTGTGATAACCGGAATCCACGTGGTGGATTTCGCCGGTGACAGCCGTCGAAAGGTCGGACAGCAGGTAAAGCGCCGACTTGCCGACTTCTTCGATGGAAACGGTGCGCTTCAGCGGCGCGTTGTATTCGTTCCATTTCAGAATGTAACGGAAATCGCCGATACCGGAAGCCGCAAGCGTCTTGATCGGGCCAGCGGAAACCGCGTTGACGCGGATGCCGCGACTGCCGAGGTCTACCGCGAGATAACGCACGCTGGCCTCGAGTGCAGCCTTGGCCACGCCCATGACGTTGTAGTTCGGCATGACCTTCTCGGCACCGTAATAGGTGAGCGTGATGATCGAACCGCCATCATTCATGATCGGCTCTGCCCGCTTGGCAACGGCGGCCAGCGAGAAGACGGAAATGTCCATGGTGCGGTTGAAGTTGTCGCGGCTGGTGTCGAGATAACGGCCGGTCAGCTCGTCCTTGTCGGAAAAGGCGATGGCGTGCACGACGAAATCGATCTTGCCCCAATGCTTTTCCAGCCCGGCAAAAACCGCATCGATCGTCTCGAGGTCGGTCACGTCACAGTGGCCGGCCATGAAGGCGCCCAGTTCCTGCGCCAGCGGTTCAACACGCTTCTTCAGCGCGTCGCCCTGCCAGGTGAGCGCGATTTCCGCGCCCGCGTCCGCGCAAGCCTTGGCAATGCCCCAAGCGATTGAACGATTATTGGCGACACCCAAGATGATGCCGCGTTTGCCAGCCATAAGGCCGGATGCCTGAGCCATTGTATGCTCCCTGATACTTTCGATTGATCCTGCCTATGGCATAGGCTGCAATCCTGTTCAAGATTGCCGAGGATCATCTACTGTTAGGGAACGTAACAAAGGGTGCGTTGTCCCGCCTATTCGCAAAACTTTTACAAATAAAGGCCTTCGCGCATGTGGCGCATGAGGTCGGTTACCTTCTCGTCCGGCTTTTCGAGCAGGATGATGCGCAATTCGATGACAAGATCGCCATATCCACCCTTGCCGTCCGCAAGCCCCTTTTCGGCAAGCCGCAGCTCGCGGTCGGAGCCGGACCAGGCAGGAATGGTGACGGTTTCCTCGCCAAGCGGCGTCCGGATACTCGTCTCGCAACCCAGAACCGCGTCACTGAGAGAGATTGGCAGGGTCGTATGAATATCGAAGCCGCGAAGGGAAAAGGCGTCGTCGCGCGCCGCCAGCAACGTGACGGCCAGATCGCCGCGCGCAATGTTCGGCAGCTTCAGCCCCTGGCCCTTTAGCCGCACCACATGACCGTCCGTCATGCCGGGTTCAAGCTGGAAGCGTACCTCGCGTTCGTCGGCAAGGGATACGGTGATCCATTTGCGCTCCAGAAGTTCGGTGACCGTAACGGTGGCTTCCGCCGTGATGTCAGGTGCCTTTTCCGGCGGCGTCTGCGGGGGGCGGAAGCGGCGCACGAGAGCGCTGAAGAGGTTGGCAGCGAGCGAAGCGGCTGCGGTTTCGCTTGCAGACGTTTGCGCGGTTTCGCCAGCACCGGGCGCATCGCCTTTAACGCCAGTGGCTGCGGCTTTCGCCGCTTCGGCTGCCTGCTGCACCTTAGGGTCGTTCTGCGCGTCGGCGCCGAAAATCCGCTCGACGATATCTTCGGCCGTTTCGGGTTTTGCATCGGCTTTCTGGCCGGTTTGCGCCCTGTTGCGGGCATCCGCACGGGCCAGTTCCTCCATCAGCTTCTCAGCGGCCCTGGCGCGCTCGGCTGCCTCGCGCGCCGCCTCCCGCTGCTGCATGATTGTTTCGCCGCGCTGCTTTTTCTCGGCCGCCTTGCGGGCCTGGTCGTAAAGATCGCGCTTTTTGGGGTCTTTCAGAAGATCGTAGGCCTGCCCGACCTCGGCGAATCGCGCCGACGCGTCAGGGTCATCGCGATTGGCGTCCGGATGGACGGTTTTTGCCTTCGTGCGCCAGGCAGCCTTGATGTCTTCGTGACGGGCGTCACGTTTTAAGCCGAGGATAGAATACGGATCGCGCATGCGAAACACCAGTTACGTTGGCTCAGGCACGTGCAGCCGCTCATGGCGCAATCCTGAAACAAACCCCTCCGAAAAGGGATGCCTGCGATCATTCGCATGCATGCCCTCGGTTCAAACAACGTCGACTGTGGCAATAAGTTGCTAAGCAGTTGTTTACGGGGAATGCGCGCTGCCATGCGGCCGGATTAATTCCGCGCGCCAGGGTAAACAGTTTATTTCTGTTCGAAGCGGGTGAGTAACCATTCGCCGGTTTCCGACAGGCAGGCCTGTCCGGCATAACTCGCCACACCTTCGAAAGAGTGGCGCGTCGTCTTGAAATCGCGGCAGACGAAACCGCTGGACTTGTCTTCGTGAATGGTTGTGACGACACCGGCGCTGCCGGTTGCGGCATTGGCCCAGGGCAGGGGCTGTTCCGCGAGTTTGGTGAGATCCGCCGATGTGACCGCATTGCGGATGGTCGCGTCGTCGGTCTGCGGGTTATTATTGGGCTGGTTGGGAACAGAGGCGGTGGAAAGCGAGCGATCGACCTTGTCGCCGCCGAACAGGTCAAGGCTAACGCATCCGCTCAGCACCACAAGCATTGACACGATGGCGGAAACTTCCGCTATCGATGAAAGGAGGCCCTTTGTTCGACTGTTCGACTTTGCTATGACGGTCACCATCTTTCGCCAGAGATCATCTCTGGGGTCCAAATCAGCTCGGGAGCATTTTAGTCAATATGTCGGAAACGGGGTTAACATCCAGTGACTTCACTGAAGAAAATGAACCGTTCACGCTTTTTGCCGAATGGCTGAAGGACGCGACGGCCTCCGAAATCAACGATCCGAACGCGGTAGCACTCGCAACCGTCGATGAAAACGGCCTGCCGAATGTGCGCATGGTGCTGCTGAAGGACGTCGACGATCGCGGCTTCGTTTTCTATACGAATTTCGAAAGCCAGAAGGGGCGCGAGATCCTAGGCCAGAAAAAAGCGGCCATGTGTTTCCACTGGAAAAGCCTGCGCCGGCAGGTGCGTCTGCGCGGCGAGGTGGAGATCGTTACCGACGCGGAAGCGGATAGCTATTACGCCTCGCGTCCGCGCGGAAGCCGCATCGGCGCCTGGGCGTCGAAGCAGTCGCGGCCGCTGGAAGGCCGGTTTGCCCTGGAAAAGGCGGTTGCCGAATACACCGCGAAATATGCGATCGGCGATATTCCGCGCCCCTCCTACTGGTCCGGTTTCCGCATTCGCCCGGTCAGCATCGAGTTCTGGCACGACCGCAAGTTCCGCCTGCACGACCGTGTCGAATTCCGCCGCGAGACGCCGGATGAACCGTGGTCCAAGGTCCGCATGTATCCTTGAAAGCTGCAGGGGGCAGGCCGTCCTTGCCTGCCTATTTCAGCAGCGAATCAAATAGCGGCAGGCCGATGACGGCGGAAATGGCGATCAGGCAGTAGCAGATGCGCCTGAACGCCGCCTCGTCGGCAAGCCCGTGCAGCCGCGCACCGGCATAAAGACCCGCCCCGTAAAACGGCAGGGCCAGCAGGAAAAAAACAAAGACGTCGGCAGTGAACAGGCCACCAAAAAAATAGCTGGTGGCGGAGATCACGGTCGAAATCGCGAAATAGAGAATGACATTCGCGCGCACGAAAGCGCCCTTGAGGGCCCCGCCAAGCCAATAGGCGACGATGGGTGGACCGCCCAGTTGCGCCGAACCTGAAAACAGCCCGGCAACAAGTCCGGTGAACAGGGTGAGCGGCGTTTTCGGCCGGCCGCTGTAACGCCAGCCGGAAACGAGAAATAACAGCAGCACGACAACCACGATGGAAATGATCCAGCGCAGGGTGAGCGGATCCCCGCCGGAAAGCAGTAGCGTTCCAAGCGGGACACCGACAAGCGCACCGGCTGCCATGGTGAAGACTTCACGCCGGTCGGCCATGCGCCAGGCCGGCGGTATCATGCCGAGCGTCAAAACGCCGTCCACCACAAGAAGAACCACCGAGGCGATGCGCGGGCCGACAATGGCGCTTGCCAGCGGAATGAAGATGAGGGCCGCACCAAAGCCGGAAAAGCCGCGGGCAAGTCCGGCGAGAAAGGCGGCGCCCGCAAACATGGCGAGCAGCGTCGGACTATGCGCGGTGATAAGAGCCGAGAAAAAATCGAGGAGAGGCATGGGTGACTGCATGGATTTCGAATACCTCTTTATCCCGCATGCAGGCACCTGTCGCGGAAATTTCAGCTGATTATCGCACGATACGCTTTCGAATCGACGCCGCCGGAGAATCGTGATCAGAGTTGTATTTCACGAACAAAGGATGAACAAATGCTTGCTGTCTTGATGCGCCAGTTTGAAGCTGCCTCACAGAAATACGCTGAGGAAAATGGGATCGTCCGCGATCCCGACTGGTATATGCTGAAGCTCCAGGAGGAGGTTGGTGAGGTCACGCAGGCCTGGAACCGGCTGACGGGGCGTGGGCGCAGCAAAGACAGAAGCGAAGATGCGATGAAACTCGATCTGGCCGACGAAACCGCCGATCTCCTCGGACATCTGCTGCTGCTCGCCCATTATAACGGTCTCGACATCGAAGCATCGATAGAGCGCAAGTGGCGTTTTACACCGTCGGTTTGACAGTTTGCGGGGAGGGACGCGACCCTAGCGCTGCGGCTCTGCCGCTGCCGCAATTATGAGAGCGAAACGATAGAGAGCAGAGCTGCGAGAATGGCGGCCACCGGTGTCATGACCTGCCGCAGGGTAATCTGAAATGCGGAAAGAGCGAGCAATATCAGCGCCGCGCCGTTTATGAATGTGCCGACAAATGAATTCGAGCAGGATCGGCCTGTCAGCCTATATGTGAGACACCATAAAGACCAATGGCTAGGGGCATGTGACGCGCCTTCATGCCTCTGATAACGGCGCCTGTTGCAGGAGGCCGGCAACCGCATGAAGGTCGGTTGAAACGGCAATGCATTTTTCCCGCATTTCCTCGGTCGGCGGCGCGACATCCGGCACCATGATCGTCATCATGCCCGCCGATGAGGCGGAGCGCACGCCGTGCCAGGAATCCTCCAGCGCCAGGCAACGGCCCGGATCGATGCCGAGACGTTTTGCGGCAGTAAGATATGGCATGGGCGACGGCTTCGGCTCCGAATAGTCGCCGCGGGCGACGATGGTATCGAAACGTTTGAGCAGGTCATAGGGGCCGAGATGACGCGTGACGGAATCGTGCCGCGAGGAGGTGGCGATGGCTCGGCGTATATCGAGCCTGTCGAGAAGATCGAGGATTTCGACGACGCCGGGTTTCAGCGCCACGCCTTCCGCCATCATCACGGCAAGATGCCGGAGCCAGGCGTCACGGAAGCTGTCGATCGGAAAATCCGCGCCATAATCGGCGAAAATGGTGCCGGTAATGACATCCCACGGGCTGCCGCAGACCTTCTGATAGGTCTCGACCCGCATTCCGTGGCCGCCCTCATCTGACGCGGCCAGAAAGGAATCGCGATAAAGCGTCTCGCTTTCGATCAGCAATCCGTCCATGTCGAAAACGACAGCATGCGGGAGAAAAGGCAGCATGGCGGCTCAACCGAACCGGAAGGGGCGTTCGCCGAGGCTTTCGAACGGGCGGAGCAGGTAACCGTCCGGATCGGCAACGATGAATTGCCGGTTACCGACCTCGACTGTGCCGCGCCTGTACCATTTTTCCTCTGACGGCAGGACAAGATCGATCGACGCCCGCTCAAGCCGCGCGAGGATGGGCAGCAGGGAAGGAACGGCAAGTTGCAGATTCATGCCGCGGCCCAGCGGAAATTCAAGCGCTGCATTTTCCGCCACGAAGGTCCGGGTCGCACCGATCTGGTCGATCATCAGCTGCGCATCACCCAGCGCCAGATAGGCAAAGCCCTCTTCGGCGCGCTCATAAACCACATGAAAACCGATCAGGTCGCAATAAAAAGCGCGGCTTTTCTGCCAGTCGCTGACGGCTAGTTCCGGGACGAGGGCATTTCGTATGATGGTCATGGTCTCCTTTGCCGCGCAGGCCCGGCTATGGGAGGCGTGGCCTGCGGTAATGGGGCGATATTATCGTCTTCCGGGTGACTTGCCAGAGGAATCCTCATCATGGCAGCCATGTGCGGAGTTGTGGGCTGAAGCAGGTTCAACTTTTCGGCCTGCCACAGCTTTTCTCACCTCATGCCGGGCATGATCCGGCACACAGTCAGCCCAAGTCCTTGGGCTGAAACGGCTCATCTCGCCAAGCGGACGCGGGTAGGCTGGATTCCGGCTCGAGGCCGGAACTACGCCTTCGTGCCGCCGACGGTGATCTGGTCCATGCGCAGGTGCGGCTGACCGACGCCAACCGGCACCCATTGCCCGGCCTTGCCGCAATTGCCGATGCCGGTGTCCAGTTTCGAATCGTTGCCGATCATCGAGACGCGCTTCATTGCGTCCGGCCCGTTGCCGATCAGCATTGCACCCTTCACCGGCGCGCCGATCTTGCCGTTCTCGATGAGATAAGCCTCGGTGCAGCCGAACACGAACTTGCCTGATGTGATATCCACCTGACCGCCACCGAAGGAAACGGCATAGATGCCCTTCTTGACGGAGGAGATGATCTCCTCGGGCGTCTTGTCGCCTGACAGCATGTAGGTGTTGGTCATGCGCGGCATCGGCACATAGGCATACCCCTGCCGGCGGCCATTGCCTGTCGCCTTCGCACCCATCAGCCGGGCGTTCTGGCGGTCCTGCATATATCCCACCAGCCTGCCGTTCTCGATCAGCACATTATGGGCCGACGGTGTTCCCTCGTCGTCGACGGTGAGCGAACCACGGCGGCTGTCGATGGTGCCGTCATCCACCACAGTCACACCCGGGGCTGCCACCATCTCGCCCATCAGGCCGGCAAAGGCCGAGGTTTTCTTGCGGTTGAAATCGCCCTCGAGGCCATGGCCTACAGCCTCATGCAGCATGACGCCGGGCCAGCCGGAGCCGAGAACCACATCCATGGTGCCGGCCGGCGCATCGACGGCGGTCAGGTTGACGAGCGCCTGGCGCAGCGCCTCGTCGGCACCGCGCTGCCAGTTCTCCGTGGTGATGAAATCGCCAAAGCCGACGCGGCCGCCAATGCCGTAGGAGCCGCTTTCCTGCCGGTCGCCTTCACCTGCGACCACGGAAATATTGATACGGGTCATGGGCCTGACATCGCTGACGCGATGGCCATCGGCGCGCAGAATATCCACTACCTGCCAGCTTGCGGAAATCGTCGCCGTCACCTGCCGGACATTCGCGTCTTTGTCGCGCAAATAGGCGTCGATATCGGTGAGAAGTTTCACCTTCTCCTCGAAGCTCGGGCTGCCGATCGGGTTTTCGTCGCCGTAGAGCTTTTTGTTAGTGCGTTGTGGGGCTGCGGCATAGGAACCGGAATAACCTCTGGTCACGGCGCCGACAGCATCCGACGCCCGCTTCAGCGCAGCCTGCGACAGCTCGCCCGCATGGGCGTAGCCGACGGTCTCGCCGGCAACGGCGCGCAGGCCAAAACCCTGGTCGGTATTGAAGGAGCCGCCCTTGAGGCGGCCGTTATCGAAGGTCAGCGATTCGGCCTGCGCATGTTCGATGAACAACTCGCCATCGTCTGCGCCGGTGAGCGCTTCCGCGACCAGCTTGCGCAACTGCGTCTCGTCGCAATCGAAGAGATTTACAAGGTCGTTGGTCATGGGAGGCTCCAAACTGAATAGTGTCTGGCAAGCATGTAGGATTGTGGGGCGTCGGTGGCAAGCCAAAGCGTGATTTGGCTCAAGTCAGCTTGAATATGAGGTGCACGAAAAAAGCCATGGCCACATAGACAGGGACGCTATGGAGAAGAACCAGCAACGTCAGACGTCCCCAGTGCTCAGGCGGATTCGGCACGACGCGTTCCCAGTGGAACTGCGACAGAATATTCCCAGTGACAATCATAATCAGCATTTGCGGCTGCGCGTTTCCTACCATGAAATCGGGCAAGAGGCCACTTTCATGAGCAAAGCTCACCGCAAAAGCAAATAGTAGAAGTACCAGAAAAACGCCGCGAAACTGACGGAGGGTTACCGGTTTTCTATATTTCATGATATCCGAAAATAGTTAAAACAATACTTTCATGGTAGAGTTTTAGTCTCTCGGATTCAACCTTATTGTTTAAGGAAGCGCGTCGTAGCCTTCGGCAAAGCCGGTGAGCTCGATCGGAATACCGACACGATCCTGATCGACGGATTCACGCAGCGCGAAAACCGCGTTCTTGCCGGCGCGCAGAACCTTCAGCAGCTCGTCGTCAATATCGACCTCGACATAGCAGCCTTCGGAGAAGCAGCGGGTGAAATAGGCGCGGCCAATATTGTTGTTGTCGATATAAAGCTCCATGCCGTCCTTCAGAAGCACGCCAAGCGGTGCGAGGATACGCAGGATGCGCGACTTGCGGTCCGCGGTTTTCAGGACCACCACCGAAAGCCCCACTTCCGGGCGGTCGTCGGCAATCACGTTCTGCATCAGGGCGCATTGATCTTCGGATGCGCCTGCCGGCTTGTCGCAGATCACCGACCATGCTCCATGCGTCGACTTCGGCGTTCCGGGCGGCTGCTGTTGCGCCAGCGCCGCTGCGGCGGGAGCGATGATGGCAAGACCGGCGGCGGCAAGAAAAGTGCGCGCGAGCGGGGAAAGACGCATGGATACCTCTGGGATTCGAATCAGTGCGGCTATTTTGACGCCATAATCCGGAAAAAAAAGCCTTGGTACCTCAATTCCAGCCGAGTTGGGCGGAAATAGGACCTGTTGCCGGGTGCAGGCGCCTGATTTGACCGTGCGGCAGCCGGTGCCTGTTGGCTGAAGCCTGCTGCAAAAGCGCTGCCAGCAGGGGCTGCGCCGGATTTTGACCATTGCCAAGCGCGCCTGAAATATCTTGCAGGATACGGGACATGGGAAACTCGGCTGCGACGAACAATGGTGAAATTGGCTGACATCCGTGTCCTTACGCATATTGCGGCAGAGGACAAACTGTGGTTTGAAGTTAGTACCATAAGCATGGATTCTGCGTCTGTAATTGATCAAGATCAGACGCGTGAGGGAGAGGGTACCGTGACGAATAGGATTTACGCAGCATTGGCGGGGATGACCTGTCTGCTCACGGCTGTCGGCGCCCACGCCGATCAGCCGGTGCATTGGCAAATGGGCATGCAGGAG
Organism: Agrobacterium sp. 22-3639C2; assembly: GCF_053522105.1. Taxonomy (NCBI): domain Bacteria; kingdom Pseudomonadati; phylum Pseudomonadota; class Alphaproteobacteria; order Hyphomicrobiales; family Rhizobiaceae; genus Agrobacterium; species Agrobacterium sp. 22-3639C2. Next base: position 215,892 of record NZ_JBNWDB010000003.1, on the reverse strand, counting down.
GCCGCCACGCCGATCATGCACGAAATACGCTGGTTTGAACAATATACGCTCTGGTTCATTGTTCCGGTTACGCTTTTCGTTCTTGCGCTGCTCATTATCGTCGCCTTGAAATTCCGTGCAGCGAAAAATCCGGTGCCGTCCAAGACCAGCCACAACACCGCGATCGAAGTGGTGTGGACGCTTGCGCCGGTTCTCATTCTCCTGTTCCTCGCTTTCCCGTCGTTCAATCTTCTGAACGCGCAGCTGACGCAGCCGGAAAACCCTGACCTGACGCTGAAGGCGACTGCGACGCAATGGCTCTGGAACTACGAATACAAGGCTGCCGAGGGCGCCGAGCCGCTCGCCTTCGACAGCTATCTGCTGAAGGAGCAGGATCGTGCAGCTGCAGGCAAGGAGGACAAGGCCCGCTACCCGCGTCTTCTCGCGGTAGACAATGAAATGGTCGTTCCGGTCGGCAAGACCGTTCGCCTTCTGGTGACGGCGGCGCCTACGGATGTCATCCACGCCTTCGCCATGCCCGCTTTCGGTGTTAAGATCGACGCCGTTCCGGGCCGCCTCAACGAAACTTGGTTCAAGCCGGAGAAGGAAGGCCTTTATTACGGCCAGTGTTCCGAGCTTTGCGGCAAGGACCATGCCTTCATGCCGATCGCCATTCGGGTGGTTTCCGAACAGCAGTACAATGCCTGGCACGCCGCCGCCGCTTCAGATCTGAACGGCGCGAACCGGGCACTGATGGCCTCCGTCGATGGCGCTCCGCGCACGGTCGACGTTGCCGCCAACGAAACCAACTGAGACCTGGAGTGACGACAATGGCTGGACCTTCCGCACACGACGATCATCACTCGCATGGTCAATCCGCTCATGATGGGCACGCGCATGATGATCATTCTCATGATCATTCCCACAAGCCGGGCTTTTTCGCCCGCTGGTTCCTGTCGACCAACCATAAAGACATCGGCACGCTCTACCTGATCTTCGCCATCATGGCGGGTATCATCGGTGGCGGGCTTTCGGTTGTCATGCGTATGGAGCTGCAGGAGCCGGGCATCCAGATCTTCCACGGTCTGGCCTCCATGGTTTACGGTTTCGAGGGTGACGCTGCCATCGACGGCGGCAAGCACATGTTCAACGTGTTCACGACAGCGCACGCGCTCATCATGATCTTCTTCATGGTCATGCCGGCGATGATCGGCGGCTTTGCCAACTGGATGATCCCGATCATGATCGGCGCTCCTGACATGGCTTTCCCGCGCCTCAACAATATTTCCTTCTGGCTGATCGTTCCGGCGTTCATCCTGCTGCTCCTGTCGCTTTTCGTCGAAGGTCCGGCGGGCGGTTACGGCGTGGGTGGCGGCTGGACCATGTATCCGCCGCTTTCGACCAACGGCATGCCGGGACCGGCGGTGGATCTTGCGATCTTCTCGCTGCACGTTGCCGGCGCGTCCTCGATCCTTGGCGCCATCAACTTCATCACCACCATCCTCAACATGCGCGCTCCGGGCATGACGCTGCACAAGATGCCGCTTTTTGCCTGGTCGGTTCTGGTCACCGCATTCCTGCTGCTGCTTTCCCTGCCGGTTCTGGCTGGTGGCATCACCATGCTTCTGACCGACCGTAACTTCGGCACGGCATTCTTCTCGCCGGAAGGCGGCGGTGATCCGATCCTCTACCAGCACCTGTTCTGGTTCTTCGGCCACCCGGAAGTGTACATCCTGATCCTGCCCGGCTTCGGCATCATCAGCCACATCGTGTCCACCTTCTCCAAGAAGCCGGTCTTCGGCTATCTCGGCATGGCATACGCCATGGTCGCCATCGGCGCTGTCGGCTTCATCGTGTGGGCGCACCACATGTACACGGTCGGCCTTTCGCTGGAAGCGCAGCGTTATTTCGTCTTCGCAACCATGGTCATCGCGGTGCCGACAGGTATCAAGATCTTCTCGTGGATCGCGACAATGTGGGGCGGTTCGCTGACCTTCTCGACCCCGATGGTCTGGGCAATCGGCTTCATCTTCCTGTTCACGGTCGGCGGTGTTACCGGCGTCCAGCTCGCCAATGCCGGTCTCGACCGTTCGCTGCACGACACCTACTACGTCGTGGCGCACTTCCATTACGTTCTGTCGCTCGGCGCGGTCTTCGCGATCTTCGCCGGCTGGTATTACTGGTTCCCGAAGATCACCGGCTACATGTACAACGAGTTCATCGGCAAGCTGCACTTCTGGGTGATGTTCGTTGGCGTGAACCTGATCTTCTTCCCGCAGCACTTCCTCGGCCTTGCCGGCATGCCGCGTCGTTACATCGATTATCCCGATGCCTATGCCGGCTGGAACCTGGTGTCTTCCTATGGTTCCTATATCTCGGCCGTTGCCGTGTTGATCTTCCTCTTCGGTGTTTGGGAAGCCTTCGCCAAGAAGCGGATCGCTGGCAACAATCCCTGGGGTGAAGGTGCGACGACGCTCGAATGGCAGCTGTCCTCTCCGCCGCCATACCACCAGTGGGAACAGCTTCCGCGCATTCGCTGAATGCCGGACCGGAGTGCGCGGGCAGGGCTTGCGAACTCCGGAAGCTGAAAAGAGGGGATGGTGTGGGCTTATCCGCGCCGTTTCCCTTGAGGCGGACGGAGTCTGCTGCTGCGTGAGGCATTTTGTCCAAGCGAAGCTTTTCGTGCGACATGATAAAAGCCAAGTACTGCCACTATGAATGGGCAGACGCAGCAGGGCGACGGAACGGGCGTGGCGATATGCCAGGCGCATGGCATCGGGTCTTTGACCCCGGTGCTGCCCGTGCCGGAACGTTCGGACCAATGAATTGACGCACCGTGCACGCCGAAAACGACACTCTGTTTTCGGGCTGGTGCAAGGGATGCCGCGACAAGCGGCATCTGAAGAAAAACAGGATACGAAATGACCGTCATCGACAATCGCGAAATGCTTGGCCTGGAAAGCTCCGAACTTTCGGAAGCCGGCGCGCGCGATTATTTCGAGTTGCTGAAACCGCGCGTCATGTCGCTCGTCGTCTTCACGGCGTTTGCGGGCCTCGTGCTGGCGCCGGGCCACATCAACCCGGTCCTCGGCCTCATCGCCATTCTCTGTATTGCCGTCGGTGCCGGCGCATCCGGCGCGCTCAACATGTGGTACGATGCAGATATCGACGCCGTGATGAGCCGCACCGCCAAGCGGCCGATCCCGTCCGGCCGCGTAGCACCTGGCGAGGCGCTGGCCTTCGGACTGACGCTCTCGGCCTTTTCGGTGGTCATCCTCGGGCTTGCGGTCAACTGGTTCTCCGCCGGATTGCTCGCCTTCACCATTTTCTTCTACGCCGTCGTTTATACGATGTGGCTGAAACGCTCGACACCGCAGAACATCGTCATTGGTGGTGCTGCCGGCGCTTTCCCGCCCATGCTTGGCTGGGCCTGCGTCACCGGCGGCGTTTCGCTTGATAGCGTCATCCTCTTCCTCATCATCTTCTTGTGGACACCAGCCCATTTCTGGGCGCTGGCGCTGTTCAAGATGCGCGACTACGGCTCCGTCGGCATTCCGATGATGCCGAACGTGGCGGGCGAGCGCTCCACCAAGAACCAGATGATCGTTTACGCCGTGCTGACGGCTGCAGTTGCGGTCGCGCCGTATTTCACCGGTCTGGCGAGCCTCGGTTATGGCATTTTCGCCGCCGTGCTGAGCGCGATCTTTGTGTACTGTTCGCTCGATGTCCGGCGCATGCCTGACGGTGACGAAAAAATGCTGCCCGCCAAGAAGATGTTCGCCTATTCGGTGCTTTACCTCTTCGCCATCTTCTCCGGCCTTTTGGCCGATCATTTCGCTCCGGCCCTGAAAGCCGTGATTTCGGGAGTTTTTTGATGGAAACCGTGGAACTGAGCGCGGCGCAGAAAAAATCGAGGCGCGGGCGCAACGTCGCGCTCGGCGTCTTGCTCGCCGGTCTGGTGGTGCTGTTTTACGTCATCACCATCATCAAGATCGGCTCGCATTGACGGCCTGACAGTGAGGGCATGATCGGAGGAGAGGAGGGGGACATGGCGAATACTGGGGCAAATATCGGGGCAGACAAGGCAACGGCCGGCACGCAGCGGGTGAGCAATCGCTCCATCCTCGTGCTCTGTCTCGTGTTTTTCTGCGCTATGATCGGCATGGCCTACGCCGCCGTTCCGCTCTACAGCCTGTTCTGCCGCGTCACTGGCTATAACGGCACGACCCAGCGCGTCGAGCAATATTCCGACGTCATTCTCGACAAGACTATCAACGTCACCTTCGACGCCAATACGTCGAATGGCCTCAACTGGGATTTCCGCCCGGTCGACAAGCTGGTCACGCCGAAAATCGGCGAGACGGTACAGATCAATTTCAAGGCGACGAACCGCTCAGCGGTGGCAACCACGGGCACGGCGGTCTTTAACGTCACGCCCATGGAAGCAGGCGCTTATTTCAACAAGGTGGAGTGTTTCTGCTTCACCGAAACGACGCTTCAGCCGGGCGAAACGCTCGAAATGCCGGTGGTGTTTTTCATCGATCCGGATATCGCCACGGCGCGCGAAACGAAGAACATTCATACTTTGACGCTGTCCTATACGTTTTATCCGGCCAAAACCGAAAAACCGGTTGCGTCCTTGCCGGTAAAGACTGAATCTGGCGAAAGCAAATTGTGAGAGGAGACTCGGGCCTTTTGAGCAGGGCCGGGTCTGGGAAGAGATACCAGGGGATTGTCACACATGGCAGATACGCATCAGAAGAACCACGACTACCACATCATAGATCCAAGCCCCTGGCCGCTTTTGGCCTCGATCGGCGCCTTCATTCTGACCTTCGGCGGCGTCTGTTACATGCGTTACCTGTCGGCTGGCTCCTTCAAGCTGTTCGGCATGGAACTGGCCAATCCCTGGCTGTTTTATATCGGTCTCGTCATCGTGCTTTACACCATGTACGCATGGTGGGCAGACACGATCAAGGAAGCCAATGAGGGTAGCCACACCCGCGTCGTTTCGCTTCACCTGCGTTACGGCATGATCATGTTCATCGCCTCTGAGGTGATGTTCTTCGTCGCGTGGTTCTGGGCCTATTTCGATGCCAGCCTTTATCCGCACGAGGCCATTCAGGCGTCCCGCCTCGAATATACCGGCGGTCAGTGGCCGCCAAAGGGCATCGAGGTCATCGATCCCTGGCACCTTCCGCTCTACAACACCGTCATCCTGCTTTTGTCGGGCACCTGCGTCACCTGGGCGCACCATGCCCTGCTGCACAATGACCGCAAGGGGCTGATCACCGGTCTCGTCCTCACCGTTGCGCTCGGCGTCCTGTTCTCGACCGTGCAGGTTTACGAATACATGCACGCCCCGTTCGACTTCAAGAACTCGATCTATGGCGCGACCTTCTTCATGGCGACCGGCTTCCACGGTTTCCACGTTTTCGTCGGCACGGTTTTCCTGCTGGTCTGCCTGCTGCGCGCCATTGCCGGCGGTTTCACGCCGAAACAGCATTTCGGCTTCGAAGCGGCTGCCTGGTACTGGCACTTCGTTGACGTCGTCTGGCTGTTCCTGTTCTTCGCGATCTACATCTGGGGCGGCTGGGGCGCGCCGCTGGCGGAGTGATGCGGTTTGTTTTCTGACTCGGAGGGCGGCATCTGCCGCCCTTTGTGTTTAAACAGGCGGGCCGGACGGAGGTTTAACCGGCCCAAGGCGGGAGGCCATCATGTCTGAACCCGGAAACGGCGGCTTTGCGCCGGTGGACCCAATAAAAGTCGGGCTGAAGGGCTGCTGCCCGCGTTGCGGCAATGGCAGGCTGTTCGACGGCTTCCTGACCCCGAAACCCGCATGCAGTGCTTGCGGGCTGGATTACGGCTTTGCCGATGCGGGTGAAGGCCCGGCCGTCTTTGTCATGCTGATCGTCGGTTTCCTTGTCGTCGGGCTGGCGCTTTGGTTCGATCAGCGTTTTGCGCCGCCCGTCTGGGTGCATGTCATGCTCTGGTTGCCTTTTGCGGTGATCGTCTCCCTCGTGCTGCTACGCAAGATGAAGGGCATCATGATTGCGCTGCAATACCGCAACAATGCAAGCGAAGGCAGGCTTGATCGTGAATGAGGTTTCCCACATGAAGGCGGCGGAAAGACGCATCTGGTTTGCCGCGCCGCTCGTCCTTTTGGCACTTGCCATCCTTCTCGGGCTAGGCACATGGCAGGTGAAGCGGCTTTACTGGAAAGAAGCGCTGATTGCCGATATCGAGGCGCGGCGCAACGCAAGTCCGGCCACGCTCTCGCAGATCGAAGCCATTGCCAAAAGCGGCGGCGAAATTGAATATCGCAGGGTCAACGTTTCCGGCGTTTTCGATCATGCCCGCGAGCGGCATTTCTTCGCCACCCACCAGGGCAGAACCGGCTATTACATCTATACTCCGCTGTCGCTTGCCGATGGCCGCATCCTCTTCGTCAATCGCGGCTTCGTGCCGTTTGAGATGAAGGAGGCGACGAAGCGGCCTGAAGGGCAGGTCGCTGGCGAGGTGCAGATCAAGGGGCTGGCGCGCGCGCCTCTCGTTGCAAAACCGTCTTCCCTGCTGCCGGATAACGATATCGCCAAGAACATCTTCTACTGGAAGGATCTGGCGGCCATGGCGTCGAGCACCGATATCCCGCCCAACAAGCTGGTCAACCTGTTCGTGGATGCCGACGATGCGCCGAACCCCGGCGGCTGGCCACAGGGCGGCGTGACGCTGATAGATTTGCCCAACAATCACCTGCAATATGCGATAACGTGGTATGGTCTGGCGGCGGCCCTTGTCATCGTCGCCGGTTTTGCCTATTTCCGGAACGGTAAGGCGCAAGGTGAATAACGCGCGCCCTGTCCGGTAAGGCTGGCTACCGGGCAAGGGCAAGGAGCACGCCAAGGAGCACGAATGAACATCGCCGTTTCCAAACCCCCTTTGACGATAAGGCTGTGCGGACCGCGCGGCTTTTGCGCGGGCGTGGACCGGGCGATCCAGATCGTCGTGCTGGCGCTGAAAGCCTATGGCGCGCCGGTCTATGTCCGCCACGAAATCGTCCATAACCGATATGTGGTCGAGGGGCTGGAAGCCAAGGGCGCGATTTTCGTCGAGGAACTGCACGAAATCCCCACCGAGCATCGCGAGCAGCCGGTGGTCTTTTCCGCCCATGGCGTGCCGAAATCCGTGCCGGAGGATGCGCAGGCGCGCAACCTGTTTTATCTCGATGCCACATGCCCGCTCGTCTCCAAGGTCCATAAGCAGGCCATGCGCCACCAGCGCCTCGGCCGTCATGTCGTGTTGATCGGCCATGCCGGTCACCCTGAGGTCATCGGCACCATGGGCCAGCTGCCCGAAGGTACCGTTTCGCTGGTCGAGACGGTGGAGGATGCCGGCACCTATGAACCGGTGGACCGAGAAAACCTCGGTTTCGTTACACAGACAACGCTGTCCGTCGATGATACCGCAGGCGTTATTGCCCGGTTGCAGGAACGTTTTCCGGCCATTCAGGCGCCCGCCGCCGACAGCATTTGTTACGCCACCACCAACCGTCAGGATGCGGTGAAGCAGGCGGCCCCCGGCTGCGATCTCTTCATCGTGGTCGGCGCGCCCAATTCGTCAAACTCGAAGCGGCTGGTGGAAGTGGCGCTGCGCGCTGGCGCCAAACATTCGGTTCTGGTGCAGCGTGCGGCGGAAATCGACTGGGATGCGATCGGCGATATCCGCACCGTCGGTCTTTCGGCGGGCGCTTCCGCGCCGGAGGTCATCGTTGATGAGATCATCGAAGCCTTCAAGGCGCGTTTCGATACGACGCTCGATCTGGCCGTCACGGTGGAGGAAACGGAACATTTCCTCGTCAACCGCGAACTGCGCAGCATCGAGCTGACGACGGACGACATGGCTTTCGTGAACGGCAATGCCAGCAATGCCCTGCCACCGAAAGCCGCCACTGGCGCCTAGACCGGGATGGCGAGATATGTGAGTGGTTCCCACCGCGCATATGTCATCCCCTCTTCAGATTTTCACTCCATCCTTCATCAAGAGATTTGAAATTGGCAGTTTATACGGACATCACTGAAGATGATCTGAGGAATTTCCTCATACAATACGACGTTGGCAGCCTCACATCCTATAAGGGCATTGCCGAAGGCGTCGAAAACTCCAATTTCCTGCTGCATACGACGAAGGATCCGCTGATCCTGACGCTTTACGAAAAGCGCGTGGAAAAATCCGATCTGCCGTTCTTCCTCGGTCTCATGCAGCATCTGGCCGCCAAGGGTCTGTCCTGCCCCTTGCCGCTGCCGCGCAAGGACGGGGAACTGCTGGGCGAATTGTCCGGTCGCCCGGCAGCGCTGATCTCCTTCCTTGAAGGCATGTGGCTGCGAAAACCGGAAGCGAAACATTGCCGGGAAGTCGGCAAGGCGCTGGCCGCCATGCATCTGGCCGGTGAGGGGTTCGAGATCAAGCGCCCCAATGCACTCTCCGTCGATGGCTGGAAGGTGCTGTGGGACAAGTCTGAAGACCGCGCCGACGAGGTGGAGAAGGGCCTGAAGCAAGAGATCCGCCCGGAAATCGATTATCTCGCCGCCCATTGGCCGAAGGATTTGCCCGCGGGCGTCATCCATGCGGACCTGTTTCAGGACAACGTTTTTTTCCTCGGTGACGAGCTTTCCGGCCTGATCGATTTTTACTTCGCCTGCAACGACCTGCTCGCCTATGACGTGTCGATCTGCCTCAATGCCTGGTGCTTCGAGAAGGATGGTGCGTACAACGTCACCAAGGGCAAGGCGCTGCTGGAAGGTTACCAGTCGGTGCGTCCGTTGAGTGAGGCGGAACTGGATGCGTTGCCGCTTCTGGCACGCGGCTCGGCGCTGCGCTTCTTCCTGACCCGCCTCTATGACTGGCTGACGACGCCGGCGGGCGCGCTGGTGGTGAAGAAAGACCCGCTGGAATATCTGCGCAAGCTGCGGTTCCACCGCTCCATCAGCCATGTCGCGGAATACGGGCTGGTTGGCGAATGAAACATGTCGATATCTTTACCGACGGCGCCTGCTCCGGCAATCCCGGTCCGGGCGGCTGGGGTGCCGTGCTGCGATATGGCGAGACCGAAAAGGAATTGTCCGGCGGCGAGGCTGATACCACCAACAACCGCATGGAACTGCTGGCGGCCATCTCGGCGCTCAACGCGCTGAAAAGTCCCTGCGAAGTCGATCTCTATACCGACAGCGCCTATGTCAAGGATGGCATCACCAAGTGGATTTTCGGCTGGAAAAAGAAGGGCTGGAAAACCGCCGATAACAAGCCGGTCAAGAATGTGGAGCTGTGGCAGGCGCTGGAGGCGGCGCAGGAGCGCCATAAAGTGACGCTGCACTGGGTCAAGGGCCATGCCGGCCACCCGGAAAACGAGCGCGCCGACGAATTGGCACGCAAGGGCATGGAGCCTTTCAAACGCCGGTAACGGAAGACTGATTTCTTCCATTCGGCCCTTATCCGGGCCAACCGTGATAAGGGATTGTGAAAACTGAAACCCGATCTATCTTGTCGTCAAACAGTTGGACGATGTTCCAGCGGAGGAGAGACATTCAGATGATCCTGCATTGTGTATTTCTACGGTTCAAGGCTGCAACGGCATCCTCTGAAAAACACGCGGTGTTTGAAGCAATTGCGGCCCTCAAGGACGTGATACCCGGCATAATCGACGTGAAATACGGCCAGAACGTTTCGCCGGAAGGCCTGAATGGCGGTTTCGTCGATGGCTTCATCGTAACGTTGGACAGCCCGGAGGCCCGCGACGAATATCTGGCGCATCCGCAACACATGGAAGTCGGTCAACGTCTGGTCTCGCTGACCGATGGCGGTCTGGCCGGGCTTCTGGTGTTTGATATGAACGTGTGAAAAAGGGCGGTTTGACCGCCCTTTAATGGATACTGTACTTCATTCGCGACGACAGAGAGGTGGCTTAAAGCTGCTCGATCATCGCTGCAGCGGCCGAGACCGTCGCCTGGCCGGGATTTTCTTCCACGTTGAGCGATGTAACCACGCCGTCTTTCACCAGCATCGAATAGCGCTTGGAGCGCACGCCGAGGCCACCGCCGGAGAGGTCGGCATCGAGGCCGAGCGCCTTGGTGAAGGCGGCGTCCCAGTCGGCGAGGAAGTGAATTTTGCCCTGGCCGCCGGACGATTGTGCCCATGCGCCCATGACGTGCCAGTCGTTGACGGAAACGACGGCAATGTCATCCACGCCCTTTGCGAGAATGGCGTCGCGGTTTTCGAGGTAGCCCGGCAGGTGGTTCAGCGAGCAGGTGGGAGTGAAAGCGCCGGGTACGGCGAAAAGAACCACCGTCTTGCCGCCAAAAAGCGCATCGGTGGTGGTTTCCACCGGGCCATCGGCGGTCTTTTCCTTGAAGGTTGCGGAAGGCAGTTTTTCGCCGATCTTGATAGTCATGTCCATGCTCCTATGGCCGTTTGGTTCGCGCGACTATAGAGCAAGGAAAAGAAAACTGTCATACGGTTTTCGCGGGAAATTACATGGCTGAGACAGCCGTTCGGGATATGCCGCCTGAACGGTCAGGGCTTTGGAAAATTGAGCATGGTCTCCATGGTCCGATCGCCGGATTTGACCAGAATGGGCCAGCTGTTGCCCTGCACCTGATAGGTTTTTGGCAAGCCCTTAATGTTCATGTAGAAGGAGAGCTTGCGCTTGTCTCGCACCAGGTTCTGCGGCTCATAATAGGCAAAACCGGAGGGGCCGGCGATGAATATCTCGGTCTCCTTCGGCGCGTTTTCCGGCAGCTGCAATTGCACGCCAAGCATGGTCTTGTCGGGCGTGATATGGAAATCGACAACCTTAAAATCGTCGGACGCAGCCTCTGGCAGCGTCTCACGCGCCTCTTCCAGCAATCGCCGCTCTTCGTGGTCGTCATCGCTCGCATTGCCGCGGCTGATCGAAAACGTCGCCTCAAAGGGAATGCAGATATTCTGGCAGACGCCGATGAAGGCGGTGAGGTCGATATTGCCTCCCGCTTTGGCGTCCACGGCTTTCAACTGAAAGGGAATGCTAACAGCGTGATCGTAGCCGATATCGGTGATATCGCCGTTCTCGATGAGTTTGGGAACGGGATAGGCCATCGATGTCAGGCTTACACCGCTTGCCGGATCAAGCGTGATCTTGGGCGGTATTCCAGCTTCGCCCGGTTCGCGCCAATAGGTTATCCAGCCGTCTTTCGGCTCGATCTGCAACACGCCGCGCACCACGCCGTCCGCATCCATGGCAAGGCTTGCCACACGCATCTGGCCGCCTTCACTTCTCGCCCAGTCGGTAATTTCGGCCTGCACTACTTGCCCGCTACCGAGAAGGGCGGCGAAGGCAACGGCTAGGCGAAGATGTGAAAATCGAAAGAATGTCCTGACGCTCATTCTTTCCGTCTAACCCAACATCGCCCGATGGACCAGTTACGAATTCGTGCGGCTCATCATTTTCGGTTGATTGATCGGGCGCGATGCCGCATCCTGTGCTTTGTCGAAGTGCGAACGCCGCTTTCCCGTTCAATGATGGAATTCGGCAAGCTGGAGGCGCCGGTGAGCTTTTCAACCCTGATGGACAAACGCGAACGTGGCTTTTTTGACAGCCAGTTCCTTATAGCTATGCCGGGGCTGGACAATGGCAATTTTGCCCGTTCGGTGGTCTATATCTGCGCCCATTCGGATGCCGGAGCCATGGGTTTCATCATCAACCGGCCGCAGCAGATCACCTTCACGGATATTCTGCTGCATCTGAAGCTGGTGGACAGCAACGACGCCATCATGCTGCCCAACCGCACCCGGGAATTTCCGATCCAATGCGGCGGCCCGGTCGAATCCGGCCGGGGTTTCGTGCTGCATTCCGATGATTATTTAAGTGAATCGAGCATTCCGGTCAGTGACGACATTTCCTTGACGGCGACGCTGGATATCGTGCGCGCCATTTCCAACGGTCGCGGCCCGCAAAAGGCTACCATGATGCTCGGTTATGCCGGCTGGGGTCCGGGTCAGCTGGAAAACGAGATCGCCAATAATGGATGGCTGAATTGCCCGGCGGCGGAAGAGCTGATTTTCGACCGTGGACTGGACAACAAATACGAGCGGGCACTTGCGCTTATGGGTGTGGATGCTCGCATGCTTTCTGCGGAAGCCGGCCACGCCTGATTTTTTCGTGATGCTCCTTTTGTCGACTGCTGGAACCAATCCCAATCCCTGACGTTAACAATCCCGAAAGCCGCACAGACAGTACGGCTCAACTAGGGAGCAGTAACATGGGTAGCACATCAGACAAGATCGCCGGTACAGCCAAGGAAGTTGCTGGCAAGGTCAAGAAAAACGTCGGCGAAGCAACCGGCAACAACGAGCTGCGCGCTAAGGGTGCCGCTCAGGAAACCGAAGGCAAGGTACAGAAGAACGTCGGCAAGGCCAAGGATGCGGTCAAGGGTGTCGTTGATCGTATGTAATGCCACCTGACGGGCTCCCGTGTCTTTGATGCGGTGCTTTGGAGCGCATGTGTTATCGCACATGCGCTCTTGTCGTCTGGAGGCTTGAAGGGCGGGTGTGTTACGCCTTTCGCCTTGGTTTCATATATTCGCCTTCACCCAATTCATCCACCGCAAGGGTTTCATGAATGAAGCTTTTTTCCTGCGCTTCCTGTGGCCAGCCGGTCCACTTCGACAATCGTTTCTGCGTCTCTTGCGGCCATCGTCTGGCCTTCGTGCCGGAGCGCCTTTCCATGGAAGCTCTGGCGCCTGCGGGTGAGCCGAACTGGCAACTCGTGGCCCAGCCGGAAAGACAGGTGCGGTTCTGCGCCAATGAGGTGAACGACATCTGCAACTGGTCTGTGCCGGCGGAAAGCCAGAACGCCTTTTGCCCGGCCTGCAGCCATAACCGTCTCGTGCCAAATATCGCGACGGACGAGGGTATCGAACAATGGCGCGGCATCAGCCAGGCGCAGCGGCATTTGTTCTATTCGATATTGCGTCTCGGCCTGCCGCATCCCAACCGCGATGCCGATCCTGTCGGCGGGCTAGTCTTCGACTTTCTGGTCGACGAGGTCGCACCTGACGGTTCCGTCATTCCCGCCATGACCGGCCACGACGAGGGCCTGATCGCCATTCGCGCGGCAGAGGTGGATGATGCGACGCGCGAGCAGGTGCGCGCCAACATGAACGAGCCCTATCGCACCATGCTTGGCCATTTCCGCCATGAGGTCGGGCATTTCATCTGGAACAAGCTGGTTCGTGATGAGAACCGACTGGAGGCCTGCCGCGCGGTATTCGGCGATGAGCGCGAAGACTATGCCGCGGCGCTACAGCGCAACTATGAGCAGGGGCCGCGCCCCAACTGGCAGGAAACCTTCATAAGCGCCTACGCCTCCGTGCATCCCTGGGAGGATTTTGCCGAGTGTTTCGCGCATTATCTTCACATCGTCGATACGCTGGAAACCGCGCGCGCCTTTGGCGTGGCAATAGACCCCGATGGACATGAGGATATGGCGGCGGAGGTCACTTTCGATCCCTATAATGCCCGTAGCGCCGCACAACTGGTCAAGGCCTGGATTCCGCTCAGCGTCGCCATCAACTCGATCCAGCGCAGCATGGGGGAGGCGGACCTTTATCCCTTCGTGCTGGCCCCGCCTGTTGTGAGCAAGATGGAATTCATCCACGACCTGCTACACGGCAGGATCGACGCGATGCCTCAACAGCAGATGCAGCAGTTCTCGATGGCGCAGTGAATACGAGACACGAGAAGTCATAGTTAGGAAACGCGTCATTTCCTTCTCCCGTCATTCCGGCTCAATGCTGGAATGACAGCGGTGGATGGAGTAGCCCTTTACCACCCCATATTCCAATACCTCTTACGAAGCCCGCTTGGTCGGCTGGAACCGCTCCCGCAGAAGCTTCAGCGCCGCATCGCCGGAAACCGGTGTGCCAAACAGGAAGCTCTGGCCGAAATGGCAGTTCATGCGTGAGAGTTCCGCCGCATCCTCAGGCGTTTCAATGCCTTCCGCCACCACCTGCATATCGAGAGCGCGCGCCATGGCGATAACGGAGCGCAGCAGCACGTTGCGCTTGTCGCTGGTATTGGCCACCAGTGCCTTGTCGAGCTTGATCGTGTCGAAGGGGAAGCGGGTGAGATAGGCAAGTGACGAATAGCCGGTGCCGAAATCGTCCATGGCGAGGCTGATGCCCGTTTCCTTCAGCTTGGAAAGCACCAGCCGCGCCTGTTCCGGGTTCTCCATCACCACGGATTCCGTCAGCTCCAGCTTCAGCTGCTGCGGATTACAGCGCGTTCGCGTCAGCATGCCGCGCACGTCGTTATACAATTCGTTATTCAGCAATTGCGCGCTGGAAATATTGACGGAGATGAAGATCGGCATCTTCTCGATGGAATGCTGCCAGTCCATCAGGTCGGTCGCTGCCCTTTCCAGCGCGAACATGCCGAGCGGTTCGATCAGACCGGAGGCTTCCGCGATGGGTATGAATTCGCTCGGCGGAATGTTGCCGCGTTTGGGGTGTTCCCACCGCATCAGCGCTTCGAAACCGGCCAGCGCGCCATCGTCAAGCTTGACGATGGGCTGATAGGCGAGCGACAGCTCCTTGCGCTCGATGGCGCGGCGAAGATCGCTTTCCATTTGCAGGCGGTCGGTGCCGGACGTGCGGAAAGCGGGACGGAACGGCTCGACGCGGTTTCCGCCAGCGCGCTTGGCGCGGTACATCGCCAGTTCCGCATCGCTCAAGAGACCTGCGGCACTTTCCTGCTGGTCGATCCATGAAACGAGGCCGATGGAGGCGGTGAGGATGATTTCGCGATTGGCGAAATTGATCGGCACCATGATTGCCTTGTTCACCGCATCGGCGAAATCGGCCACCCGTTGCGGATCGCGCTCCGAGGTCAGGATCAGGCCGAATTCATCGCCGCCGAGACGCGCCAGCGTATCCTGCGGTTTCAACAGGCGGCGCAGACGCCGTGTCAGCGCGATGAGGATATTGTCGCCTGCAGCAATGCCGAGCGTATCGTTGACCAGCTTGTAACGGTCGATATCGATCGCCATCACCGTGGGGCGCACGCCGTCGCTTTCAGGAGAGAGGTTGAGGATCGATTGCAGGCGGTCGAGGAAGACCTGCCGGTTTGGTAGCCCGGTCAGATTGTCATTCATCGCATCCTGCAACAGCCGCTCCACCGAGTTCTTCTGCTCGGTGATGTCGGTGATGGTGCCGACGCAGCGGATGATTTCGCCGTTAGAGCCAAGAACCGGGCGGGCGCGGATTTGCAGCCAATGGAAATGTCCGTCTTCAGCGCGAATGCGGAATTCGTGATTGAGGCGGCCCTTGCGATGGTCGAGCAGCACGTCGAGCGTTGCCTTGAACCGGTCGCGATCGTCAGGATGCAGGCGCGGCAACCAGTTGCGCGCAGCACCATGCATCGTGCCGGGCTCCAGCCCCAGACGATTGGAAATGTCAGGTGTGGTGACGATGCGGTCGCGCGTCACGTCCCAGTCCCAAACGGTATCGCCGCTGCCCGTCAGTGCGAGAGATTGCCGTTCGAGATCGGAAAACAGGCCCTGCTGATAGGCGCTGCCGGCAAAGGCATGCTGGATGACTGTGAAGCCGATCAGAAGCACGATCAGCACCAGCCCGCCGCCAAGCGCCGGCTGCACGATGTCGTTGTCCAATTGTCCGGTCACCGTCAGCCAGCTGCCGAACAGCCAGACGAGGATGAGCGCCCAGGACGGAACGAGCAAAATCGCCCGGTCGTAACGGTTGAAGCCAAGATAGATGATGAGTGCGATGCCGGCCGTCGCCGTCAGCGCGAAGGAGACGCGCGCGATACCGGAGGCGACCGAAGGATCGTAAATCGCGACGCCGAACAGCAGCGCCAGACCCACCACCCAGGCAAAGGTCGCATAACCCAGATGTGCGTGCCAGCGGTTTAGATTGAGATAGGTGAACAGGAAGACCACGAAGCTGGAGGCGAGAGCCACTTCGGCGCCCGCCCTCCATATTCGCTGATCGCTGGATGTGACGGTGATGAGTTTTTCAAGGAAGCCGAAATCGACGCAGATATAGGCGAGCACCGCCCAGGCGAGCGCGGCCGACGCCGGCAGAACCGAGGTTCCCTTGACGACGAACAGGATGGTCAGGAGCACGGCCAGCAGGCCGGCAATGCCGAGAACGATGCCGCGATAGAGCGTGAAGGCGTTGATCGTATCCTTGTAGGCTTCCGGTTCCCACAGATAGATCTGCGGCAATTGCGGGGTCGACAGCTCGGCGACGAAGGTGATGACGGAGCCGGGATTGAGCGTGATGCGGAACACGTCGGCATCCGGGCTTGGCTGCCGGTCAAGCGCAAAGCCTTCGCTCGGCGTGATCGCGATGATGCGCTGCGAGCCGAGATCGGGCCAGAACAGCTTGGAATTCACCAGACGGAAATGCGGTGCGACGATAACGCGCTCCAGCTGCTCTTCCGAGACGTTGGCGAGCGCGAAGACGGCCCAGTCGCCCTGATGGTCGGTGGAGCTGGCGCGCACCTCGATACGGCGGCGGATGCCATCCGGACCGGGCGCGGTCGAGACCTGAAAGGCTTCACCCTGATTGGCATAGATATCGGTTGTCGCGGTGAGATCGAGCGCCGTATCGTCACGGGAAATCTTCACCGGCTCGAAGGCGTAGGAAAGAGACGAAAAAAGCAGGAAAAACAGGAAGAACGGCGCAGCCAGTGCAATTGCCGCCAGACGTTTCGACAGGCACGGCGCAGAGTGAGTGTAAGTCATGTATCGTACTTCGTTCCACTGGAGCTTTGCTTGTCGGCAAGAAGGGAAAACATCGTATGATCCCGCCATTGGCCGTTGATTTTCAGATATTCCCGCAAGAGGCCTTCCCGCTGGAACCCGGCATTTTCGAGAAGCCGGATGCTTTTGAAGTTTTCCGGAATACAGGCTGCCTCGATACGGTGCAACTGAAGTCCGTTGAAGATATAGGGTATTACCAATTTTAATGCGGCAGACATATGGCCTTGCGCGGCGTAGCGTTCGCCCACCCAATATCCTATCATGCAGCTTTGTGCAGCACCCCGCCTGATATAACCGATGGTGATGCCGCCAACGAGCAACGTCTCCTTCTCGAATAGCAGAAACGACACGGCGGTGCCGGAGGAAAACTCCTGGCCGTTGCGCACCACACGCGTGCGGAAGGAGCCTTCCGTCAGTTCGTCCGGGCGCCAGGTGGGTTCCCATGGCTGTAGAAACTGACGGCTTTCCGAGCGCAGAACGTGCCACTGCTTGAAATCGCCATAGCGCGGCAGTCTGAGAAGATGGTTGGCGCTGCGCAGTTCCGGGGTGTCGTTATGTCGGGAAAGAAAACGCAGCATTCACCATCCCTGTACGGAAAGAAACCGCAACCCTCAGCCGTTCGCCTTTATCCTTGCGGGCTGCTGCGCGGAAAGCGCGGCAGTAATGTCTGAAAGAGGCGGCAGCTGTTCGAGCGGGCCAATTGCAGACAATGTCGGAACTGTATCGAAAAACAGCCGTCCTGCAAGATCGGTCAGGCGTTCCCGCGTGATGTCGTTCAGGCGCTCCATCATCTCCTCATTGGGGATGGGTCGGCCGTAAAGCATCATCTGCCGTGCCATCTGGCCGGCACGGGCTGCCGGGCTTTCCTGACCCATCAGCAGTTGCGCGCGGATTTGTGCGCGGGCGCGGTCGATTTCTTCCTGATGAATGGTCTGGGAAGACTTGCGCAACTCGTCGACGATGACGGGCATCAGTTCCGGCAGGTCGTTGCCGCCGGTCGCCGCATGCACGCCAAAAATGCCGGTGTCGGAAAAACCCCAATGGAAGGCATAAACGGAATAACAAAGGCCGCGGGACTCTCGCACTTCCTGGAACAGGCGCGATGACATGCCGCCACCGAGAATATTGGCGAGAATTTGCGAACAGTAGAAATCGCGGGCGTGATAGGCCTTGCCCTCGAAGCCGAGAAGCACCTGCGCGTCCATGAGGTCACGGGTCTCGCGGATTTCCCCGCCGGTATAGATCGCCTTTTCGAGAACCGGCGTGGTGACCGGCAGCTGCGGCAGCGAGGCAAAGCGTTCTTCCACCTGCTTCACGAAGCTCTGGTGGTCGACAGCACCTGCTGCAACGACGAAGATGCGATCCGTCGTATAGTTGCGGGCGAGATAATGCCTGATCTGGGCGCTGGTGAAGGATTGCACGGTTTCCGGAGTGCCGAGGATCGGGCGGCCGATGGTCTGGTCGCGATAGGCGACGCCGGAAAAATTGTCGAAAATCACATCGTCAGGCGTATCGGTGGCGGCACCGATTTCCTGGAGGATGACGTTTTTCTCCCGCTCCAGCTCGTCTTCGTCGAACAGCGACTCCGTCAGGATGTCTGCAAGAATATCGACGGCGAGCGGAACGTGGTCTTTCAGGACGCGGGCGTAGTATGAAGTTGTTTCCGTCGATGTCGCGGCGTTGACTTCGCCGCCGACATTTTCGATCTCTTCGGCGATCTGCCGGGCGGTGCGGCGCGCCGTACCCTTGAAGGCCATATGCTCGAGAAGATGGGCGATGCCGTGCTCGGCAGTCGTCTCGTTGCGGGACCCGGATTTGATCCACACCCCAAGAGCAACGCTTTCGAGATGCGGCATTCTTTCCGTGACAACGGTCAACCCGGACGAAAGCCGGGTCACATTAACTCTCATATCAAGTCTTTCCGCGTCTCTATTTGCCGGCGCGTGCGTGGCTGCCGATGAAGGTTTCCACCGTCTTCAGCTCTGCGTCCAGAATGTCGAAACGCTCCTCCCGGTTCATAATGTCAGCTAGCCATACTGGAAGCGCCGGGTCGATTGCGCAAGCGGATTTTACGGCGGCCGGGAATTTAGCCGGATGGGCAGTGGACAGGACCACCATCGGGCTTGATGCCTTTTCGTGTTTTTCCGCCACAAAAACGCCGGTCGCCGTATGCGGATCGATCAGGTAACCGGTTTTCTCAAGCGTATTGCGGATCGTCGCCGCCACCTGCTTTTCGGTGGCACGGCCGGCGCGGAAATCCTTCTTGATGAATTTCAGCGCATGCGGCGGGATTTCAAACGCGCCGGATTGCTTGAGGCCATCCATCGATGCCTTTACCGCAGCGGAATCGCGGCCATAGGCTTCAAACAGCAGCCGCTCGAAATTGGACGAGATCTGGATGTCCATCGAGGGCGAGGTGGTGGGGGTGACGCCGCGCATCTCGTAACGGCCGGTCTTCAGCGTGCGCGCCAGAATGTCGTTGTCGTTGGTGGCGATGACAAGCTTGTCGATCGGCAGGCCCATCTTCTTGGCGACGTAACCGGCGAAGATATCACCGAAATTGCCCGTTGGAACGGTGAAGGAAATCTTCCGGTCGGGACCACCGAGCGACAGGGACGCCGTGAAATAATAGACCACCTGCGCCATGATGCGCGCCCAGTTGATGGAGTTGACGCCCGAAAGCTTGACGCCGTCGCGGAATTTCGCGTCGTTGAACATTTCTTTGACGAGGTTCTGGCAATCGTCGAAATTGCCGTTGATCGCCAGCGCATGCACGTTGGAGGCGGTGGAGGTCGTCATCTGGCGCTGCTGCACCGGAGAGACCTTGCCGTTGGGGAAAAGGATGAAGATGTCGGTGCGCTCGCGCCCGGCAAAGGCGTCGATGGCTGCGCCGCCGGTGTCGCCGGAGGTGGCGCCGACGATGGTGGCGCGCTCGCCGCGCTCAGCCAGCGTATAATCCATCAGGCGGGCGAGAAGCTGCATCGCCACGTCCTTGAAGGCAAGCGTGGTGCCGTGGAAAAGCTCCAGCACGAAGGTGTTCGGCCCGGTCTGCGTTAGGGGTGCTACGGCCGGATGGCGGAACGTCGCATAGGCGTCGTCGATCATCGCCCGGAACTTGTCGGCCGGAATTTCACCGCCGGTGAAACGGTAGAGAACCTCAAACGCGATGTCCTGATAGGACTTGCCGCGCAGGTTGCGGATTTCCTTTTTCGACATGGAGGGCCATTCGCGCGGCACGTAAAGCCCGCCATCACGGCCAAGGCCCGCCAGAAGCGCGTCGCAGAAACCAAGCGAAGGGGCCGCACCCCTGGTCGATACATATTTCACGAGATAGTCCCTTGTCGTTTACCGGTCTGTCCGTTGCCGTTACCGGCTCTTTATCAGCAGCATCCCGCCGGAATGAGGCGATTGGCGAGGTAATGAAGGGCTTTTTTGAAAATTCAAGCAAAACCAAACATGCCAATCGATTTTTTCCGGCGTCGCTGCTATAGACCATCGCCAACCTGCGTGAAAGGTCAATAAACAGCGTCTCCGGTTCGGTTCCGGGACAATGGAGAGGGAATTAGAAGAGTGTCAGGGAATTTCTTGCGTTTGTCCGCCGCGATGTCGCTTCTGGCCGTTGTTGCAGGATGCAATTCCTCCAATCCGTCAGATTCGCTTGCCGTCAACCCTCCGGCGGCGCAGGCAAATGCCGTTGCTCCGGTGGTGCAGGCCAACTGCCCGACGGTCACGGTTCTCGATGCCAATGCCGTCCACCGCGTCTATGCCGGTGGCGCAAAGGACGATCCGCAGAAACTCGCCTATCAGGTTTCGCTGTCAGACACGACGCGCTCCTGTACCGCGAACGAAACCACGCTGACGGTAAACGTGCTGGCCCAGGGCCGTCTCGTTCCCGGCCCGATGTCGAAGCCCGGCCGCGTGACCGTACCGATCCGCGTCACCGTTAAGGACGGCGACGGCGAGATTTACGGCGAAACGACCAATTTCGCCATCGACGTTGCTGCAGGCGGTGCCGGCACGCAGTTCATCTTCAACAACGATCATGTCGCCATTCCCAACGGACCGGGCGGCGCACCGAGGTCGGTCAGTGTCTATATCGGTTTTGCCGAGCAGGGCGCAAAGGCCAAGACCAAGCGCCGGTGATTTGACGGGCGAAATGTAAAAACCGGAGGCTGCTGTTGCGGGCTTTCGGGCAGATCGCAAACAAACCATGGCTCATACGCAACGTCATCCTCGGGCCCGTCGCGAGGATCCGAACACGTATCGTGGAATCAAGTCGTTGCAGATGCTCGGGACAGGCCCGAGCATGACGAAGTGGCGTTTGTGACAAAGTCAGAGATTAAAAAGCGCCTTCCCACTCCGCCATCGCTGCAATAACGGCGGGCAGGTCCTGCATCCGTGAAATCACCGTTTCCGCGCCCGCATCCGTCAACCGGTCGGCATGGCTCGAATAGGTGTGGGATGCGCCGGTGAAGCCGATGACGCGCATGCCGGCTGCCTTTGCACCATGCACGCCGTGCACGGAATCCTCGATTACCACGGCGCGATCCGGTGAAACGCCGAACTGGGCTGCGCCATGCAGGAAGATATCCGGCTTCGGCTTGACGCGGTCGGCTCCGAGATCCTTGGCGGAGTAGATATGCGGTGCGAAATAGGGCTTCAGGCCCACCTTCGTCAGCATCATGTCGAGGCGGTGGCTGGAGGAATTCGAGCAGATGCAACGCGGTGTCGTCAGGCGCGACAGAGCGAACTTGACGCCCTCGATGATCTTCACGTCGCGTTCCAGCCGCGCGTCGAGCAGCTTTTCCGACTTGTCGAGCAGCGATGCGGAAAACGGGATGCTGGCTTCGCTTTCCACCTGCAGGAGGATGTTCTTCCAGGTCATGCCGGCGAAACGCTCGCCCATTTCCTCGACGGAGATCGGATACCCGGCCTCGGTCAGAAGGCGGGACTCCACCTGTGCGGCGATGATTTCGGAATCGACCAGAACGCCGTCACAGTCGAAAATAATGAGGTCGAAGCCGCTCATGGGCGCTCCCTGTATCGGATTTGCCTTGGAAAAAAGTGATGCCCGGGCTTTTAGACCAAGTCCGCGTCAAGCTCAACCGGCTGGCCCGCAAGGGTCGGTCGCGCCCGGCTCATAGCTGGGATTTGGCTTTGCGCGTTTCCTGCGTGCAAAAACCGCTACACAGATTAGCGCCGGATGCGTTATGGGATGTTATGCCCAAGACAGCGAAAACCAGACCCGAAGATACCATTGCCGCACGCATCAGCCGCACACTGGCTGACCGCATCGTGCGCGGCGAGCTGTCGCCGGGTGAACGTCTGAGGCAGGATCACATCGCCGCCGAATTCGGCGCATCGCATGTGCCGGTGCGCGAAGCGTTCCGCAGGCTGGAGGCGCAGGGCTTGGCCGCCAGCATTCCGCGCCGCGGCGTGCGGGTCGCGGATTTCGGCCTCGCCGATGTGCGCGAAGTCGCGGAAATGCGCGCCGCGCTTGAGGTTCTGGCGCTGCGCCACGCCATTCCAAACATGACTTCAGCCATTCTCGACCAGGCGGAGGCCGCCACGCTCGAAGGCGATAGCGCGGTCGACGTGCAGCATTGGGAAGAGGCCAATCGCCGCTTCCACCGCCTCATCACGGCGCCTTGCAACATGCCGCGCCTGATGGAGGCGATCGACGGCCTACATGCCGCGAGCGCCCGGTTCCTGTTTTCCGCCTGGCGGGCAGGATGGGAGCGCCGCACCGATACCGATCACCGCGCGATCCTCGACGCATTGCGCGGCGGCCGTGCCGAGGAGGCGGTGCGAATTCTCGACGGGCATGTGCAATGGATCGGCCGCAAGGCAATCCGCACCCCTTCAGGCTCGGTGCACGACGCCTTCGCCATCGTCGGATAGGCCGGGAACGATTGGCTGTGCTCGTTTGGACTCCGCCCGAAAAGTCGGTTATCGATATCCGGCCGCGATGACGATCCGCGGTGCGTGAAGGGAGCATGTATGGCTGCTGATACGGCGAAATCACGGAGCGGATTTTTCCTTTGTCCGCCGATCTGTTTTCTTGATCGGAAACGCGTCCCGTGACGGTCCGCCTTCGCCCCCATCACCTTCTCTGCATGCTGACCTATGTGGGGAAGGGATATACCTCCGGCTTTGTCGAAAACTACGACCGTGTCGCCGCTCGGCTGAACGCTGGCGAAGAGGATATCGAGCTGGTCGATGGGCCGGACGATATCTGCGTTGGCCTGTTGTGTGAAACCCATGCCCACTGTTTCAACGAGGGCGTGGTGCAGAGGGACGAGGCGGCCAGGCTTTCGGTTTCAACGCTTTTGAACGAGACAATCACCGCCGGAAAGCGGCTGCGGGCAACGCCGGAGCTGCTGGAGAAAATGCGTCTGGCCTTTGCTGCCGGAGACATCCGGCAGGCCTGTCGCGGCTGCCAGTGGATTAGGCTGTGCGATCGCATCGCGGCATCAGGATTTACCGGCGTGAAGATTGGCGAGCCGCCGCCGCACCCGGCCGGGCAGCGGCTTACTGCTACTCCGGCACATTCGTCTCGGTTCTCTCGGCGGCCTTGACCGTCGCCTTGATCTCCTTCGGCTCGCGCCCGGATTTCTTGTCGTAGCTCACCTTCACCGAATAATCGCCGGGATGCAGGGTCTCCTGATGCCGGTTGCCATAACGGCCGGAAATTTCCTTTTGCGTACCCTGAAGGTCCTTGGTCGTTTCGACGATGTCGATCCGCTCCGCACCCGGTGCCGTGATTGCCAGAACACCAGCATCGAGGTTGAGGTTGATCTCAGTGCGTTTTCCTGCAGTTACGGTGAAGGGCTGTTCCACCGTGACCTTGCCCAGACGCGCGCGCATCACGAAATCGCCGGCAGGCATTTCCATGGTTTTGCCGGTGCCGTAAACACCGTTGATGGTCTGGCGCGTGCCATCAAGCGTCTCCTTGGCTGAAAGCGCTTCGAAACGGATATCGTCCGTTTCCACAGCCTTGCCACCGTCCGTATAGGCCGCCTTGGCAACGACCACGCCGCTCGGGATGACAAGGTCGTGGCTGATCGTCTCGCCCGCCTTGATGGCAAGCGTTTCCTGCGCACGCGCAGGGCCGATGCTGCCGGTGAGGAGGAGTTCGCCCGCCGGCACGAAGGTCGTGTTCTGCCCGTAAACGCTGTCCTTGAAATCTTCTTTGGTGATTTCGGTTTTCGCCTGGCTTTCCACATCGCCGCCGGGGCTGCGTTTTGGCACTACCGTCAGTTCCGCCGCGTCGAAATTCGCCTTTGGCCTCGTTAGGCTTCCCTCCTTCACCTCGAAGGGTATTTCGCGACGGATGTTGCCCAGCGCTGCCACGCCGACATATTTGCCCGCCGGCAGCTTCGCTTCGAAGGTGGCGTCGTAGGAACCGCCGGCATTGACGTCGCTGCGCACTCCGGCCCGGTCAGCCTTGTAAAAATCCCAACGCACCCTGTCGCTGTTGCCGAGCGAGGGGCCGCCATCGAACAGCACAGCGTCGGTGACGACGTTGTATAGCGGTGCCGGCTCCTGCGCCCCCAAGCTTGACGGTAGCGCCGCCAGGAGAAGAGCCGCGGAAAAGGCATGCACTGAAAAAGAAGCCACTCGCGTTACGGACGTCATTGCGGATTACCCCCTGAGTTGCCGGTATTGCCAGCACCGACATGCGGAACAGGACAACCCGTTGTGCACAACGTTTTTGCGCCACTTCGGGTTCCCCGCCCGCGCCAGCAAATTGCGCGTGTCGGCCGCAACAGCCATTTATTTCGCATTTTCCGTGACTTGTTCAGGCTTTGATAACCATCTTCGGTAACCATAAGCATCAGTAGAGAGTAAGCGTATGGAGCGAGTACCAATGGCAGCAGTTTTTCCGCTGGCCGATTTTCGGCGTGCCGGTTTTGATCGTGCGGGCGAGAGTGACGCCTGGAAAGACAGCATAATCAAAGGTGATTGTGTCGCTGCCTTGGATGCCCTCCCGAGCCAGTCGGTGGATGCGATTTTCGCCGATCCGCCCTACAACCTCCAGCTTGGCGGTACGCTTCACCGGCCAGATCAGTCGCTGGTTGATGCGGTCGATGACGAGTGGGACCAGTTCTCCTCCTTCGAGGCCTATGATGCCTTCACCCGCGCCTGGCTGCTGGCCTGCCGCCGCGTGCTGAAGCCGAATGGTACCATCTGGGTCATCGGCTCCTACCACAACATCTTCCGCGTCGGCTCCATGCTCCAGAACCTCGATTTCTGGATCCTGAACGATATCGTCTGGCGCAAGACCAATCCCATGCCCAACTTCAAGGGCCGCCGTTTCCAGAACGCCCATGAGACCATGATCTGGGCGAGCCGCGATCCGAAAGCCAAGGGCTATACCTTCAATTACGAAGCGCTGAAGGCCTCCAACGATGACGTGCAAATGCGCTCCGACTGGCTGTTCCCGATTTGCAGCGGCCATGAGCGGCTGAAAGGTGACGACGGCAAGAAGGTGCATCCGACCCAGAAGCCGGAAGCATTGCTGGCACGCATCATCATGGCCTCCACCAAGCCTGGCGACATCGTGCTCGACCCGTTCTTCGGCTCCGGCACCACGGGTGCCGTTGCAAAACGTCTCGGCCGCCACTTCGTTGGTATCGAACGCGAACAGGATTACATCGACGCGGCCTCTGCCCGCATCGCCGCCGTCGAGCCGCTCGGCAAGGCGGAGCTGACCGTCATGACCGGCAAGAGGGCCGAACCGCGTGTCGCCTTCAACACCCTGGTGGAAAGCGGCCTCGTCCGTCCCGGCCAGGTGCTGACCGATGCAAAGCGCCGTTATAGCGCCATTATTCGTGCCGATGGTACGATTGCATCCGGCGGGACTGCCGGCTCCATTCACCGTCTTGGTGCAAAGGTGCAGGGTCTCGACGCATGCAACGGATGGACGTTCTGGCACTTCGAGGATGGCGACCAGCTGAAGCCTATCGATGATCTGAGAACAATCATCCGCAGTGAACTGGCAAAGGCCTGACAGTCTAAAGCCCAAAAGGCTGAAGGCAACGATCCACCGCCCGCCATTGTCAGCATACGTCTCCGTCCGGTTTAGTACCTTCAGTCCCGGATGGAGAACGACCAACGCCCGGCACTTCGGTGTCGGGCGTTGGTATTTTTGAATATCTAAATTTAGCCAGACAAGTTTCGCGCAAGAGAACGGTCATAGTGTCCTACGCAAAGCAATGGTTGTGAAAATCCGGTTCGGAAAGTTCACGAAAACATTGCTGTCCCATGCCGCTTGCGGCAGGACTGGCGCAGGCAGGAGACCGCCATTTCCGCCTGCGCCAATTTTCTTTTTGGATCTGATGGTCTGTCAGACATCCACGCCGTAGGATTGCAGATCCTGCTTCAGCTTTTCCGCCCCGGTAAAATGCACCGCCTGCCAGCCGGCGGCCTTGGCGCCTTCGACATTAACAAGCGTATCGTCAATGAAGATGCTTGCGGCAGGGTCGAGGCCAAATTCCTTCGCGTGCAGCTCGTAGATCGCCACATCCGGTTTCAGCAGCTTCACATCGCCAGAAACCGTCACGCCGCGCGGCAGGGTGAGGAAGGGGAACATCTTCTGCGCTTCGCGGAAGGTATCGGAGGCGAAGTTGGTCAGCATCGTCACGTCGTGACCGTTATCGATCAGGCTGGTCATGATCGCGACGCTGTCGTCATAGGAATGCGAGACCATCTCATGCCAGAACTTGCGGAAGGCGCGGATATGCTCTTCCCGCTCGGGAAACTGCTCCATCAGCAGCGCCTCGGCGTCTTCCCAGCCGCGTCCGCGATCCTGTTCGAGGTTCCAGTCATGGGTGCAGACATTCTCGAAGAACCATTTGCGCTCGTCGGCATCGGGAATGAGGCGGCTATAGGGAATATGCGGATCGTAGTGGATCAGTACCTTGCCGATGTCGAATACGATATGCTCAATCTTGGTCATCGAAACTTCCTGCTTTCATCGAATGCGGATGGAATAGCCTGTGCGATGACTTTTTTCATCACCGTCGGCAAGGCTTGCGCGTCAAGATTTGTAACCGGCTCCCACCATCCGTCATCCGCGCCAGTTTCAAGCCCATCCGGTACCTGTGCCCGATAGACGGTGAGCCGCAGCTCGAAATGGGTGAAGACATGCACGATGACGCCCGCCGCTTGCCAAGACGCGGCAAAAGGCGCGTGGCTCGTGTCGGTGCCGCCATCCACGCGTGCGGTCCATGCCGTTGTCGGCACCTCCGTCATGCCACCGAGAAGGCCGCTTTCTATGCGCCGCCGCAGCAGAATTTCGCCGCTTGCATTCACCGCCACGAAGGCGGCTCCCAGCCGCACCGGTTTTGCCTTTTTCGCGGCCTTGACCGGAAACCGCTCCGGCTCGTCATGGGCAAGCGCCAGACAGCCGCCATTGAACGGACAGAGCGCGCAGGCAGGGCGCTTCGGCGTGCAGATCGTCGCACCGAGATCCATCATCGCCTGCGCAAAATCGCCCGGCCGGTCGGGAGGCGTAAGCTCCGCCACCTTCGCCTTCATGGCGGGTTTCGAGCCGGGCAGGGGTGCATCTATGGCGAAAAGGCGGGAGATGACGCGCTCCACATTACCGTCCATCACCGCCGCCTGCCGGTTGAACGCAATGGCCGCCACGGCAGCAGATGTATAGTCGCCGATGCCGGGCAGCTTCTTCAGGCCCTCTTCGGTATCGGGAAAGACGCCGCCATGCTCTTTCGCCACAGCTTCCGCACATTTTTTCAGGTTGCGGGCGCGGGCGTAATAACCAAGTCCCGCCCATGCAGCCATCACATCCTCAACCGGTGCCGCCGCCAGATCGCTGACATGAGGCCACGTTGCGAGGAACTTCAGGAAATAGGGTTTAACCGCCTGCACCGTCGTCTGCTGCAACATCACTTCGGAAAGCCAGACATGATAGGGATCGGCACGTTTTCCTTGTGCCGCCATGGCCGGCGAGGTGCGCCAAGGCAACTCGCGATGGTGGCGGTCGTACCATGCGAGCAGCATCTGCGCGTGCGATGACGGGGCGGTTTTTTGAAGCATGGTTTGCCGTTTCTCTTCGATTCGGCCTATAGTTGGGCCATTCATACCGACCTATCAAGAAGCTCCGGACTGTCCGGTCCTGAAACCCGAGTGAAAAATGCGATATCCACGCAAAGGCGTCATCCAGATTGCCGAAATAGCCAATGGCATCATGGATCCCCTCCTGTCGAAACGGGCGGGCATCAACACGGCGCTGCTCGGCTCGTGGGACGAGATAGCCGGCGATGACTTTGCCGATTGCACGCGGCCGGAAAAGATCACCTGGCCGCGTCGCGACGAGGGGCCGGATCGCGGCGGTTACCAGCCGGGCGTGCTGACGATTGCCTGCGAAGGCGCGCGCGCTCTGTTCCTCACCCACGCACAGGGCGAGCTCATCGCCCGCATCAACGGCTTTTTTGGCTTTCCGGCGGTACGCCAGATCAGGATCGTGCAGAAGCCGGTATCGCAGCCCGTTCCCCGCCGGCGAAAGCCGCCGCCGCTGCGCGGTGATGCGGCAAAACGTCTCGACGACATGATGGACGGCATAGAGAGCGAAGCGCTGCGCAAGGCAGTGGAAAGGCTCGGCACGGCGGTGATGCAGAAGAAGAAGCCGCGGGGCGGGACGATTTGATGTCGCGCACGGTCCTTGACTGGTCACAATTCTTTGACAAGAAGAGTTCAAAACCCCGCTTGTGATGAACAGGCCGTCGCTATATCGGAATCAACAGACAATAGAGTCTATTACCAACAGGTGCTTTCATGCATTTTTCCGAACTGACCATTTCCCGTCGCAGCCTTCTCGGCGGCGTTGCACTTGCTGCCCTTGCCACGGCCCTGCCGTTTGCCTTCACGTCGGGCGTTGCCCAGGCGCAGGAATTGCCTGAATCCACCGGTGACGTGGATATGGCTGCGGTGTTGAAGCCCGGTCCGCTGCCGGAAGCGGCGCTCGGCGATGCGAACGCTCCCGTCAAGATCGTCGAATATATGTCGATGACCTGCCCGCATTGCGCCAATTTCCACAACAAGACCTTTGACGAGATCAAGAAGAAATACATCGATACCGGCAAGGCCTATTTCGTCATCCGCGAATTCCCGTTCGATCCGCGTGCCGCCGCTGCCTTCATGCTGGCGCGCTGCGCACCGGAAGGACAGTATTTCCCGTTCGTTTCCATGCTGTTCAAGCAGCAGCAGAGCTGGGCAACAGCCCAGGATGCCCGTGCGGCCCTGCTGCAATTGTCGAAAATGGCCGGTTTCTCACAGGAGTCTTTCGAGGCCTGCTTGACGAACCAGAAGCTTCTGGATGATGTGAACGCAACGATGCAACGCGGTGCGACGGAATTCGGCGTCAACTCCACGCCGACTTTCATCATCAACGGCAAGAAATACGCGGGAGACATGTCGGTTGAAACCATGTCGGCTGTCATCGACAAGCTGCTCTGATCGCCGAACCCTTAAAGGAACGGGCGGCGGATATTTCCGTTCGCCCGTTTTTTATTGCCGTTATTTCAGGCGGAGCGGAGCGGCATGAAGTTCAACAAGCTCCGCGTCGTCGGTTTCAAATCCTTCGTTGAACCCTCGGAATTCATCATCGAGCCGGGTCTGACCGGTGTCGTCGGTCCCAATGGTTGCGGCAAGTCCAATCTGGTCGAAGCGCTTCGCTGGGTGATGGGCGAAAACTCCTACAAGAACATGCGCGCATCCGGCATGGATGACGTCATCTTCTCCGGTTCCGGCAATCGCCCGGCCCGCAACACCGCGGAGGTCGGCCTTTATCTCGACAATTCCGATCGCACCGCGCCCGCCGCCTTCAACGATGCCGATGAAATTCAGGTGACGCGCCGCATCGAGCGCGAAAACGGCTCGGTCTATCGCATCAACGGCAAGGAAGCGCGCGCCAAGGATGTGCAGCTTCTGTTTGCCGATGCCTCCACCGGCGCGCGTTCGCCCTCGATGGTGGGG
The DNA here is from genome assembly GCF_053522105.1 of Agrobacterium sp. 22-3639C2. Lineage (NCBI taxonomy): Bacteria > Pseudomonadati > Pseudomonadota > Alphaproteobacteria > Hyphomicrobiales > Rhizobiaceae > Agrobacterium > Agrobacterium sp. 22-3639C2. The sequence continues at coordinate 186,101 of NZ_JBNWDB010000003.1, read as the reverse complement.
CAGGGGCGTATCGGTGAACTCATCAATGCCAAGCCGCAGGCCCGCCGCCAGCTTCTGGAAGAGGCGGCCGGCATTTCCGGCCTGCATTCCCGCCGCCATGAAGCGGAGCTTCGCCTGCGCGCTGCGGAGACCAATCTGGAGCGGCTGGAGGATGTGACCGCCCAGCTTGAAAGCCAGATCGAAAGCCTGAAACGCCAGGCGCGGCAGGCCAACCGTTTCAAGATGCTGTCGGCGGATATCCGCGCCCGCGAGGCGACCCTGCTGCATATCCGCTGGGTAGAAGCCAAGGAGGCCGAAGGCGAAGCGGAAAGCGCGCTTAATCAGGCCACGAACATCGTTGCCGAAAAGGCGCAGGCGCAGATGGAGGCGGCCAAACAGCAGGGCATTGCCAGCCTGAAGCTGCCGGAACTGCGCGAGGATGAAGCGCGTGTCGCTGCCGCCCTGCAACGTCTGCAGATTGCCCGCACCCAGCTGGATGACGAGGCTAACCGCCTGCTGCGCCGCCGTGATGAGCTGGCGCGCCGTCTATCGCAGCTTGGCGAAGACATCGTTCGCGAAGAACGGCTTGTCTCTGATAACGCCCAGATCCTTGCGCGGCTCGATGAGGAAGAGGCAGACCTTCTCGAAATTCTCGCCGATTCCGGTCGTCATGCCGAAGAGATGCGCGAAGCCTTTGAGGCAGCTGCCGCTAAACTGACTGAAAGCGAAACCGTTTTCACTGCCATCACCGCCGAGCGCGCCGAGGCCGCCGCCGGGCGCCAGCAGCTGGAACGGGCGATCCGCGAGCTTTCCGATCGTAAACTCCGGCTGGAACGCCAGTCGCAGGAGGCATCCTCCGAGATCGATGCCGTCGATGAAAAACTCTCCGGCCTTCCCGATCCTTCGGAGCGCCGCGAGGCAGTCGAGGCAGCCGAGATCGCGGTGGAAGACGCTCTGATCGTGGCGGAGGAAGCCGAAGCCGCCGTTGCCGAGGCGCGGTCCGCCGAAGCGCTGGCGCGCGGCCCGCTGGAAACGGCGAGAAACCGGCTGAACGCTCTGGATACGGAAGCGCGCACCATCACCAAAATCCTGGCGGCCAGTGCTGCCGCCAACGGCAGCTTCACGCCGGTGGCGGAAGAAATGACGGTGGAACGTGGTTTTGAGGCAGCGCTTGGTGCAGCCCTTGGCGACGACCTCGAAAGTGCCCTTGATCCCGCTGCTCCCGCCTATTGGGCCGGCAATGGCGATGGTGCGGGCGATCCTGCTTTGCCGCAGGGCGTCAAGCCGCTTCTGAACTATGCGCAGGCGCCGGACGCATTAAGGCGCGGTCTCGCCCAGATCGGCGTTGCAGCCGACACTGCGGAAGCCTTGCGCCTGATGCCGTCGCTGAAGGCCGGTCAGCGGCTGGTGACGCGCGAGGGCGCGCTGTTTCGCTGGGATGGCCACATCGCCAGCGCTGATGCGCCGGGAGCCGCCGCCCTTCGTCTGGCACAAAAGAACCGGCTTGCCGAAATCGAGACGGAACTGGAAGAGGCCCGTTTCAGTCTGGAGGAGGCCGAAGAACAGCTCTCCATCAGGACCGACGACATCAAAAGCGCCGAGTTGCGGCTTTCGGAAGTGCGCGACAGAAGCCGGCTGGTGACGCGTCATCTTGCCGAGGCACGAGAGGCGCTAACATCAGCCGAACGCGCCTCGGGCGATCTTCTGCGCCGCCGGGATATCGTCTCGGAAGCGCTGAACCAGATCGGCGCGCAGATCGACGAGATTGTCGTTCAGGAAGAAAACGCCCGCATCGAAATGGAAGATGCACCGGATCTTTCCGCTCTTGATCTGCGCCTGCGTGAAAGCCAGCTGGAAGTCGCCACAGACCGTGGCCTGCTGGCAGAAGCGCGCGCCCGCCACGAGGGGGTGAGCCGCGAGGCGGAAAGCCGCCAGCGCCGGCTTCAGGCAATCGCGCAGGAGCGCTCCACCTGGGCATCGCGGGCCGCCAGTGCCGCCGATCACATCGCCACCCTGCGTGAGCGTGAGGAAGAGGCGCGCGAGGAAATCGCCGAACTGGACATTGCGCCGGAAGAGTTCGACGAGAAACGCCGCAACCTCCTGACCGAGCTTCAGAAAACCGAAGACGCCCGCCGCTTGGCCGCGGACCGGCTGGCGGAGGCGGAAAACCTGCAACGCGCCGCCGACCGCGTTGCCACCACCGCCCTTTCCGAACTGGCAGAAGCCCGGGAGAAGCGCGGCCGCGCCGAAGAGCGGCTTGTTTCCGCCCGCGAGAAGCGGCAGGAAACCGAACATCGCATCCGCGAAACGCTAAATACCGAGCCGCATATGGCGCTGCGCCTGACCGGCCTTGGTCCCGACCAGCCGAAACCAGATATTCGCGATGTCGAGCGCGATCTCGACCGGCTGAAGATCGAGCGTGAGAGGCTGGGCGCCGTCAACCTGCGTGCCGAGGAAGAGCAGGCGGAGCTTTCCGCCAAGCTCGCGGCCCTCATCAAGGAACGCGACGATATCATCGACGCGGTGCGCAAGCTGCGCGCCGGTATCCAGAACCTCAACCGCGAAGGCCGTGAACGGTTGATTGCGGCCTTCGATGTGGTCAATTCGCAGTTCCAGCGGCTTTTCACCCATCTGTTTGGTGGCGGCACGGCGGAATTGCAGCTGATCGAATCCGACGATCCGCTGGAAGCCGGCCTGGAAATTCTCGCCCGTCCTCCGGGCAAGAAGCCGCAGACCATGACGCTGCTTTCCGGCGGTGAACAGGCGCTGACGGCCATGGCGCTGATCTTTGCGGTCTTCCTCACCAATCCCGCACCGATCTGCGTGCTGGACGAGGTGGACGCGCCGCTCGACGACCATAATGTCGAGCGTTACTGCAATCTGATGGACGAAATGGTTGCCTCCACCGAAACGCGTTTCGTCATCATCACCCACAATCCCATCACCATGGCGCGCATGAACCGCCTCTTCGGCGTCACCATGGCCGAACAGGGCGTGTCGCAACTGGTTTCCGTGGATTTGCAGACTGCCGAGCAACTGCGCGAAGCCGTCTGAGTTTCCCGTTCCGGGTCTGCCCCTTAAGCCTTGTCCATCGCGAATTTATCTGGCCGCATCACCCATTCGGGTGGGCGACAATGCGCGGCATTTTGCTATGTCTTTTTGAAAGGAATTTGGGCTCTTTTCAGACCCCCCATCCGGTTTCCTGTACCGGATGGAAAGCCTTGCGAGGTCGCTGCCGTGGCCTCGCAAGGCTTTTTTTTGGTCTTGTGCCTAGCGTCCGTCGTTCCTCAACCAGTCACAGGAGACCAGCCGACTTGCCGCCCTCTTACACCGGCACCAACCGCAGCCGCGTGCCCCACGGATCAATCGCTTCCACAACCTTGTTTTCCATCTCCACCAGCACATAACCGGCCGCCCGCAGCCGCGTTTTCTGCGCTTCAAGGTCCGTGGGATTTTTGATGGCAAGAGAGAACCAGTCGAGGCCGGTTTCGGTGGCGTTGCGCTCTTTCGCCCCCCGGCTGTTCCATGTGTTGACGGCCAGATGGTGGTGATATCCACCCGATGACAGGAAGGAGGCATCCGAACGGGCATCCTGCGTCGGTTTGAGACCAACGGCTTCCTCGTAAAAAGCGCGTGCGGTGGCAATCTCGCCGACCCGAAGGTGAATATGCCCGATGCGCATTCCGGAAGGTGCGGCCTCGTAATCGCTCTTTTTGGTGTCGGTCAGCGTTACGAGATCATCGACGTCGAGCGGTTCGGTCCCCATTTTAACCACGCTGCCGCTCCAGACCCATGTGTCCTTCGGCCGGTCGCTGTAAACCTCGATGCCGTTGCCTTCGGGATCGTTGAGATAGACCGCTTCACTGACATTATGGTCGGCAAAGCCTGTGAGCGGCACCTGCCTTAACGCCGCATGTACCAGCCACCGCGCCAGATCCTTGCGGGTGGGCATCAGATAGGCGATGTGGAACAGGCCGGCTGAGGTGGGGCTTTCATAATCCGCCGTTGGCTTGTGAACGAGATCAAGCAGGGGAACGGTGCCGGCGCCGAGCGTCACGCCCCGTGCGTTGCGCGCAACCTCATTCAACCCGAGCACGGAACGGTAATAATCGATCATCTGATCGAGATCGCGCACCCGAAGCGCCGCCTGACTGACATGCATCGGCGTGGTCAGCGCAAAGGGAAGGGCGATGCCTGCACTTGCTGCGGGTGGGGCGCCTTCTGCTCTAAGAGCACCGGCAAGGGCGGTGGCGGCGCAAGAAATTCCGGCAAATTTCAACGTGTGGCGGCGAGTAAATTGCATGAATAATCTCTTTTTGGGCGATGTGGATGGCTTAGGGAACACTCCGTTTCTGCGCACTACACGAATGCGTCAGTAACGCTGTTATTTTGCTTTTGCGGCAATTCTGGCGCGCAATTCGCCGCAATTATGCTGCACTGCGATGTAAACTGGACGTTGTGGCGTTTCCAACATGCTGCCAATGCTGTAGATGATAGAAAAATGACAACGCTTCTGGGTGGAGAGCGTGGAATGAAAAAGTGGGTTTATACCTTCGGCAACGGTGCTGCCGAAGGCCGGGCAGGTGACGTTGCTATATTGGGCGGCAAGGGTGCAAACCTTGCCGAAATGGCAAGTCTCGGCCTTCCCGTTCCCCCCGGCCTCACCATCATAACCGATGCCTGCGCCCTTTATCACAAGAACGGCCGCGATCTCCCCGAAGAGCTGAAGCTGCAGGTCATGGCCGGCCTTCACGGCATGGAAGCCGTGACCGGCAAGACATTCGGCGGCAGCCAGACGCCGCTGCTGTTGTCGGTTCGATCAGGCGCGCGTGCCTCCATGCCGGGTATGATGGACACGGTGCTCAATCTCGGCCTCAACGACCGCACGGTGCAGGCGCTGGGCCACGATGCGGGCGACGCCCGTTTCGCCTGGGACAGCTATCGCCGCTTCATCCAGATGTATGCCGATGTCGTCATGGGTCTCGACCATGAGCTGTTCGAGGAAATTCTCGAAGACGAGAAAGGCCGGCTCGGCCATGAATACGATACCGATATGTCGGCGGTCGAGTGGCAGCATGTCGTTGCGCTTTACAAGCAACTGATCGAGGACGAGTTGGGAGAGGCTTTCCCGCAGGATTGCCATGTTCAGCTCTGGGGCGCGATCGGTGCAGTCTTTGCCAGCTGGACGAACCATCGCGCCGTGACCTATCGACACCTGCACAATATTCCCGGCGACTGGGGCACGGCGGTCAACGTCCAGGCCATGGTCTTTGGCAATCTCGGCTCGTCATCGGCAACCGGCGTTGCCTTCACCCGCAATCCCTCCACCGGAGAGGCGGAGCTTTACGGTGAGTTCCTCGTCAATGCCCAGGGTGAAGATGTGGTGGCGGGCATCCGCACGCCGCAATCCATCACCGAGGCTGCGAGGCTGGCGTCGGGTTCCGACAAACCCTCCATGGAAAAGCTGATGCCGGAGGCTTTCGCCGAGTTCATGGTGATCTGCAAGCGGCTGGAGACCCACTATCGCGACATGCAGGATCTGGAATTTACCATCGAGCGCGGCAAGCTCTGGATGCTCCAGACCCGTTCCGGCAAGCGCACCACACGCGCCGCCATGAAAATCGCCGTCGATATGGTCGAGGATGGGCTGATTTCGCAGGAAGAAGCCGTCTGCCGCATCGAGCCGTCATCGCTCGACCAATTGCTGCACCCCACCATCGATCCCGGTATTTCCCGGCCCATCATCGGCTCCGGCCTGCCTGCCTCCCCGGGTGCGGCAACCGGCGAGATTGTCTTTACCTCGGAAGAAGCGGTCGCTGCGGAAGCCGAAGGCCGAAGCGTCATTCTGGTCCGCATCGAAACCAGTCCGGAAGATATTCACGGCATGCATGCCGCCGAAGGCATTCTGACGACGCGAGGCGGCATGACCAGCCACGCCGCCGTGGTAGCGCGCGGCATGGGCATTCCCTGTGTTACCGGTGCGGGTTCGATGCGCGTCGATATGCGCAACAAGGTGCTGATCGGCGTTGGTTGCATGCTGAAACGCGGCGATGTCATCACCATCGACGGCTCTTCCGGCCGGGTGATGAAAGGTGAAGTGCCGATGACGCAGCCTGAACTGTCAGGCGACTTCGGCAAGCTGATGCAATGGGCCGATAATCTGCGCCGTATGACAGTGCGCACCAACGCCGATACACCGGCCGATGCCCGCGCCGCCCGTGCTTTCGGTGCAGAAGGTATAGGTCTTTGCCGCACCGAGCATATGTTCTTTGAAGGCGACCGCATTCATGTGATGCGCGAGATGATTCTCGCCGAAAGCGAAAAGGGCAGGCGGGCAGCGCTTGACCGGCTTTTGCCGATGCAGCGTTCGGATTTCACCGAGCTTTTCCAGATCATGCACGGCCTGCCGGTGACGATCCGCCTGCTTGATCCGCCGCTGCACGAATTCCTGCCGAAGAGCGATGGCGAGATCGTAGAGGTCGCCGCCGCCATGGGCATGCCGCAGACCGTATTCCGCCAGCGGCTGGATGCGCTGCACGAATTCAACCCGATGCTCGGCCATCGCGGCTGCCGGCTTGCCATTTCCTATCCCGAAATTGCCGAAATGCAGGCGCGCGCTATTTTTGAGGCTGCGGTTGCGGCGGCGCGCATCACCGGTGCACCTGTCGTGCCTGAGATCATGGTGCCGCTGGTCGGCCTCCGGTCCGAACTCGATTACGTCAAGGCTGTCATCGACACGGTGGCCGCCGAGGTGGCGGAAGAGACCGGCATGACGCTCGAATATCTGACCGGCACCATGATCGAATTGCCGCGTGCGGCGCTGCGCGCACATGTGATTGCGGAAGCTGCGGAGTTCTTCTCCTTCGGCACCAACGATCTGACGCAGACGACCTTCGGGATTTCCCGCGATGACGCGGCACGTTTTATCAATACCTATCAGCGCAAGGGCATTATTGAACGCGATCCGTTCATCTCGCTCGATTTCGATGGTGTGGGAGAGTTGATCCGCATTGCCGCCGAGCGCGGCCGCCAGACGCGTCCGGAGCTGAAACTCGGCATCTGCGGCGAACATGGCGGCGATCCGGCCTCGATCCATTTCTGCGAGGATGCGGATCTCGACTACGTGTCCTGCTCGCCCTTCCGCGTGCCCATCGCGCGTCTTGCCGCCGCGCAGGCGACACTTGCCGCAAGGGCAAGGCAGGGTGAAACCGCCAGCAATGTCGCCTTCATTCCGGTCAGGGGTTTGGTTGGACGATGATCCGCCGCTCCACCACCACCGGACGATAGAACATGTCGCGGTTCATCTGCGCCTGCCAGGCGCGGTTGTCGGCGCGACGATCCATTTCCAGATCGAGAAGGCAACCCGCCATGGGGTCGGTGCCGGGGCGGAAACCATAACCCCGGCATGTCGCCTCATCCCGCGCCCGGCGCTCTTCCGGCGTCAGCGTCTGGCAGGCGGTGAGCGCCAGTAGAGCGGCGAGCGAACCTAAGACGATGGAAACGCGCATTTTGTTTCTCCCTAGAACATGACAGCCGGGCGGCACTTTTATTGCCGCGATTGATACGCCTGATTCATGATCGGGAAAAGCGGGTGAAGACTGGAAAGTTGCATCGTCTATTGCCTGATGCCGCAATCTTCTTTTCACGCCAGGGATGTCCGCGGCCGCCACCCGTTCTTGTTTTGCATTATTACTCTGAGCAGCCGTCCAGTATCGTGCCCCTGCTATCTTCAAGCGAGGCGTTGCTGCCTTTCGTGCGCAAAGTGTAGCTATAGTTCGGGTCGATTGCGTTATAAACCGCTCCGGACGCCGATATTGTTTCCGCCATAGGTATCATTTCTTCCATCTGCTGCAGGATCGCGAAGCTTTTTCCATCGGCGCCGTTGACGTAAACTACACGTAGGACTTCGTTCTTGGCGCACGAATAGGACACGGAATCAACAGTTGTTCCCGCTGCTGCGGTCAAATTAGGGAATGCAATGAAGGAGAAAATACTCAGGAGAATTATAGACGATTTTTTCATATTTTTTCTCGGTGCAATTTTGTTTCCCATAATTATATTAGGGTAATTGCAGTTAAAATTGATGATTCGCAAATTTATACTTCAATATTTTTGGGATTATTGTCAATGTGGGCATCGCTAAAGTGATAGCGACGCCCATCATGGAGATATGAAGGTACCACCCCGGCGGCACCACTTTCAGTCGTTCTTTGTTCAGGCAGGAACCGCGTCGTGGTCATCGAGCGCCTCGATGTCCTTGGCGTTGTTATAGACTGCCTCGTCCAGAATGCCTTCACGTTTGGCGACGATGGTGGGCACCAGCGCCTGACCGGCGACGTTGACGGCCGTGCGGCCCATGTCGAGGATCGGGTCGATGGCGAGCAGCAGGCCAACACCTTCGAGCGGCAGGCCGAGCGTCGAGAGCGTCAGCGTCAGCATCACCACGGCACCCGTGAGACCCGCCGTTGCGGCCGAGCCTAGCACCGAGACGAACACGATCAGCACATAGTCCTGAATGCCGAGCGGCACCTGGAAGAACTGGGCGATAAAGATCGCCGAAATCGCCGGATAGATGGCGGCGCAGCCGTCCATCTTGGTGGTGGCGCCGAGCGGCACGGCGAAGGCGGCATATTCGCGTGGCACGCCGAGGCTTTTTTCCGTCACGGTTTCGGTGACGGGCAGGGTGCCGATAGAAGAGCGCGACACGAAGGCGAGTTGGATTGCCGGCCATGCGCCCGCAAAGAAGCGCGATGGCTTCAGGCCATGGGCGAGAAGCAGCGCCGGATAGACCACGAAGAGAACCAGCGCCAGACCGATATAAACGGCCGCCGCGTACCAGCCAAGCTGCGAAAGCGTCGTCCAGCCATATTGGTCAACGGCGCGACCGAGCAGGCCGATGGTGCCAATGGGCGTGAGGCGGATGACCCACCACAGGATCTTGCGCACGATGGCAAGCAGCGACTGGTTGAAGGCAAGGAACGGCTCCGCCGCCTTGCCCGCTTTCAGCGCCGCGACACCAAAGGCAATCGACACCACGAGCAGCTGCAACACGTTGAAGTTCAGCAAGGTGCTAGCGGAACCGTTATTGACCTTGGTCGAGGCCTCGAGGCCGAACACGTTGGCCGGCACGAGACCCTTCAGGAAGTCGAGCCAGGAACCGGTGGAGGAGGGGGCTGCCGCTGCCGTATTGGCAATCGCGGTGTTCACGCCCGGCTGAATGACGAGGCCAAGGACGATGCCGATGACCACGGCGATCAGCGCCGTGATGGCGAACCACAGAAGCGTCTGCCAGACGAGCTTTGCCGCATTGGAGAGGTTCTTGAGATTGGCGATGGAGGCGACGATGGCTGTGAAAATCAGCGGCGGCACCAGCGCGCGCAACAGCTGCACGAAAATGCTGCCGATGGTCTGCAACGTCACGGAAAGCCAGTTCGGGCTGCCGGCGGCATCAGGACCGATATTGCGCGCAACGAGCCCGAGCAGCAGGCCGATGACCATGGCGATCAGAACCTGAAAGCCGAAGTTGCGATAAAAGGGTTTTGACCCGGATGAGCGGGCTGGCGTCGTTGCCTGTGACATGGCTTGTCTCTTTTTTATGCAAGAAAACGAGGATAATGCACTTTTTACACGCATTCTCGAAGGAAGGGACGAAGAATACGCCGATTTCCTCAGCAAATAAGGGATGAGCTTGCGTATTTGTTGCACTGCCGATGCATTATTCTCTTAAGGGGAGATAATGCGGAAAAATATTCCGCTCTATCGTGGCCGTGGGCTTTCACGCGCTCAAAACGATGTAGGCTGAGGCCGTTGCGTCCCACTCCGTCACCCCGGACCAGATCCGGGGTCCATTGCGATCAAGTCCTTGATCGTGGGAGGTTTCTTTCAGGATGCAGACGCGCCGTGGTTGGATGCCGGATCAAGTCCGGCGCGACAAAGGTAGGTTTACGCACTTTACCCGCAGATCAGACCCGTCCTTGTTTTCCTAACCGCAAATCCGGTCTATGACATCATATGCAGGTGATTCCCTTGCCAGATTTCGGGTGCAACGCTTTTACGCCAATGCGATCTAACGGATATCCGCTTCCATGACTGTGCGTTTCGTCCGGCCTTTTTCAGTTGCAGCCTATCTTTCCCGCTATCTCGGTATGGCGGCGCTGGCGCTTTTTCTTGTCGCCGCTGGCATCCACCGTTTCGGACCTTTGACGACGCCCGATCTCGTCGGCCTGCTGATGATAGCCGCTGGAATCGCTTTGGTGGCGATGCTTCTGGCGTTGGTTGGTCTTGAACGGCTATGGACCACGGGTGCGCGCGGCGGCCTTTCTGCGCTTGCCGCGCTGCTGTTGTCGGCGCTGCCGCTCGGCGTCGTCGGTTACGGCGCAGTTCTGTACTGGCAGCAGCCAGAGATTTACGACATCTCCACCGATCTTGCCGATGCGCCGGAATGGCTGGTGCCGCCCGTTGCCAATCAGCAATGGCTGGCAAGACCGGCCACTGTTGCAAAAGCGGACCGGGACGCGCAGGCGGTGGCCTATGCGAGCCTTGCCGGACGCCGTTATGAAGGTGCGATAGACCGCATCTACACCGCCGCCAAAAAAATGGCCGCCGCCCAGAGCATCCGCATTACCCATACCAAAGGCGTCATCGGCACGGTGGAGCCGCCCTCCGTCGGCGTTCCCGAACAGGACAAGTCGCAGCCCACCGAGGAAGCGCCGGTAGAGGACCTGCCCTCCATCGTGCCGGTTCCCATGGCACGGCCGGTCGAGGCACCGCAGCCCACCTTCTTTAACGGCAGCGGCGTGGTGCTGATGCAGGGCGAAAAGCGCACGCGCATCTGGGGCCTGCGTTTCGACATCCTCATCCGCCTGAAAGAGGAGGCGGAAACCACGATCGTCGATGTGCGCGTTGCCTCCCGTTACGGCCCGCACGATCTTGGCATGGGAGCAGCAATCGCAGAAGCCTATCTCGATGCGCTGGATGCGGAAATGCAAGGCCTGAACGACAATTGAGGCTTAGTTTCCTTCTTCGTCATTCCGGCTCAATGCCGGAACGACGGGAAAATGCGATGGTGGTTGAATATTTGAACCGGATATGATGACGCCGATATGAGCGTTGCGCCCACACGCCAGCCTCACGCCGGAAAATATTCCCCCAGCAACGAAGGCGCACCCTCGGTCCGCACCTCGCCCTTTTCAATCAGGTCTTCGATATGGGCCAGTACGGAAAGTGCCGCAGCCCCGTGCAGACGTTTGTCGGTGCTGGCATAGATCACCTTCACCATATCGGCGATCCGCCGGTCGCCTTCCCGGATGCGCTTCAGAACTGCCCGTTCCCGCATGCGGCGGTGGGCGCGAAGCCCGCGCATGAAGGCTGCGGGATCGTTGACCGGGCCGCCATGGCCGGGCAGGAACAGCCGGTCGTCGCGGGCGAGCAGGCGCTCCAGCGAGGCCATGTAATCGCTCATCGACCCATCAGGCGGTGCGACGATGGTGGTGGCCCAGGCCATGACGTGATCGGCGGAAAAGACGATGCCGCTGCCATCAAGTGCGAAAGCGGCGTGGTTGGCGGTGTGCCCCGGCGTGTGCAGCGCCGTCAGCGCCCAGCCGTCGCCGCAAAGGCTCTGCCCGTCGCCAAGTGCCACATCCGGCACGAAAGCCGTATCGGAACTTTCGGCAAAGGGATTGGTCTCACCCACATGCAGTGGCCGGGCGGCGCGGTGCGGGCCTTCCGCAACTGTGATAGCGCCGGTCGCCTGCCGCAGCCGCTGCGCAAGCGGCGAGTGATCGCGATGTGTGTGGCTGACGAAGATATGGGTGACCTCGCGGCCATCAAGCGCCGCCATCAGCGCCTGAAAATGCGCCTCATCCTCCGGGCCGGGATCGATGACGGCAACGGACCGGTCGCCGACGATATAGGAGTTGGTGCCATGGAAGGTAAACGCGGAAGGATTGTTGACGGTGATGCGCTGGATGAGCGGGGCAACGGGAACCGCCTCGCCATAGGCCGGCCTGAAATCGAGATCGAATGCCGGGTCCGCCATCAAGACCTCCTGAAATATGCCATGCCACGCAGAGCCGCAGCCTCAGCCGCGCAATCGCCAAGCCCTAACATGCCATGTCAGGCACGGCATCCAAAAAGCTTGGATTTTGTGAAAAAATAAGCCGTCAGGTCATTGCCGCGTCGGGCAGGCTTTGCTAATCAGGCCCGGTTCAGGCAGCGGCGTTTCGCCCAAGCTGCCCTGTTGGGGCGTCGCCAAGCGGTAAGGCACCGGTTTTTGGTACCGGCATTCCCAGGTTCGAATCCTGGCGCCCCAGCCATCACTTCCAAAATCAGAACAGCGTGCACAGGTGCCGGCGTGCATCTACCAGCCGAGCTATTTCGCTGCGATCCCGGATGTTGTGACGCGCGAAAACCTGTCCTCCGTCATCATCAGCTTTGACCCGAGGATCCACAAGCCGTTGAAATCCATGGATCCTCGCGAAGAGGCCAGGATGACGCGTGTGTGTTAAAGGCCTGCTTAAACAGAAACGCCGCGCATCCAAAGACACGCGGCGTCCAAACTTAAAATCGCGGCTAAACCTTAAAGCGCGATATCGGGAACCTTCTTCACCGGCGCGCCAGCAGGTGCCGCTCCCGCGCCCTTCAGCGCGCCAAGATCGATCTGCGGCGGGGTCGGCAATTGCAGGTGCTCGGCCGTATAGGCCCATTCCTGCTGCACTTTTTCCGGGTCGTCATTGAGCTTGGTGCCGTAGCTCGGAACGATCTGGCGGATCTTGGCCTGCCATTCCGGTGTTGCCACCTTGTCCTTGAAGACCTTTTCCAGAACGCTCAGCATGATCGGTGCGGCCGTGGAGGCGCCAGGGGAGGCGCCGAGCAGACCGGCGATGCTGCCATCCTGCGCGGCGACGATTTCCGTGCCGAGCCTGAGTACACCGCCCTTTTCCTCGTCGCGCTTGATGATCTGCACGCGCTGGCCCGCCTGCCACAGACGCCATTCGCCCTGTTTCGCGTTCGGGAAATATTCCTTCAACGCGGCAAAGCGGTCGTCGTCCGACATCATCAGCTGGCCGGCGAGATATTCCACCAGCGGATATTCATCGATGCCAACGCGCACCATCGGCCAGGCATTGCTTGTCGTGACGGAGGAGACGAGATCGAAATAGGAGCCTTCCTTCAGGAACTTGGTGGAGAAGGTGGCGAAAGGTCCAAACAGGATGACGCGCTTGCCACCAAGCACGCGGGTATCCAGGTGTGGAACCGACATGGGCGGCGAGCCGACCGAGGCCTTGCCGTAGGCCTTGGCCAGATGCTGCATCGTCACGTCAGGATTGTCGTTGATCAGGAACGAGCCACCAACCGGGAAACCGGCGTAATTGTCGCCTTCCGGAATACCGGACATCTGCAACAGATGCAGCGCACCGCCGCCGGCGCCGATGAACACGAATTTCGCATCCACGGTCTGCTCAGCATCGGTCTTCAGGTTGCTATAGGTCACGCGCCAGCTGCCATCGGCATTGCGCTGGATATCGGAAACCTCGCTGTTGACCTGCAGGTCGAAATTCCGGTCGCTTTGCAGATGCGAAACGAACTGGCGGGTGATCTCGCCGAATTCCATGTCGGTGCCGAGCGGAGACCAGGTCGCACCGATCTTCTGGGAAGGATCGCGGCCTTCCATCATCAGCGGCACCCATTTCTTAAGCTGCTCGGGGTCGCTGGAATATTCCATGCCGGCAAAAAGCGGGCTTGCCTTCAGCGCCTGGTAGCGCTTTTCGAGATAGGCGATGTTCTCATCGCCCCAGACGAAGCTCATATGCGGCGTGTGGTTGATGAAGGAGCGCGGGTTCTTCAAAACGCCGTTACGTACCTGCCATGCCCAGAACTGCCGGGAAATCTGGAAGGATTCGTTGATGTTGACGGCTTGGCTGATCTTGATGTTGCCGTTGTCGTCTTCCGGCGTGTAGTTCAGCTCGGCAAGCGCGGAATGGCCGGTGCCGGCATTGTTCCAGCCGTTGGAGCTTTCAAGCGCCACGCCGTCCAGCCGCTCGAGCATCTGCATCGACCAGGTTGGCTCCAGTTCACGCAGCCACACGCCGAGCGTCGCGCTCATGATGCCGCCACCGATCAGAAGCACGTCGACCTTCTTGGTAGCCGTATTGGCGAGAAGCGAGGATGTCGGCAGCGCTGTCGCTGCAAGCCCTGCGAGCGCAGTGCCGAGAACCTGTCTGCGGTTCATTGGAAGCGCATGGGAGGGAAGCGCGTCTGAGGAAAGATCAGTGAGCTGGGATTTGTCTTGATCGATGGGAGTCACGGCCATACCTGATTCTTGTTTTGTGTTAAAAACACTCCTCCCAGCCGCCCCGTTACAGCAAAGCCGAAACAGGCACAACCCTGACTTATTCACTCCAGTTCAAGCGCTTTTGCGGGGATTTTGCCGGGACATAAGGTCGCATTGGCAGTTTTTGCCATTTTGCGGATTGTCATTTTTGTGGTCGCGAGGATTAGACGGTGCTTTCAAACGGTTGAAAGTGTCTCAAGCGCGAATATCGCGAAAAAGCCGTCAATTCGGCGTTTGCCGCGCTTGGCGGATCAGGTTGCGCTGGTCCGTGTGAAAAAAATTCAGGAAAAATGAGAATAATCGCAAAAAAGTGAAAAGGCCCGCCGGTTAGGGCAGGCCTTGGCTCGTTTCGTCAGCTGGACGAAAACTCAGTTTGCGGCGAGGAATTCCGCGCAATAGCTCGGGCCGTTGACGCCGGGGCGGTCGGAAACCGTGCGTACCGAAGTGATCGTGTAGTCGCTGGAGACGGTGAGCTGAACCGTGCAGGAGAGCGAGGCGGTGCGGGCGGGCGAAATCTGGCGACCCTTCTTGCCGTCCTTGCCTTCTTCGAACTTGGCCGGAATGGTGGCCTTCTTGTAACCGCCGCGCCAGTTATAGATGGTCGAGCTGCCGGTTTCCGTGTCGCTCAGCGGCGGGCCGAATTTTGCAAAGAAAATACCTGCGGACTGACCGACCCACCGCGTTTCAACGGGGCTCTTCTGGGTGAAGGAAGGGGCAGAGCCCGTCGATGTCGTACAGGCGGAGAGCGCAATGGCGAGCCCTGCGAGCGTTACGCTGCGAAATAGCATGGTGAAATGTCCTTTGTGCCGTGTCCGGCTTCCCGCCGGTCATTACGTTCCCCTAGCAGATTTGGCGGCGACGGGCAGGGGAGCTGTGCCGCTTGACGAAAATTTCCTGCCACAATTGCTTTTTTGTAACGTTTTCCCACACGCCGCCCGGTGCGGCAGGCACTTGGCGACCGCCCTTCGCAGCGCGTTGAAAACTTGTCACAAAAAATGCAATATGCCGCTTGTCGAATGCTGGAGGCTGGTCTATAGAAGCGCCGCTGGTCACGGAGTGTAGCGCAGTCTGGTAGCGCACGTCGTTCGGGACGACGGGGTCGGAGGTTCGAATCCTCTCACTCCGACCAGCTTAAGCCCAATATTTCCCGGGGCTTTCAAATGATCCCAACACTTCTGAAAATCCTTGGATCATGGCATCGTACGGAGACCTGACCGTTTAAAACCGGACGGGTAAACGCATTCGGCGTCCGCGGCTGCAAATCACGACTTTGGTGATTGCACGGAATGTCAATTTCTCCTCCTCGCCAACGGGAGAATGAGCAAAACGCAAACAAGAGCCGTCGGCCAGAAGTCGGTTAAACCATCCCAGGACCAATTCCAGAAGTAATAACCTTCCAGATGGGGAGGAGGCATTTCTACGGACACCTCGTAGTCCCGCTTTTCCCGGCCATGAAAATGACCGGCGGCGAAGGCCAGCCCGATTATCCACGCCATTCGCCAGCTAACGAGCAGGCGAAACAGAACGGCGACAATCGCCGCCATGATGACGGCCTCTAGAATGTGCCCCGCCCAATCCCAATGGTCTTGAATGTAGGTCCAGTCGATCATCGGTAGCGGTAATCACCGCGCCAGTCGCGACGATCACGCCAATCCCTCCGGTCGCGCCAGTCGCGACGGTCATAGTCACGGTAGTGGCGATCGCGTTCATAGGTGCGGTAGTACACGCCTGTCGTATAATATCCGCCGCTACGGTAGCCCCGATCATCGACACAGCCACTTAGGATGCCCACCGAAACCAGGCAGATCGCTGCAGTCAGAATTTTCATAATCTTCATCTCCCAATGACGGACACTAACGTGCGCTGAACCACGCAGTTCCATTGCTGAGAGAGTGAGGTGTCGGTCATTAACCAAGCCTGAACACAGCGCCATGATGCTTGCCATCTTCTGGGCTCTGCCAAGCGTCGAAAACTTGATGCGTTTGACGTTATCGACCGCGATGAACCCGTCGTCAGCGCAGTCGCAGGGAACGCAACTGCGCCTCAACCGTTATCCCACCACAACAACGATGGAGGATAACATGCTAAAAGGTATTGCACTGTGGGCGATGGGTGTTCCGATTTTTGTGATCATCCTGCTTTACATGTTCGTGTTTTAAACGAGGCCTGATCCAAAGGCTTTCAAACAAAAAAGGCGACCGCTTGGGCGGTCGCCTTTTTGTTGTGTGCGCGTGTCTGTCAGTCCAGATCGCTGATCAGCCGTGAGGCTGTCGCGCCATCCGTGCGGCGGATGTCGATCTCGTCGCGGTGCTTGGCCAGCAGTTCGCTTGCCAGAAGCTTCTCGGCCAGATGGGCGGGCAGGGAGAGAATGACGCGGTCACCCTGTTCTTCCGTTGCGCCAACGCTGCGTTTGCCGGCAATCATGCCACCCGCCACCGTGTTGTTGGTGTCGGGGTCGATCAGGATGAAGGAGCCGGTTGCCCGGTTCTGCTCATAGGCATCGAAGATTGCCGTCTCGTCGAAGGAGAGCCGCACCTTGCCGATGGCGTTCATCGGCAGCGATGTCTCGTGCGCCTGCCATTCGCCTTCTTTCAGGTTGAGCTGGCTGACCGGCTGCACGCTGACGCGCTGGCGGCGGCTGCCGCTCTTCAGCCAGTAACGTTTGCCGGCCTCGATGCCACCCGGCTGCAACGCCACGATCTGCGCGTCGAAGGCAAGCCCTGTCTGCGGTTGTGCCTCGATGGACACGATCATGTCGCCGCGCGAGACGTCCACCTGACGGTCGAGAACGAGCGTGACCGCGTCACCAGCAACGGCGGCGTTACGCACCAGATCGAAAGTGACGATCTGCTTTACATTCGCGACCATGCCCGACGGCAGCACGACAACGCTATCGCCCGGCTTGACCGAGCCGCCGGCAACCGTGCCCTGATAACCGCGGAAACTTTCGCCGGGGCGCGACACGCGCTGTACGGGGAAGCGGAAACCACCCGATTGCGCCGAGCGCACCGTGGCAAGCTCCAGCGTTTCGACCAGCGTCGGGCCTTCATACCAGGGCATGGAGGCCTTGCCTGATAGCACGACGTTTTCGCCCTTCAGCGCCGACATTGGAATGGCTGTGATCTGCTTGATGCCGAGGTCAGAGGCGAAATCGCGGAATTCGTGGGCGATCAGTTCAAAACCTGCCTTGTCGTAATTCGTCAGGTCGATCTTGTTGATGGCCAGCACGAATTGCCGGATGCCCATCAGCGCCGCGATGGTGGCGTGTCGGCGTGTCTGTTCCAGAATGCCGGTGCGCGCATCGACCAAAAGCACGGCGAGATCGGCCGTGGAAGCGCCGGTCGCCATGTTACGGGTATATTGCTCATGGCCGGGCGTGTCGGCCACGATGAAGGCGCGCCGGTCGGTTGAGAAATAGCGATAAGCGACATCGATGGTGATGCCCTGTTCGCGCTCTGCCTGCAAACCGTCGAGCAGCAGCGCGAAATCGGGCAGGCCGAGATCGTTCTGCTTGCCGCTATCGCGGTGCAGGGTGGCGGCCTGATCTTCCTTGACGGCCTTGGTGTCCCACAGGAGACGGCCGATCAGGGTCGATTTGCCATCATCCACGCTGCCGCAGGTGATGAGACGAAGCGGGCGCGTATCACGCGTCGCCTTCGAATGTTCGGCAAAGGGCAGGATGGTGGCCGTGGAGGCGGTGTTGGTAGCAGCGGCGGTCATCAGAAATAGCCCTCGCGCTTCTTCTTCTCCATCGAGCCGGACTGGTCTCGATCGATGGCGCGGCCCTGCCGCTCGGAAACGGTGGCGATTTCCAGCTCTGCGATGACCTCCTGAAGCGTCGCCGCCTCGGAGTGGATCGCGCCGGTCAGCGGGAAGCAGCCGAGCGTGCGGAAGCGGATCGAGCCGTGCTGGATCTCTTCGCCGGGCAGCAGCTCCAGCCGCTCGTCTTCGGCAAGGATCATCATGCCGTCACGCTCGATATAGGGGCGCTCGGCGGCGTAATAGAGCGGCACCAGCGGAATGTTTTCCGCCTCGATGTAACGCCAGATATCGACTTCGGTCCAGTTGGAGAGCGGGAAGGCGCGCACGCTTTCACCCTTGCGGACCATGCCGTTATAGATGTTCCACAGCTCAGGGCGCTGGTTGCGCGGGTCCCATTTGTGGTCCGGCGTGCGGAAGGAATAGATGCGCTCCTTGGCGCGGCTTGCTTCCTCGTCGCGGCGCGCACCGCCGAAGGCGGCATCGAACTGACCGGCGTCCAGCGCCTGGCGCAGCGCTTCCGTCTTCATGATGTCGGTGTAGAGCGCCGAACCGTGGGTGAAGGGCGTCACGTTTTCGCTCGCGCCGCGCGGGTTTGTGTAGGAGATGAGATCGAGGTCATATTCCTTGACGATCTTGTCGCGGAATTCGATCATTTCCTTGAATTTCCAGCCCGTATTGACGTGCAGCAGCGGGAAGGGCACGCGGCCTGGGAAGAATGCCTTGCGCGCCAAATGCAGCAGCACGGACGAATCCTTGCCGATGGAATAGAGCATCACGGGATTGTCGAATTCGGCGGCGACTTCGCGGAAGATATGAATGGCTTCGTTTTCAAGCGCCTTCAGATGCGGATCGAGCGGCGGCTTGGATGCGACAGTATTCTTGCTGTCCGTCTCGTGGACTGCGTTGGACATTTTAAACTCCGGAACTGGTCTGAATGATTATCGTTGTGGGATGGCGGAAATGGCGGACGTCTGGTCCGCACCGGCGACGTGAAGACCGCATTCGCGCTTCTCGTCGTTTTCCCACCACCATCGTCCGGCGCGCTCAGGCTCGCCGGGCTTGATAGCGCGTGTACACGGCTCGCAGCCGATGGAGGGGTAACCACGCGCATGCAACGGATTGACGGGAATGTTTTCAGAAGCGACATAGGCCTTGATCTGGTCGATGTCCCAGTCCGCCAAGGCATTGACCTTGATCAGATTACGCTCAGCGTCGAATTCGGCAAAAGGCGTGGTCGCACGATTGCCCGACTGGCCGCGGCGGAGCCCGGTGATCCAGAAGGTGGCACCTTCCAGCGCCTTGCCGAGCGGGATCAGCTTTCTGACATGACAGCAGGCGTGACGGGCCTCGATGCTTTCGTAAAAACCGTTGAGGCCGTATTTTTCGGCATAGGCGTCGATATCGTCCTGTTCGGGCCGAAAGCGACGGATGTCGATGCCGAAGCGTTCCTCGGTTTCCTCGATGAGATCGACGGTTTCCTTGAAGAGCCGGCCGGTTTCCAGCGTCACGACGTCGATCGGCAACCGGTGGGTGCCGATGGCCGCCGTGATGACCTGGTCCTCGATGCCGAGGCTGGTGGTGAAGACCGCACGGCCGCCAAGACCGGCGATAAAGGAAAGTCGTCCCGCAAGATCGAGCCCGGCAAGCGTGGCGTCGAGGGATGCGGTATCGGCAGAGGCATTTGCTGAATTGATCGTCATTGTCACGTCCGGGATTTCCATGGCCGATTATTGTTGAAATCGGGCCTCTGGAACAGAAATGACAGTCTTTGTGCGCTGCACTTCAGAGCAAAAATGCCTCACGCGCACGATCTATGAGCAAAAGATGCCCGTTCACCTTCTTTGCAGCTTGGATTTGAATTGTGACAACTTCTGCGCTAAGCCGGAATTGCCGGGTATCCGGGCTTGTGTTCTACTGGTTTCACGATGATTTCGCAGAAGGCAAAATATGCGCTGAGGGCGCTTCTTTCGCTGGCAAAGGCCGACGGCGGCTGTCCTGTGCAAATTTCCGATATTGCCCGCGAACAGGCCATTCCGAAAAAATTCCTTGAACAGATCCTTCTCGAAATGAAGAAGGAACGCATCGTCGAAAGCAGGCGCGGCAAGCAGGGCGGTTATTTGCTGGCGCGCCCGGCTGCCGATATCACCTTCGGCGAGGTGCTGCGCCTCATCGACGGGCCGCTGGCTCCCTTGCCCTGCCTGTCGCAGACCGCCTATCGCCGGTGCGAGGATTGCGATGGCGAAAAGCAGTGCGAAATACGCCACGTCTTCGCCCGCGTGGCCGATGCCACCCGCAATATCCTTTTCAACACCACCGTTGCGGATGCCGTTGCAGGCGTGGAAGTGCCCGAACTTTTGACGGCCTGACGAAAAAATCGTCTAAAACACCTGAATATTTTTCGCCGTAACGCCAAAAAATCGTCAAAAATGTGAAACGGTTTTGCATTCAGCAAAGTTTTACACGACGCTTGTTGCGCCTTTCGCCTATGCTGCGCTGTATTTGTTGCCCGTGGAAACGCTCTCGGGAAACACTTTTTCGATCGTATTCGGCCTCATTGACCAACTCTACCGGTCCAGTAGAGTTAAGCCATCTTCATCAGGAGGGAATACCGATGTCCAAGCTTCTGTCCGGTTTGAGCGTTTTCGCTCTCGGTCTATCGCTGGCTCTGGGAGGTGTCGGCTCGGCTGCCGCGCAGACCAAGCTGCTTAACGTGTCCTATGATCCGACCCGCGAACTCTACAAGGATTTCAACGAAGCCTTCGCCAAGAAGTGGAAGGCCGATACCGGTGAGGATGTCACGATCCAGCAGTCGCATGGCGGCTCCGGCAAGCAGGCTCGCTCGGTCATCGACGGTCTGGAAGCCGATGTGGTGACGCTGGCGCTGCAGAGCGATATCGATGCCATCGTCCAGAATTCCGGCAAGATCAACAAGGACTGGCGCGGCCGCCTGCCGCATAATTCCTCGCCCTACACCTCCACCATCGTGTTCCTCGTCCGCAAGGGCAACCCGAAGGGAATCCATAACTGGGGCGATCTGGTAAAGGGCGACGTACAGATCGTTACCCCGAACCCCAAGACCTCTGGTGGCGCACGCTGGAATTACCTTGCCGCCTGGGCATGGGCGAATGAAGAGTTCAAGGGCGACCAGGACAAGATCAAGGCCTATGTCGGCGAACTCTACAAGCGCGCTCCGGTGCTCGATACCGGTGCCCGCGGCTCCACGGTCACATTTGCGCAGCGCCAGATCGGCGACGTGCTGCTGGCCTGGGAAAACGAAGCCTATCTGGCCGGTCAGGAATTCGGCGCGGATGCCTTCGACATTATCGTGCCGCCGATCTCGATCCTCGCCGAGCCGCCGGTCGCCGTGGTTGATGCGAACGTCGACGCCAAGGGCACCCGCAAGGCGGCGGAAGCCTATCTGCAATATCTCTATTCCGACGAAGGTCAGAACATTGCGGCGAAGCACTTCTATCGTCCTTCGAACCCCGCAGTTGTCTCCAAGGATCTGCTGAAGCAGCTGCCCGACATCAAGCTCGTCACCATCGACGATCCGCAGTTTGGCGGTTGGGCCAAGGCGCAGCCTGAACATTTCGGTGACGGCGGCATCTTCGACCAGATTTACAAGCCCGCCAAGTAAGCGGATGATGGGCTGAAGACAAATCCGCCCACCCCGCTTAAGGGAACTTGAAAAACGACAAATCGATCGACCGGACACCGTGCCGGTCGATCCTTTATAACAAGGCCGGGGAACACCGGCTCCCAGAGAGCATTTCCAGGAAAAGTGGACCCCGGTTTTCTGTCCGGAAATGTGCCAAACTAAAGATTATCCGGAGCGTTGATGAGCAATAATACATCCGGAAACAGGTGGAAGTGGCGTCAATCGAGCGTGATACCAGGCTTCGGCCTGACGTTCGGTTACACGGTCGTCTATCTGTTTCTCATCATTCTTATTCCGCTCGGCGGCCTCATCTGGTCCACGGCGAAACTTGGTTTTGCAGATTTTATTGCGATCGCTGTCGATAGCCGTACGCTGAATGCGCTGCGCGTCAGTTTCGGCACCGCCTTCATCGCCGCACTGGTGAACGCTGTTTTTGGCGTCATCGTCGCCTGGGTTCTCACGCGGTATCGTTTTCCCGGCCGGCGTTTCGTTGATGCCATCGTGGATCTGCCCTTTGCCCTTCCGACGGCGGTTGCCGGCATCGCGCTCACCACGCTTTATGCCAATCGCGGCTGGGTTGGCTCGCTGTTCGAACCCTTCGGCATCAAGATCGCTTTTACGCCGACCGGTATCGTCATCGCGCTGATCTTCATCGGCCTGCCATTCGTGGTCCGCACCGTGCAGCCGGTCATGGAAGAAATAGACCGGCAGGTGGAGGAGGTGGCGGCAACGCTCGGCGCTAACCGTTTCCAGACAATCAGCCGAGTGCTGCTGCCAAGCCTCACGCCCGCCATCCTGACGGGCTTCGCACTCGCCTTCGCGCGCGGTATCGGAGAGTACGGCTCGGTCATCTTCATCGCCGGCAATATTCCCTACGTCTCGGAAATCGCACCGCTCCTCATCGTCATCCGGCTGGAGGAGTTCAATTATGCGGGCGCGACGGCCATCGCCACCATCATGCTGATCATTTCCTTCGCCATGCTGTTCCTCATCAATCTCATTCAGGCCTGGAGCCGCAAGAGGTACGGTTATGTCTGATGCTTCCCGCACCTCGTCCCGACCGTTCCGCGATCCCGCCAGCGAGAGCCTGCCTGCCCGGCTGGTGCTGATTGCCATTGCCTTCCTGTTCCTTGCGGCTTTCCTCGTGCTGCCGCTGGTATCGGTGTTCTTCGAGGCATTTCGCAAAGGCGCCGATGCCTTCTGGGAAGCGATCGTCGAGCCGGATGCACTCTCCGCCATCCGTCTGACACTGCTTGTCGCCGCCATTTCGGTGCCGCTCAACCTTATCTTCGGTGTCGCCGCCGCCTGGGCGATTGCGAAATTCGAGTTCAAGGGCAAGGCATTCCTGATAACGCTGATCGACCTGCCGTTCTCGATCTCGCCGGTCATATCGGGTCTGGTCTATGTCATCCTGTTCTCTTCGCACAGCGTGCTCGGGCCATGGCTGAAGAGTTATGGCATCGAAATCCTCTTTGCTGTTCCGGGCATCGTGCTAGCCACCATCTTCGTCACCTTTCCCTTCGTCGCGCGTGAACTGATCCCGCTGATGCAGGAGCAGGGCAATGGCGATGAGGAGGCGGCGATCTCGCTTGGCGCAACCGGCTGGCAGACCTTCTGGTATGTCACGCTGCCGAATATCAAATGGGGACTGCTGTACGGGGTGCTGCTCTGCAACGCCCGCGCCATGGGCGAGTTCGGCGCCGTCTCTGTCGTATCAGGCCATATTCGCGGCGAGACCAACACCATGCCGCTGCATGTCGAGATACTCTATAATGAGTACAATATCGGCGCGGCCTTCGCGGTGGCGACGCTGCTGGCTGGTCTGGCGCTCGTGACGCTCGTTCTCAAAACCATTCTCGAAATACGCTTTGGCGCGGGCAACGCAGCCGGCAAGCATTGAAAGGCATATTCATGGAAGTGAAAGTTTCCGGCATCACCAAGCAGTTTGATCGCTTTCCGGCGCTGAACGACGTGTCGCTCGACATTCGTTCCGGCGAGCTGATCGCGCTGCTCGGTCCCTCCGGTTCCGGCAAGACGACGCTGCTGCGCCTCATCGCCGGCCTGGAGCAGCCGACCCAAGGCCGCATCTTCTTCGGCGATGAGGATGCCTCGCACCGCTCGGTGCAGGAGCGCAATGTCGGTTTTGTGTTTCAGCACTACGCCCTGTTCCGCCACATGACGGTTGCCGACAACATCGCCTTCGGCCTGAAGGTGCGCCCTTCCGCCTCCCGCCCGCCGAAAGCGGAAATCCGCAGGCGAGTTTCGGAGCTTCTGGACATGGTGCATCTGACCGGCCTCGAAAAGCGCTACCCGACCCAGCTTTCCGGCGGCCAGCGCCAGCGCGTGGCGCTGGCTCGCGCAGTTGCCATCGAGCCGAAAGTGCTGCTGCTCGATGAACCCTTCGGCGCACTCGATGCCAAGGTGCGCAAGGAACTGCGCCGCTGGCTGCGCGAATTCCACGACCGCACGGGCCACACCACCGTCTTCGTTACCCACGATCAGGAAGAAGCACTGGAACTGGCCGACCGCGTCGTCGTCATGAGCCAGGGCAAGATCGAACAGGTCGGCACGGCGGATGACGTCTACGACACGCCCAATTCCCCGTTCGTCTTCTCCTTCATCGGCGAATCCTCCAGCCTGCCGGTGACGATCCGCGACGGCCAGGTGGTGTTTCAAGGCGAGAGCATCGGCGTCGCCGAAAGTGGCGCAGGTGAGGGCGAGCTGTTCTTCCGTCCGGAAGATGTGGTGCTGACCGACGAGAAAAACGCGCTTTACGGCAAGGTTACCACCTGTCGCCGCCTCGCCGGCACCCGCATCGCCGAAATCGACATCGCCAATAACGGCCATGACCCCTATCACCTCGAAATCGAGGTGCCGCTCAACGCCGCCGTGGCGGTAGGTGCCGAACTGCGGTTTCGTCCGACCCGGTGGAAGGTGTTTGGCAAGAAGTAGGGGAGATGCGGCTGCGATTGGCAGCTGGCGGTTCCCGGTAATACTGGCCTTGAGCCGGTATCCAGCCAGCCCAAACACTTGGTCTGGCTGGATCTCTGTGACAAGCACAGAGATGAGGGAACCGGGTAAACGCGCGATCACCCCAGAAACGGAAAAGGGTCGCCAGAGGCGACCCTTCCATGAGCTTGGTCCTGTTTACAGACCCGGGACTGTTTCTCAACGTTCCGAAGGCAAGAGGTTTTTACGCCGAGGGCTGCCCCGTCGAAAACCCACCCTTTCCATTGCCTGCACCAGAGACCGAAATCTCATTAGACATTGGATCACCTCCTTCCGATACGTTGAACATAACTAGAAGGTAGTACGATTCGTCATTAATGCAAGAGGTCTGATCAGGACACCCGCATCACGATCTTGCCGATATGATTGCTGGTTTCCATCAGCCGGTGGGCCTCCACAACTTCGTCCAGCGTGAAGACCTTGTTGATGACAGGCGCAACCTTGCCGCTTTCGATGAGCGGCCAGACCTGTTCGATAAGCTCATCACGGATGGCGCGTTTCTCGTCAGCGGTACGTGGCCGCATGGTGGAGCCGGTGACGGTCAGGCGTTTGACCATGATTGGCCGCAGATCAACCTTTTCAGCCACGGCGCCGCCCAGAAAGGCGATGATGGACAGACAGCCATCCTTGGCGAGTGCGGCAATGTTCTTTTCGAAATAGGCCGCACCGATCATGTCGAGAACCACATCGACACCCTTGCCATCGGTCTCGGCCTTGATGACGGCGGTGAAATCCTCGTCGCGGTAATTGATGGCCCGTTTGGCACCAAGCTTGACGCAGGCCTCGCATTTTTCCGCAGAACCCGCCGTCGCATAGACATCAGCGCCGAAGGCTTTGGCGAGCTGGATGGCGGTTGTGCCGATACCGCTGGTGCCGCCGTGGATGAGCACGCTTTCGCCTTCGGTCAGGCCCGCCATCTGGAAGAGGTTGGCCCAGACGGTGAAGAAGGTTTCCGGCAGCGCGGCGGCCTTGACGGCGTCGTACCCCTTGGGGAAGGGCAGGGCCTGTCCGGCCGGCACGGTGCAATATTGCGCATAACCGCCGCCATTGGCGAGCGCGCAGACCTTGTCGCCAGGTTTGAATTCGCTGACGCCTTCGCCGAGCGCCACCACTTCTCCGGCAATTTCGAGGCCGAGGATCGGGCTTGCGTCCTTCGGCGGCGGATAGGCGCCCTGCCTCTGCGCGACATCGGGGCGGTTGACGCCGGCCGCCTCGACCCTCACCAGGATTTCGCCTCTGGCGGGGGTTGGCAAAGGTGCTTGCGAAAGCTGCATCACCTCCGGGCCACCATGGGAGGGAAGGTCGATGAAGCGCATTTTTTCGGGCAGGGTCACATTTTCGGGCATGGCCAGGGGCAATTCCTCATTTGTCGGCGTTACCTGAAGATTTAGGACAGATGTACCGCTTAGGGAAGGAGGCCCTTTGTCGCTGATGTCATTTTGTCTCCCCGAACACCCGGATGACGAGGCCGCCTTCGTTTTCTTTCGCGGCTGTCTTGATGCCGGCGATCTCGCTGCCGATGCGCTCGGGATTGGCGATGATCAAACCTTTTGGCAATGTGAGAACGCCGATGGAGCAACGCAGCAAGGCAAAATCCCGCTCATTGCCGCGACGGTCCAGCCCGACCATGCGACCGGCCTGACGGTCCTCTGGCGAATAGAGTTCGGCCACTTCACCGTGAAAATCGCTGAGCAGCCGCTCGAGGATTTCCGTCAGTTCCTCCACCGCCCAGTCACGCACGCCGACGAAGAAGTCGTCGCCGCCGATATGGCCGAGAAAGCAGTCGCCGGCGAAAAAGTAGCGACGCATCAGTGCGGAAAACAGGGTGATGGCGTGGTCGCCGGCATTGAAGCCGTATTTATCGTTGAAGGGTTTGAAATTGTCGAAATCGCAATAGCAGAAGAAACGGGTCTCATCGCCATCACCGCAGCTGTCGGCGATGAAGCCGCCGATGGCGCGGTTGCCCGGCAGCGCCGTCAGCGGGTTCTGGTCCTGCGCCATCTTGAGCTGTTTTTCATTGATGACCTTGATGAGTGATGCGGCTGAGACGATGCCGGCGTAACGCATGTTTTCGGTCAGGATGATGCAGGCGCTGCCGCCCATGCTGGCGAACATGTTCATCAGTTGATCGGCATCGGCGTCGAGACCCACGATCGGCGCAGGATCGACGAAGTGGGAAATGGTGCGCTCGTAGATCTTGTTCTTGAGGAGATCGCGCCCGAAAGGTCGGTAGATGTATTCCTTGAGGTGATATTCGTTGATGACGCCGCGCGGTTCGCCATTGGCGTTGAGCACCGGGAAAAACGCCTGCTGCGGGTTTCTGCGGAACAATTCGAAGACGCTGTCGACGCTGTCATGCTCATAGACGGTGGGAAGACGCTCTATTTCGCGACGGATGAGGATTTCGTCCAGCGACTGGCTGTTGCGCCGCGCCACGCCCACGCGGTTGAGGTGCGGAAAGCTCTCGGGAAGCTCGCTGGTGAAAACCGTCGGCCTGGCGATCAGCCAGCCCTGCACCAGATCGACGCCATATTCGCGGCAGGTGAGAAATTCCGCTTCGGTTTCGATGCCTTCCGCAATGACCCGGACGCCGAGAACATGAGCGATGTTGACGATGTTGCGCACGAGATGCTGCTTGCGCGGAAGATGATCGACACCGCTGATGAAATGCCGGTCGATCTTCAGGTAATCAAGCGGATAGTCGCATAAAAGCTTCATCTCGCCGTGACCGGCGCCGAAATCGTCGATCGCCAGCTTGAAACCTTCCTTGCGCATGCGGGCGATCAGCGCCTTGAACTCCGGCACGCTGGTATTGTCGAAACGTTCGGAAAGTTCAAAGCAGATGGAGGAGGCCGGAATGCCCGCCCGCGCCAGATGGCCAACGAGCTTGTCAAGAATGGCGTCCCCGTGCGGGATAAGCCTTACATCGAGATTGAGGAACAGGGTGGTGGTGGAAAAATCCGCCAGGGTGGAGAATTTAGCGAGCGCCCGGCTTGCCAGCATCTGCTCGAAGGCCTTCAGCTCGCCATCCTCGGCAGCCTGGTCGAGAAGCGCGAGCGGATTGGAAAACCCAAGCCGGTCATGCCCGCGCATCAGTGATTCATATCCGAAAATCGTGCCCGTCGTCGCCTCGACGATCGGCTGAAACGCGGTTTCAAGCACAAGCTTCGCCATGGGAAACATGTGCCCGGAGGCAAACCGCCTTATGACATCGTTCTCCAGCGTTACGGCCGGCATTTCTGTTCTCCGCTATTGCCAGTTCCCCGTTGGTGGCATGACAAGTCAAATGCACACACGGGAACTTGTCTCTTTTCAGCAGACAATCGCAGATTACAGGTCAACAAAAGCTTTCACGACTGTGAAGCTTTAATGAAGGTTTTGTCACGGGCCCCTCAATAGCAAGGGGTATCCGGCAGGCCCTCAGGCCCGGCGCACATGTCCGGTGTGAGCGGCGTAAAGTTCCGCAACATTCAGGCGTTCGCGATCCGCCTCGACAGGTGCTGCAGCCTCTGTATCTGCGCCGTTTGCGGCAGCAGAGGCCGCCCATAGTCTCAGCGCGGCCCTTACGACCTCGCTGCCGGATGCGTAGGCGCCGCTATTCACGGCCTCGCGCATTCTTGCTGCCTGTTCCGGGGAAATCGATACTGTCACCATTGGCATGATATCACTCCCTTGTTCAACCGTTGCGAAGGCATCTCCGGTCCGTGTCGGGACCTGATGGGGATCGCGGTCTTGCGGGCGTTTTTTCAGTTTTCGTCTGGCGCCGCTTCCAGCGAAATTTGTATCACTCAGCATATTAGCACGAAACGTGTTCCATTCCCAATTTGCAGTATATCACGGTTTAGTTTTTCCCCCGTGAGCGGCTCCTCAGCATGGGAGCGGCTAGTCTTATCCGGCCTTGCCCGGTTTTCTTTGATCCATGGCAAATCAGCGACATGAAATGGCGCGTTTTTTATTGATTGATTGATCAATCAAGAATATTTTGCCCGCCATCAAGGAGACCCTTATGCCCAAGATCGGAATGGAGCCTTTGCGCCGCAAGGCGCTTGTGGACGCGGCGTTACGCACCATAGGCCACCATGGTTCGCTGAATGTGACAATGTCGGATATTGCCCGGGAAGCGGGCGTATCTCCGGCGCTTGCGCATCATTATTTCGGCAGCAAGCAGCAGCTCCTTCTGGAAACCATCCGCAGCCTGCTGCGGGATCTGAGGCGCGATGCGGTGGCGGCGCTGACCCGCGCCAATGGCCCGCGCGAACGGCTGAGCGCCATCGTTCACGTCTCTTTCCAGAGCGACCAGTTCACGCCCGAGACGGTGGCGGCATGGCTTGCCTTTTATGTGGAGGCGCAGCGCTCGGAAGAAACGCGCCGCCTGCTGGTGCTCTATTCCCGTCGCCTGCGCTCGAACCTCATGGCAAGCCTGAACCGGCTATGTCCACCCGATGACGCCGCGCGCATTGCGGAAGGGGCGGCAGCCCTTATCGACGGGCTGTATATCAGGCACAGCCTGCGTTCGGCCCCGCTTGGGCTCGCCTCAGCGCCGGCCCTTGTCGAAGACTATTTCGACTTGCAGCTCAAACCATATCCTGATGGACAGCGCCCGAAGCCGTCCGTCCGCATTCTCTAGGAGTATTCGACATGACTATCGCGACGTCTCTCAGGGCGCAGCCCAAAGCCTCGCATTTCATTGATGGCGACTATGTCGAAGACAATGCCGGCACGCTTTTCGAAAGCGTCTTTCCGGCCACCGGCGAAGTCATTGCAAAGCTGCATGCGGCAACGCCCGCGATTGTCGAGCGCGCCATTGCATCGGCCAAACGCGCCCAGAAGGAATGGGCGGCAATGAGCCCCATGGCGCGCGGGCGTATATTGAAACGCGCCGCCGATATCATGCGTGAACGCAACGAGGCGCTCTCCACGCTCGAAACGCTGGATACCGGCAAGCCGATCCAGGAAACCATCGTCGCCGATCCGACCTCGGGTGCCGATGCCTTCGAATTTTTCGGCGGTATCGCGCCTTCCGCGCTGAATGGCAACTACATCCCGCTCGGCGGCGATTTCGCCTATACCAAGCGCGTGCCGCTCGGCGTCTGTGTCGGCATCGGCGCATGGAACTATCCACAGCAGATCGCCTGCTGGAAGGCGGCCCCGGCGCTCGTTGCCGGCAACGCCATGGTCTTCAAGCCATCGGAAAACACCCCGCTCGGCGCTTTGAAGATCGCGGAAATCCTGATCGAGGCAGGGCTGCCCAAGGGCCTGTTCAACGTCATTCAGGGTGATCGCGATACCGGCCCGCTTCTGGTCAACCACCCGGATGTCGCCAAGGTCTCGCTCACCGGCTCGGTGCCCACCGGCCGCAAGGTGGCCGCCGCCGCCGCCGGGCATCTGAAGCACGTGACGATGGAACTCGGTGGAAAATCGCCGCTGATCGTGTTTGACGATGCCGATATCGAAAGCGCTGTCGGCGGGGCGATGCTCGGCAATTTCTATTCTTCCGGTCAGGTCTGCTCCAACGGTACCCGCGTTTTCGTGCAGAAAAAGGCGAAGGACCGCTTCCTCGAAAACCTGAAGCGCCGCACTGAGGCGATGATCCTCGGCGACCCCCTGGATTACGCCACCCATCTCGGCCCGCTGGTCTCCAAAGCCCAGCAGGAAAAGGTGCTTGGCTATATCGAAAAGGGCAAGGCGGAGGGTGCGACGCTGGTAACCGGCGGCGGCATTCCCAACAATGTTGCAGGCGAGGGCGCCTATGTGCAGCCGACGGTGTTTGCAGATGTCACCGATGACATGACAATCGCGCGCGAGGAAATCTTCGGCCCGGTCATGTGCGTGCTGGATTTCGATGATGAGGTTGAGGTTCTCGCCCGCGCCAACGCCACCGAATTCGGCCTTGCCGGCGGCGTCTTCACCGCCGATCTCGCCCGCGCTCATCGCGTGGTCGACCAGCTGGAGGCGGGCACGCTGTGGATCAACACCTACAATCTCTGCCCGGTGGAAATCCCATTCGGCGGCTCCAAGCAGTCTGGTTTCGGGCGCGAGAATTCGGCGGCGGCGCTGGAGCATTATAGCGAGCTGAAGACGGTTTATGTGAGCACGGGGAAGGTGGACGCGCCTTATTGAGATTTGGTGGGGGGGGCCACCCTCAGCCCGTTAATCGGAACCAACGCTCATTGAAGAGAGAGCAAATCATGCACGCAGATTACGTCATCGTCGGTTCCGGTTCCGCAGGCTCCGCCATCGCCTATCGCCTGTCGGAAGACGGCCGTTATTCGGTGATTGTCATTGAGGCTGGCGGCTCGGATTTCGGGCCTTTCATCCAGATGCCGGCCGCACTCGCCTGGCCGATGAGCATGAAGCGCTACAATTGGGGCTATCTCTCCGAACCCGAACCGAACCTTGACAATCGCCGCATCACCGCCCCACGCGGCAAGGTCATCGGCGGTTCGTCCTCCATTAACGGCCTTGTTTACGTGCGCGGCCATGCCGAGGATTTCAACCGCTGGGAGGAATTGGGCGCGCATGGCTGGGCCTATGCGGATGTGCTGCCTTATTTCAAGCGCATGGAACACAGCCATGGCGGCGAAGATGGGTGGCGCGGCACGGATGGGCCGCTGCATGTTCAGCGCGGGCCGGTCAGCAATCCGCTGTTCCACGCCTTCATTCAGGCTGGCGCGCAGGCAGGCTTCGAGCTGACAGACGACTATAACGGCTCCAAACAGGAAGGTTTCGGCCTGATGGAGCAGACCATCCATAATGGCCGCCGCTGGTCCGCCGCCAATGCCTATCTGAAGCCGGCGCTGAAGCGCGGTAATGTCACGCTGGTCAATGGCTTCGCCCGCAAGGTCGTCATCGAGAACGGCCGTGCCGTCGGCGTCGAAATCGAGCGCAGGGGCGGGGTGGAAACCATCAGGGCCGATCGTGAGGTCATCGTCTCGGCATCGTCTTTCAATTCGCCGAAATTGCTGATGCTTTCGGGCATCGGGCCTGCCGCTCATCTGAAGGACATGGGCATAGAGGTTAAGGCGGATCGGCCGGGTGTGGGTGCAAACCTTCAGGACCATATGGAGTTTTATTTCCAGCAGGTCTCCACCAAGCCGGTGTCGCTTTACTCCTGGCTGCCCTGGTTCTGGCAGGGGGTCGCGGGTGCGCAATGGCTGCTGTCGAAAGGCGGGTTAGGGGCCTCCAACCAGTTCGAGGCCTGCGCCTTCCTGCGTTCAGCGCCCGGCCTGAAACAGCCTGACATCCAGTACCATTTCCTGCCCGTCGCCATCTCCTATGATGGCAAGGCTGCTGCGAAAAGCCATGGTTTTCAGGCACATGTCGGCTACAACCTGGCGAAGTCGCGCGGCAATGTCACGCTGCGTTCCGCCGATCCGCATGACGACCCGGTCATCCGCTTCAACTATATGAGCCACCCGGAAGACTGGGAAAAATTCCGCCATTGCGTGCGCCTCACGCGCGAGATTTTCGGCCAGAAAGCCTTCGACGATTTTCGCGGGCCGGAAATCCAGCCGGGCGAAAAGGTGGAGACGGACGAGCAGATCGACGCCTTCCTGCGCGAACATCTGGAAAGCGCCTATCACCCCTGCGGCACCTGCCGGATGGGCGACAGGAACGACCCCATGGCGGTCGTTGATCCCGAATGCCGGGTGATCGGCGTGGAGGGGCTGCGGGTCGCCGACAGCTCGATCTTCCCGCATGTGACCTATGGTAATCTGAATGGCCCGTCGATCATGACGGGCGAAAAGGCGGCGGACCACATCCTTGGCAAAACCCCGCTGCCGCGCTCCAATCAGGAGCCGTGGGTAAACCCGCGCGCGGCCGTCAGCGACCGGTGAGGATCAATGATAATCGTCCTCGCGCTGGTGGCGAACGGCGGCAATGGTGACTGTTTCCGGGCCGTCGATGCGGAACAGCACGATATAGCCGGATGACCCGAACGGCACGAGGAGTTCACGTATCAGCCCGTTTTCAGAAGATGCCTTACGGCAACTGAAGGGAAAATCGCTTAGAATGTCTAATCCTGCTCTTATGGCGTGAATGGCCTTCTCGGCCACATTGATGTCGTATGCGATCAGAAAATCATAGATGCGATCGAAATCCGCCAGTGCTTCTTCGGTATAACGAAGCTGATATGTCATTTCCGTTTCGCGGCTTTCGCAGCATCGAGTTTTCTTTGCATCATCGAAAGAACATCGTCGGTGCTATAATAGACACCGGTGCGCTCCGCTTGTTCGAGCGACGCCAGCCCGCGCGCAATGAACTCCGCCTGCGATTTGCGGATTTCCACCTGCCTGCGGACCGAATCCTCGACAAATGACGATAGCGTCTCGCCGTCTTTCAGAACGCTTTCTGCCGCCTCGCGGAAATCCGCCGTTACACGCAGCGAAGGCAAAGTTGCGGTTTTCATCTTTTCTCTCCATGCGTTGCATTTGCGATGCGCAGCTTCTGCCATCTGTCGCAACGAGTCAAATGCAAAACTTGCAATCGCCGGCTGGCAGGCAGATAAACGGGTTTCCCGCCCGACAATAACTGAAATCACCGATCTGGATCCCCATGCCCGTCGACTACAAAAAGCTGAAGATGCTCCGCCGTTCCCGTGTTGTGTGGGGTTCATGGCGGGTGTGGAAGCCGAGGGCGGTTTTCTGGATCGGCGCGATTGCGGTGGGCCTTATCAGCGTCGGTTTTGCCTGGGCGGCGGATCGCGCCCAGCATCTTTTCTTCTCGGCAACATCTTCCGGCGAATGGGCGTTTCTGCTGCCGCTTGTCGTGACGCCGCTCGGTTTCACGCTGTGCGCCTGGCTGGCGCTGACGGTTTTTCCCAATGCCGGCGGCAGCGGCATTCCCCAGGCCATCGCCGCGCGGCACCTACGTGACGACGCGGATCGTTCGCGGCTCCTGTCGCTGAAACTCGCTTTCGGCAAGGTCGCGCTGACGGTCGTCGGGCTTTTGTCCGGTGCGTCGATCGGGAGAGAGGGACCAACCGTGCAGGTCGGGGCCTCGATCATGCTTCAGGCGGCGCGCTGGGGCGGCATGGCACAGGCAAAGGGTCTTATTCTTGCCGGATCAGCGGCGGGTATTGCGGCAGCGTTCAACACACCGCTGGCCGGCATCGTGTTTGCCATCGAGGAAATGAGCAAGACCTACGAATCCCGGGCAAACGGCCTCGTCCTTACCGCCGTCATCCTGTCCGGCCTTGCCTCGCTGGCGCTGGTCGGCAGCTATACTTACTTTGGCACCAGTTCCG
This sequence comes from Agrobacterium sp. 22-3639C2, assembly GCF_053522105.1. Classification (NCBI taxonomy): domain Bacteria; kingdom Pseudomonadati; phylum Pseudomonadota; class Alphaproteobacteria; order Hyphomicrobiales; family Rhizobiaceae; genus Agrobacterium; species Agrobacterium sp. 22-3639C2. Next base: position 152,114 of record NZ_JBNWDB010000003.1, on the reverse strand, counting down.
TCGTGGCGAAAACCATGATGGACTGGCTGCTTGTACTGGTCTGCGGCATTGGCGGCGGTGCGTTCGGCGCGCTGTTCAGCGCGGGGGCGCTGCGCCTGTCCGCGCGTATCCGGCGCTTCGCCCAGGCCATGCCGTCAAGGCGGATGCTGGCGGTTGTCGCCGCCTGCGGCCTTGCCTCCGCCGTGATCGGCATTGCGACTGATGGCGCGACCTTCGGAACGGGTTACGAACAGGCGCGCGCCGCAATCGAGGGCCAGGCCGCACCGGCCTTCTTCTTCATCGAAAAGCTGGCGGCCACGTTTCTGGCGATGATGTCGGGCATTCCGGGCGGTATATTCGCGCCGTCGCTGTCCGTGGGCGCGGGCTTTGGCAGTACGATGGCGACTTTGCTGGGTACGAGCATCGGCCTTGGCGCCATTGTCGGCATGGCGGGATATTTCGCGGGCGTGGTGCAGGCCCCCATGACGGCTTTCGTGATCATCCTCGAAATGACCGGCAATCATGACGGCGTCATCCCCATCATGGTGGCATCGATGCTGGGATATCTAACCTCCCGGCTATTCTCCCGGGAGCCGCTCTATCACGGCCTGTCGCGTGTTTTTATTGCCCAGAGCATCCGCGCCAAACGCGCAGCACAGGCCGCTGAGACCTGACCCGACTTTACGCGCGGATACCCGCTACTCCGAAATAGCCAAGACCCGGTATCTTCACGCCGGGCCGGCTGAAATCGAAACCCGCGACGAGGCCGAGGAAATTGACCTCGAAGCCACTGCGTGCGCCCGCCGAAATGCCGAACAACCCGCCAAGCGAGAGGCTCGCATCCTTCCAGTCGTCGGCGACGTGGTAAAACGCGCCGTTGGGCAGATAGTCGCGGCCCACCGCGTCTGATGGCAGAACCACACCGAGCTCCGGCACGCTGCGCAGCACATGGGCAACGAAAGTGTTGGAGTTGGGACCGGGATAGATACGATAGCCGCCCGGTTTGCCATAGGGATAGTCGGCAATCGCCTGTTCGATCTTCGGGATCAGTTTTTCCGCTGCCGCCCCATGAATGGCCACCACCTGACGCGGCGTGTTGGAATACCAATAGGCATCCGCCGGATAGCCATTGTGGCGTATCGGCATTCCCCAGCCCACCTTGTCGTAGCGATCGTAGGCCGTCGCGCCCGGCTTTTTCAGCACGATCCAGGCATGGCTGGCGACGGAGCCTTTAAAGCCACCGGTCATGGCGGAAAAAACGTAAACCGCCGCCTGCCGGTCGGCACCTGCTTGCGGCAGGGTGCCGGAGGAAGACCAGCGCGCGTCACGCCAGCCCTGCGGGTGATCCCTCATGGCCCACAACCCCGCCGATGCCAGAGCTGGCAGCAGATAGATGATGGCAATCGCCAGCAGCAGACGTTTTGCAAATTTCACTGATAGCCTCGTGCATCGAAAAATCAATTGCGCTATCAACGACATAAAATCAGAACTTTTTGAGGCCGCAAAAATGAACAATTCCGTTACCGTCGAAGTCCTCAGGGGCAGTCTGGTCGAAAGCCGCCACCAGGGTCTTGCAGTGGTGGTGGATGGCGATGGTGGCGTCGTGTTTTCAGCTGGCGATGTCGAGCGTGGCGTTTTCCCGCGTTCTGCCTGCAAGGCCATGCAGGCGCTGCCGCTGGTGGAAAGCGGCGCGGCGGATGCCTATGGCTTCGGCGATCGCGAACTGGCGCTTGCCTGCTCTTCCCATTCCGGCGAGGACGAACACGCGGCGCTCGCCGCCTCCATGCTCGCAAGGGCGGGCAGGGATGTGGATACGCTGGAATGCGGCGCGCACTGGTCTTCCGACCAGAAGACCATCATCCATCAGGCCCGCACGCTGGAAAAGCCGACGGCGCTTCACAATAATTGCTCCGGCAAGCACTCCGGCTTCATCTGCGCCTGCTGTCACACAGGCACCGACCCCAAGGGCTATGTCGGTTACGACCACCCCCTGCAGCGGGAAATCCGCGCGACGATGGAAAGCCTGACGGGTGCGACGCTTGGCCATGACAATTGCGGCGTGGACGGTTGCTCGATCCCCACTTATGCCGTGCCGCTCAAGGGTCTGGCGCATGGTTTTGCCAAGATGGCGACGGGCAGGGGGCTGGAGGCCGGGCGCGCGCAAGCCTCCCGCCGGCTCTTTGACGCCTGCATGGCGGAACCCTTTTACGTGGCGGGCACCGGCCGCACCTGCACCAGGCTGATGCAGATCGCGCCGGGCAGGATTTTCGCCAAGACCGGCGCAGAAGGCGTGTTCGTGGCCGCACTGCCGGAAAAGGGCATCGCCATGGCGGTGAAATGCGAAGACGGCACGACGCGTGCGGCGGAAGCGATGATTGCCGCAATGCTGGCGAAATATTTCGATGGCGCCGAGAACGAGGCGCTGCTTGCTATGGCAAACCGGCAGATGCGCAACTGGAACGGCATCCACGTCGGCGATATCCGCGTCGTCGGCCTCTAGAGGCATTTCCTGTAAAACTGCGCTGCGGCTTTACGTCCGGACCATGCGTAAAGACAAAAAATAAGGCGCGCGGTATGCCTTCGGTTAAACGCGACGCGCTTCAGAAATAACCTTTGACGCGGCCCGCTGCCGGCAGGATGATGGATTGCCCTTGCATGTGATCGTCTGCCAGATCGCCGCCGCAGGGGCTGGCGTCTGCACGCGAGGAGGTGGGCGCCCCTCATTGCCCTGGAGGTTGCATATCCATGTTCACACTGTTTTTCTCCCCCGGTTCCTGCTCCCGCGCCAGCCATATCGTGCTTGAGGAATCCGGCCTGCCTTACACGGCCCATCGCGTCAACTTCGCCGAGGGCGAGCAGCGCTCCGAGGCATTCCTGAAGATCAACCCGAAAGGCCGCGTGCCAGCGCTGGCAACGGCAAGCGGGGTGCTGACGGAAACGCCTGCCATCCTCGCCTTCATTGCGCAGATGGCTCCGGAGAAGAAACTCGCCCCACTCGACGATCCCTTCGAATTCGCCCTGATGCAAGCCTTCAACGCCTTCATTTCCTCCACGGTGCATGTCGCCCATGCGCATGGCCGGCGCGGCAGCCGCTGGGCGAGCGAGGATAGTTCCCTGGCGGATATGAAAGCGAAGGTGCCGCAGACCATGACCGATTGTTTCGAATTGATCGAGCACGGCATGCTGCACGGTCCATGGGTCTTGGGCACCGCCTATTCGGTCGCCGATCCCTATCTATTCGTCATGTCCGGCTGGTTGGAAAGCGACGGCGTGGATATCGCCCGCTTCCCGAAGGTGCATGATCACTTCAGGCGCATGAACGAGCGCCCGGCCGTGCAGCGGGCGCTGGCGGGTGAGAAGGGGTGATGTGCTAAAAAGCTTGCTTCGTCATCCTCGGGCTTGTCCCGAGGATGACGTCGAGTGCGAAGAGAGGCCTGCCAACTATCCCCAGCTAGTGCCTTCGTTCAAGCCGCCTCGGCGGCCCGGCTGTCCCACATGGACTTGAATGCCGTGCGGGCCTGGCAGCGCTCCAGCCAGGCTTTCAGCGCCGGATGGGCGTCAAACAGCGGCTGGTGGCCCTGCGCGTAACGGACGATTTCCGCCACGTTGAGATCGGCGACGGTGAAACGGTCGCCTACCAGATAATCGTGGCTGGCAAGATGTTGCTCCAGCACCCGGAAGGGCCGCCTCAAAAGGCGCGCGGCGACATCGATCACCGCTTTGCCGGCATCGCTTTCCGAAAGCCCTTCGGCGATGGCGGAGGAAATCTTCAGCGAATTGGTCTCGATTTCGGTCGCGGCAAAGAACGACCATTGCAGCATCGCCGCATCTTCCTTCAGGTCGACCGGTGCGAGCGGTCCGCCATATTTGCGGACGAGATAAAGGTTGATGGCCATGGATTCATAAAGCACCATGCCGTCATCTTCGATGCAGGGGATGGTGCCCATCGGATTGATGGCCAGAAACGCGGGGGACAGCGTGTTGAGCGGCGCGTCTGCGGCCAGGGGATCGGCAACGCGGCGGGCCTGCACGACAGGCACGTGCTTGAATTCCATGCCCAGTTCCCCGGCAAGCCAGAGCGTGCGCGTGGCGCGGGAACGGTAGACACCATAGATCGTCAACATCGAAGTCACCCTTTTACCTTTTCGATGGCGGCACGTTAAGGTCTCGTCCTTTTAAAGTGAAGTTGTGGATGTCAGGGTCAACTATGATTTTTTCTGATCCGTCAGGAGGTCCGTATCCGGTGACAGCCGGGCCTCGAAACGGTCGATGAACCGATCGAAAAGCCGGGCGAATGCCTCGACATCCTCCTCCGGCCATCCATCCATCACGTCCTGGATGACGCTCATCTTGGTCCGGCGCATTTCCTGAAGCAGACTGGTGCCAAGTGGTGTGATCTCGACGATGCTGCGGCGAGCATCTTCCTGCGAGACGCCGCGTTTCAACAGGCCGCGCCCGACCATATCCGCCACCACCCGGCTACCGCGCGAGGGGTCGATGCGCATGCCCTCGGCAATCGCACCAACGGTGACATCACCGTCCGCGCGGCGCAATATATCGAGAACGTCGATATGGGAGAGTTCCAGACCCGGAGCCACCTTGGCAAGCGCCATGCGCCCGATGATGCGCCGTCCGATCATGATGCGCATACGCGTCATCGTATTGCCGATGCGCTTGATGTCTTCGGGCAGATCCTCGTTCCAGTCTTCCTCAGTCGACACGCTCAGCCGTTCCTTTCAATCCCGATTTGCGATCACATTTAGCGCCAATATCATGGATGTCAAAAACTTGCCATTGACATATATATGCTAATAGCACACAAATTGTCGCAGCAAAATTGCCGAAACTCAACGAGATTTTTCATGGATATGTCCGTTGCCCCCGTGGCGCCGCTTGTGTCGGATCACCGGCGTAGGCTCATCGTTTTCCTGTTTCTGATGCTGGCCATGTTCATGGCTACCCTCGACAACCAGATCGTCTCGACAGCGCTGCCCACCATCGTCGGCGAGTTCGGCGCGCTGGAGCGTTTCGGCTGGATCGGTTCGGCCTATCTTCTGGCCACCAGCGCCGTCATGCCTGTTTATGGCAAGCTCGGAGACCTGTTCGGGCGAAAATACGTGATGATCGCGGCGGTTATCATCTTCACGCTCGGCTCGCTCGCCTGCGGGCTGGCCTGGTCAATGGATAGCCTGATCGCGGCCCGCGTGCTTCAGGGCCTTGGCGGCGGCGGCATCATGGTGTCGATCTTCTCCGTCAATGCGGATCTGTTCGAACCGCGTGAAAGAGCCCGTTACCAGAGCTATTCCAGCCTCACCATCATGGCGTCCGGCAGCGTCGGGCCCATTCTCGGCGGCACGATGAGCGATCTGTTCGGCTGGCGGTCGATCTTCCTCATCAACCTGCCACTCGGGCTTATCGTCATCACCGGCCTGATTTTCCTGCTGCCCTACCGCCGTCCCGCGCGTCAGCCGAAGATCGACTATCTCGGCGCCGTCCTGCTGGCAGCGACGATCGCAAGCGTCGTCTTCTGGGCCGACAGCAGCGAATTGTTCGGTTCGCTCATCGCCGGTCCCAGCCTCGGTATTATCGCTTTCGCCGTCATCGCCGCCTTCCTCTGGGTGCAGGTGGAACGTCGCGCGCCGGAGCCCGTGGTGCCGCTCAGGCTCTTCAAGGACAGCACCTTTCCGCTGTTGATGATCGTTTCATTGACCAGCGGCGGCATTGGCATCGGCATGGTCAATTATTACGCGCTGTTCCTGCAGACCACGACGGGGCTTTCCCCATCCCATGCCGGCCTGTTCTTCATCGCCGTCACCGGCGGCATCGTCATGGGTTCCCTGTCGGCCGGGCGGTTGATCTCGATCACCGGCGTCTATAAGCCGTTTTCGGTGGCCGGGCTCACTATCAATGTCATCGCCATGCTGCTCTTCACGCAGATGCATGCGGGAACGCCGCTTTGGCTGATTGCGATTCTCATGCTGGCGCAGGGTTTCGCCGTCGGCCTCGGTCAGCAGGCACCGATTATCGGCGTGCAGAATTCCGCGCCGAAGGCCGATATCGGTGCCGCAAGCGGCGCGGTGACGCTCACCCGCATGGGCGGCGCAGCAATCGCCATCTCGGTCTATGGCGCGATCGTCACCTCCAGCCTCAAGGGCGTTGACGTGACCATTCCGGGTGTCGGAAGGATTGAGGAATTGACGCCGAAGATGCTCTCCGAACTGCCCGCGGCATCGCAGGCAGCCGTTGCCTCGCTCTATTCGGATGCCTTCACGCCGCTGTTCTTCGCAGCCGCCGCAACCGCCGCCATCGGCCTTGCCGCAGCACTGATGCTGAAACCGGTCCGGTTGCCAGCCGCAGTACAGGCGGCCAAGCCGGCGGAAAGTGCGGGGGAGTAGGGGGCGGCTGTCCTTATAAGGCGCGGTGAACTCGAGCTGCGCCTTCCTCCGGCAACTTGCTCTTCCCTCATCCCTGTGAGAAGCACAAGGATGAGGGATGGTTCCGGGCCTTTCCAATATACCCGCGACCTCTGAGCGCGAAAACAAAACTGCACCCCTGGAAATTTAACGCCCGTTCCGCGTTATGCTCGCAGCACTTTAAATTCGCGCGGGCGGCCCTATCTCAATGAATATGAAGCCGGAACAGCTCCTGAACTCCACGCCCAAGGGTCTTTATTGCCCGCCGGGCGATTTTTATATCGACCCGGTGCGGCCGGTGGCGCGCGCGTTGATAACCCACGGCCATTCCGATCACGCCCGCGCCGGCCACGGGGCGGTGCTGGCCACACGCCAGACGCTCGATATCATGCGCATCCGTTACGGCGAGGACTTCTGCGGCAGCGAGCAGGCGGTCGCATTCGGGGAGACGGTGGAGGTAAACGGCGTGACCGTCGGTTTCCACCCGGCGGGCCATGTGCTGGGTTCGGCGCAGATCTCCGTGGAAATGAATGGCATGCGCATCGTTGCCTCCGGCGATTACAAGCGCGGTATCGATCCCACCTGTACACCCTTCGAAACGGTGCCGTGTGATGTCTTCATCACCGAGGCCACCTTCGGCTTGCCGGTATTTCACCACCCGCTGCCGCGGGTGGAAATCGGCAAGCTGCTCACCTCCATCAAGCAGTTTCCCGAGCGCACCCATCTGGTCGGCGCCTATTCGCTCGGCAAGGCGCAGCGCGTTATCAGGCTCCTGCGCGACAATGGTTATGCCGATCCCATCTATATCCACGGCGCGCTGGCGCGGCTTTGCGATTATTACGTGTCGCAAGGCATCGATCTCGGTGAGCTGCGCCCCGCGACGCTTGAAAAAAGCGATCCCGCCATCTTCAAGGGCGCGATCGTCGTAGGCCCGCCCTCTGCATTTCAGGAGCGCTGGGCGCGCCGTTTCAACGAGCCGCTGATCGCATTCGCGTCCGGCTGGATGATGGTCCGACAGCGAGCGAAACAGGGCGGCGTGGAGCTGCCTTTGGTCATCTCCGACCACTGCGACTGGCCGGAACTGCTGGAAACCATCAAGGAAATTGGCCCGCAGGCCGTCTGGGTCACGCATGGTCGCGAGGAGGCGCTGGTGCGCTGGTGCGAATTGCAGGGCATTGCTGCCAAACCGCTGCATCTTGTCGGTTACGAAGACGAGGGGGATTGAGATGAAAGCCTTCGCCACCCTTCTCGACCGACTTGTCCTCACCCCATCGCGCAACGGCAAGCTGAAGCTTTTGACCGATTATTTCCGCGATACGCCTGACCCAGACCGGGGGTATGGGCTGGCGGCGATTGCCGGCACGCTGGACCTCAAAAGCGTCAAGCCCGCAATGCTGCGCGAGCTGGTGCTGGAGCGCATGGACGAGGTGCTGTTCCGCTATTCATACGATTATGTCGGCGACCTGGCCGAGACCATCTCGCTGGTCTGGGGCAATATCGGCGGTCTGGATGATTCCGAGGCGCAGGATCCCCGTCTTGGCGAAGTCGTGACGCTGATGAATTCGCTCGGCCGCACCGAAGTGCGCGGAGCGGTGCGCGATCTGCTCGACCGGCTCGATACCTCCTCGCGTTTCGCCTTCCTGAAACTCGCAACCGGCAGCCTTCGCATCGGCGTTTCGGCGCGGCTGGCGCGGCAGGCACTGGCGGATTTCGCGGATAAGGACATCATCGAAATCGAAACCCTCTGGCACGGTCTGACGCCGCCTTACACGACGCTTTTCGCCTGGCTGGAGGGCAAGTCCGAGCGGCCGGTTCTGGCAACGCCCGCCATCTTTCACTCGGTAATGCTGGCCACCCCGGTTGCAGACGGCGATCTCGATGGTCTGGACCCTGCCGATTATGCGGCTGAGTGGAAATGGGACGGCATCCGTGTGCAGCTTTCCCGCGCAGGCGAGACGCGCAAACTCTACTCCCGCTCCGGCGACGATATTTCCGGCGCATTTCCCGACGTGCTCGATGCCATCGATTTCGAAGGCGTGATGGATGGTGAATTGCTGATTGGTGGCACGGCGCGCTCCAACAATCTCACGCGCACCTTTTCCGACCTTCAACAACGGCTGAACCGCAAGACGGTGACGGCCAAGATGCAGGATGACTATCCGGCCTTCATCCGCGCCTATGACCTGCTGTTCGATGGTGAGAGCGACATTCGCGCGCAGACCTATCTAGAACGCCGTGGCCGCCTGTCGGATATCATCGAACATGCCCCGCATGACCGCTTCGACCTGTCTCCGCTCATCGGTTTTTCAACATGGGACGAGCTGAATACGCTGCGCGCCGCGCCGCCCGATCCGGTGATCGAAGGCGTCATGATCAAGCGCCGCGACAGCGCCTACCAGGCCGGCCGGGCCAAGGGACCGTGGTTCAAGTGGAAACGCGATCCCTACAATATCGATGCTGTCATGATGTATGCGCAGCGCGGCCATGGCAAACGCTCGAGTTATTATTCCGATTTCACCTTCGGCGTATGGGCGGAAGGGGAGGATGGTGAACAGCTGGTGCCGGTTGGCAAGGCCTATTTCGGTTTTACCGATGCGGAGCTTGAAGTGCTGGACAAGTTCGTGCGCGACAATACCGTCGAGCGTTTCGGGCCCGTGCGCGCGGTGCGCGCCACGCCGGATTTCGGTTTCGTGCTGGAGGTGGCTTTCGAGGGCATCAACCGTTCCAACCGCCACAAATCCGGCGTTGCCATGCGGTTTCCGCGCATTGCGAGGCTTCGCGCTGACAAACTCCCGGCGGAGGCGGATCGCCTGGCGACGCTTGTGGCGATGATCGATGGCGTTGATGGGTAGGGGTCTCCGCTGTCTCCCTCATCCCTGTGCTTGTCACAGGGATCCAGCCAGCCCAAGTCGTTGGGCTGATGGGACTCTTCCCGCCGCGCCGATGCGCGTCGACTGGATTCCTGTGACAAGCCCAGGAGTAAGGGAATGTTTTGTCCAGAAAATGCCATGATGGCTGCGAATACATTGTTGTCATTCGCGAATCCGTGATTGGACAGCCTCTCGCCGCAGTGCTGAACTGCTTCTAATGTTTTGATCACTCAGGTGCGCATATGCCAGATAAACGCTTTCTCTCCTCAGCATTCGGACAGGAAGAAAGCGGCGCGACCTTAAGGAGCCTGACGCGGCGCAATCTGCTTGTGGGTGCCATGGGCCTGTCAGCAGCGGCACTTCTGCCCGCAGGTGCGAAAGCGGGCATTCCCACGCCCGAGGTGCTGCCGCTGGAAAAGCAGGATTACGGCGAGGCGCGTAAACGGTTCCATACCCATTTGCTGCGCAAAATGTCCGCTCCGGAAAAATCATCGCCGCTCGGCACACCGCCGGGCGCGGAACGGGTCACCTATCGTGGCGGGCCGGATGGTTCCATCGAACTTGTGGCCTGGCTTTCCCATTATCAGCCCTCGACGGTACTCAAACCCGCGGTGCTTTTCCTGCACGGAGGCAACGCCACCGGTGACGGCCATTGGGCGATGATGAAGCCCTATTGGGAGGCGGGTTTCGTGGTGCTTTTGCCGTCCTTCCGGGGCGAAAACGGCCAGAACGGCAATTATTCCGGTTTCTACGACGAAACAGCGGATGCGCTGGCGGCGGCGACCTATCTGGAAAGCCTGCCCGGTATCGACAGGAAACGCTTCTTCATTGCCGGGCATTCCAATGGCGGCACGCTAACGCTTTTGGCCGTCATGAGCCGCAAATTCCGTGCTGCCGCGCCGATTTCGGCGGGCGTCAATTCATGGCGTTACTTCAACCGCTATTCGGACGAACTCTGTTTCGACGAAACCGACGAGCGGGAATTCATCATGCGCTCTTCGGTCTGTTTCGGCCCCAGCCTCAAATGCCCGGCGCTTTTGCTGCGCGGCACGGAGGAGCGCCCGTTCGACGCCGATCACCAGCTTTTCGTCGATCGCGCCGTGTATTCGGGATTCAAGGTCGACAAAAAACTGCTGCCCGGCACACACAATGGCGTGGTGCCGGGCGCCGTGACGGAAAGCATCCGCTTTTTCAACGAATTTGCATAAAAAAGGGCCGAAAACCGCGTTGCAGCTTTCGGCCATCTCGTAAAGTCAGGCGCTCTTCTTGAAGTAGCCGAGCAGCCGCATGGCATTGGCGGTGACGAGAACCGTAGCGCCGGTGTCGGCGAAGACAGCGAGCCACAGGCCGGAGAGGCCGGTAACCGTTGTCACCAGGAATACCGCCTTCAGGCCGAGCGCGATCGTTACGTTCTGGTGGATATTGCGCATGGTGGCGCGCGATAGGCCGATCAGGCGGGCAGCATCGCCGACATTGTTGCGCATCAGCGCTGCATCCGCCGCTTCCATCGCCACATCCGTGCCTGAGCCGATGGCGACACCGACGCTTGCAGCCGCGAGGGCGGGCGCATCGTTGATGCCGTCGCCCACCATCACCACGGTTTTCTTCTGGGCAAGCTTGCGGATTTCCTCGACCTTGTTCTGCGGCAGGAGTTCGCCGCGCGCTTCAAGTCCCAGCTTGTTGCCGATTGCCTTTGCCGTGCGGGCATTGTCGCCAGACAGCATAAGCGAGGAAATACCCATCTCCTTCAGTGCCTTGATGCCTTCTGCCGCATCCTTGCGCGGTTCGTCGCGCATGGCGAAGAGACCGCTTGCCGCACCCTCGGCCATGACGACGGCCACGGTCTTGCCTTCGCTTTCCAGTGCGGAAATGCGCTCTGCAAGTTCCGTCGATACGGTCCCGACTTCGGTTGCAAAACGCGGCGCGCCGATGAACAGGCGCTTGCCGCCGACGGTGCCTTGCATGCCACGACCGGAAATCGCCTTGATCTCCGAGCCGGGCAGGGGAGTTACGCCTGCCTTGTTGGCATGGTTGACGATGGCTCTGGCAAGCGGATGGCTGGACTCGTTCTCGATGGTTGCGGCTTGCGCGATCAGCCCGGCCTCGTTGCCGTCAAGAGCCACCACATCCGTCACGACAGGTTCGCCGAGCGTCAGCGTGCCGGTCTTGTCGAAGGCCACGGTTTCGGTGCGTGCCAGCATCTCGATAACCGCACCGCCCTTCACCAGCATACCGTGCCGTGCCGCAGCCGAAAGGCTGGAGGCGATGGCAGCCGGAACGGAAATGACGAGTGCGCAGGGGCAACCGATCAGCAGCAGGGCGAGACCGCGATAAATCCAGGTGTCCCAATCGCCAACGCCCACAAGCGGCGGCACGACGATGGTAAGTGCGGAAATCGCGACGATCAGCGGCATGTAATAACGCGAGAAGTTCTGGATAAAGCGCTCGGTCGGGGCGCGGGCGTCCTGTGCTTCTTCAACGAGCGTGATGATGCGGGCAATGGTGTTGTCTTCCGGCGCCCGGTCGACCCGAATGCGCAGCGAACCGTCATGGTTGATCGAACCCGCAAAGACGCGTGCGCCTTTTTCCTTGGCGACCGGAATGCTCTCGCCGGTCATCGGCGATTCGTCGACGCTGGATTCGCCTTCCATCACCACGCCATCGGCTGCAATGCGGTCGCCCGGACGCGCCACGACCACCTGTCCGATGCGAACCTTATCGGCGGCCACCTGCCGAAGCGTACCGTTTTCTTCCACCAGTGCCGTTTTTGGCAGCAGGGAACCGAGAGCTTTGATGCCCGAGCGGGCACGTGCGGCGGCAAAGCCTTCCAGCAACTCGCCAACGGAGAACAGCAGAACGACGATCGCCGCTTCTTCCGCCTCGCCAATGATGATGGCGCCGATGGCGGCAATCGTCATCAGCATCTCGATGGTGAAGATCGCGCCAAAACGCGCGGCGTTGAAGGCGTTGCGCGCAATGGGAAACAGCGTGACCAGCGTTGCGACGATGAAGGCGTAACTGCCCCATGCCGGGAAGCCAAGCTCCGCCGCATAGGCAACGGCCACGAGAATGGTGCCGGTGAAGGTGTTGCGCGCCTTGGCCGTGCGCCACCACACGCCTTTTTCATCCGCGCCATGGGCGTGGCCTATGTCGGCGCTCTGCGCGACGGTTTCAACGCTCCCGTGGCTATGCGCGTGCTTCGCATCGTCATGATGGTGGCCGCCGCAGCTTGAATGGTCGTGGTCGGCGTGGTCATGGCTCGAATGGTCGTGGCCTGAATGATCATGTTTGTGATCGTGATCATGGCCGTGATGACCGCCGCATGATCCATGGTCATGGTCGTGCGCATGATCATGATTATGTTCTTCGACCTTGCCGAGTGCGGTTTTTTCCTGCGGCAGCAAGGCAGGCTTGAAGCCGAGCTTGCGCAGCGTGTCCTCGATCTTGTCGACCGGGGTTTTGTTGTCTGCCAGAGAAAGGTTCAGCCTTTCGCGCGCAACGGATACCTTGACGTCGGCAACACCGGGCAGACGCGAGAGCGCCGTTTCGATCTTGGCCGCGCAGCTGCCACAATCCATGCCGCCGACAGAGAAGGCCAGGGCATTGTTCTGCTCGATGCTCGGTGCTGCTTCCGCATGGTGATGACCACCGCACGATGAATGGTCATGATCATGCCCATGATCGTGATGTTCCGCCGCAATCTTTTCGCGCGGAGCCTTGTCCTGCGGCAGCAAAGCGGGCTTGAAGCCAAGTTTGCGCAGCGTATCCTCGATTTTTGCGACCGACGTTTTGTCTTCCGCCAGCGAAAGGTTCAGCCTTTCGCGCGCAACGGAGACCTTGACGTCGGCAACGCCGGGCAGGCGGGAGAGCGCCGTTTCGATCTTCGCCGCACAGCTGCCGCAATCCATGCCGCCGACCGTGAAGGTCAGGTCTCCTGATTCCCCGTTCAAACTGCCGCGTGTCGAAATATTCATGGTTCTAGCTCCTGAATTCCACTCGACAGCCAATCTGGCACCTCTAGCAACTAGAGGTTCAAGGGCAAAAATGCGCTTTTCCGATTTTTTTTGAAAGGCACACACCAGCCTCGCGCCAGCCGCGCAATGCATCATGCCTTCAAACTTGGTTTCATGAAGCGGTTCAGATGACAGCACTCCTATTGAAAAACTGCCGCCGGGCGGCCTCGCTGGCGGTTATTGCGCTGCTGCCTTTCCTGAGCGGCTGCCTTTTCGTGACGGATACGAGCCGGATGAACCCGGACGTCTTCGTTCAGGAAACGGCGCCGGTGTTCAATTTCAATTCCGTAAGCTCCAATCGCCAGCCGGAACTGCCACCACAGCCGGGTCAGCTTTCCACGCGCCCGCCGGATCTGTTCAGAACCCGCTTCCATCAGGAATACGGTCCGCCAGTGCGCGGGCAGGGCCTGAGCGCGCCACAGGTGCAGGGATTGAATGTGCCGCAGGCGCAAGGTCAGGCGATGGCCTATGGACTTCCGGTCTCCAATCCGCTGCACCGGGTCATGTATGGCCCGATCCGCGATGACGACCGGTCCCTACCGGCCATTCCCTATGGTCGCATCGATCCGCGTTATCTCCGGCAGGAGGTGAGCTACCAGACGGCGGAAGCGCCGGGTACAATCGTCGTGGATACGAAGCAGCATTTTCTCTATCTGGTGCAGTCGGGCGGCAAGGCTATCCGGTATGGCGTTGGCCTCGGGCGCGACGGTTACGCCTGGTCGGGTCGCGGCAAGATCCAGTGGAAGGCGAAATGGCCGCGCTGGACGCCGCCCGACGAAATGGTCAGGCGCCAGCCGGAACTCACCTCCATTTCCGCCGCCAATGGCGGCATGACGCCGGGTCTCAACAACCCGCTCGGCGCGCGTGCCCTTTATATTTTCAAGGACGGCAAGGACACGCTTTACCGCGTGCACGGAACGCCCGACTGGCAGTCCGTCGGCAAGGCAACTTCGTCCGGCTGCGTGCGCATGCTCAATCAGGATGTGATCGACCTCTACGAGCGCGTACCGAAGGGCGCACAGATTGTGGTTATCTGACCACTTTCTAAAAGAAAGCGCTGCATCGTGGGGTTCCCCCAGCGCCTTCTGACTGGCTTTTAGCGGTCGGTTAACTATTTTCGCAATACGCCTGTGTACGTGGAACAAACGATGTACAACGGCGATATAGCCGTTCGAAATGTGGGACAATCCGGCCTTATGACAAGCACCGACACAGATCTTTCCAGACGCACTTTCCTTTCCCTTCTGGGTATTTCCTCCGCTTCGTTGCTGGCGGGCTGCGCTTCTTCCGGCACGGGTGAAGCCATTCGCCAGCAGGCGAGCAGCATCGGCAGCGATTTCCGCCAGATGTTCTCGTCGGGCGTTAGCGATGCGGAACTGGCCGTCATGTACGGTTCGGTCGAGGATGGCGGTTACGTCATTCCCGCGGTTCCCTACCAGAAGATCGACCGGCGTTATTATCGTCAGCGCGTCGTCGATCCGACCGGCGAACGCCCCGGCACCGTCGTCGTGGATACGCGCTCGCGTTTCCTCTATGTCGTGGAGCAGGGCGGCAGCGCCATGCGTTACGGCGTCGGCATCGGCCGTGATGGTTTCGCCTGGTCCGGCGAAGGCGTCATCCAGTGGCGCCAGAAATGGCCGAAATGGACCCCGCCGGACGAAATGGTCGCCCGCCAGCCGGAACTGGTCAAATATTCTTCCAAGAACGGCGGCATGCCACCGGGCCTGAAAAACCCGCTCGGTGCCCGCGCGCTCTATATCTTCCAGAACGGCAAGGACACGCTTTACCGCCTCCATGGATCGCCGGAATGGAACTCCATCGGCAAGGCCGTCTCTTCCGGCTGCGTACGCCTGATGAACCAGGACGTCATCGACCTCTATGACCGCGTGCCGCAGAAGGCACGTGTGGTTGTTTGGCAGTAGGTCTGACTGGAAGCTCTGATAGGCATCCGCTAAATTAACTGGCGAATAATGGCTGCAACATGAAGCATGTTGTGGCCATTATTTATTTCTAATATATCGACATTATTTTTAATGTTAATAATCAATTCTGTAGTATATTTAGAAATTCCGTGACTTTTGTTGATTTTATACTATAATGGGTTTGGGTATTCATAAGTATTTTCGAAATGAATTTCCTGCATTGCAATCATTCTAATATCTCTGTCGTTAATCGAGGAGTGAATGGCATGACTCTTTATCTCTCAAATATTTGGCAGGTCGGTTCTAGCCCCTACGAAATCTTTTACGGTGATCGCTATGGTGTGGCGAGAAACGACGTATTTCAGCTGGGCGGCAGCGAGACCGGCACTCTGGGTGGTGTTCGAAACGGATGGGAAAAATTTTATGGCGGCGCGGGTGTAGACACGATTTACGTCGCTCCCAAGTATTATTACTCCTGGACTGCCGTGATGATCGACCACAATGGCTTGGACAGCGTGGAACGTATCGAGTTTAACAGCGCCACCTCCTGGCCGGTAAAACCAGTCTATTTCGCTGGAATGGCAGATTTTTCGAGCGTCACATACATGTCGCCCGGCGTGACGATCTATGGCCGCGAGAACAGCAATATATTCGTCGGTAGTCAGCTTGGGGAAGGGTCGAAGGCGACGGCGGTGACGATCTGCTCTTTGGCAACGCCGGAGACGACACGTTGTACGGTGATACGACCGCGGTAAATCCCTGGCCGGCGCAATTGAATGCCGCTAGCAATGACTGGTTGTTCGGTGGCGCCGGAAATGACTATCTTGATGGTCAGGGTGGTAACGACAATCTGTCCGGCGACGCTGGCGATGACACTCTTTACGGCGGACCCGGAAGCGACCAGCTGAGCGGTGGAGACGGCGCCGATAAGCTTTTTGGCGGAACCGGAAATGACCAGTTGCGCGGCGGTGCGGGAAATGATGAGCTACATGGTGGAGATAACGATGATCTGCTTGATGGCGGTTCCGGTAGGGACATTCTCTGGGGTGACGCGGGCGCGGATACTTTCCAGTTCGTAACAATTGGCGCTTCGAGTTTGGTTGAAGACTTTCAAATCGGCGTTGATAAGCTACGTTTTCATAACGCCATTGCCGATGAATTCAGCGATTTAACGATCATCGATAATTCAACCGGGTACGCAAGTATAACTGTGGGCGATGTTGAAGTTATTTTGAACGGGGTGTCATCAGCCTCTTTAAATAGTTCTATGTTTGAGTTTGGCGTGTATGCATGATGCGAACGGCTCCGCCGGGACAAGCGGCGGAGCCTTATTAAATTTATTAGGATTGAAGCTCTGACTTTTTATATTTCTTTGTGACATTTCCATTTGAATCAAATATTTCCAACTCACCGTTTTCGTTGTATTCAATCATTTTCCGTCCATTATCATAGTATATAACGCCTGGTGTCACGGATACTTGGCCGTTTTCTCCAAGTTTAAGAGCCATAGCGGAACCGAAAAATTCCTTCAAAGCTCTTTCGCTATAATACATATCTTGGCGTGATACTGCGCAGTAATAGCCATTGTTTGCTTTTCTGAGTGCTGCCAATTCGACGCGAGCCTCATAGGCGCGATCACTGGTGAAATGCTCGACCTGCTTTTTAACAACAGTTTCATCTTCGCCATTCGCGATGCGTTTTGCACCCCATTCAGCATACTGAGCATTATATTCTTCACGCGGCGGTACTATGATTTCGGGATCATAGCGTGGACTGGCTCTTGATGCTTGGATGATCAGGTTCGTTACGATGAACTCCGCATTTTCCGCGGTGCGCTCAATCGGATTGACGTAATAGGACGACATCATATTCGTGGCGGCGGCGTTCATGGCGCTCATCGTCGCCTGCGGAATGGCGGCGGAGACGGTTTCTTTTTTTGCGACGGTTTCCAGCTTTGCTTTGGTAGCCTGCGAAGCGAGCGTCGAAATCGTCTCAATGGCCTGCGAAGTTCTTTGCTGGCCTCCGGATACCATCGCGAGTATCGAGCTTGCGGCATCTTTGTCCGATATTTTTGTCACTGAAAAAGTTTGATTGAGAATGGTCAGCGCCGTTGAATTTGCAGAGATAAAAGCCATCGCCATGCCTTTTGAAATCTGCCGCAAAATGCCTTCATCGGCTTCTGGGGCTGGAACGCAGCCATAAGTCATTTTAGCTGCATAAAATATAAATGCAACTTTATCGGGAAGTGGTTAACAGATGCTTTATGACCCCTGGTTTTTCAGGGGTTAACTCCTCGCAAGCCCATCTTTAAGCGCATTCACCTGGTCGCGCAGCTGCACCAGTTCCTCCAGCCCGCAGCCCGTGGCGTCGCCGATTGCCGCCATGATCTTCACGCCCTCCTTTTTGAGATCGGCGCCCTTGGGCGTTACGGCCACCAGCACCTGCCGCTCGTCAACAGTTCCGCGTTTGCGGGTGATCAGCCCGGCATGTTCCAGCCTTTTCAGCAACGGCGAAAGCGTGCCCGAATCGAGGCCCAGCATTTCACCGAGTGCCTTCACGGTGGAGGTTTCCTTTTCCCACAGGGCCATCATGACCAGATATTGCGGATAGGTCAGGCCGATCGGGTCCAGCAGCGGCTTATAGGCGCGGGTGAAAGCGTGCGCCGCGCCGTAAAGGGCAAAGCATATCTGCTGGTCCAGCCTCAGCAGGCTTTCCAAATTGGTGTCGTCGCTCTGTGCGCCCATTGTTCTGCTCCAAAAATCAACCGGGAAGGGAACAATCAGCCCTGCCTTTCGGTTCCTGCCACATGGATGCGCGGCGAAATTTCGTGAAATTATCGCAAAAAACAATTTTTTATTCAATGTGCAAAATTATATTGCGCACAATTGAATTGCGCATTATAAGAAACCCAACACCAACCCAACGGGAGTAAATGCCATGCCTATTCTCTACACGACCAAAGCATCCGCCACCGGTGGCCGCGCCGGCAACGCCAAGTCGGAAGACGGCGTGCTCGACGTAACGCTGACCGTTCCGAAGGAACTCGGCGGCGATGGCGCCCGCGGCACCAATCCGGAGCAGCTTTTCGCAGCCGGTTATTCCGCCTGCTTCCTCGGCGCCTTGAAGGCTGTCGCCGGCAAGCAGAAGGTAAAGATTCCTGAAGACACGACTGTGACGGCAACCGTTGGCATCGGTCCGCGCGAAGACGGCACCGGCTTCGGCATCGAAGTGTCGCTGAAGGTCAACATTCCCGGTCTTGAGCGCGAAAAGGCAGAAGAACTGGTAGCCGCCGCCCACATCGTGTGCCCTTACAGCCACGCCATGCGCACCTCTACGGAAGTGCCGGTCTCTGTGGCCTGATCCAGCAAGTTCCAGCAGCAAGGCCGGGTTAATCCCCGGCCTTCTTGTTTATGGAAAGAAAAGTGCTATATTCTTTCTAGGGAAAGGATATATGCCATGAATATTCACGCCAAGACCGCCATGGATCCTGCTTCGCAGGGCAGGGTCGTCACCAAGGCCGTTATGACCGCTGCCGAGCGGCTGGGCCTTAACGCGGCCCGCACCGCGGATATTCTCGGTGTTTCCGCCCCGACGGTGTCGCGCATGAAGCGGCTCGATTTCCTGCTGGAGCCGGGCGCCAAGTCTTTCGAGCTTGCGGTGCTGCTGATCCGGGTTTTCCGTTCGCTGGATGCAATCGCCGGCGGCGACGAGGCGGTAGCCAAAAACTGGCTGCGCAATCACAATACGGCGCTCAACGCCGTGCCTGCCGAGAGGCTCACCACCATTACCGGATTGATCGATGTCCTCTCCTATCTGGACGCCCGACGCGCTCCTGTCTGAAAAGCGCGCCGCATCGGGAAAATACTGGCGGCTGGTGGAAGCGCAGCATCAGGTTTCCACCATGAAGCTGGTTGATACGGTGGAGGAGCAATCGCTGCTGGAAGATATTCTGGAGGCGAGCAAGCGGCCATTTCCGCCGGAATGCGCCGGGCTCGATTATCTTCTTGCCACGCCCTTCCGGTATGGTGCGGCCTATCCACATGGCTCGCGTTTCCGCCGGGCTGGCTTTACCGAAGGCGTTTATTACGCCGCAGCCAAGGTGGAAACCGCGCTTGCCGAAATGGCATTCTACCGACTGCTGTTTTATGCGGAATCTCCCGGCACACCGCTGCCTGCCAATCCCGCCGACTATTCCGCCTTTGCCGCCCGTATCGCCACCGATGCGGCGCTGGACCTGACGCAACCGGAATTGAACCGGGACGAGGCGCTGTGGACCGACCTGCAGAATTACGAGCCATGCCAGGCGTTGGCCGAGCAGGCGCGTCTGGCGAAGATCGAGGCGATCCTCTACCGCTCGGTGCGCGATCCCGCAGGTGGCCTCAATATCGCGGTGCTGTCGCCGAAAGCCTTTGCCGAAAAAATGCCGGTGGAACGGATGAGCTGGCGCATCCGCCTGTCGAAGACCGGGGTGCAGGCACTGTGCGAATTTCCGATGCGCAGAACAGGGTTTGCGGTCGCGGATTTTTCCGGTGATCCACGCCTCGCCAGCCTGTTGGGCTGACGGGCGTTTCGCTTGTTTTTACTCTCAGCCCGTTTGACGGGCCTCATGCCGACGCGAAAAACGCTTCGGGATCGTCGACTTCCACCAGCCTGCGCTTGTCGATCAGCCAGAAACGTGTTCCGACCGCCCGCACGAAACTCCTGTCATGCGAGACGAAGACGCAACTGGCCGAACGGTTGATGATTTCCGCCTCAAGCGCTTCCTGCCCATCTATATCAAGATGGTTGGTGGGCTCGTCCAGCAGGTAGAAATTCGGTTCCGCCAACCGCAGCGCCAGCATGGCGAGCCGCGCCTTCTGGCCGCCGGAAAGCGTTGCGATGCGACGTTTCTGCATTTCCATGTCGATACCGGCACCCGCAAGCAGGCCGTGTATGCGCTGGTCGCCAATGTCGAATCGGCGCGTCATGAGCGCAAATGGCGTGCTGTCGTCGTCGATTTCGGCAAGCGACTGATCGACATATCCGGCCACCAGCGAAGGCGTGGTCTTTATGCCGTCCTGTATTTGGCCTTCATCCATCACCGCCGCTTTCAGAAGCGAGATCAGCCGCGTCTTGCCGACGCCGTTGCGGCCGAGAATGACGATGCGGTCGCCTTGGTGGACAAATTGCTGGCCGGTGCGAAACAGCAATGTCCCGTCCGGCGTCGAGACCGGCACATCCTCCAGAGTGACCAGAACCTTGGCATGGGTACCGCGATTGGCGAGCTGGATCTTGCCGGCGGAGCGCTCGCTATGTGCTGGGCGCGCATTCTCCTCCAGTTTCTCGGCACGCTGGCGCAATTGCTTGGTCTTGACAGTCAGAAGATCGCTGCCCGAATTGATGCCGATATTGTTGAGCTTGGCGGCCTGCCGGCGCAATTGCTGCGCGGTTTTCATGTCGCGCTGGAAACGCCGCTCATCGGCGGCATCCTCCTCTTCGAGTGCCGCACGCGCATGGCCGTAAGGCAGCCGGAACAGCGCCGAATTTTCCGGCCGCAGGAACAGCGTGGTCTTCGTGACATTGTCGAGAAAGGCGCGGTCATGGCTGACGATGACGACCGCCGTGTCGCGCGGCAATTGACCGAGCCAGCTTTCCAGCACGTTGATTTTTTCGAGGTCGAGATGGTTGGTCGGCTCATCGAGCAGGAGAACGTCAGGCTCGGTGATCCACGCCCGCGCCAGCATGGCAAGTCGCTGCCAGCCACCGCTCAGCTCTTTCAAATGGCGATGACGATAGGGTTCCGGCACCAGCATGGCATCAAAAATAATGTCGGCGCGCCAGCTCTCATTGTCGATCTCATCCACCGGCAGGGCGGAAAGCACGGCGTCCCGCATCGTCTTTTCCAGAAGTGGGGAGGGCAGGTGCTGGTGGACGATGGACTGCGTCAGCCCCCGCAACCGGGTGATATCACCGCTGGTAGCGTCCAGTTCACCGGCAAGGCAATTCAGCAGGGTGGATTTGCCGTGGCCATTCGCAGCGACGATGCCGATGCGGTCTCCGGCATTCACGGTGAGGCCAAGATTGGAGAAAAGCGGCTTTCCCAGAATGATTCCGAGGTTTCGAAGCGTGATAAGGGTCATGAAATTGTCTCTGGCAAAACGGATCTGTGACGAACCGTGGTCTGCGACAATGCAGTACGGGATATCGGTTCGAGGTGATCCGTCGTGAAAACATGCGCAACGGCAGACAAGCTGCATTCTGCGCGGCCTTTCGGGCAAACCAGAGTTTTGGTGTTCCGGTCAGCCCTGCAAACGCGTCTGCAGGGCAAAAAGGTGGCAGATCTGGCGGTTGCGCCAGAAGCAGGAAATATCCATGCGAAGCCTCCTTTCTTGATACGTGTTCAACCGTCCAACAATTAACAGCGGCAGGGGTTCGAGGCAATGGCTTTTGAAGAGGCGGGTGGTGCCGGAGAATACGGCGACCCGCATTCTCCAGCCCTCAAGCGCGGCGCCCTTACTGTTTTGCCACGCGCTCGCGCAGTTTTTCCACATGTTCGGCGATTTCAGGTGTCACCGCGTCGCCGAAATCCTCCATTTCGAACATCGGGCGGATTTCGATCTCGCTGCGCTCCAGCATCGGGTTGGGGCAACGCTTTACCCACTCCACGGCCTCATCCATGTCCTTCACCTTCCAGAGCCAGAAGCCGGCAACCAGCTCGTTGGTGTGCGGGAAGGGGCCGTCGATCACGCTGCGGCTGTCACCATCGAAAACAACTCTCTTGCCTTTGGAGGAGGGGTGGAGGCCATCACCGGAAAGCATGATGCCGGCATTGACCAGTTCCTCGTTGAACTTGCCCATGGCTTCCATCAGTTCGGTGGTCGGCATTATGCCATCCTCGCTGCTGCGGGTGGCCTTTACGAAAACGATAACACGCATGGTTTCCTCCCTTGTTGCGTCTTCCTCGTTAGTTTCGCCGTCCGGCGCGACGGGTAGATGACATTTTCACGGGTAAAAGTGGCAATATGCCGCTTTTCCCGTCAGCCGAGATCAATGAGGTCGCGGCGCAGCCGGTCGGGGTCGCCGCTGCCGATGCGGGCCTCGATTTCGGCGTGGGTCTGTTGCCAGATGGGGAAGGCGGCGGTGAGTACGGCCATGCCTTCCACCGTCAGCCGCAGCCGCTTGCCGCGCTTGTCCTTTGGGTCTTGCTCGATACTGACCAGCCCACGCCGCTCCAGTGGCTTCAGCGCTGCCGTCAGCGTCGTGCGGTCCATCGCCAGAAGATTGGCGACCGGCCCCATCGGCGGCGGCTCCGGCCGGTTGAGCGACATCAGCAGGGAAAATTGGCCGTTGTTGATGCCCACGGGCTTCAATGCGTTATCGAACAGCCGCGCCAGCGCCCGCGCCGCACGTTGCGCATGCAGGCAAAGACAGGAGTCCCGCACTAAAAGAGTTGCCGAAAAAGGAATCACACTGGTGTTTGACATGGACTATATATGTTGATATCAACGTAATCAGTCAAGCGGAACCTGTAGCCTTGCTGACGGTTTTCCTGGCTGTCAATGCAGACACAGGCGGCGCCCACCATGGAGGCGGAGCGTGCCATGGTGAAAGACGGATCCAAGGAGGAAAGATCATGTCTCATCCCGTCGTTTCTAATGAGGAGTGGCTTGCGGCCCGCCGCGATCTGCTGGTGAAGGAAAAGGAATTGACCCGCGCGCGCGACAGGCTGAACGAGGCGCGCCGCGCATTGCCATGGGAAGAGGTGACGAAAGATTATATTTTCGACGCGCCTTCAGGCCCGAAATCGCTGAAGGAACTCTTCGGCAATTGCAGCCAGCTCATCGTATACCACTTCATGCTGGCACCCGACTGGGAGGAGGGCTGCACCGGCTGTTCCTTTTTCGCCGACCATGTCGATGGTGCGATGGTTCACCTGAAGCACGGCGATGCGGGTTTCGTTGCGGTCTCGCGCGCACCGCTCGAAAAGATCGAGGCCTATAAAAAACGCATGGGCTGGAAATTCCCTTGGGTCTCGGCCAACGGCAGCGACTTCAACTATGATTATCAGGCCTCCTTCCGTGATGAGGATATCGAGAGCGGGGCGATCACCTACAATTACCGTGAGATCGAGCCGATGGGCGACCTGAAGGACCTGCACGGCGTCAGCATTTTCGCCAAGGGCGAGGACGGCAGGATTTACCATAGCTATTCCGCCTATGCCCGCGGCATGGAAGAGACGCTCGGTACACTGATGCTGCTCGATCTGGTGCCAAAAGGCCGTAATGAAGACGGTGTAATGGATTGGGTGCGCCGGCACGACCAGTACGAGGACGAGCCCAAGGCCGCGTCTTGCTGCCACTGAAATAGGACGAGGAGGAGGAGACGACAATGGAAAATGCCAAGCCGCAGAAGGAACACGCGTTCCTGGGCAGGATCGTCGGCGACTGGGTCATGACCGCCAGTTCCGGGCATGAGGGATACGATCCCGATGATCCCGCCCAGCGGTTCACCGAAACCGTCAGCTCCATCGGGGGGCTGTGGATCATCGGGCACGGCACCGGCAAGATGCCTGACGGGACGGAGATGACGGCTGTCATCACCGTGGGTTTCGACCCTGCCAAGGGCCATTTCGTCGGCACCTGGGTGGGGTCGATGATGACCAATCTCTGGGTCTACAAGGGCTGGCTGGAAGACGACGGCAAGACCCTGACACTCGAAGCGGAAGGACCGGCCTTTGACGGTTCCGGCCGCATCGATACCTATCGCGACGTGCTGGTGCTGCACGACGACAATAACCGCAGCTTTTCCGGCAGCGTCCGGCAGCCGGATGGCAGTTTCAAGACCTTCATGACATCGGAGTTCCAGCGCAAGGCGTGACGCCCCGCCGGAATTTGCCCGATCGCGCCGAATAATGCGCTGCCGCGTCCTGCGGCGGCCGATCGCCAGAAAAATGACGCCATAACCCCGGAGAGATTCAATGTCCGATACACACGGAAAATTCATATGGGTTGAACTGATGACGCCTGACATGGAGCAGGGTGCCCGCTTCTATGGTCATGTCGCCGGCTGGCAGACCAAGGATTTCGGTTCGCCGGAAATGCCCTATCTGGTGCTGGAGGCCGATGGTAAAGGCATGGGCGGCATCATGGAACTGACCGAAGAACACAAGAGCCAGGGCATTCCTCCCAACTGGACCGGTTATGTCGGCGTTGACGATGTGGACGCCACGGCAAAACTTTTCGCGGAAAAGGGCGGTTCGGTCAGGCGCCCGCCGCAGGATATCCCGGAGATCGGTCGTTTCGCCGTGGTGGCTGATCCTTCCGGTGCGGTTCTGTGCATCATGACGCCGCTGCCGATGGAAACCGGCGGTTTTCCGCAGGAGACGCAGAACCTGCCGGGTCACGTCGGCTGGTACGAACTTGCCACCAACAATGTCGACGACGCCATAGCCTTTTACGGTGAGGTCTTCGGCTGGACCAAGGACCATGATTTTGACATGGGCGCAGAAATGGGCCCGTATCGCATCTTCGCCCATAACGGCAAGGTCGTCGGCGGCATGATGAAATGTATGGCGGGTGCGCCCACCTGTTATTGGGGTTATTATTTCAACGTCGACGGCATCGATGACGCCATCACCCGGGTCAGCACCGGTGGCGGCAAGGTCGTCAACGGCCCGATGGAGGTTCCCGGCGAGAGCTGGATCGTCAATTGCCAGGACCCGCAGGGCGCATTCTTCTCGCTGCTGTCGCAGAAGAAGTAACCCTTCTGGGCTGACATACCGATCTGCCGGAGGTTACTCCGGCAGATTACCGGTTTCTCGGTAGCCGAACGTGATCGATAAAGGCGCGGAGCTTCGGCGCAAGATGACGTCGATTCGGATAATAGAGATAAAAACCCGCAAAAGTCGGAGAATGGTCCTCCAGCATGGAAACAAGCTGGCCGCTCTCCAGGTAGGGACGGAAGGTCTCTTCCATGCCGAATGTGATGCCGGCGCCGGCACAGGCCAGCTTTATCATCAACTGCATGTCGTTGGTGGTGAAGTCCGGCTGGACGGCGACCGCGAATTCCCGGCCGTTTTCGGCAAATTCCCACCGATATGGCGCCACGTCCGGACGAGGCCGCCAGCCGATACATTTGTGATGGATCAGTTCGCGCGGCTGCGTCGGTAAGGTGACGCGATCTCGATATTGCGGCGAACAGACGGCGAGCTGCCGCTGCGGCCCGGAAACCGGAACGGCAATCATATCCTGCGCGATCAGCTCCCCCAGACGCACGCCGGCATCGTAGTGTTCGGCGACGATATCGAATTCCTCATCCGTCACGACAATATCGAGTTGCACTTCCGGATGGATTTCAGCAAAGCGCGCCAGCAATGGCCCGGACAAGAAGCGCTCCGCTATCGAGGAAACGGCAAGCCGCAATTGCCCCCGAGGCATTCCACTCAGGGAAGAGGCGGCCTGTGTCGCTTGCATGAGGTTGCCGATGGATGGCGAAACATCGGCGTAAAGCTGTTGCCCCGCTTCCGTCAGGCTAACGCTGCGCGTTGTGCGCTGAACGAGCGCTATCCCCATCGTTTCTTCAAGCCTGCGGATGGTCTGGCTGACAGCTGACCGTGTTACGCCGAGCCTGTCCGCCGTAGCCCGAAAATTGCGTTCCTTGGCAACCATGCAGAAGGTGGAAAGCGCGTTGAGATCAACATTCATTGGTTAGTAAATCTATCCATGGAGGTTATCATTGAGGTAATTATCACGACAATGGCAAAGCTTTATCTTTCCTGCAACGGTCTCCTCTCGAAAAAGCGGGCCGTAAAGCCAAGGAGAAAGCCATGACATTGAACAAAGTTATTCTCATAACAGGTGCATCGAGCGGGATAGGTGAGGGTATCGCCAGAGAACTTGCCGCTGCAGGCGCGAAACTGGTTCTGGGTGCGCGCCGCATGGACCGTTTGCAGGCTTTGGCCGACGAACTGCGCCAAACGGGCGCTGAGGTTGTCGTGCATCCCCTTAACGTCACGGAAAGGCAGAGTGTCGAGGATTTTGCCGAGGCGGGACGCAAGGCGTTCGGACGGATCGACGTCATCGTCAACAATGCCGGCATCATGCCGCTATCGTTGATGTCGTCCCTCAAGGTCGATGAATGGGACCGCATGATCGACGTCAACATCAAGGGCGTACTTTATGGCGTCGCCGCCGTTCTGCCTGAGATGACCGCGCGTGCTTCCGGCCACATCGTCAACATCGCTTCCATCGGTGCACTGGCCGTTTCGCCCACGGCTGCCGTTTATTGCGCGACGAAATTTGCGGTGCGGGCGATTTCCGACGGGCTGCGACAGGAAAACCGCGACCTGCGGGTTACCTGCATTCACCCCGGCGTGGTGGAAAGCGAACTTGCCCACACCATCACCGATCCGGCCGCCGCGGAGTTGATGCAAAGCTACCGGGCCATAGCATTGAAGCCTGACGCCATTGGCCGCGCAGTCCGCTATGCCATCGAACAACCCGACGATGTGGACGTCAATGAAATCGTCGTCCGCCCGACCGCCGTATAGGGAGGATCGGGCCAATGAAGATTGTTTCGACATCGCTTGCCCTTGTACTCGCAACGGCCGCCGCCGATACCGGCCACCATCAGGAGGATCGTGCCGTGAAAGGGAATATGGACAAGATGGCCCAGACCGAAAGCCACCCCTATATCGGCATGTGGGTCACCGGCGACGGCCATATCCGTCAGGAGCTTTTGCCTGATGGCCGCTACGACGAGGCGCGCGGCCAACGCAAAAGCGCCTATCAGGGGCGTTACGAGGTGAGGGGCAACCATATCGACTATTGGGATGATACCGGCTTTACCGCCGATGGCGAGTTCATCGACGATGTGCTCTACCACGGCGGCATGATTTTCTATCGCGAGCCGTGAACCAACCGTCACGCTAACAGGATAAAAACCGCCCGGCTGATCAAGGCCGGGCGGTTTATCTGTTTTAACGCTTCAGGCTTCCCAGTATCCCGCGCACGATGGCGCGGCCCACGGATGTGGCAACCGAGCGGGCGGCGCTTTTCATTGCCGCCTCGATCACGGTTTCGCGCTGATAACCGCTCGTCTTGCGGGCGCCGGTGGTGGAGGCCTTTGTGGGTTCCTCGTCGCCGAAACCGGGCAGGCGCCAGCGTCCCGAGGCACTGTCGGACTGGCTGGAGGCATTTTCCTCTTCCGCGCGCTTGGCGGCTTCGGCTTCCGCAGCCTTCTGGGCGCGTGCGTTGAGGATTTCAAAGGCCGATTCCCGGTCCACGTCCCTGTCGTATTGACCGGCAAGCGGGCCGGTATCCATCAGCAATTTGCGCTCGGCGTCGGTGAGCGGCCCGACGCGGCCCGAGGGCGGCCGCACAAGGGTGCGCTCGACGATGGAGGGCGCGCCCTTGTCATGCAGGGTCGAAATCAGAGCCTCGCCCGTACCGAGCGTGGTGATGATGTCGGCTGTGTTGAAGGCGGGGTTCTGGCGGAACGTATCGGCTGCGGTGCGCACAGCCTTCTGCTCGCGCGGCGTATAGGCGCGAAGCGCATGCTGCACGCGGTTGCCCAGCTGGGCAAGAACGGTTTCCGGCACGTCCAGCGGGTTCTGCGTCACGAAGTAGACGCCCACACCCTTGGAGCGGATAAGCCGCACCACCTGCTCCACGCGCTCGACGAGCACCCTTGGCGCGTCGTTAAACAGCAGATGCGCCTCATCGAAAAAGAACACTAGACGCGGCTTTTCCGGGTCGCCCACTTCCGGCAGTTCCTCGAAGAGTTCGGAGAGCATCCACAACAGGAAGGTGGCGTAAAGGCGCGGGTTCATCATCAGCTTGTCGGCGGCGAGAACCGAAACCGTGCCACGCCCGTCCGTGCCGACGCGCATGATGTCGGCAATATTCAGCGCCGGCTCGCCGAAGAAGTTTGCGGCACCCTGCTGTTCGAGAACCAGCAGCCCGCGTTGCAGCGAACCGACAGAGGTCTTGGAAATCAGGCCGAACTGGCTGGACAGCGCACTAGCATTCTCGCCCATGTAGTTGAGCAGCGATTGCAGGTCTTTGAGATCGAGCAGCGGCAACCCGCCCTGATCGGCGATCTTGAAGGCGATGTTGAGCACGCCTTCCTGGGCTTCCGAAGCATCCATCAGTCGCGCCAGCAGCAGCGGGCCCATTTCGGCAATGGTGGCGCGCACGCGATGGCCTTTTTCACCGTAGAGATCCCAGAAGATCACCGGCGATTTGCCATAGGAAAAATCCGTGAAACCGATCTGTTCGGCACGTTTCTGCACCCAGTCCTTGGTTTCGCCCTGGGCGGCGATGCCGGAAAGGTCGCCCTTGATATCGGCGCAGAAAACGGGAACGCCGGCTTGCGAGAAACCTTCGGCAAGAACCTGCAGGGTCACGGTCTTGCCCGTGCCCGTTGCGCCGGTGATCAGGCCGTGGCGGTTGCCGAATTTCAGCTCCAGATATTCACCCTTGTTCAGGCTGTCGTCCGGATTGCGGCTGGTCCCGATATAGATCTGTCCGTCCTGCAACATCGACCATTTTCTCCTGCGACTGATGCATGCCCCTTAAATCGCGATCGATTTGAAGATGGTCATGTCCGAATTGAACTTTTACGGCACCCTCTGGCCGCTACTGCCAAAGCGGCCTTTTCATAGTATGGTTGTGATGATCTTATAAGGACAGTTTCAAGGCGCAACAACTGCTTGATGGCGATGAAGAAAAACCGCTTCATGAAAGTTGTCGCACCCGCCCGCCGCCCGCTTGAATGCGGCATGAGATTGTTTTACGTTGACGTTAACGTCAGTTATTCGGTGTTGGCGTCGTTTTTCAACAGGAGGCAAGAATGAACGAAGTCGTTGACCAGATCGCCGCAAAGGCGGGCATAGACCCTGCGCTGGCCGAAAAGGCTGTTGGCATGATTCTGGGTTTTCTCCAGCGCGAGGCGGCAGATGGTCCGATCGCCCGCATGATCGAAGCCATTCCGGGTGCCAGCGATCTCGTGGCACAGTATAATGGCGAGGGCGCTGCTGGCGGCGGTCTGCTGGGCGGATTGATGAGCGCGATCGGCGGCGGCGGCATCATGGGTCTCGGCCAGCAACTGATGAGCCAGGGCATCGGCATGAGCGAAATCACCACGCTCGCCAAGGAAACCATCGCCGTTGCTCGCCAGCACGCGGGCGATGAGACTGTCGATCAGGTGATCGCTTCGGTTCCGGGCCTCAGCCAGTTCGCGTAAGGCGACATTTTATTCAATAGCGGGGCGCGGCGGCTGTTCATTGAACCGGCGCCGCGCCTCTTCTATTTCCGCATGGTGGGTTTCCGCCCATATCCACACGCCGCAAAAGGCGCTGCCAAGGGTCTCTCCGAGAGACGTGAGGCCATAATCCACATGCGGTGGAATGACGGGGTGCACGGTGCGGCGCACCAGTCCGTCGCTTTCCATCTGCCTCAGCGTTTTCGTCAGCATCTTCTGGCTGATGGTGCCGACCAGCCTGCCGATCTGCGTAAAGCGAAGCGTGCCATGCTCTTCCAGCACCTCAAGGATCAGCATCGTCCATTTGTCTGCCACTTTCGCGATGATATCCTCAACCAGCGCCTCGATGACCGGATCGGTTTCCGTGGGCGGCGGAGACTTGCGCCTGTTCTCGATCATGGGATCGGCGGCATACCGTTTCATCTCACACTCTCCTTTGGGTAAGTATAATTCTTTTGGGTGCCTACTTACGAATGGAGAGTATAGCCGCTAATTTCCCGTCATCCAACAGGCAAAGGATTTTTCGATGAAAACGACAGGCAACACCATTCTCATCACCGGTGGCGGCTCCGGCATCGGCCGGGCGCTGGCGGAAGCGTTTCACCGGCTGGGCAACAAGGTCGTCATTTCCGGCCGCCGCCAGAATGTGCTGGATGAGGTAACGGCCGCCAATCCCGGCATGGCCGCGATGGTCATGGACGCGACCGACGCCGAAGGCATCCGCTCTTTCGCCGACAATCTCATCAAGACACATCCGACGCTCAACGCCGTCATCAACAATGCCGGCATCATGCGGCCGGAGGACATCTCCTCGGCCCCGGACTATCTGGATACGGCGGAGGAAACCATCGCCACCAACCTTCTGGCGCCCATTCGCCTGACGGCGGCGCTGCTGCCGCATTTCCTCAAGCAGCCTGAAGCGACAGTGCTCACGGTATCCTCCGGCTTGGCCTTCGTGCCCATGGTGGTCACCCCAACCTACAGCGCCACCAAATCGGCCATCCATGCCTACTCGGTCGCACTTCGCGAACAACTGAAAGAAACCTCGGTTGAGGTCATCGAAATCGTGCCGCCCTATGTGCAGACGACGCTGATGGGGGAAGGCCAGGCAAGCGACGAAAGAGCCATGCCGCTCGAGGCCTTCATTTCGGAAGTGATGGACATTCTCGGCGGTCGCCCGGATGAGAAGGAAGTGGTTGTGGAACGCTGCAAGCCGCTGCGTTTCGCCGCGCAGAACGGCAATTTCGATCAGGTGTTTTCGATGGTCAACGGCATGCATCCGTAAAGGCCCGGCCCTGTCTCGCACGCATCGCCTGTGATAGCGTGGCGCTCTTTAAAGGGAGCGCCAGCTTTTCATGGGCAGCCGTCAATTCCTGATGCCGAAAACCGCCATGCCCGGTATTGCTGCCGTGGTTGCGGATAGCGACCGCTCTTTTCCACGTCACATGCACGACCAGTTCGGCATCGGCCTTGTGGAGCGCGGCGCGCAGAAATCGCTGAGCGGGCGCGGCATGGTGGAGGCTGAAGCCGGCCATGTCATCACCGTCAATCCGGGTGAGGTTCATGACGGCATTCCGCTGGGAGAGGGCGGGCGCGCCTGGCGGATGATCTATCTCGACATCGATATCGTGCAGGCCGCCATTGCCGATATCATCGAAAAGGATCACGGCTTTTTCGAATTCGCCTATCCGGTCGACATCAGGCCTCTGGCAGACCGGTTCCGCGCGCTTTTTTCAGCCGTGACGGCAACTGATCGCCCGGGTGACACCCTTCGCTGCGACGAGACCCTGCTTATGCTGCTCGTGGGTGCAATGGAAACGGTGGCAACACCACGCGAGACGGCAGCGCCCGATAGCATAAGACGCGCGAAAAGCAGGATCGACGACGATCCTGCCCGGCCGTTCCGTCTTGCCGATCTGGCCCAGGAGGCCGGCATGAGCCAGTTCCGCTTCCTGCGATCCTTCAGCAAGACCACGGGGCTGACGCCGCACAGCTACCTTTTGCAGCGACGCCTGCATCTGGCACGGGGTGCGCTGGCCAAGGGTGCTCCACCCGCAGATGTGGCGTTTTTCGCCGGTTTCTCCGACCAGAGCCATTTGAACAGGTTTTTCGTACGGCAGTTCGGGGTGACGCCTGCGGCGTATAGGGCAGCCGTTTCGTAGGGCAGGTTGGGGTAATAGGGCTACAGACGCGAGCCTCCAAGCCTCAACGCTGCAATTTCATCCAAGACCCCCGCGTCGGACACAGTCACGCTCCTGTTCTCCATTCAACGGGACTTGCAGAATCCATGACGCCCGAATTCCTCGTCACATCCCTGATCATTGCCGCTTCTCCCGGAACGGGTGTGGTTTACACGCTGGCCGCCGGCCTGTCCCAAGGGTCGAAGGCGAGCGTCGTCGCGGCTTTCGGCTGCACGCTCGGCATCGTGCCGCATCTGCTGGCCGCCATCACCGGACTTGCCGCCATTCTGCACGCGAGCGCCCTTGCCTTCGGCGTGATCAAATATCTGGGTGTCGCCTACCTGCTCTACATGGCGTGGAACACGCTTCGGGAAGATGGGGCGCTGAAGATCGACGACAAGCAGGAGCACCGCAAGGCAGGGCGGGTCATCGGTGAGGCTATCCTCATCAATCTCCTGAACCCGAAACTGTCGATCTTCTTTTTTGCTTTCCTGCCGCAATTCATCGCGCCGGAGGAGGTTTCTCCGAGGTGGCGCATGGTCGATCTCGGGCTGATCTTCATGGCCATGACGTTTCTGGTCTTTGCGCTCTACGGCTGTTTTGCCGCCTCGGTCAGGCGGCAGGTTGTGGCACGCCCGGCCGTGCTCACCTGGCTGAGACGCAGTTTCGCCGCCGCGTTTGTGGCGCTCGGGGCGAAACTGGCGTTGACGCAGCGGTGAGACCGGACGGGGTTCAACGCAGTCAATCGTCCCAGTCGGGCGCGAGGTGACCGGGGTTGACGATGCGGCCATCGGGTTTGGCAAGCGCGTGGATCGCCTGCATTTCCTCTTCCGAGAGCGCAAAATCGAAAATGTCGAAATTCTCCTTGAGGCGGCTTTCGGTTGCGGTCTTGGAAAGCGCCACGACATCCGGCTGCTGCACCGCCCAGCGCAGCGCCACCTGTGCGGCCGTCTTGCCGTGCCTCGCACCAATATCCTTCAGAACCGAATCATCAGGCACCTTGCCATCCGCCATCAGATAATAGGCAGTGACCGAAAGCCCGTGTTTGCGCGCGGCCGCAATCACCTTCGTCTGGTCCAGATAGGGATGGTATTCGATCTGGTTGGTGGCAAGCGGCGTGTCGGAGAGTTTGACCGCCTCTTCCGTCAGCGCCACGTTGAAGTTGGAAATGCCGATATTGCGCACCTTTCCGGCCTTGCGCACGTCGTTCAGCGCGCCGATCCTTTCCGCCAGCGGCACATCGCTTTTCGGCCAGTGCAGCAGCAGGAGATCGACATAATCCGTCTTCAGCTTTTGCAGGCTTTCATCGACGGAGGCGAGAAAATCAGCGTGGCGGTAGCGGTCCACCCAGACCTTGGTGGTCAGGAAAATATCGTGCCGGGAAATGCCGGACTTCGCGATCACTTCGCCAACCGCACCTTCATTCTTGTAGATCTGCGCCGTATCGACATGGCGGAAACCGAGTTTCAGCGCCTCCGGCAAAATGCGCCTGATATCCTCTTCCGGAATGCGGAAGGTGCCGAAACCGAGGGCGGGAATGTTCGCGCCATTCGCGTTGACGTCATACATGCATGTCTCTCCTGTTTATTGCAAACATGGCCGGCAAGGAATGCCGGATGGGGAAGCGGTCTTTTATTAACTGGTGTCCGCGCCATTGGTTTCAAGCGTCTCGCCATTGCGAGGCACTGTGCGCGAGGCTACCAGTCGATGGTGAAACGTCGTAGATGGCATGATCGGAATGTGGAGGAACCACGCGTGTCGCGCTCACAACGGCTTCTTGATCTGTTGCAGATCCTGCGCGCCCACCGCATGCCGGTCAGCGGTACGGCGCTGGCCGCGCAAACCGGCGTCAGCCTGCGCACGCTTTACCGCGATATAGCAACGCTTCAGGCGCAGGGTGCTGACATCGAGGGCGAGGCGGGTGTGGGTTACGTGCTGCGTCCCGGTTTTTTGCTGCCGCCGCTGATGTTTTCGCAGCAGGAGATCGAGGCGCTTGTGCTCGGGTCGCGATGGGTCGCGGGCCGTGCCGATGAGGGCTTGGCGCAGGCCGCCCGCGCCGCACTCGTCAAGATCGCCGCCGTTTTGCCCGATGCCCTGCGTGAGGAGCTCGATAATTCCACCCTGCTTGTCGGCCCCGGGCAGGCCATGGCCACCATCCACGTCGATCTCGCCGCCATTCGCGATATTATTCGCAAGGAGAGTAAGGTCGTGATGACCTATCGCGACGAGAAGGGAGAATTGACGGAGCGGGTGATCTGGCCCTTCGCGCTCGCTTTTTTCGATCTGGTGCGGGTGGTGCTGGCATGGTGCGAGACGCGGCAGGATTTCCGCAGTTTCCGGGCCGACCGCATCGAGAGCTTCAATCCTCTGGACAAGCGTTATCCCCGCCGCCGCCATTCCCTGCTGAAGGACTGGCGCGAGCGGGAAAAAAAGCGACGGCAACAAAATCATGCTGACAAAAACTGACAGCACCGGGGGTCTAGAACCTGTTCATCCGCAACTCAAGGAGAACAGCCATGACCCATCCCGATTTCACCATTCTCTACGTCGACAACCCGCCGGCCAGCACGGAATTTTATAAAGCCCTGCTCGGCGCAGAGCCGGTCGAAGCCTCTCCGACATTCTCCCTGTTCGTGCTTCAAAACGGCATGAAGCTCGGCCTCTGGTCGAGGCATACGGTGGAGCCGAAGGCATCGGTCGCGGGCGGTGGCGGCGAGCTTGCCTTCCGCGTCGAAAGCGGTGCGCAGGTGGATGAAGCCTTCGCCGACTGGAAGACAAAGGGCATCGCCATTTTGCAGCAGCCCGGCACGATGGACTTCGGCTACACATTCACTGCGGCCGACCCCGACGGCCATCGTCTGAGGGTCTACGCCTTCGCGGGTTAGAGATAATGCGTTGAGGCCGATTGGCAAAATAGTTCCGTAGCCATGTCGTACTCTAAGCTCTCCTCATCCCTGTGCTGGTCACAGGAATGAGGGGAGGCGAAAACTACGCTACTTCTTCACCGCCACCACGAACAGGCGCGGAAAACGCAACAGCAGCCGGCCGTCTGCCATGGGCGGATAGGCGGCTGCGATGCGCCTGGTATAGTCGTTGAGGAAGGCCTCGCGGTGTTCCTCGCCGGCGGCGGCAAGATAGGGGCGCAGACCCGTGCCCTTCACCCATTCCACAATGCTTTCCGCATCCTTCATGGGGTGGTTGTAGATGGTGTGCCACACATCCACCCGCGCGGATTTCGGTGTCAGCGCATCGAAATAGGCTGATGGCGCGGGCAGGGGTTTGCGGCGTAATCTGCCATCCGCAAACTTGTCCTTCCAGGGGCCGTCTGCTCCCGTTTCCTCCATGGCGCGATGTGTCGGCTCCTGCAGATTGTCAGGCATCTGCACGGCAAGCACGCCGCCGCTTTCCAGCTGGTCCATCAGCTGCGAAAGAACGGCAAGATGATCCGGCACCCATTGGAACACCGCATTGGCATAAAGCAGGTCCGCCTTCTGGCTGGGCCGCCAGTTGCCGAGATCGGCCTTGCCGAAACGGGTGTTGGGCAGCCGGTCCGCCGCCTTTTCCAGCATGTCGTCGTCGCTGTCGATGCCGGTGATGACGTTGACGCCGTAACGATCGGTCAAAAGCTCGGTGGAATTGCCCGGGCCGCAGCCCAGATCGTAACCGTTCAGCACGCGCTCCAGCGGCACCTGCGCCAGAAGATCCCTTGCCGGGCGTGTCCGCTCGTCTTCAAATTTCAGATATTGCTGGGCGGACCATGCCATGATTTTCTCCTGCTGACGTGTTGCATTCGGATCGGCGAACAAGAATGGTAAAGGGCGTTGCAAGCGCCGTCAGACTGACAGCATCGCATGGGCGAAATCCCCCCGCCATCATCCAATGCATGAATTATTGTGATGGATCTATTCATCAACCTTTTGTTTCGCCTCACAAAACGTCTTTGTCAGGGCATGCATTTGTTATTTTCCATCAAAATAAGACATGGCGGCAATTAAAACTTGACCTCACCCGGTCAGAGGCATTCACTCCCGCCGATTTCAGAGCATTGCCACCGAAAGTGCGAAGCGGTTTTGCGTGCGGCAATGTGGCAGGACGAAAAAGATAGAGCTCTTTCGCTTTTTGCAGAAAGGCGGAGATGCTCAAGACAGGAGACAGTCATGACCGTCGATACCGCACCCCGATCAACCACCTGGACCTATGTTGATGGTCAATGGCTGCCCGGCAATCCGCCGCTCATCGGCCCGACCTCGCATGCCATGTGGCTGGCCTCCACGGTGTTTGACGGCGCGCGCTGGTTCGATGGCGTGGCTCCCGATCTCGATCTGCATTGCCAGCGCGTCAACCGCTCGGCCACCAACATGGGCATGAAGCCGACCATGACGGCGGAAGAGATCGAGGCATTGGCGCTGGAAGGCGTCAATAGATTCGACGGCAAGACCGAAATCTACATCAAGCCGATGTATTGGGCAGAACACGGTTCGCCGGGCAGCGTCGTCGCGCCCGATGCCAATTCCACCCGTTTTGCGCTGTGCCTTTTCGAAGCGCCGATGAATGCCGGCGCATCGCTGACACTCACCGTCTCGCCGCTGCGCCGTCCTTCACCGGAAACCGCGATGACGGATGCCAAGGCCGGTAGCCTTTACCCCAATAGCGGCCGCGCCATTCTGGAAGCCCGTGCACGCGGTTTCGACAACGCCCTGATGTGCGACATGAACGGCAATGTCGCTGAATCGGCATCGTCCAACGTCTTCATGGTCAAGGACGGCGTCGTCTTCACCCCGGTTCCGAACCGCACCTTCCTTGCCGGCATCACCCGTTCGCGGGTGATGAGCCTTCTGCGCCAGGCCGGTTTCGAAGTGCGCGAAGCGACCCTGTCGGTCGAGGATTTCCGCGGGGCGGATGAAATCTTCTGCTCGGGCAATTATTCCAAGGTTTCCCCTGTTGTGAAACTCGATGACCGCGCATTGCAGGCAGGTCCGGTCGCCCGAAAGGCGCTCGATCTTTACATGGATTGGGCACGTCTCGGCGCAGACGTCTAGAGCGCCGTGCGTCCTGCCGGACGCTCTGACTCTCTTTAATCTGCGCATCGTTACGGACGAAAATCGAATGTGATTTTCTGTCTGGTGGGCAAGGCTGACAGGTATTTCGATCAGGGCCATGGCAGGCGTTCGGCTTGCCGTGGCCTTTTGTTTTTGCAGTGCAGTATTTTCCCGCGAAAACTGAGGGGAATTTAATCCAATTTTAGACAAACCACACGTAGTTTGCAGCATCTTCCCTTCCGGCTAACGAGGGCCGCCAGATGTCTTTCAGCATTCGTAATGTACTTGTAGGATTTTTTCTTACCATCAGCCTCGCGCTGGCCGGTTTGGTCGGAAACGAGTTGTGGCGGTCGGCCAATCGCGCCGGCACCTTTTCAGAGGTTGCGCAACTCGTCTCGCTCGACAAGCTTCTTTTCAACGCTCTTTTGAATTTCCGCAGTGAACGCGGCGACAGCGCCACGGCACTGACGCTCGATCCGTCGAAATCGACGGGCAGCGTCGCCAGCGTGCAGGCCGCACGCCAGAAGGTGGATGCTGCCATGACGGCATTCCTCACGCAGTCTTCGTCGCTTGAAGACACGCAGCTTCAGGCACCGCTGAAGCGCGTTAAAGATGTCTACGCGCAGTTCGTCGAATTGCGAAAGAAGGTTGACGCCAACGTTTCGCTGCCGCTCGACCGGCGCGAAGGCGGGCTCGACAAGACGGTAATGGCGCTCGGCGGCGATTTCCTCGCCTCGCTCGAGGCGGGCTCGACGGCGCTTGAAGGCACTGTTCGCTCTCTCGATCAGGGTCAGACCGGTTTGATCCAGTTGCGCTCTTACGGCTGGTCTGCCCGTGCCCTTGGCGGCAGCGCCACCGTCATTCTCAACGCTGCCGTTGCCCAGAACCGTCCACTGACGGCGCAGGAGATGCAGCAGCTCGGCGCATTCGATGCGGGTGCGGCTTTCGCCTGGAAAGCGACCGGCGATCTGGTTACGCATGAATCGACGCCGCAATCGCTCAAGGATATCTACGCCACGGCGGACGAGACTTACTTCAAGGGCGATTTCAGCACGCAGCGCGCCAAGCTCATCGACGATCTCATGAATGGTCGCACGCCTGCCTTCACCATGGACAGCTGGCGCACCACCGTCACCGAAAACCTCGGCACGATTGCGAAAATCGCTTCTGCCGCCATGGATGTTCTGGACGCAAATGCCGCACAGGCCAAACAGGACGCCTTCATCGATGCGATGATCTATCTCGTCGTCTTCATCGCGACACTGGCGCTCTGTATCCTCTCGCTTGCCGTCATCGTCGGCCGCGTCACCCGCCCGATCAGCCGCCTGACCAACGCGATGATGGAGCTTTCGGGCGGCAATCTTTCGATCGATGTCGCCGGCGCAAAACGCGGCGACGAGATCGGCGAGATGGCCCGCGCGGTGGAAATCTTCCGCGAGGCGGCAATCCGCAACAGGCAGCTGGAATCCGAAGCCCTGGCCAACCGCGAGCGGGCCGAGCGGGACCGTATCGAGTTGCAGCAGCGCGCCGAGGCCGAGGCCGAAGAACGGCTCAATCAGGCCACGGGTTCGCTGGCGGGCGGTCTTCGCCGTCTCGCTTCCGGCGATATGGTCTGCGAGATCGCCACGCCGTTCGCACCGCAATTCGAGGCGCTGCGGCACGATTTCAACAGCTCCGTCGTTCAACTGCGCGAAGCGCTGACAAGTGTCGGCCAGTCCGTGCAGACGGTAAATGGCGGCGCTCACGAGGTTTCGTCGGCATCCGACGATCTTTCCCGCCGCACGGAGCAGCAGGCTGCCTCTCTGGAAGAGACCGCTGCCGCGCTGGAAGAGATCACCGCCAATGTTTCGGCCACCTCCAAGCGGGCAGGCGATGCGCGTGACACGGTGCGTGAGGCAAGGGCAAAGGCCGATCTTTCCGGCAAGGTGGTGCGCGATGCCGTTTCCGCCATGGAACGCATCGAGCATTCCTCGCGCCAGATCGGCCAGATCATCGGTGTTATTGACGAAATCGCCTTCCAGACCAACCTTCTGGCGCTGAATGCGGGCGTCGAGGCGGCGCGGGCGGGCGATGCGGGCAAGGGTTTTGCAGTCGTTGCACAGGAAGTGCGCGAACTGGCCCAGCGTTCCGCCAAGGCCGCCAAGGAAATCAAGCAGCTCATCAACACGTCAGCCGTTGCGGTGGGTGAAGGCGTGAAGCTTGTCGCCGATACTGGCGTCGGGCTTTCCGAGATCGAGCAGCTCGTACTGTCCGTCAACACGCATATGGACGCCATCGCCACCGCGGCGCAGGAACAGTCCGCCGGTCTCTCCGAGGTCAACACCGCCGTCAACCACATGGATCAGGCTACGCAGCAGAACGCCGCGATGGTTGAGGAAATGAATGCGGCCGGTGCTGGTCTTGCGCAGGAATGTGCCAACCTCCAGGCTTTGTTGGCGCAATTCCAGCTCGGTCAGCAGACTTCCGCATTGCGCGAGACGGCAAGGCACATGCGAGAGGCAAGCCCCGCACGTGCACCTGTCTCCCAGCCGTCCAGATCCCGCCCGGTCACTGCTTCGCGTGGCAATGCCGCGCTGGCCGTGAAGGGTGATGACTGGACCGAGTTCTGAGGACGAGATTGCCTTTGGCTCCGGGGTCCAGCGCGGTCAAGTCTCTGATCGCGCACGACTCTTCTCACGGCGCAGACGCGCCGTGGCTGGATGCCGGATCCAATCCGGCATGGCGAAAGAAAAAAGTCGCAAGCATCAACAGATCGAAGCCCGCGTCCGAAATCGACGCGGGCTTCATCGTTTCTGCAGGTTTGGCAATGGAGCAGCGAGCGCCCTTAGTGGCGCGGTCATGTGCTTGTCGCGTCTGAGGGCAAGGGCGATCCGCCGTTCGAGCGGCGGCTCGAGCGAGCGCCATTCAAGCCCCGATGCAGCACCTTCATGCTCCATCGCCATGCGTGGCACGATGGCAAGGCCAAGGCCCGCGCCGGCCAGTTTCTTGATGGCCTCGACGCTGCCCAGTTCCATGGCGGGTTGCACGGTGCGGCCGCTTGCCGAAAACCATTGATCCACGAGCTTGCGCGTATTGCCGCCCTCGTAAAGCAGCAATGGCTGTGTCGAAAGCGTCTCGGCATTCAGGATTGTTGCATCGCTGATGGTGCCAAGCGGGAAAACCGCAACCAGTTCATCGAGATGGATGTCGCTGATATCGAGGCTGCGGCCGCTGGCCGGCAGGGCCACCACCGCCGCATCGATCGTATTGGCTTCGAGAAGCCTCAGTATATCGTGGGTATTGCCGGTCTGCACGACGATGTCTATCCCCGGCATCACCTGGCGGATTTTGCCCAGCACTGGCGGCAGAAGATAGATGCAGGCGGTGGCGCCCGTGCCGATGCGCAGGCGTCCCGTCACGCCGCTGCGATGAGGGGCTACGGTATCGATGGCATGCGCCACTTCTTCCGCAATCCGTCTTGCATGGATGAGAAAGTCCCGGCCCGCCGCCGTCGGCTGCGCGCGCCTGCCGACCCGTTCGATCAGCCGCACACCGAGCTGCTTTTCCAGCAGCCGGATGTGCAGGCTGATGGCCGGCTGCGTCAGCCCCGCCTTATCGGCTGCGGCGGAAAAGCTGCCGAGTTCGGCGAC
Organism: Agrobacterium sp. 22-3639C2; assembly: GCF_053522105.1. Classification (NCBI taxonomy): domain Bacteria; kingdom Pseudomonadati; phylum Pseudomonadota; class Alphaproteobacteria; order Hyphomicrobiales; family Rhizobiaceae; genus Agrobacterium; species Agrobacterium sp. 22-3639C2. The sequence continues at coordinate 111,828 of NZ_JBNWDB010000003.1, read as the reverse complement.
ATCCATGAAGCTGCGCACCTGCCGCAGATCGAGGTCCATCATCAAAGAAAACCTTATCGTTTGTATAAGACAGATAATCTTTATTTTGACTGAGCCGCAATGCACAATAATGCCGTGAATGACCACAGGACACGAGAATGACCCTTCCCACAATTTCCAGCCTTACCATCCGCCCCTGCGAGGAGGCGGATATTCCAGCCATTACCGAAATCTACCGGGATGCCGTGCTGCATGGCCGCGCCAGCTTCGAGATCGATCCGCCAAGCGTGGATATGATGCTTGAGCGCCGCCGATTGCTGGTGGAAGGCAACTACTCCTATCTCGTCGCCGAAATCGACGGAAAGGTAGCCGGATATGCCTATGCCGGCGCCTATCGTCCGCGCCCGGCCTATGGTGCTGCTGTGGAGAATTCCGTTTATATCGATCCGGCCATGAAGGGCATGGGAATTGGCCGCAAGCTGCTCGATGCGCTGATCGAGGATGCGACTTCGCGCGGCTTTCGGCAGATGATTGCGGTCATCGGCGATAGCGCCAACGCCGCCTCCATCGGGGTTCACCGCGCCGCCGGTTTCGAGCATGTCGGCACATTCAAGTCCATCGGATGGAAACACGGCCAGTGGCTGGACACGGTGCTGATGCAGCGCGCGCTGGGCGATGGCGACACCACGCCCCGTTTCTGAAACCTCAGGGCTTGGTGGAGCCGGGGATTTCAACCTTCAGCGTATCGCCGGCAAGCTCGCTGCCGAGTTCGACGGCCTTGGTCTTCTTGTCGTAAACGCAGATATGGCTGATCGTCGCATCCGCGCCCTTGGCCTTGCCGGTGAGGACGGCGAGGCCATAATTCTCGCTGCCCACCGGATCGACCACCACCTTGGCGTCCTCGATCATGTCTTTGCCGGCGCCAAGGCACGCCGTCTGCACATCCGCCACGAATTCCTTCCAGGCATCGTCAGACGATGCGACGGCGGGTAGCGCCAGCGAGGAGAAGACGGCGAAAAGCAGCGCGCGATGGATCATGGGGCGGGTCATGGAATTTCCTTCCTGCAATTTCATCAAAAGCGAACCGATAGGGTGGAAAACAGTACGCCAGGGTTGTGAAACAAATGTGGTGGCGGCTGGCTTGAGAGGAATTTTCTCTTTTGTCGGAACATTTTGATATTTCACAGGTTGCCCAAACAGAGGTTCGCTCCTATGGTCCGCTCACACGGTTTCTAGGAGCGGTAACCCGCTGCAAAAAGGAGTAAAAACCATGGCCTTCGAACTTCCTGAACTCCCCTACGACTACGACGCGCTTGCACCATACATGTCGCGCGAGACGCTCGAGTTCCATCACGACAAGCACCACAAGGCATATGTCGACAACGGCAACAAGCTGGCGGCGGAAGCCGGTCTTTCCGACCTTTCGCTTGAGGAAGTCGTGAAGAAGTCCTTTGGCACCAATGCTGGTCTCTTCAACAATGCTGCCCAGCATTACAACCACGTCCATTTCTGGAAGTGGCTGAAGAAGGACGGCGGCGGCAACAAGCTGCCGGGCAAGCTGGAACAGGCGTTCGCCTCCGATCTCGGCGGTTACGACAAGTTCAAGGCTGATTTCATCGCTGCCGGCACCACGCAGTTCGGCTCGGGCTGGGCATGGGTTTCCGTCAAGAACGGCAAGCTCGAAATCTCCAAGACCCCGAACGGCGAAAATCCGCTGGTTCATGGCGCAGAACCGATCCTCGGCGTCGACGTATGGGAACACTCCTACTACATCGACTACCGCAACCTGCGTCCGAAGTACCTCGAAGCCTTCGTCGACAACCTCATCAACTGGGACTATGTCCTGGAGCGTTACGAAGCCGCTTCCAAGTAAGTTTTGCGGATTGTAATTTTTTGAGCACCCGGCCCCCCAAAGGCCGGGTGTTCTGCTTTTGAGGTCGACAATCCAGCGTGTCGCTTCCATTTGTCACAAGCCTGTCATCCGCCCGGTTTATCGCGGCGCATCATGACTGAAAAAACCACACCGCTCTTCTCATTCGGCATTGTTGCCGATCCCCAATATGCCGATGCCGAACCCCGCCCGGATATGGGCCGGTATTATGCCGAAAGCCCGAAAAAGCTTGGCGAAGCGATCGACGCCTTCAATCGCGAGGAACTGGCCTTCGTGGTAACGCTGGGCGATATCATCGATCGCGGTTTTGAAAATTTCGATGCGATCCTTGGCGTCTACGAGCAGCTTCGCCACCCTTCGGTGATGCTGCCGGGAAATCACGATTTCGCCGTTGCCGCCGAACACCTCTCCGCCATCCATGCCCGCCTCGGCATGGCGTCGCCATGGCACGATTTCACTATCGGTGAGATACGTTTCGTGGTGCTTGACGGCAGCGAGGTCAGCTTGTTTGCCCCGCCGCCGGGCGATCCGCGCCGCACGCTGGCGCAAGAGCGTCTGAAGCGCCTGAAAGAGGTGGGTGCGATCAATGCGCAGGACTGGAATGCGTCGCTCAGCGACGAACAGTTCGAATGGCTGCGGACCGTTCTGCAAAAGGCGGATGCGGCGGGTGAAAAAGTGGTCATTCTCTGCCACTATCCGGTCTATCCGAACAACGCCCATAATATGTGGGACGCGCCCCGCATCGTTGATCTTCTGGATGTACACCCTTCGGTCGTCGCATGGTTCAGCGGCCATAATCATGAGGGCAATTACGGGGTGCAGGGCAACACTCACTTCGTCAACTTCAAGGGCATGGTGGATACGCCCGACCAGAACACCTTCGCCATTGCCGATGTGTTTGCCGACCGAATCGTCATCCGCGGTTTCGGGCGGGAGGACGATAGGGTGCTGGAGCACTTGCAGCATAACGCTGCCTTGCTTTGAAGTCAGCACCACCCTCTCAACCGTCATTCCTGTCCCTGTCACAGGAATGACGGTTGAGACGGGGGCCCCGACACACAACGAAGGTTGAAAGACGCGCTAAATCAGTTGCTTTTACGCGCCGGCTTGATTCGTCGTTCGTTCCGAAGTCCCAAGCTGATTGCTCTGCCAGCCGCTCATCCACAATTGCCGCAACCTTTCGCCTTCCATCTTGAAAAAGCTGCCGGTTGTCTTGCAGGTCAGAACGCGGTCGGAGCGGAAATTGCGGATCGCTTGCCTTAGCTCGCACCAGGCGACGATGTTGGTCGTCTCCGAATAATAGATCATGGCGATGGGCCGGATCTGTCGCCGGGTCTCGGTGCCGGTTTCATCGCCATAGGTTATGTCCAACCGCTCCTCGTCGCGCACCGCCCGCCTGACCATGGCAAGATCGACGCCGGCGGGTGAGGGCGCGATGCTGCCCCAGGCGTGCAGGGCATTGGCCGACAGGGTTTTCGACAGGGGTTCGGGCAGGGATGCGGCAATCTTGTCGCTGACCTTTTTGGCCGCCTGCCGCAATTCAGTATCGCCCGTGCGCGCGACCATGGCGAGCGCAAGCACGATCGCCTCCGTCTCCTCGATGGAAAACATCAGCGGCGGCAGGTTGAAGCCGGGACGCAGGATGTAACCGACGCCGCGTTCGCCTTCGATCGGCACGCGCATGGTCTGAAGGGCCGAAATATCGCGATAGACCGAGCGCACCGTGACTTCCAGTGCCTCGGCAATGGTCTGCGCGGTGATCGGCCTGCGCGCCACCCGCAGGATCTGGATGATCTCGAACAGTCTCGATGCCTTGCGCATTGCCGTTTTTCCCGGTGGTTTCTCAACGCAACTGACACAACGCTGTCAGTTGGCTTTTCCTATAAGCAGCAAAACACATTGAGAAACATGAGTTTTCCCGAATGTGTCGAAAACTGTTTTGGGAGATACTGACATGAGTTACGCCGAAAATCGCTGGCTTTTCTTTCTGGTCCTGTTCGGCATCATCATCCTGCCGGGCATGGATATGCTGTTCGTGCTGGCAAGTGCGTTGACGGGTGGCAAAAGAACCGGGCTTTCCGCCGCAAGCGGCATGAGCGCCGGCGGCATGGTGCATTCACTTTACGGTGCGTTGGGCGTCGGCATGCTTGCCGCCTGGATGCCGTCGCTGTTCCTGCCGCTGCTGGTCGCCGGCGCCGCTTACATGGTCTGGATCGGCGTCGGCCTGATGCGCAGCGCCATCACCGTCAATGGCGATGAGGCGCAGGCGAGCGCCTCTGTCAGAAAGGCGTTCTGGCGGGCCGTTCTCACCTGCCTTTCCAATCCGAAAGCCTATCTCTTCATGATGGCGATCTATCCGCAATTCCTCAAACCCGACTATGGTCCAATCTGGATGCAGGGTCTGGTAATGGGCGCGATGGTGGCCATCACGCAGTTCACGGTCTATGGCGCTCTGGCGCTGACGGCGGATAAAAGCCGGGCATGGCTCGTTTCCTCGCCTGCCGCGACGATTTTCATCGGCCGCGCCGCCGGTTTCATGCTGATTGCCGCAGCCCTGGTTACGCTTTGGGAAGCACTCTCCTAGACTTCTGTTTTCTTGGGGAAATTCACTGCAATGTGACTTCTTTTCGCCATGCGGAAAGGGCATCCTCGCGCCGTTATCGCGCGTTCGGCATCTGCCGGAATCAAGGAGAGAGTGTATGAAACTGAAAACCATCGCGGCGGCCATGCTTTTCGGCTGTCTTTGCGCCGGAGCGGTCTACGCTGCCGGCGAAGTCGAAAAACGTGAAGGCATGATGAAGCAGATCGGCGGCTCCATGGGGGCGCTTGCTGCCATCTCCAAGGGCCAGAAGCCTTATGACGCCGAAGCCGTAAAGGCTGCCGTGACGACCATCAGCACCAACGCCAAGGCTTTCCCCGACCAGTTTCCCCCGGGCAGCGAGACCGGCAGTGCTGCGGCACCCGCGATCTGGGAAAATTTCGATGACTTCAAGTCCAAGGCCGCCAAGCTCGGTGCCGATGCGGACAAGGTCCTCGCCAGCCTTCCCGCCGATCAGGCAGGCGTCACCGCCGCCATGCAGACCCTCGGTGCCGATTGTGGTGCGTGCCACCAGACCTACCGTCTGAAGAAGTGATCCTATTAAGAACGCCGCTTCCCGGCGGCGTTTTTTTCAGCGGGAATGATGCCTGATCTCATCAGGTGATAATGGGGAGAGGGGTCATGGCCTCCATTTGGACGAAGCTCGCGGGCGGGATCGCGGTGGCGGCCATTGCCGGTTTCGGCATTTTCGCCTGGGTCACCGCGCCTGTGCGTCAGGCACCCAGCCACTGGGTGAGCCTTGGCGAGCCGGACCTTGCCAATGGCGAAACGCTGTTCTGGGCGGGCGGCTGCGCAAGTTGCCATGCGGCACCAGATGCCAAGGGCGATGCGCTTTTGACGCTTTCGGGCGGGCAAGCGTTGAAAAGCCCCTTCGGCACCTTCCATGTGCCCAATATTTCCTCCGATCCGCAGCATGGCATTGGCGGCTGGACGCTTTCGGAATTCGGCGATGCGATGACGCGCGGCGTCGGCAAGAACGGCGAACATCTCTATCCGTCCTTCCCTTACGCCTCCTATGCCCGCATGACGCAGAAGGACATCAACGACCTCTTCGGTTATTTGCGGGTTCTGCCCGCCAGCCAGAATGACGCGCCGGATCATGAACTGCCGTTCCCCTTCAACATGCGCATGGCATTGGGCGGCTGGAAATTCCTCTATTTCGATACATCCGCGCCACCCCGCGTCGAGCTTGCCGATGCCAATGCCGAATTGCTGCGCGGCCAATATCTGGTGGAAGGCCCGGGCCATTGCGGCGAATGTCACACGCCGCGCAATGCGCTTGGCGGTTTTCTCGATGGCAAATGGCTGGCCGGTGGTCCAAATCCCGAAGGCGAGGGCCGGATTCCCGATATCACCCCCGGCTCGCAGAGCGTCGGAAGCTGGGAGGCGGCCGATATTGCCAACTATCTGGAAACCGGCTTCACCCCGGAATTCGACAGCGTCGGCGGCTCCATGGTCAAGGTGCAGCAGAATATGGCGCATCTGACGGCCGAAGACCGCAATGCGATCGCCGCCTATCTGAAGGCCATCCCGGCACGGTAGCCCTTTGCCGTCATGCCGGACTTGATCCGGCATCCAGCCGCGGCGCGCAATTCTCACGCCGGCCTGCCATTGACTCCCACCCACACCCATCGGATAACGATCCTGTGATGGTTCCTTCCGGGCGTTCCGGAAGGTGAAAAGGGAACACGATAGGGAGACATCCTCATTCGTGGCTGCCCCCGCAACTGTGAGCGGAGAGCCTGAAACGAAATGCCACTGGTAAGCATCTCGCCGGATATGGACGAGGGCAATGCCGGGAAGGTGTTTCAGGTTTTGACCCGTAAGCCAGGAGACCTGCCATCACGGAAATGTCCATGCCGGCGGGGTGTCCGGAAGAGCGGAATTTCAGGGTGGTGGTGCTTGAACGTGCCGCCCTGTGTCAGTCTCGTATCCCCGTGGTGAAGTGTATCGCATGCGGCTGCACGGCGTTTTGCCGTTCCGCCGCGTCTAAAGGCGCGGGGTCGCGCCGTAAGAGGGGTCACCATGTCCATCAACCAGAATACGGCAAATGCCGCCGTTTCGGCAAAAACGGGCAGCTTCGCGCAATCGCTGACGGCGATCGTGCTTGGTCTGTTCGTCGTCGGTTTTGTCGGCTTTTCGCATGTGGAAGCCGTTCACAACGCCGCGCATGACACACGTCATGCCAATGCTTTCCCTTGCCATTGAGGGGGAAAGCATGTCGTTCTTTCGCAATATCGTTTTTACCGCCGTCCTCGTCGGCATCGTTGGCGGCTTCGCCGTTTCGGCCATGCAGGCTTTCGGCACCACGCCGCTGATCCTGAAGGCGGAAACCTATGAAAATGCCGGTGGCGAAGCGCCCCACAGCCATGATGCTCCGGCCACGACCGGCGCTGCCGTTCCCGCGCACGAACATAATGAGGAAGCCTGGTCTCCGGCCGACGGCTTCGAGCGCACCGCCTATACGGTCGCCGCCAACGTGCTGACCGCCATCGGTTATGCGCTGGTGCTGACCGGCCTCATCTCGCTGCGTGGCACCGATGCCGGCTGGCGCGAAGGCCTTTTGTGGGGTGTGGCCGGTTTTGCCGCCGTCATGCTTGCGCCGATGATCGGCCTGCCGCCGGAACTGCCGGGCAGCCCGGCGGCCGCGCTTGAGGCGCGTCAAATCTGGTGGCTTTCGACGGTTGCCGCGACCGCAGGCGGCATTGCGCTGATCGCATTCCGGCGCGAACCCTGGGCAATCGTGCTCGCACTGGTGTTGATCGTTGCTCCACATGTGGTGGGCGCGCCCCTGCCGCCGGAAGGTGAACATGCGCTGGCACCGCTGCCGCTGGAACGACAGTTCATCGTCGCCGCCACCGTGACCAGCTTTGTCTTCTGGGCCTTGCTCGGAACATTGAGCGCGTTTTTCCTGAAGCGCTTCCAGCAGGCTTAAATCCATGCAGGACGCAGCCGAATGGAGTGAGGAACTCGACGCGCTGCGTTTTGCCGTTCCCGGTCACGGCGCTTTCTGCGCCGTGCATCGCCTTGCTTTCAAGGCAGTCCTTGGCGTCAGCCCGGAACGGGAAGCGGCGCTCGCCTATTTTCATGAGAATGAGGCTGCCTTTACGGTCGCAGCCCTTGCCAAGATAAAACGCTCGGCTTTGCCGGCCGGTCGCAGTCTGCATCTCAACAGCCGCGATATCCGCCGTGCGATTGCGGGGGAGGGCGGGGATGTCGCGCCCCGTGTCTGCCGGGTGCTTGATCAGGGGTGATTTGTGATGGTCTCGCGGCTTAACTTCCCCACCACCCTCATTCCTGTGACAAGCACAGGAATGAGGGTGGGAGGATCCGCAAAACTCTCGATGCCAAGGTGAGCCTCACCGGTGCTCCGCCGCAAAAACCTGAAGTTCCGCCTCGGCTTCCGGACCAAAGAGGCCGAGGTGTTTCAGAATTTCCACTGCGAAACTGACGGGTGCACTGCCGGCTGCGGTTACGATGCCGCCATCGCTGACCGCCTTCGGCTGGTCGCGATAGAGCGCTTCGCCGCGATAGGACGGATAGGCCTTGTGAGAGGCGAGCGAATTGCCGGTATGGGCGACGTCATCAAGGGCGCCCGTGCCTGCAAGCGCGCTGGCAGCCGCGCAGATGCCGGCAACCAGCCGGCCCTTCTCGCGAAACCGCTGTGCCAGCCCGCCAAGATCGACAGCCGTTCCCTTTTCCCAGCTGAGGCCGCCGGGAATGACGAGCGCATCGATGTTAGCAGGATCAAGCGCGTCATAGGATGTGTCGGGCGTAACGTTGAGCCCGCCCATTGAAACCACGGGCCGGCCGTCCGGGGTTGCGTAAACGATCTCGACGCCGAGATAGCCGCGCGCGGCGGCGGCAAGCAGCGCCGGTTCCCAGTCCGCAAAATCCTGCGCAAGCGCAATGGCAATCCGTGTCATGACCGTCTCCGAAGGTTGCAATCAGGCGATAGACTGCATGTAGCGCATGCCGGTGACCGGGCGCGGCGCGAAATCCATGCTTTCGTAGAAACGATGCGCGGCGACATTGCCGGTCGTGGCGCTGACGGAAAGATAGTCGCAACCGAGGCGCTTGGCGATATCGCGGGCGCGGGAAACCAGGTGCTGGCCGGTGCCATGGCCGCGGTGACCGTCACGCACGAAAAGATGGTGCAGCTCAAGCCCGCGGCGGCCTTCCTGCGCCCTGTAGAGCGGCAGCATCAGGGCGTAACCGATCAATGCGCCGTCGGCTTCCGCAACCAGCCCATGCACCCAGGGAAGCGGGCCGAACAGGTCGCGTTCCAGTTTCGCCGGCGTAATCGCCGCCGCATCGCCATGAAAGGTGGCAAGCAGGGTGATCATCTCATTGAGCTCAGGCAAATCGGTCTTGCGTGCGCCACGAATGATGACGACGGGCGGTCTTTCCAATGTAAGGGAACTATCTTCGGTCATTTTTCTGGTCCTTCGGTTTTATCGGTGCCGTCAGGACGCTTGAAAAACAACAAAGCCGCCTGACGGCGGCTTGTTGACAAAATGATCTGTCGAGCCGCCCTTTACAGGTAGGCCCAAAAGTACGAGCAGGAGATGGGTGCGCGTTCGTTGATCATGTCCATGCAATGCGCTCGAATCTGAAATCTGTCAAGCCTGCTCTTCAGCCTCAATGCTCGCCGTCGCACATGCCATGGTCGGAAAGTGCGCGGATGACGTAACAATCCTCGATCGAATGACCATGGCAATGGGAGACGATACGTTCGAGCTCATGCTCGAGCTTTTTGAGGCTGGTGATTTTTTCGCGCACATGGGCGAGGTGTTCGGCGGCAATGCGGTCCGCACCCTCGCACGGCATTTGCCGGTGCTGGCTGAGCGCGATCAATTCTCTGATGGCGTCGATATTGAGCCCGATATCGCGGGCATGGCGGATGAAAGCCAGCCTTTCGAGATCGGATTTTTCGTAACGGCGCTGGTTGCCTTCCGAGCGGTCTGCCTCGCGGATGAGGCCCATCTGCTCATAATAGCGGATCGTCGGAACCTTCACGCCGGTACGTTTGGACAATTCACCGATGGACAGCATTGCCTTCTCCATATTCTCAAGAGCAGCCGGGACAAGAACGAACCGGATGCTCTAGTCTCTAGAGATATAGCTTTTCAGCCTGCCGTTCAATGGGTGTCAGGCGGCGGCATCCACGCCGAGTGCCTGCGCCAGGGCTTTGAGAACTTCTGTCTCGATGCTGGAGGCGGCGTCAGGCTGCGCTGATGCGGCGATATCTACCGCCGGTTCGGTTCTGGCCTGTGCGCCGCTGTCTAGGTTCCAAAGTGCTGCGGCAAGTCCGGCGGAAACGCTGGCGGCGGCAGGTGCGGCGGAAACGGCAACGCTCTCGGCGCTGGAAATCGCGCGGTGTGCCGCCCGTGTCAGTTCCAGCAAGGCCTCGGTGGTTGCATTTGTTTCCCTGGTCTTTGTCGGCTCAAGGGTCCGGACCGGAGTTGCGTAATAGCTGCTGGTTGTTGCTGCGATAGTCGTCATGACTGAGTCCCCTAAGTTTCATGGGGTATTTTTAGGGGTCGAAACATTCGCGAAGATTGCGTCGCGCAGGGCTTGAACCAAAAAACATCGCAATATAGTATACCCCCCTATAGTATATGAGGTACTCATGTCCCATACGATCCGCAACAAGGAGAAGCTTCTCGCTCGCATCCGTCGCCTCAAGGGGCAGATGGAGGCGGTGGAGCGTGCCTTGGACGATTCCAAGCCCTGCGGCGAGGTGCTGCAATTGCTGGCCTCGGTGCGCGGTGCGCTTTCCGGCCTGACGGGGGAGGTGATGCAGGAACATCTGCATGAGCACGTCGTGCACGCCGAAAATGAAGACGAGCGGGCGCGTGCGGCGGAAGAGCTGGCCCAGGTGCTGAAGACCTACATCCGCTAACCTCTCTCCCAAAAGTGTCCGCGGCTTTGGGAAAAGACATGCGTGAAACAGAATATTCCAGGATCGAACAGGATTAGCGACATGACGACGATATCCGAATTTCCCGCAGCGTCCGGCCACGACCATGTTTTCCTAGGCCGGAACCATGAGCGCAATGAAAAGCGCGTGTGGATGGTGATTGCGCTGACCACAGTCATGATGGTGGCGGAGATCGTCGCCGGCCACTGGTTCGGTTCCATGGCGCTGACGGCGGATGGCTGGCACATGTCCACCCATGCGGGCGCAATGCTCATCTCGGCGCTGGCCTATCTCTATGCCCGGCGTGAGGCGCGCAATCCGCGCTTCACCTTCGGCACCGGCAAGTTCGGTGATCTCGCCGGTTTTGCCAGCGCCATCGTGCTGGCGGTGGTGGCGCTGCTCATCGCCGTTGAAAGTGCGATGCGGCTTTTCAATCCTGTTCAGATCGACTTCAATCAGGCGATCCTCGTCGCCCTCATCGGTCTTGCCGTCAATCTCGTCAGCGCCGTGCTGTTGAAGGATGATCACGATCACGATCACGGCCATGGCCATGGTCACGCACATGGTTCGCATGCCCATCACGGCCATGGCAGCCACGCCCATCACGATCACGGCTCGCACGCGCATCACGGCGAGCACGGTGCGAAGGGCGGCAGGGACAATAATCTGCGCGCAGCCTATCTGCATGTACTCGCCGATGCGCTGACTTCCGTTCTCGCCATTGTCGCGCTGCTGCTCGGCAAGTGGAACGGCTGGTCCTTTCTCGATCCGTTGATGGGTATTGTCGGCGGTGTGGTGATTGCCCGCTGGTCATGGGGACTCATTCGCTCCACGGCAACGACGCTGGTTGATGCGGTTCCGCTGACGGAGGACTTGCCGCAGGAAATCCGTGAAAGCGTGGAGACGGAAGAAGATCGCATTACCGACCTGCACGTCTGGCAGGTGGGGCCGGGGCATCACGCCGCCATTGTCGCCATCCACTCGCAGGTGCCGAAGGCGCCGGCTTTCTACAAGCAGAAGCTTGCAGCCATACATGAACTCTCACATGTAACGGTGGAGGTCAGCCCGGCAAGGGTCTGATCGGAATCATCTATTCGTATTCGGAATAGGCGCTGCGCACCCATTCGGCCTGCGCTTCTGCCTTGTCTTCGGCGGAGGTCGCAGCCGGCGTGTGGGCCGGCGCGCTGCCATTGCCGACGGCCCACAGCACGTTGGCCAGCGAACGGGAAAGAACGGTGCTGGAAACGGTAGGGTTGCCGGGGCCGCGTTTTACGGCCTGTTCCTCAGGCGCGCTCTGCGCGCTGCCGGGTTTTTCGATGTCGCGGACACGAGCCTGATAATTGTATCCGCCAATATTGCTTTCGATCTGCATGCCAGTGATTCCGCGTTCAAAAGTTAACAAATGGTTAACGGCGGCGGCTTGCCCGAAGCTTGCGCTTGTTGCATTGCAATGTCGTTCCCGGCTTGACACGTGGCAAAGGGGTGCTTCGTTTTTGCATGGTTGGATGGAAAGGCGGGCATTGCCGGCCTTGCCCACACTTCGCGTCGTGCTCGCCATGGCGACCCTGTTGTGCAGCTCAAACTCTGGCGCCAAACACCCCAACTCCCGTCATGCCGGCTCTAGGCCGGTATGACGAAAGAGTTTGGACGCGGCCAGGCAGCTCCGATGTCTTTTGCGCAGCGGGGCTGGGGCTTTTTCGGTCTTCTGAAAGAAAGGCAAATCCTGTTGGTGCCGGATTACGCGGTTTCCTTCTCCACAGGCGCCGCCGGTTCCGGGATTTTTTCCGCTTCCTCCACGACTGCCACCCCGGCCTCCGCCTCCTGAGGTGCCGGCGTGACCATCGCCGCCACCAGCGTGTCGAGGCCGATGGCGCCGACTGGCTTGCCGTCTTCATCCACCACATGGGCGCTGGTTTCGTTCGCCTCCGACATATCGCGGGCGATGGTTTCCAGTGTCGCGTTTTCCGGCACCGACATGCCCTCGGGTTTCGCCGTCAGCGGTTCCATCACGGTGGTCGCCTGAAGCACACGGCTGCGGTTGACGTCGCGCACGAAGTCGGTGACGTAACCATCCGCAGGGGAAAGGATGATGCTCTGGCCGTCGCCCTGCTGCACCACTTCGCCGTCTTTCAGAATGGCAATGTGGTCGCCGAGCCGCAAAGCCTCATCCAGATCGTGAGTGATGAATACCACAGTCTTTTTCAGCTCCTGCTGAAGGTCGAGCAGCATCGTCTGCATATCGACACGGATCAGCGGATCGAGAGCCGAATAGGCCTCGTCCATCAGGAGAATATCGGCATCGTTGGCAAGCGCGCGGGCAAGGCCGACGCGCTGCTGCATGCCGCCGGAAAGCTGGTTCGGATAATAATCCTCATAGCCGGCAAGACCGACACGATCCAGCCAGTAACGGCCTTTCTCTTCGCTGTCCTTGCGTGGCATGCCCTGAATATCGAGGCCGTAGACGCTGTTTTCCAGCACGGTGCGATGCGGCAGGAGGCCGAATTTCTGGAACACCATCGCCGTTTTGTGACGGCGGAATTTCCGCAGCGCCGAAGTGCTCATGCCGCAAATGTCCTCGCCGTCGTAGAGAACCTCACCTGCGGTCGGGTCGATCAGCCGGTTGATGTGGCGGATCAGCGTCGACTTGCCGGAACCGGAAAGTCCCATGACCACGGTGATCTTGCCGCCCGGCATGGTGATGTTGATGTTGTTGAGACCGAGCACATGGTTGTGTTTGTCGTTCAGCTCGACCTTGTCCATGCATGATCGCACCGCTTCGAGGTACTTCTCGGGATGCTTGCCGAAGATCTTGTAAAGATTCCTGATTTCGATGCTTTTAGCCATGGGAGACCTCGCGGTATTTCTGCAGGCGCTTGCCGAAAGCCTGGCTTGCCCGGTCGAACATGATGGCGATGGCGACCAGAGCGAAACCGTTCAGGAAGCCCACCGTGAAAAACTGGTTGTTGATGGCCTGCAGCACATTCTTGCCGAGACCGCCGACGCCGACCATGGAGGCGACGACGACCATGGCGAGTGCCATCATGATGGTCTGGTTGATGCCGGTCATGATGGTGGGTAACGCCAGCGGCAGCTGCACATTGAACAGCTTCTGGCCGTTGGAGGAGCCGAAAGCATTGGCGGCTTCCAGCACTTCCCGGTCTACCAGGCGAATGCCGAGGCTGGTCAGGCGGATGACGGGTGGAATGGCGTAGATCACCACTGCGATCAGGCCCGGTACCTTGCCGATGCCGAAAATCACCACCACGGGGATGAGATAAACGAAGCTTGGCAGGGTCTGCATCACGTCGAGCACGGGATTGATGATACGCTGCAACCGTTCGGAGCGTCCCATCAAAATGCCGAGCGGCAGGCCGATGACGATGGCGATCAGCGTGGCGATGGCGACGATGGAAAGCGTCGTCATGGCGTCGCGCCAGAGGCCGACTGCGCCGATCATGAGCAGGGAGATGGCCGTGCCACCGGTGATCTTGAAGCTGCGCCCGGCCAGATGCACGATCGCCAGAATGACCAGCATGGTGACGATCCACGGGGTCTGGATGAACAGCCGCTCCGAGGAGTTGAGAAAGAGCTGCAGCGGATGCACGATCACATCGATCGCATCGCCGTAATTGCGCACGATATCGCGAAAACCGTCATCGATGGTCTTGCGTGCCACACGCATCGTGCCGTTATCGATGGCCGGAAACTTGCACAGCATATCCGGCAGATAGTTACAGAGGGCCATTATTGTTGTTTTCCCTTTTGGTTTTGGGGGATGGGTGGTCGAGGCTGGAGCGCGGGGCACCCCTCCGTCCTGCCGGACATCTCCCCCACAAGGGGGGAGATCGATCCGAGGCAAAGTCCCGCCCATCAAACAGGTTGCGGATTTGTGAGAAGGGTGAGCCCAGCCGATCTAGATGCCCGGCAGGGCAGAGGGGGTAAAGCCACGGATGGAAACCGAAGCTTCCCACTCTCATCAACCAATCACATCGAAGCCTTGATCTTCTCCGCCACCTCGGGCGAAACCCACTTCGTCCAGATATCCTCGTTGTTCTCGAGGAAATATTCCGCGCCGTCTTCGTTGGTGCCCTGGTTTTCATCCATCCAGGCCAGAACCTTGGCGACGGTCTCGTTGTCCCACTGCCGCTTGCGGATATAGTCGATGGAAGGACCGGCCTTCTCGGCAAAGTCCTTGGTGACAACAGTGAATACCTCTGCCACCGGATAGGCGTTTGGCTTGGGATCGGCGCAATCAGGCTTGGCGATGCAATTGTCGTAGGCCTCGCGGTCGAGTGCCACGCCATCGTCCAGTTTCACCATGTCGTACTTGCCAAGAATGGCCGTCGGGGACCAGTAATAGCCGAGCCAGCCCTGCTTTTTCTCATAGGCATTGGAGATCGAGCCATCGAGGCCCGCGGCGGAGCCGGTATCGATCAGGGCGAAGCCCTTCTCGTCGGCCTTGCGTGCCTTGAACAGGTTGGCGGTCGTTGGCTGGCAGCCCCAGCCCGGCGGGCAGCCAAACACGGCACCCTTGCTGGCGTCTTCCGGCGCGGGGAAAAGCTCGGGATGCTTGAGTGCGTCCTCAACTGTCTTGATATCGGGGTGTTCGTCGGCGAGATATTTGGGAATCCACCAGCCTTCAACGCCACCTTCACTCAGGATTTTGCTTTCCTGGATCAGGTTGCCTTTCTTGACGGCGTCCTCATAGGGGGCGCCAAGGGTATTCACCCACATTTCGGGCGCCATATCCGGCTGGCCCTTTTCATTCATGGAGGTGAATGTGGGAGTGGTGTCGCCGCTGATGACGTTGACCGTGCAATCATAGCCGTTTTCCATGATGAACTTGTCGACGTAAGCCGCAACACCGGCGGATGCCCAGTTCATTTCGGCGATGGTGACGCTGCCACATGTTTCTGCGGCGTTGGCGGAATTTGCTGCACCGGCAGCGATGGTAAAGCCCGTTACGAGAATGGTCGAGGCTAGGAGTTTCTTCATGGGAGACCTCCAAGTCTGATGCAGTGTTTTCAATTGGCAAAGCGGGAGCACTGCAAAGCCCGGATTGCCAAGGGCGAACTGACATGGCGCATGAAAAAGCCGAAAAAATCCGGCGATAAGATTATCCGCAAGACGTGCTGCAGGATTGCCGCGAGAAAGGCGGCGAAAAGGCGCATGAATATGTCAACGGCCCGGATAATACGGCCGAAAAGTGATATTGCAATGCGAAATGGCGCAACGCAGCCATGCGTTCGATTTCCGGAACATTTTTTCCGGTGACGTAATACATGGGAATTATTTGCGTTTGCGGAAGATATATTATGAGTTGCAGCAACTAGAAATAAAAATTCAATGTCGATAAAGATTTTATTTAAATAAAAGATGCGTATGATAATTTGTGGAAAAAATATTCAATAACGAGATTTTTGCAGGTATTTTAGTCCAAAATAAGATCGGGCGACGATTGGATCGCCGCCCGTTTCTGCATTCAGCGTGTCAGACGGTGTCCTTGCCCGCGACCTTCAGTGCGAAGGCATATTCGAAGGCAATTTCTTCCAGCCGCTGGAAACGGCCCGACTTGCCTCCATGGCCAGCCGCCATGTTGGTCTTAAGCAGGATCGGGGCTTCCCCCGTCGTCTTTTCGCGCAGTTTCGCCACCCATTTGGTCGGTTCCCAATAGGTCACGCGCGGGTCGGTGAGGCCGGAAAGCGCAAGCAGCGGCGGATAGGGCTTTTCCCCGACATTGTCATAGGGGCTGTAGGCGGCGATCCACTGATATTCCTCTTCCGATTCCAGCGGATTACCCCACTCCGGCCATTCCGGCGGGGTTAGCGGCAGCGTGTCATCAAGCATGGTCGTCAGCACGTCCACGAAGGGAACCGCAGCGATGATGCCGGCAAATTTTTCCGGGGCCATGTTGGCGACGGCGCCCATCAGCATTCCCCCTGCCGAACCGCCTTCCGCGATGATGCGGTCGTAGGAGGTAAAGCCTTCCTTGACCAGATGATCGGCAGCCGCGATGAAATCCTTAAACGTGTTCTGTTTGTCTTTCATCTTGCCGGTTTCATACCACTCGAAACCCTTGTCCTTGCCGCCGCGAATGTGGGCGATGGCATAGATGAAGCCACGGTCTGCCAAAGACAGCGTTGTGGTGGAGAAGGAAGCGGGAATGGTGATGCCATAGGCGCCGTAGCCATAAAGCAGGCAGGGGGCCGAACCGTCGAGCGCTACATCCTTGCGGTAAAGCAGCGAGACCGGCACCAACTCGCCGTCATGGGCAGGCGCCATGATGCGGCGGGTAATGTAATCGTCGGGATTATGGCCGGAAGGCACTTCCTGCGTTTTCAGCAGCGTGCGGTCGCGCGTCACCATATTGTAGTCGAACAACTGGCTTGGCGTCGTCATCGAGGAGTAGGAGAAGCGGATGACATCGGTGTCGTATTCTGCAGCGCCATGCAGGCCAAGCGAATAGGCTTCCTCGGCAAAGGCGATGGAATGTTCCTCGCCCGTGCGGCGATCGCGGATAACGATGCGCGGCAGGCCGTCGCGGCGCTCCAGCCAGATCAGATGGCGGGCATAGGCATCGACGGAGAGAATGAGGCGACCCGGCTCGTGCGGCACGACCTCCTTCCAGTTTTCCTTGCCCGGCGCGGTCACCGGCGCTTCCATGATGCGGAAATCCTTGGCATCGCCGTCATTGGTGAGGATGTAGAAGACATCGCCGCCTTCGCACATCGAATATTCGATACCTTCCTCGCGCTCCGCAACCACGACAGGCTCGGCCATCAGGTCCTTGGTGGAAAGAATGCGGTACTCGCTGGTCTCATGGTCGTGAATGTCGATGAAGATGAAGTCGTCGAGCACGGACGCGCCAACGCCCATGAAGAAGCCGGGGTCCTTTTCCTCATAGACCAGCCGGTCGGCCGACTGCGGCTCGCCGATGATGTGGTGGAAGACCTTCGAGGGGCGGTGGTTTTCGTCCTGTAGCGTATAGAAGAAGCTCTTGCCGTCAGGCGCCCATGCCCCGCCGCCGCCGGTATTTTCCACGACATCGGCAAGGTCTTCACCGGTTTCGAGATTACGGATGCGCAGCGTGAAATATTCCGAACCCTTGTCGTCATAACCCCAGATGCCGTGACTGTGATCGGAAGACTGGTCGAGGCCGGCAAGACGGAAATAATCCTTGCCTTGCGCTTCCCTGTCGCCATCAAGCAGCACGTGCTTTTCGCCGCCATCACGCGGGGTGCGGAAATAATGCGGTTGCTCGCCGCCGGTCACGAACAGCGTGCCATAGGCATAAGGTCCATCATTGACCGGAACAGAGGAATCATCCTGCTTGATCCGGCCTTTCATCTCCTCGAACAGCTTTTCCTGAAGCGCCTTGGTGTCGCCCATTGCGGCTTCCATATAGGCGTTCTCGGCCTCCAGATGGGCGCGGATGGCAGGGTCGAGCAGGGTAGGGTCCTTGAACATGGCCTGCCAGTTATCGGCCCGGAACCATGCGTAGTCATCGGTGCGGGTAATGCCGTGATGCGTATCCTGGACGGGCCGTTTTTCGGCGGTCGGGGCGGCGGGCAGGTTCTTGAAAATCGGCAAGGGAAACTCGCTTTCGTATGAAAAATGCGTGGGCGGCACCCAAGATGTAGAGTGCCCCTCACCACCGATCAAGTTTCAAATCTCCACAGGTGAAATGAGGCTTGGGCACAATTTCGTCAGTTTTCGATCACATTTTGGCAATATCCGGCAAATCAGCGATGATACGCGCCTGCCACCGGCCTGCCGTGCATCGATAAGAACAAACGAAAACTGACAGGATCCCATGCGAAAGTTTCTTCCCGCTGCTCTTTCTGCGTTTTTCCTTGCCTTGCAGGCATCTACACCCGCTTTCGCAATAGACGCCAACGTCATGCGGCAGCTGAACGTGCTCGCCCCCGAGGAGCGTCTGGAGCAGCGTTGCGACATAGAGGCGATGGAGCGGATCGCGACGGAGCAGAAGGGCATGAAGCCGGATAAGGTCATTGCCTATACCTTCGGTGATCCCGAGGTTGGCAAGAATTCGATCAAGGCGTCGGGTGCAGTCTTCAGAAGCGCCGGTGAATGGTACAAGCTCAAATACAAGTGCCAGCTGAAAAGCGACAGCCTCTCCATCCAGTCCTTCGATTACCGTGTCGGCGACAAGATTCCCGAAGAGCAGTGGAAGAAGTTGTATCTTTATGACTGATCGGAGAATTCTTCGTCCGCGGTCGCCGGTTTAAACCCCGCTTTTCTTGCCGCCCTGCCAATGGGTCTGTAACGCTGTCCTTCGATCGAATTGAGGGGCGAGAACATGGCGAAGCAATTCAAGGGACTTTCGGCTTTTCCGATCACGCCCGCTGACGAGGCCGGGCAGGTGGATAGCCAAGCCTTTTCCGCCCTCGTCGAGCGGCTGGATGCGGCGGAGGTCGATTCCATCGGTATTCTCGGCAGCACCGGAACCTATATGTATCTGTCGCGTGCCGAGAGGCGGCGCGCGGTCGAGGCGGCCCATGCCGTCCTCAAGGGCAGGCGCACATTGATGGCAGGCGTCGGCGCGTTGCGCACCGATGAGGCCGTGGCGCTGGCGAAAGACGCCGAAGCTGCCGGTGCCGATGCGCTGCTTCTGGCGCCCGTTTCCTATACGCCGCTGACTCAGGAAGAGGCCTATCACCATTTCGCCGCCGTCGCCGGCGCAACCGATTTGCCGCTCGCCATCTACAACAACCCGACGACGACGCGATTCTCCTTCAGCGATGAGCTTTTGGTCAGGCTCGCCTATATCCCGAATATCCGTGCCATAAAGATGCCGCTGCCGGCCGATTCCGACTATTCGGGAGAGCTTGCGCGGCTGCGGCCGAAACTGACGGATGATTTCGCCATCGGTTACAGCGGCGACTGGGGATGTGCGGAAGCAACGCTTGCCGGTGGCGATGCCTGGTACAGCGTCGTTGCGGGCTTGCTGCCGGTTCCGGCATTGCGGTTGATGCGCGCCGCTCAGGCCGGGGATGCGGAGGAGACGCGCAGGCTCGATCTGGCCTTCCAGCCGCTCTGGGCGCTCTTCAAGGAATTCGGCAGTATCCGCGTGATCTACGCCGCCGCCAATGCTTTGTCGGTAACGGCATGCGAGCCGCCCCGGCCAATCCTGTCGCTCACCAGCGCGGAGCGCCAGCGGGTGGAAGAGGTGCTGAACGCTCTGTCAACGCTGGAAGCCGCGCCATAATTCGGGCGTTTTGCAGGCGGATTGCCACATCTTACCCTTCGGAAACTGAAAAATGCTGCGTAGCCTGCCCTTTGCCGCTCTCTTCCTGTCGCTCTCCACGGCCGCCTTCGCGGGGACGGGTCTCGTCGAGCCGACGCTGAAAATGACGCCGAGGCATGACGGCAGGGTGCGGGTGGCGATGACTCTGGACGCCTGCATGGGCAAGACCGACCATCGCATTCTCGATACGCTGGTGCAGGAAAAGATACCGGCGACGATCTTTGTCACTGCCCGCTGGCTGAAGCACAATAGCGAAGCACTTGCCGTAATGATGGCGCATCCGGATTTGTTCGAGATCGAAAACCACGGCGAAAACCATGTGCCAGCGGTGGACAAGCCCGTTGCCATCTACGGCATTGCCGCTGCCGGTTCGGAAGCGGCAGTCGAGCAGGAGGTCGAGGGCGGCAGGCAGGCAATTGTCGCCATGACCGGTCTTCAACCGCAATGGTTTCGCGGTGCGACGGCGAAATATACCACCTCGTCCATGGCTACCATCAACAGGCTCGGCATGCGGGTGGCGGGTTATTCCGTCAATGGCGATGGCGGCTCGCTTCTGGGCGCGGCCGCCACGGCAAAGCACATCGCTTCGGCCAAGGACGGCGACGTCATCATCTCCCACATCAATCAGCCTACCCACGAAGCGGGTGAGGGCGTGGTGAGGGGACTTCTGGCGCTGAAGGCGCGCGGCGTGGTGTTCACAAGGCTGGACGACCCGTCGTTTACGCCGCCGGGTAATTGAGCGGGGCGGCTCTCTCCTCATTCCTGTAACAAGCACGGGAGCGAGGGAAATGAGCATCTCACATCCACGCCCGTTTTTCGGCGGCATACCGCGCAAATTTGCGCTAGCATCCTCCCATGCTGTTCAAACGCCCCGACACCGAAACCCTATATTCCGCCCTTGTTAACAAGGACCCCGCCTATGAGGGCGTGGCCTATGTGTGCGTGACCTCGACGAAGATTTTCTGTCGCTTTACCTGTACGGCGCGAAAGCCGAAGATCGAAAACTGCCGGTTTCGCGAAACCATCGCCGAATGTCTGGAAGCTGGCTTCCGCCCCTGCAAGCGCTGCAAGCCGATGCTTTCCTATGGCACGGCGGATGAAACCGTCACCACCCTTCTGACGGCGCTGGAAAGCGAACCGGCGCGGCGCTGGCGTGAGGAGGATGTGGTGGCGATGGGCCATGACCCTTCCACCGTGCGCCGCACCTTCAAACGCCGTTTCGGCATGAGTTTTCTGGAAATCGCAAGGTTGCGGCGGCTGGGAGATGCGGCGACAAGCCTCGCATCAGGAGAAGCCGTGATCGGCGCGCAGATCGATGCCGGATATGAATCCGGCAGCGGTTTCCGCTCGGCCATCAACCAGTTCTTCGGCACCTCTCCCGCCGCCATGAAGGGCAAGGGGTTTCTGAAGGGCGACTGGATCGACACGCCGATCGGTCCGATGCTGGTGGTTGCCGATGATCACGCCCTGCATCTTCTAGAATTTGCTGACCGGCCAGCGCTTCCGGCCGAATTGAAGCGGCTGAAGGCCCGCACAGGCGCGGATATGGTGCTGGGCAGGACGCCGGTCACCGGCCAGATCGCAGCAGAACTCGCGGCCTATTTCGCCGGGCATTCGGCTGACTTCGAAACCCGGCTTGCCGGACACGGCACACCCTTCGAGCGCGATGTCTGGCACGCATTGCGGGAGATACCGGCGGGAGAGATCGTCAGCTATTCTTCGCTTGCGACGTCGATGCAACGGCCATCCGCCGTGCGTGCCGTCGCCCGCGCCAATGGCGCTAACCAGATTGCCATCGTCGTTCCCTGCCACCGGGTGCTGGGCGCAGATGGCAGCCTGACCGGGTATGGCGGTGGGCTGTGGCGCAAGAAATGGCTGATCGAGCACGAGCGGCGCATGGCCGATAAGCTCCGCATCCCTCTCGCCTCCTGACCGGCCATCAGGCCGGCAGGTTTGGAACGATGCGGCGTGAAGGAAACAGCTCGCGCGTTACTGTCATGGCGATCAGCGACAGCGGCAGTGCCAGCATGGCGCCCGCAGCACCCCACATCCACGTCCAGAAGATGATCATCACGAAGACGAGGAAGGGGTTGATCTCCATGTTGCGGCCCACCACTGCCGGAAAGGCCAGGTTTTCCATCAACAGGTGAATGGTGAAGAAGATCGCGGATGGCAGCAACGCCAGCACCATGTTGTCATGCGTGATGATGCCTGCCACCGCCAGCGACACCGTCATGGCGGTGATGCCGAGAAATGGCACGAAGCTGGAGAGAAAGGCGAAGAGCCCCCACAGAAGCGGCATGGCCAGCCCGCCGAAATAGGCGATCGCCACCATCGTCACGCCCAGCGCCGCATAGATCAGCGCTGCCGTGGCAAAATAGGTGCCGAGCACTTCTTCCACCGAAGCGATGATCCGAATGGCCCTCAGCCGCTGGTGCCGGGCCGGAAAGGCCATGATGATCGCCTTGCGCAGCCGCAGGCGGCTGTAGAGGAACATCAAAAGCGCGGCGAGGAAGATCATGCCCTGAACGACGGCGGGGGTGACGTTGGAACCGAGCAGGGAAATGATCTCGCCGCTGCGCGAAATCAGCGACTCCATCGAAATCGACCCCATGCTGAAGGTCGCTGCCGAAATGTTCAGCCATCGAATGCTTTGAAGATAGGGCAGGAAGCGGTCCATACTGCGTTCGATCAGCGCTGGTCCTTCGGAGGCGAGCTGCGACAAAGGGTCTATCAGCGAATTGATCACGAAAAACATCACGGCCGCGACAAGGCCGGAGAGAATGACAGCCACACCGGCTCCGGGAATGCCATAGGAACTGAGCTTTTCCGCCGCGATGCCGAGGATCATGCCCACGACAATCGCCAGCACCACCGGTATGAGGATCAGAGACAATTCATGAATGACCGCCATCATGACGACGAGAAAAATGCCGATCACCGACCATGCAACGGCCACATCGAGCGCTTCTCGGCCGAGCGGTTGCTGGCTGCGCGCGTCGTCACGGTGCGAGCCGGACGCCAGACCCTCGAAAGGGTCGGCTCTCGTCGACGGAGCGTTTGCGGCGCGCCGCCCGATATTGCCCAATATGCCGGTATTTTCCGGCCTGGCATTCTCATTCATCGAACTGTCCCCCAATAAGACATCAAACGTTCGAAAAATGAGGCGGTTCCGGAGCGGCAAAAATTTCTGCCGCCCCGTGGTCTTTACGCGGAAAGCTTCAGGCCTATGCCCCACGGATCTTTGAGAACAATACCGTCGCTCTGCCGTTCCGTAGCTATTTCCAGCCGGTCGAGAGCGGCCATTGCAGTATCGAGCGCCGCACTATCGTTGAACTTCAGCGAGTAGCCCGAAAGGCCGGTCATGTTGTCCTTGCGGGCCGTGGCGCCGCGGCTGTTCCAGATATTGGCGGCCACATGGTGATGATAAGCGCCCGAGCCGAAGAAGCTGGCACCCGGATAACGCGCCATGATCTTCAACCCCAATACATCCTGATAAAACTCATCTGCCTGCGGAATATTGCCGACCTGCAGATGCATGTGGCCGATGGCCGTTCCATCGGCAGCGCCCTCGAACGCCGTTTTCGGCGCACTGTCATACAGCGCCTGTAGGTCGAGGCGGAGCGTGGCCATCTCCACCGTGCCGTCCTGCTGGTAGGTCCATTCCGAGGGCGACCGGTCGCGATAGACCTCGATGCCGTTGCCTTCGGGGTCGGCCAGATAGATTGCTTCACTCACCAGATGGTCGGATGCGCCCTGAAGCTGGATATTGTTGTGCGCGGCATGGGCCAGCCAATGGGCCAGATCCTCGCGGCGCGGCATCAGGAAGGCGGTGTGGAACAGGCCTGCGGCATTGCGCGGCGCGCGTTCAACCGTGCCGGAGGTGGAAAGTGTCAGCAGCGGTTGGCCGTTGACGCCCAGAACCTCGCCGCTCGGGCTTTTTTCGATGACGGAGAGGCCGATGATTTTCTGGTAGAATTCCGAAATGCGCGGCAGATCGTGAACGACAAGATGAGCCTGACCGACATAAGCCGGCCGCGTCAGGGCGAATTGTTTGATTTCACTCATCATAATCTCCATATTGAATCCGGCGTGCTGACGACGCGGATTTGCGCGTCTGCATCAGCCGACGCCGCTTTGCGGCGTTCATTTGTGGTGAATATGGGCGGGTTTTGTCGTTCAGCAAAGATCGCCATCTGGCGATTGACCGTCCACTATTCGTTGACAATGGCCCTGTTGCTGCTCCGACGCAGCTTTGACTTCAATCAAGGCGAAGGGCGCATCGGCAGGGAAATATGAGCCCGACACGTGAACGGCAGATTACGCCAAAGGAGATAGCCATGTACAAGAAAATCATCGTACCGGTAGACCTCAGCGCCATCGACAAGGGAGAGAAGATTCTCGCCAAGGCCAAGGCGCTGCTGGATGCCGATGGCGAGATCGTCCTCATCAATGTGGTTGAGGAACTGCCCGGCTATATGGCGATCGACCTGCCGGTAGACCTCATCGAAAATGCCATCAAGGATGCCAAGACGAAACTTGCGGATATTCAGGCGAAGGCCGGCTTCAAGGGCAAGCACGAAATCAGAAGCGGCGCGCCGGCGCGTGAAATCATTGCCGCTGCCGAAGAGCACAAGGCCGATCTCATCATCATCGCATCGCATATGCCTGACTTTACCAATTATTTCATCGGCGCCACCGCCGACCGCGTGGTGCGCCATGCCAAGTGCTCGGTGCTGATTGACAGGTAAAGTGAGTTGAAATCTTGGGGTTGCGGGCGATTTTCGCCCGCACCGGCTGGAGGAGAAGACCATGAATGTCGAAAGTTACGAGAAAATCCTGCGCGACCGCCAGCGCGAGCTTTACAGCCGCCTGCACAAAATCGAGGCGGATTTCGAAGAACCGCGCAACCCCGATGACGACGACCGCGCCGCTGAACGCAGCAATGACGAGGTGCTTGATGAAATAGGGCAGGTGGGCCAGGACGAGTTGCGCGCCATCGACGCCGCACTCGACCGCATCGCGAACGGTACCTACGGCACCTGCGTCAAATGCGGCAAGAAAATTTCGGAAGACCGCCTGAAAGCCGTGCCCTATACGCCGTTCTGCCAGGAATGCGCTGCGGCCTTGTGAGGGCGCTCCTTTTTCCCTCCTCATTCCTGTGACAAGCGCAGGAATGAGGGAAACGGCGAGGCCACCGCTCAACCTCTCCTTTCGCAACAGCCCGGAACGCAATTTGATCGCCGTTAACCGGCTGCTGTCTTGTTCCTGTCTAATATTGCCGTCATGCTTGGCCACAAGCAGGCAAACGGGAATGGACTATGAGTAACGTGTGGCGGTTTGGTCGCCAGTATGATTTTCACGAGATTGTCGCCGATGGTATCGTCCACGGCGTGGGTATCGTTTTTGCGCTGGTGGGCGCCACGGCGCTGATTTTTTACGCGACCGTCTGGGGCAGCCTCAGCGCCATCGCGGCCGCCTGGATTTACGGAATCGGCCTTGTCGCCTGCCTTTCCGTGTCCTTCACCTATAATATCTGGCCGCATTCCAACGTAAAATGGTTCCTGCGCCGGCTGGACCACTCGGCGATCTTCATCCTGATCGCCGCCACCTACACGCCGTTCCTGATGCGCGGTATCCACGAGCCGCTGATTGCCACCATGCTGGCGCTGATCTGGCTTGCCGCCATCTGTGGCATATTGCTCAAATGCCTGTTTCCCGGCCGTTACGACCGGGTCGCCATAGGCCTTTATCTCGCCATGGGCTGGAGCGGCATCATGGTGGTGCAGCCACTCTCGACGCATCTGGCCCCCGTCACGCTCTGGCTGATTGTCGCTGGCGGTGTCATCTATTCGCTCGGCGTGGTCTTCCATGTCTGGGAAAAGCTGCGATTCCAGAACGCCATCTGGCACGGTTTCGTCGTTGCCGCCGCCGTTGTCCACTATTTTGCCGTGGTCACTTCCTTCAGCCTCGTTCCCATGTCTTCCTGAGCTAGAGAGCACTGGACAGCCATCCGCGTCATCGCCTAATGCTCGCCTGAAGGTCGTGCCCCGGAACGTCGGGCGCGCGATGCAGACAAGAATGAGGGCGAACGATAATGAGTTTGGAACTGCGCGATGCCACCGTGGACGATCTTTCCGGCATCATGGAGATTTACAACGACGCGGTCCTGAACACGACGGCGATCTGGAACGAAGTGCTGGTCGATCTGGAAAACCGCAAGGAATGGTTTTCCGCCCGCAAGTCACGCGGCTTTCCTGTGATAGTCGCGATTCTTGACGGCAAGGTTGCCGGCTACGCTTCCTATGGCGACTGGCGCGCCTTCGACGGCTATCGCCACACCCGCGAACATTCGGTTTATGTCCACAAGGACGCGCGCGGCCACGGCATCGGCAAGCGGCTGATGCAGGCGCTCATCGACCACGCCTCCGGCAACGATGTGCATGTGCTGATCGCCGCGATCGAATCGGAAAACGCCGCCTCCATCCGCCTGCACGAAAGCCTCGGTTTCACCGTTGCCGGCCGGTTTTCGGAAGTGGGCACCAAGTTTGGCCGCTGGCTGGACCTGACCTGCATGGAGCTTAAACTGAACTAGTATGTGAGCCGGGATTTCTCTTAGGCAGGGCGCCGGGCGAAGGCCAGCATGACACCGAAAGCCATCATCATCGAGCCGCTGATCCGGTTGACGCGCTTCAGGGCGCGCGCATTGCGCATAAGACCGGACAGTCGCGAACCGACAAAGGCATAAACGGTGATCGCCACCACCTCGAGCAGCAGGAAAATTGTGCCGAGCGTGGCGAAGCTCTGCCAATAGGCGTCCTGCTGGATGAACTGCGGGAAAAAGGCCGTGAAGATCAGGATGGCCTTCGGATTGCCGGAGGCGACAAAAAACTCCTGCCGCAGATAGGTCTTGAGAATATTTCCGTTGCCCGAGGAGATATCGGGAGCGGTGACATCCGCCCTTGAGCGGATGAGCTTGAAGCCGATCCACAGCAGGTAGAGAACGCCGATCCATTTGATCAGCGAAAACATCATTTCGGAAGCCATCAAAAGTGCGCCGAGGCCCAAAGCGGCGATCGCGATCATGCCCGCAAACGCAACCAGCCGGCCGCTCGCGGCCATCATTGCCGTTGCCATGCCGTATCGCGCACCAACCGTCATCGACAGGAGATTGTTGGGCCCGAACGCCATGTTCAGGGCAAAGCAGGCGGGAATGAATATGAGGATGGTTTCGAGCGCCATGATGGTGATCCGGAAGGAGTGAGATCGCGATAATCTCACTCTCCGGTCCGGCTGTCGAGACGGTCATTTTCTTCGCAACAAGGCCGGCAGGCAGCCGGCCGTTACCCGTCTCTCATCAGATCGGTTCGAAGACCATCGAATGGCCGTTGATGCAATAACGCAGGCCGGTGGGCGGTGGGCCGTCCGGGAAGACGTGGCCGAGGTGGCCGCCGCAATTGGCGCAGCGGATTTCGGTGCGCACCATGCCAAGCGTCGCATCGCGATGTTCCGTCACCGCACCCGGTTTCACCGGTTCGAAATAGCTCGGCCAGCCGCAACCTGCATCGAATTTGGTATCGGAGAGGAACAGCGGTTCGTCGCAGGCGGCGCAGCGATAGAGGCCTTTCTGGAACGTGTCCCAGTAGGGACCGGTAAATGGGCGCTCGGTGCCGTGTTCACGCAGGATGCGATATTGCTCCGGCGTCAGCTGCTCGCGCCAGTCGGCATCGCTCTTGTTCACTTTCGGGGATGTCAGATCGCTCATGGAATGATCCTTTCTGTTCCTGCCAGAAATAGGCATCGGTGCTGCAGATTGAAAGAGGGCAGCTGTCATAACGAGTACGTTATGGGCAGGTATGAGAGTCGATTTGGGTTGAGATGGCGGTGTCTATGCCTTAACTGAAAAATACGATTTGAAAAGAACGCCATTCATGGGCGTACAGGGGTAGGGGAAGCCCTGGGAGATGTGAATGACATCAGATGTCACGCAGCTGACATTCCTGTCGCTGTTTTTGCCGTTTCTGGCAGCGCTTGCCGCACCGATGCTGGTGAAAAGATTAGGTCACAATGCCGTCTGGATATTGGCGATCGCGCCCGCGCTGGCTTTTGTCCACTTCGCACTGATGCTGCCGCAGGTGGCGGCTGGCGGCGTGGTCACGGGCGGTTACGTCTGGGTTCCAAGTTTCAACCTCAGCTTTTCGTGGTTCATCGACGGCCTGTCGCTGACCTTTGCACTTCTGATCACCGGTATTGGTCTGCTGATCGTGCTTTATGCCGGCGGTTACATGAAGGGGCATCCGCAGCAGGGCCGCTTCCTGTCTTTCCTGCTTCTGTTCATGGGCGCGATGCTGGGCGTCGTGGTTTCGGACAGCCTGTTGATGCTGTTCGTTTACTGGGAACTGACCTCGATAACCTCGTTCCTGCTGATCGGATTCGACCATGCGCGCCCGGCCGCACGCCGTGCCGCCTTACAGGCGCTGGTGGTAACGGGCGGCGGCGGTCTGCTGCTGCTCGCCGGGTTGATCTTCATCTGGGACATGAGCGGCATGACGCAATTGTCCATGCTGGTGCGTGGCGGCGATATATTACGCGACAGCCCGTTCTATCTGGCTGCGCTGCTGCTGGTTCTCGGCGGCGCGTTCACCAAATCGGCGCAGTTTCCGTTCCATTTCTGGCTTCCCAACGCGATGGAGGCACCAACGCCGGTTTCGGCCTATCTGCACTCGGCAACCATGGTGAAGGCCGGTGTCTATCTTCTGATGCGCCTCAACCCCGTTCTCGGCGATACCGCTGCCTGGCAGATCCTGCTGCCGTTCTTCGGCGGGTTGACCATGCTGACCGGCGCGCTGCTGGCCGTGCGCCAGACCGACCTGAAGCTGATGCTGGCCTATACCACCATGTCCTCGCTCGGTCTGCTGGTGATGCTGACCGGCTTCGGCTCGGACCACGCGATCGAGGCGGCTGTGCTTTATCTGGTGGCGCATTCGCTTTTCAAGGGCGCACTGTTCATGGTTGCCGGCATCATCGACCACGAGACCGGAACCCGCGATGTGACGAAGCTCGGCGGCTTGCGAAAGGCCATGCCGATCACCTTTGCGGCAGCGCTGGCAGCGGCCATCTCCATGGCCGGCCTGCCGCCCTTCTTCGGCTTTCTCGCCAAGGAAGAGATTTATTATGCGCTGGCGCATGGCAATCCGCGTGCCGTGCTGTTCACCGGCATCGCCATTCTCGGCAATGCGCTGATGTTTGCCGTCGCTTTTGCCGTGGCGCTGAAACCTTTCCTCGGCAAGCCCGTGAAAACCCCGAAACACGCGCATGAGGGACCACTGCTGCTGTGGCTCGGCCCGGCGCTGCTGGCGATAAAGGGGCTGACCATCGCTCTCTTCGCTGGCCTTTCGCATTTTTACATTTCGACGCCGATGGCAAGCGCGATCGCGGGTGAGGCGCGCCCGGTGGAAATCTCGCTCATTCCCCATATCGGCGTGCCGCTCGGCCTGTCGCTGCTGACCATCGCGCTCGGCATCGTCCTCTATATGCAGCTTTCCGCCGTTCGCGGCCTGATGGTGCGCACCTTCAAGGCGCTGGGTGCAGGGCCGGACAGGGGCTTCGATGTTTTCATCGAAACGCTGGTCAAAATCTCGTTCCATGTTGTCAGGCTTATCCAGCCCGGCAGGCTGGAATTTTACGTCACCGCCACTTTCGCCGTCATTGCCGTCGTGCTGCTTGCGCCGCTGTTTCTCTATGGCGAACTGCCGTCCATGCCGGCGTGGCCGCACGACATTAAAATCCATGAGCTGACCTTCATTGGCATCGCGGTTGCGGGCCTTGTCGCTGTGCTCACGGCGTCCAGCCGGCTTACGGCCATCATCGCGCTCGGCATTCAGGGGTTTGCGGTGGCGGTCATCTTCCTGCTGTTCGGCGCGCCCGATCTGTCGTTTACGCAATTCATGGTCGAAACCCTCTCCGTGGTCATTCTGACGCTGGTCATGACAAGGCTTCGCCTGTCGCCGTCAGACCACCGCGGCCCTGGCCAGAAGCTTCTGGACAGCACCATCGCCATTGCCTGCGGAACCGGCTTTGCCCTGTTCCTGATGCGGGCGACGGAAGCGTCGTTCGATAATCGCCTCACCGATTTCTACAACACCTATTCCAAGGTCATCGCCCACGGGGCGAATGTGGTGAATGTCATCATCGTCGATTTCCGCGGCACGGATACGCTGGGCGAGATTGCGGTGGTGATGATAACAGGCCTGGCCATTCTCGCGCTCATCCGCATCCGCCCGGCTGCTGCCATCAAGGGACCAGCAAAAATAGCGAAGAAGAAGGGAGCGCGGGCTTGAACACGCTTATCCTGCGCACCGTCGCCCCCGTGGTCACCAGCCTCATGGTGCTGTTTTCCATCTTTGTATTGCTGCGCGGCCATAACGAGCCGGGCGGCGGTTTCATCGGCGGGTTGATCGCGGTCTCGGCGCTGGCGATCTACGGCATCGCTTATGGTGTGGCCGCAGTCCGGCGCGCCATCGTGTACCATCCGCTGTCCATTGCCGGCGCGGGGCTGCTGTTGGCGATGTTGTCTGGTCTCGTCTCGATTGCAGCCGGCGTGCCCTTCATGACCGGGCTGTGGGTCTATCCGAGCCTGCTCGGTGTGGAAGTGCCACTCTCCACCGTCATGTCCTTCGATATCGGCGTTTATCTCGTCGTGGTCGGTGCCATCACCTCCATTGCGCTGGCTCTGGAAGAAAGGGATAGCGACTGATGGAAGCTGTTTTCTCCATTCTCGTCGGCATCTTCTTTTCGGTGGCGATCTATCTCATGCTCTCGCGTCACAGCATCCGCATGCTGCTCGGCATCGCCATTCTCGGCAACGCAGTCAACCTCCTGCTGTTCACGGCGGGAAGGCTGACGCGCGAAGTGCCGCCGATCATTCCGCCCGGCATGGACACGCTGCCGGCGGGTGCCGCCAATCCGCTGCCGCAGGCGCTTATCCTCACGGCAATCGTCATTTCCTTTTCCTTCTTCTGTTTCCTGCTGGTGCTGACCTGGCGCGCGTTCCAGGAATTGCAGACCGACGACACCGACGAAATGCGCACCGCAGAACCGGCAGGCGAGCCTTTGCCGCCGCTCGGTTATTGAGCGGGGCGGGGCACAGACACATGGCTTCATCCACCACTTCTGCAATATCAGATCTTTCCGCAGCGCTTGTCACGGCACCCGTGCCGCTATCCGACTGGCTGATCATCCTTCCTGTCGCGCTCTCAATAGGCGCAGGTGCGGTGCTGATGATGCTGCGCCACACCATGCGTCTGCATGCGCCCATTGCAATCACGGCACTTGTTCTGCTGGTACTGCTCGATGCTGCGCTTCTGTGGAAGGTCGTGACCCAAGGGCCGTTCACCATGGTCATGGGCCGCTGGCTGCCACCCTTCGGCATTGCCTTTACGGCTGATCTGACTGGCACGCTGCTGTCGCTCGCCGCCGCCATCGTAGCGCTGGCCGGTGCCATCCACGCCAGCGCCGATATCGACGCCAGCGGCAGGCGATACGGTTTTTATCCATTCCTGATGCTGTTGATGGCGGGTGTCACCGGTGCGTTCCTGACCGGCGACCTCTTCAACCTCTATGTCTGGTTCGAGGTGCTGCTGATCTCGTCCTTCGGCCTCATCGTGCTGGGCTCCACGCGCGAGCAGATCGATGGCGCGCTGAAATACGCCATCCTCAACCTCATCGGCACGACGCTGTTCCTGATCACGGTCGGTTATCTCTATGCCATCTTCGGCACGCTCAATATGGCCGATATCGCGCTGAAGGCGACGCAGCTGCGCGGCACAGCTCCGCTGATGACGCTTGCCAGCCTGTTTGCTCTCGCCTTCGCCATGAAGGCGGCGGCCTTTCCGGTGAATTTCTGGCTGCCCGCCTCCTATCACACGCCGCGCATCGTCGTTTCCGCCCTGTTCGGCGGCCTGCTTACCAAGGTCGGCATCTACGCGCTGCTGCGCGTCATGGTCATGCTGTTTCCGGTCGAGCGAGAGGAGCTGAGTATCGTCATCGCCATCTCTGCGGCGCTGACAATGGTGCTCGGCGCCATGGGTGCGCTCGCACAGAACGATATCCGCCGCATGCTCGGTTACATCGTCATATCGGGCATCGGTTACATGATGGCGGGCATCGCCATCGGCACGCCCTCCGGCGTTGCTGGCGCGATCTTTTACGCGCTGCACTCCATGGTGCTGATGACGGCGCTTTATCTCGCCGCCGGCCACGCCGCCCGCCTTGGCGGCAGTTTTACCCTGACTTCGCTCGGTGGCCTTTATCGGCAGGCGCCGTGGTTTTCGGGCCTCGCGCTCGCCTTGTTTTTCGCCGGTTCCGGCCTGCCGCCGTTTTCCGGCTTCTGGCCGAAGGTGGTTCTCGTCAAATCGGCGATCGATATCGGCGCCTGGTGGCTTGCCGCCGCCCTTCTCCTGTCCGGCTTCATCGCCACCATCGCCTTCGGGCGTGTCTTCCTCTTATGTTTCTGGCGCCCGGCAGTGGCCTCAACCGGCCAGGCGCCGTCGCTGCCTGCGTCGCCTCTGGCGGCCCCTTCTTTCGTCCCGCTGGTCGGGCTGACATTGCTGGTGGTATTCTTCGGTCTGTTTCCGGAAAGCCTGCTCAATCTCAGCCAGCAGGCGGCGGCGGGGCTTGGCAACCCCGAAGCCTATATCCAGTCGGTGTTTCCCGAAGGGAGCAGACCATGAGCCGCTACATCCTGTTACTGCTCTTCGTTGGCGTATGGCTCGCCGTAAGTGGCAGCGTCACGCCGGCGAACATTCTCTTCGGCCTCATCGTCTCGGCGCTGGCTCTGGGCCTTATCCGTCACCAGATCCCCAAGGGCGGCCGTCATCGACTGCGTCCGGTCCGCGTGCTGTCGCTGCTGCTGCTGTTCTTCAAGGAGCTGGCGCTGTCGGCCTGGAAGGTGGCGGTGATGGTGACGCGGCCGAAGCTCGATGTGCAGCCCGGTATCTTCGCCTATCCGCTCAGGCTGACGACGGATTTCGAGATCACGCTGCTTGCCAATCTCATCACGCTGACCCCCGGCACACTTTCGGTCGATGTTTCCGAGGATAAAACAACGCTCTACGTCCACGCGATCGATTGCAGCAATATCGAAGCCGCCAAGAATGACATCCGAAACGGCTTCGAAAAAAAGATCATGGAGGCGTTTCAGGGATGACGCCGGAACTCATAGTTTCATTTGCAACTGTACTTGCCACGGTTGTACTGTCCGCTGCCTTTTTGCTGACAGTATATCGCGTCGTCGTCGGTCCGACCTTGCCGGACCGAATCGTCGCGCTCGACATGCTGGTCGGTATCGCCATCGGCTTCATTGCGGTTATCGCCATCCGCACCGGCGTCGATCTTTATGTCGATATCGCCATTGCGCTCGGACTGGTGGGTTTTCTCGCAACGGTGGCTTTTGCCCGCTTCGTCCTGTCGCGCGGTGCAGATGGCAGGCGCAGGACAAAGGCTGTTCTCGACGGCGAGCGGGCATCGGAAGTTGTTGAAAAGCCTGACAAACAAGTATCCAGGCGTGGAAAAAGAAGGGGCGGTCGATGATGGGCTGGATCGTGGCTATTCTGGTTGCGGCACTGACGGTCTCAGGTGCCGCCTTCTCGCTGATTGCGGCAATCGGGCTTAATCGCCTGCCGGATGTCTACACCCGCATGCATGCGGCTTCCAAGGCGGGAACGGTGGGTTCGGGCCTGTTGCTGCTGGCTGTCGGCATTCATTCCACGGAAATATCGACGCTGGCACGGGCACTTGCCGGTTTCTTTTTCTTTGTTCTGACAGCACCGGTCTCCGCACATCTTCTTGCAATGGCTGCACACAAGGCAGGTTATCCACTTGCTGATAAATCGGTAGTTGATGACCTAAAGAAAATTTGAAGTTGAATTACCCCCTAATAATGGGGGGTCTTCGTTTTGCATTACTACTTGGCATAGTATTTTATTACCCGTGATTTTTTGTATTCCAATTAGACTGTTTTGAACTGAAAAAATCATAATAGGAATTTGACTTTTGCTGTTTTGATGCTATCCAAATTAAGTGTAAAATTGCTTATTGCGATTTGCATCTAGCCTCTTCATGGTCGGCATAGGCATTTTATTAATGTCTAATCTATGGTTGATCAGACCTTTGTTGGCCATGTCGCGGGCTACAAGTTGAATCTCGGATCAATTCGTTTCCGGTTTCGCTTGAAATCTAGGGGTAGATTTCACGTTGGTTTCAACAGGGCGAAGGAGGGGCACCGGGTAACTTCACATCGCTCGATGCGGCGTTCATCCGTGTCTGGAGATAAATAACAGGAGATACTTAAATGACGGAAACTGCATACGGTAACGCCCAGGATCTGCTGGTCGAACTGACGGCGGATATTGTGGCTGCCTATGTTAGCAACCACGTCGTTCCGGTAACTGAGCTTCCCGGCCTTATTTCGGATGTTCATACGGCACTCAGCGGAACATCGGCACCGGCATCGGTGGCGGTCAATGTTGAAAAGCAGAAGCCTGCTGTGTCGGTTCGCAAGTCGGTTCAGGACGATCATATCGTCTGTTTGGAATGTGGTGGCTCGTTCAAGTCGCTCAAACGCCACCTGACGACGCATCACAGCATGACGCCGGAAGAATATCGCGAAAAATGGGATCTGCCGGTCGATTATCCGATGGTTGCTCCCGCCTATGCCGAAGCCCGTTCGCGGCTCGCCAAGGAAATGGGTCTCGGTCAGCGCCGCAAGGCGAACCGTTGATTTTCTAAGACGGATTGTGTCGCGGCTGTATTTTCTCCCCGTCCGGGGAAAGATGGCCCGAAGCGCCGGATAAAGGGGACCTTGGCAGCATATTGCTGGCCTTGCCCCTTAACTCGCCGCCGTGACCTTTTCCCTTAGCAGGAGATGGCGGCAGGGCGCGCATGCCCGCTCCATACACAACTTGCACCATAGTGTTATGTCCAGCTGGTCCTTAGACCGGCTTTTTTATTGCCGCGCGCAATTTCGACAGAGGAAAAAAATCCTTGTCTAGGCGTCACCTTTATTCAAAAACAAAGCGAAATCAACTGCATGTTTTTCGACGCCAAATTTGCCCTTCCCCGCGTCCATCCTCAGGTGTATGAATTAATTCCTATTCGTAAAGGAGTTGCATATGCCTTCGGACATATCGTCTTTGCCTGCCCCCTTTCGGCCCTGTGTGCAGGTTGCCGATAGCAATTTCCGCCGTTTTCCGCCTGCTGCCGGGCGGGATGAGATTTCCCGGATTTGCCGGCTGGTCCGGCAACTGGCCGGGGAAATGGTGCAATTAACCGGCGATCGTGTGGCTGCGCGCCGGGACAGGCGGCGCACCGAATGCCATATCCGCCAGATCGCCATGTATGTGTGCCATGTGCAGCTCGGTATTCCCATGTCGGATATCGGCCCGTGTTTCGGCAGGGACAGAACGACAGTCGGCCATGCCTGCCAAGTGGTTGAGGATCGTCGCGACGAACCCGCCTTTGACGAGTTCGTCGCCACACTGGAGCGGCTTTCCGGCAGCATTTTCAACGTGATGAAAGGTGTTCGGGATGAGTGAGACAAAAAGCGCTCCATCGATACTTCCCGATACTGTCCTGTTGCGGCTCCTGCGCTGCATTGCTGCGGGCACGGCTGAGATATCGGAGGATCGCGGCGATATGGTATTGCAGCGACCGGAGGCCGGGAACGGCAGGAGAGGGCGTCCAGCGTTGCGGTTTCCGGCCGCCACGGTGCAGCTCGCCCTCTCTTCGGGGCTGATCGAAAGACGCGAAAACACACTCTCCGCCGCGCCGCCGCTCGCCTCCTATTTGAAGCGCGCTATAGCCAGGGATCGCGACGAGATTTTTCAGGAACAGCACTGGGATTTGCAGACGGTGGTTCTGGATGTCGGCAAGGACAGGCAGCCGGCCCGGCGCAACCTCAATAGCTCGCCACTGACAGGCCTTTCACGGCTGAAGGAAAAGGATGGCACGGCATTCTTCCCCAGCGACGCCTTGCAGGCGGGCGAACGCCTCGCCGCCGATTTTCACCGCGCGCAATTGAACCCGAAGGTGACGGCAACATGGGAGCCGAAAATTGCAAGCCGCACGAAGGGGGAGGCGGGTGGCAAGCTCGATCTTACCGATGCGGCGATTTCCGCACGGACGCGGTTTTCCCGTGCAGCAGATGCTATGGGGCCTGAACTTTCAGGTGTCGCCATCGATATCTGCTGCTTTGAAAAGGGGCTGGAGGCCGTAGAGCGCGAGCGGCAATGGCCGGCGCGTTCGGCAAAACTGCTGCTGCGGGCCGCTCTGCTATCGCTTGCCCGGCATTATGCGCCGCAAGCGCAACGCAGCAGAAGGACAAGCCACCATTGGGGCGACGAAGATTATCGCCCGCCGATGGCGCCAACGATGGCAACAGAATGAAGGCTCAGGCGGTCAGAAGTCTCGCTTCCTCGCGGATACGTTTGACCATGGAACGCAGGCCATTGGCGCGCTGCGAGGACAAATGTTCCACCAGCCCGATCTTGTCGAACACCTCAATGGCGTCGAGGCCGGCGATTTCGGAAGCTTTTTTACCGGAATAGACGGCAAGAACGATGGCGACGAGGCCGCGCACGATATGCGCATCGGAATCGCCCTCGAAGGTCATGAGAGGATCTTCCGCACCATCGCTGTGGCTGACGAGCCAGACCTGGCTTGCGCAGCCCTGCACCTTGTTCTCAGGCGTGCGCTTGTCTTCCGCAAGGTCGGGTAGCGCCTTGCCGAGTTCGATGACGTAACGATAGCGATCCTCCCAGTCGTCGAGGAAGGCGAAATCGTCAAGGATCGTATCGAGAGAGGCCATGTTGCGCGCCGTATCGTTCGTTATTGCCATGCTTTGCTACGATATAGGGCAAGTGCAGACGGTTTTGAACCATGCGGACCATGAAAAAGCCCACGGAAAACAGGTTTCCGTGGGCAAGTTTGGCAGGCAGTCACGCAGGCGGACATATCCGGCTGCAGAGAAGGGGCGGCGCGGCGTTAGGCGGCGCAAAATATCAGGGGGTGGGGCGCTTCTGCGGCAGGGGAATGATGGTGCCGGTCTTCAGCATGTCGGCATTCCCAGGGAATTCGACGCTGATCGCCGGTGCTGCGGCCAGTTTTTCGCTCTCGCTGGCGAGTTCGGCTGCGGGTGCCGTTTTATCACCGGATGCAAGCTGCGCGTCGAGCAATTCATAGGCGACCTTGGCGCCTTCCTTTGCCCGTTCACCGAGCGCGTGGAAGGTTTCGGCGCCCTTGACGCAGACGTCGGGTTTTTCGATGCAGATGGCGCTGACATAACGATAGGCCTCACCGGCTGCCGAAACGGCGCTGGGAATATCGAATGCCGAAGGTTCCTTGGTCGGATCGTTGCTGCTACCGAAATAGGACAGCGCGACCAGCACCAGCGAAAACCAGAATGTTCCTTTGATCAGAAACCACATTGTCAGACTACCCTGCCAGATGATCTTTGTTTTGAAGCCCCGCCCGTTTTGGGTCATCGGCCTTTGTCCCGTTTTTCGGGCTTGGAGAGAAGCTACAGGCGACCGGCGAACAGCCAATTGCAAAAAGCCGCGCAATTTAATTCAAATTGTATCTATTCTCCTCGCATCGGGACCGGCTCCAGCAATTCCGTCGCATTTTAACAGTCCATGTTAAGCATAATTGCGACAGATGCCGTCTGTTCCGGGCAAAAGTGGTCACCCGTGCCGCCACAAAGGTTAACGCGATGGCAAAAATAAAGCGAAATCCGTCGCTTACCCGTCATTAACCATGATTGGCAAAGCTTGGTTGAAATGCTCCGTAATGGGACTGCGGCGCATTTCGAGGCTGTTTGGTGCCGTTCTTTTTATCCATTCCTTAAGCCGCGGGCTTCTATTGTCGGAGCCGTTAGATCCGTCTCAGGGATTCAGGTTTGGTATTGCGTAATATGAGAAAAAAAGCGGTCGCATTGGTCGACCATGCCGCAGGCAGATGGCTTGCGCGTATGGAGGAGGACGCCGAAAGGCGCGCCGGCACCGTTGCGCGCCTGCGCCGCCTGTTTGCCTTCAGCGCCGTCGGCTTTCTGGTCGTTCCCGCCCTGTTCAGCCTCGTCTTCAGCCCCGCCATCGCGCTGCCCATCGGCGCCGCTCTGGTGCTGGCGCTGTATCTGGCCGCAGCCGCCCTGTTGATCGCCTTTTCGCGTCCTGCCCGTGGCGCAGCGTCCCTGTCCGCTCAAGCCGGCGACGATGA
This sequence comes from Agrobacterium sp. 22-3639C2, assembly GCF_053522105.1. Classification (NCBI taxonomy): domain Bacteria; kingdom Pseudomonadati; phylum Pseudomonadota; class Alphaproteobacteria; order Hyphomicrobiales; family Rhizobiaceae; genus Agrobacterium; species Agrobacterium sp. 22-3639C2. The sequence continues at coordinate 73,898 of NZ_JBNWDB010000003.1, read as the reverse complement.
CCTCGTTGCGGCATCGCAGGTGCCCGGCCTCGTACTCACCATCAATGAAAACGGCCTCGTCGAGCGCGTCTCCGGCCGCGACCTTGAAACGTTTCCAGCCGATCTTCAGGCCTGCAAGGGCCATGTCTTTGCCGAATATGTTTATGTTTCTGATCGCATCGAGCTGATGCAGGCTTTCGACCTTCTGCGGCAGGGCGAGGAAAAGTCCAGCGTGGAACTGCGGTTCGAAACCGGCGCGAAATCGCGCCAGGCGCAGTTCATCCACGCGCGTATGGAAATGACGGCGATCCGCAATGCGGCTGGCAGGCTACGCCGCGTCGTCGCCCAGCTCTCCGACGTTACCGAGATGGAGCTTCTGCGCCGCGATGTCGCCCGCAAGGCGGCGGAGGCGGAATCGGCCAACGACGCCAAGTCGCGGTTCCTCGCTGCCGTCAGCCACGAACTACGCACCCCGCTCAACGCCGTCCTCGGCTTTTCCGACATTCTGGCGGGCGAATATTTCGGCCGGCTGGAAAACGACCGCCAGCGGGAATATGTCGGCTTGATCCGCCAGTCCGGCGCGCATCTCCTGTCGGTGGTCAACACCATGCTGGATATGAGCAAGCTGGAAGCAGGCCGTTACGAGCTGATGATGGAAAGCTTCCCGATCGGCGAAACCATCTCGTCCTGCGAGGCCATGCTCGGCTTGCAGGCGAAGGAAAAAGGTCTGACATTGACCAGCCGCATCCAGCGCGGTATCGGCGAAATCTCCGCCGACCAGCGCGCCATCCGCCAGGTTCTCATCAATCTGGCCGGTAACGCCATCAAGTTCACCGATGCCGGCGGTGTAGTGTCGATCGATGCTGCGCGTGAAGGCAGGATGCTGAAACTGACGGTCAGCGATACCGGCATCGGCATCGCATCCGACAAGATTGAACTCCTGGGCCAGCCTTTCATGCAGGTCCAGAATGAATATACCCGTCGCTATGAGGGCACGGGTCTGGGATTGTCCCTGGTCAAGGGTCTGGTAGCACTGCATGGCGGCACTTTCGCCATCACCAGCCAGCCCGGCGCGGGGACGGTCGTAACGATCATGTTGCCTGCCGACGGTTCCGGCATGGCGGGTGGCGAAAACGCTGAAACCGAATGCATGGTGGAGTTTCCGCCGCGCATCAAACGGCTCGGCGAAATGGCCGCGATTATGAAGAAGGATGGTGACGATGGCCCCGCGAAAGCGAAAATCGCCTAAGAAAACAACGGCCCAGATTGGCGCCGGGATTGTTTCCTTGGTGGTTTCGGCCATCGGGCGCGAACTCCTGCGCCGTCCCAAACTGGTGGGCGGCTCAGGCGCCTTCGTGGTCGTTTTCGGTTTTGTCGCCGCCAACGCGCTCTGGTACCAGCCGGGCGTTCATCCGTCTCCTTTTCTGCGTACCCGCGATGCGGCAAACCCGAACGGGATTGCCGGCTATCGCGCGGCAGAGCCGCTCGGCACGCAGGGCCATGTCACGACCTTCCGCATAGAACGCCCGAGCGAAACCGAAACGGCGCAGCAACCGGCGGCCGCAACGGCGACGCCTGCGACATCGGTTGCGGCGGAAAACCAGAAGCCGCAGCAGATCGTTGCCGATATTCAGGCCGAACTTAAAAAACGCGGGCTTTACGAAGGCGAGGCGGACGGCAAGATGGGACCTCGCACGGCTGCCGCCATCATGTTCTTCGAAGAAACACTCGGCATGGAACAGACCGGCGAACCGACGACACGGGTGCTGGCGGCGCTCAGGATCGACGGCGCAACCGTCGCCGCAATTCCGAAGGATCGGCCTTCCGACGCCAACACCGGCGGCGGCGTTGAGATCGACCCGGTCGCGGCCGCAATCCGCAAGGCTGAAGCGCCTCATCCCAAGGCCGAACCGGTCTCATTGAACAGCGCTGCCGCCGCTTCAAAGCCGGTGAGCCGCGATCTGATTGCAAAGATCCAGCAGGGACTGATCAATATCGCCTATGCCGATGTGAAGGTGGACGGTGTGGCCGGCGAGCAGACCCGCAACGCCATCCGCCATTTCGAAAAACACTACCGCCTGCCGGAGACCGGTGAACCGAGCGAAGCCGTGCTGAAGAAGCTGAAATCGATCGGGGCGCTTTAGGGGACTGGGTCTCAACTCTCTCCATTCTTGTGACAAGCGCAGGAACGAGGAAAGAAGAGAGCGTAACAACACGGACAGGCAGCGGCCTGGCGCCTCCATCGAAAGCACCCCCAATGCGCCTCAAATCCGAAATCTTCGTATCAGCCCTTATCCGCCGCGTGTTTTCCGCTGGTGGCTTTGCCGCTGTCGAAAAGAAGGGTGCGGAAGAGGCCGGTGCGATCTTCATCCGCCAGCGCCTTCGTGATGGCCGCGAAAACCTCTACGGGCCTGCGCCGCAGAGTTTTGCCGAGGACGAGGAAGTCCGGGCCGAACGCCGTTTCGAGACGCGCCTTGCGGGTGTGGAGGGGGAGGAAAGTGCTGCTCTTCTCGAAAGGGAGCGGCGCTTCGACAGCGATCTATGGGTCGTCGAGATCGAAACGGACGAGATCGGCACTCTCCTGACGCTGGTGGACCAACCGAAGATTTAAAGCGTGCAGCAGCTTTGCGCCCGGAATTGCTCCGGGCGAGGGGGGGGCCGCCTTAACCCTCACGTCCCCGTTCTGTGAATGACAGGTGCGCTGTGGTTCGGTCGTTCGCGGCCGTGGGTGTAGCTGTCGGCGCGCCGCCAGCTTTCCACCCGCTCTTCGCATTCAATGATTTCGAGGCGGTCGAGCATGGCCTCGGCGCGGCTCATGTCGCCTTCGGCGGCGGCAAGATGCGGATAGAAGCATTGCAATATGAAGGCGGCTTCGGAAAATTCCATGCCGAGCCCGATCAGGGTGGTGGCGAGCTGCGTGCCTGATATGTCGAGCATGATGCGCTCCGACAGCCAGTAGCTGGACGACAGCGAATCCGCCAGCGTCACCGCAAACTGCCGCGCATCACGCTCGCGCGCGAACCGCACGAGCAGCGCTTCCTGCACGTCACTCAGGCGGCGCAGGCCAAGAACGTCGCTTTCCGGGCGGCTGAGCTGATGCGCCATCCGTTTGATGCGCTGGCGCATTTCCTCTTCCACGGCGGTGGATTTGATCTGGGCGTCTGCCGGCTGCGCAATGGCTGGCTCCGGCATGGCGGGAGGCGTCGCGTCATCGGGTCGCTTCAGGTCTTCCATGTGCCGCAGGCCGACTAGCGCGTCGATGACGGTCGGCGACAGGTCCTCGCGCCGCACGATGGCGCGGGCATGGGCGGCCCCTTGCGTGCGGGCAATGGTGATCAGCGTGTCGTCATCAAGGCACTTCGACGAAATCAGGAAGGGGGCGGCAATGGAAATCGGCTGGCAGGCGATGAAGAAGGCAACCGCCGAAGGCACGTTGGGATGCTGGGAAAGCGCTGCAATGGCTTCCCGCTTGGCCTCTTCGGTGGAAGCGTTGAAAAGCGGCATGAAAAGCTCGGCAAACTGCCGAAGGTCCGTTTTTGACGGATGGGGAACAGTCTCAAAATTCGTGACAGTGGCCATTAGCACCACATCTTTCTTCCTCACGGCTCTTGGCCTCTCAAGTTCTCGAAACCGGTCGGTCAACGCACTACCCAACAAAAACGCAAACACAATATCGGTTCAAATTAGAGCAAATCCGTTGACACCCTGTTAACTATGGGGGGTGGCAAGCGTTATTGTGCGTTTATCAACAAGGAAATTTTAAAACCTTCGTGACGGACAAAACGTCATGGAACCTTGCCGTCTCGCCTTTGTTTTCAACGGGTGCAGCTTTATGAAGGATAAGTTGGCGCCCGGCGATTAGGGTTAACGGATCATTAACCTCTGTCTGTTTCTAATTTCATGGGCAGTATTAGGATTCCATGTTATTCTGATTGATAGAATAATTTCGAAAATGGCATGCCGAAGCCTTGATATGCGCACGACACCTTGCAAAATCGCCATCGATTTTTGGGTCGTGCGAAAACCAGTCTGTGGGCTGGATTATGCGCAATGTGATGGTGATGAAATTCCCGACGCAAGACGAGGCTTGCGCGGTTCCCATGGGCAACATTGACTCCCGAAGAGGAGACGAGCATGGCAGTTATTATTCCAATCGCCGAGGCCCGACGAAGCCTGCGCCCGGCCGGAATGTCCGGCAAGGTTATGGGCCCGGCAAAGGTCGTGCTGTTTACCGGCGTGCGTTATGAAAAACGCGATACGGAACCGGCTGGCAAGGATGCGCGCAAGCGCAAGCCCGCACCGGAAACCGCCTTCAAATCCTGATTACGCTTGGTTGACCGGCGCTATTTCCACGGTGTCGGCTGGCATTTCGCCTCGTTCAGGAACCGTTCCGCTTCCTCCCCGAAGCTCGGCTGCGGCACCATGGTCCGCAACACCACATACCCTTCCGTCTGATCCGATTCCGCCAGAATGGCCTGTGAAAGCGATGGCGGCTGCGCCTTGCGAATGGCCGCGATCTGCACCGAATCCGCCACCAGAATATCCATCACCCCGCCTGCGGACGTGCGGTCGTTCATGCTGAACACCTCGTTCGACGCCTTGTCGTAAACCGCGACCGACCAGAAGGGCACCGCGCCGATGGCCGTCAGCCTGACGGGCTTTTCCTCGATATTGAAGGTGCAGACGGCAACTCGCATGAAGGGATCGCCGCTTCCCAGTGTCTTTTTCTCCGTCGTTTCTTCGAGAAGATGAAACTGATGCGGCTTACCTTCCGCCAAGGCGCGGGTATAGGCGTCGCGATTGCTGAAATGCGGTATCGCCAGAAGAATGACGACATGCAGCACGGCGGCGGCGACAAGGCCGGTGAGGATGGCGAGCAGGGTCCTAAGCATTGCCACACCCCAGCTTGCGGATTTGCGGCATGGCGATGTCGATAAGGCCGGAACTGCCGGCAACCGGCGTGTCGAGCAGCGTCATGACCAGCTTGAATGTCTGCCCCTGCGGCACGGCCAGCCAGTTATAGGTCTGGGCATCGGGTGCAATGGTGATGTCGATGCCGCCATCGGCACTGCGCAGCAGCGTGCGCGAATTGAGCGCAAAGGGTCGTCCGGCATCTTCCGCCAGAACATTGCCCTGCTGGTCGGCGGTATAGAGCGTCCAGAACCGCGAGGGCGGCACGGCGCCCGCCAGCTGGTAACGGCATTCGCCGGTCAGGCGCTGGCCGTCGCTGTCGACGGAGGCGGTGAAGGCCAGTCCCTCGGCCGTTCCATAAAGCAGCTTGCCGGCATCGGCGCGGTGCGACTTGGCGTAGGGATCGGCCTCGATCGTCTGCGCTTCCGGAAAGGCATCCCATGAGCCGATGCGGATCGAGCCGAAGCCGGATGTCGCCTCAAGTGCTGCCAGCGTCGCGGCAATGCCGCCGCCAAAGGCGATCAATAGGGCGATGCCGACAAGGAATGGAACTCGAAACACGCTGTTTTCCCGTTTTTGAACAGGTCGAGGACTATCACTGATTCCCTGTTTGGAAAATGGTACGCCTTGTTTAGTCTTGATGGAAATGACCAGAAGAGGGATTCCACCATGTCGCGACAAGCCGCCATCGACCACGCCACCCGCTTTTTCGACGATGGCAGGTTCGAGCAGGACTTGGCGCGGCGCGTTTCGCTCCGCACCGAAAGCCAGGATAAGGCGCGCGGTGCCGAGCTGGCGCTCTATCTGGAGTGCGAAATGCAGCCCGCTTTCACCGCCATGGGGTTTTCCTGCACGATCCTGCGCGACCCGGCGGCGGATTTGCCGTTTCTGATCGCCGAACGTTTCGAGGATGAAGATCTGCCGACCGTGCTGGGTTATGGCCACGGCGATGTGGTGCGTGGTCTTGATGACGGCTGGGCAGAAGGCCTTTCGCCTTTCGTGATGTCCGAGCGCAATGGCAGGTGGTACGGGCGCGGCACCGCCGACAACAAGGGGCAGCATTCGGTCAACATGGCGGCGCTGAAAGCGGTGCTGGAGACGCGTGGAAGACTTGGGTTCAACGCCAAATATCTGATCGAGATGGGCGAGGAGAGGGGCTCTCCCGGCTTGAGGGAAGTTTGCCGGGACTATAGCGAGCGGCTGAAAGCCGATCTTCTGATCGCCTCCGACGGCCCGCGCCTGAATGCGGAGCGGCCGACCGTTTTTCTCGGTGCGCGCGGCGGCATTACCTTCGATCTGGTGATCGAGGCGCGGGAAGGCGGCCATCATTCCGGCAATTGGGGCGGGGCGCTGTCCAACCCCGGCGTGCAGCTGGCGCATGCCATGGCAAGCCTCGTTGGCCCATCCGGGCAGATCCGCGTGCCCGAACTGGTGCCGGAAGAACTGCCGCAGGCGGTGCGTGACGCGCTTGCCGATTGCGAGATCGATGGCGGACCGGATGGTCCGAAAATCGATCCTGACTGGGGCGAGCCCGGCCTTTCCACCGCCGAGCGTGTGTTCGGCTGGTGCGCGCTGGAGGTGCTGGCCTTTGAGACCGGCAATCCGCGCGCGCCGGTCAATGCCATTCCGCCACGGGCATGGGCGCGGCTGCAATTGCGCTTCGTTGTCGGCATCGATCCGGAAGCCGCGCTGCCCGCCATCCGCCGCCATCTCGACCGGCAGGGGTTCAGCATGGTTCGGATCGTACCCGCCGGCGACGAGATTTTCCGCGCCACGCGGCTCGATCCGCAGGACCCATGGGTCGGCTTCACTCTGAGTTCCATGGCCCGCACGACGGGCAAGACACCGGCACTTCTTCCCAATCTGGGTGGCTCGCTGCCCAACGATATCTTTGCCGATATACTGAAACTGCGCACCATCTGGGTGCCGCATTCTTATCCCGGCTGCTCGCAGCATGCGCCGAACGAACATTTGCCGAAGGAGATTGCCCGCGAGGCGCTTGCCATCATGGCCGGGCTTTACTGGGACCTCGGAGAGGGAGAAACCCCTCCGCTTTAAGCGCCCATGACCAGCTTGAAGGCGATGGCCCACATGGTGAAGGCGATAACCCCTTCGAGGATGCGCCAGGCGGACGGCTTTTCGAAGATCGGGCGCAGCCAGCGCGCGCCGTAACCCAGCGAAAAGAAGAACAGCAGGGAGCCGGTGGCGGCACCCGCCGCGAAGGTTTTTTCAAAGCCGGGAAATTGCGTGGAGATGGTGCCGAGCAACACGACGGTATCGAGATAGACATGCGGGTTGAGAAAGGTCAGCGCCAGGCAAATGGCAAGCGTCTGCCACAGGCTCGCCTCCCGCCTTTCCGCCACCGAAAGCACCTCCGACGAACGCAGGGCCGAATGTAGGCTTTTCGCGCCATACCAGATGAGAAACGCCGCACCGGCATACCGCATGATGGGATCGAGCGCCGGCATGACGGCGCTTATCCGCTGAAAACCGAAGACGCCGACGGTGATCAGCAGCGCATCGGAAATCGCGCAGGTGGCACAGACGGCAAAGACATGGGAGCGCGCCAGCCCCTGCTTCAGAACGAAAGCATTCTGCGCGCCGATGGCAACGATGAGGCTGAGACCCATCGTCAGGCCGGTGAAGAAGATTTGAATGTCCATGTGCTGGCTGCTGCCTTTTGTCTCTGCCTGTGCGGATGGATGATGCCACCGCTTCCAGACCGAGTGCTTTGATATTTCCCTCACATGGTTTAATCAAATTAAACAAACTCAGTTCAAGTAAGTAAAACTAATGACGGGCAAAAACTATGCGACAGGGCGATTTCATGTGCGGGCACCTCGCCTGACCCTCATTCCTGTGACAAGGACAGGAATGAGGGAAGAGGAGAGTGCTACTGCTACTGCCCGGACGCTTCCCGTCAACCACGCCCATATCAATCTTTACAAGGAGGCCTTTGATGCTGGACTATCCTTCCATGCGCGCCGTGGCGCTCGTGGCCCAGACCGGCAGCTTTGAGAAGGCGGCACAGGTGCTGTGTGTCACGCCCTCGGCCGTTTCCCAGCGTATCAAGCAGCTGGAGGAGCGCCTCGGCGTGGTGCTGATCGTGCGCGGTAATCCTTGCGTGGCGACGGAAAAGGGCGAATGGCTTTGCCGGCACATGGACCATGTCGGCATGCTGGAAACCGAACTGTTCCGGCAGCTTCCGGTTCTTTCGGAAGCGGGCGCGGCGGCAGAGCGTGTCACACTCAACATTGCCACCAATGCCGATAGTCTCGGCACATGGTTTCTCGACGCGGTTTCGAAATTCACCGGTGGCAGCGACTATCTCGTCAACATCGCGGTGGACGATCAGGACCATACGGTGGAATGGCTGCGCGGGGGCAGGGTGCTCGCCGCCGTCACCGCCCATGCCAAGCCTGTGCAGGGCTGCCGGGTCTTGGCTCTCGGTGTGCTCAGATATCACGCCACCGCCAGCCCGGCTTTCATGGCGCGCCATTTCTCCGATGGCGTCACGCCCGCCACGCTTGCCCGCGCGCCGGGGCTTACCTTCAACCAGAAGGACAGGCTGCAGGCCAGCTGGATCAAAAAAGCGCTGGGTGAGGATATATCCTATCCCACCCACTGGCTGCCCTCGACCGACGGTTTCGTGAAGGCAAGTCTTGCCGGCATGGGCTGGGGCCTCAACCCGGTGCAGCTGGTGGGAGAGCACCTTGAGGCGGGGCGGCTTGTGGAAGTCGTTCCCGGCACACCGCTCGATATCCCGCTCTACTGGCAGGTCAATCGGCTCGCCGCTGAACGCCTCGGCACGCTCACCGCCCATGTGGTGGAAACAGCACGGGCGGCGCTTCTTTCCTGAGGCAGATCAAATAGTCTGCCATTCGCTCCAGTTCAACACGCGCGGAATCTGCGGTTTTGCTTCGCCGCCAAGAAACGCGATATATTCCAGCGAGTGGCCGTCGGGATCCTTGAAATAGACGTTGGCTGCCGGCATCCATGGAAAGACGACGGGCTCGTCGATCTCGTTTTCGCCGTCAAAACCGAGCGGCGTTACGCCGTTCCGGCGTAGATAGTCCGGTGCGGCGAGAAGCTGATCAAAATCGACGCTGAAGGCGATGTGCAGTCTCATATTGATGGGTGCGGAATGGATGGACCATAGGCCAAGCATCGAATGCCCACGTTCGCCGGTCCAGAAGAACGCCACATTCCGTTCAGGGAATCGTTGTGCCAGCTCCAAGCCGACAACATTACGATAAAACTCAACCGAGCGTTCCAGGTTCGAAACCGTCAAATGCGTCTCGAACAATGCTTTTACTTTCACCATTTCCTGTCCTCAATTGCCTTAGCGCTGCACCTTTCGGGCATTCGCTTTCTTGCAACCGGACTGTGCAACCTCAACCATGATTGAGGTCAAGCACCAAATATGGATTTTTCTAAAGCCGAGTGCAGGCAGCAATCTGGAGGGAAAAACGCCTTCAGCATTATGAGCCAAGGTTGCCAAGCCGTCACCGCCGGGCCGCATCCCCCGGGCCATCCCGCAATGACGCATCCGCAACCTTTTGCGTCGTGACGGTCAAAGGCGTGGCTTCCTTCATCTTCTTGGCGATGGAACGGATGACGCGGGTTGCTTCGGCTGAGAGCGAGCGTGGGCGGGTGAGTGCCGGCATGGCGGGTGCAGCGGTGGCGGATGCGGCAGCGACCTGGGCCGAAGGCTGCGGGCGCGCGCCTGTCGGCAGCGGGTTCTGGATGCCGGGAATGGGGCGCAGCTCCATGCCTTGATGGGCGTAGTCCATAAGCCGCTTGAAGGTCATGGCGGGAAGCGCGCCGCCGGTCATGTTGTTCATCGGCGTGAAATCGTCGTTTCCGAACCAGACCGCCGTGGTGTAATTGCCGGTGAAGCCCACATACCAGGCGTCGCGGTAAGCCTGCGACGTGCCGGTCTTGCCGCCGGAAACGATGCCGTTTTCAAGCGCGCCGCGCCGGGCCGTTCCCATCACGGGAATGGTGACAAGCATCTGGTTCATCTTCGAATTGGCCTCTTCGGAAAGCACCCGCTTGGCGGGTTCCTCGTCACGGCCGAAATCGTAGAGAACCTTGCCCTCGTAATCCAGCACCTGCTCGATGCCGTGGCGGCGCGATTGCATGCCATCGGCCGGGAACACGGCATAGGCCGTCGCCTGATCGAGAACCGTCAGTTCCGATGTGCCGAGCGGAATGGTCTTGTCGCTGCGCAGCGGCGTGGCGACGCCCATCGCCTTGGCGGTGTCGACGATCACCTGCGTGCCGAGCACGTCTTTGGCGAGACGCACCGGCACGGTGTTGTAGGATTTGGCAAGCGCCACCTGCAACGTCACTTTGCCGGCGTAGGAGCGGCCATAATTCTGCGGAGACCAGCCGCGCCAGGTCACGGGCGCGTCGGAAATCAGCGTCTCCGGCTTCATGCCCTTTTCCATGGCGGCCGAGTAGGTATAGACCTTGAAGGAGGATCCCGGCTGGCGCAGCGCCGCCGTCGCGCGGTTGAACTGGCTTTCGCCGTAGTCACGCCCGCCGACCATGGCGCGCAACGCGCCGCCGTTTTCGATCATCACCATCGCGCCCTGCTTGACGCGGTAGCCCTCGCCATACTCGCGCAGCTCCATTTCCATCGCCTGCTCGGCTGCCTGTTGCAGCCCGGTATCGATGGTGGTGCGCACGACGACGGTATGGTCCTTGAACCTGCCCTGCGCCGCCAGCCGCTGTACCTCGTCAAACGCCCAGTCGAGGAAATAATCCGGGGCCTTCACATCGGCGCGGTCAATGACGGTGGCCGGATTGCGCCGCGCGCCGATCACCTGACCCTCGGTCATCAGCCCGCTCTGCACCAGGTTGGAAAGCACGGTGTTGGCGCGCGCACGTGCGGCGGGCAGGTTGACATGCGGTGCGTATTTAGCCGGCGCCTTGAACAGGCCGGCGAGGATGGCGGATTCGGCAAGCGTGACATCGGTCAGGTTCTTGCCGAAGTAAAATTGCGCCGCCGCTGCTGCCCCGAACGTGCCGCCGCCCATATAGGCGCGGTCGAGATAAAGGCTGAGGATTTCCTTCTTCGACATGTTGGCCTCGAGCCACAGCGCGAGGAAGGCTTCCTTGATCTTGCGCTCAAGCGAGCGCTCATTGGTAAGGAACAGGTTCTTGGCAAGCTGCTGCGTCAGCGTCGAGCCGCCCTGCACCACGCCGCCGGCGCGGGCATTCTCGCTCATGGCGCGTGCAAGGCCAATGAAATCGATGCCGAAATGGTCGAAGAAACGCCTGTCTTCGGTGGCCAGAACCGCCTTGATGAAATGATCCGGCATCTGGTCGATCGGGACGGAATCCTCATGGATGATGCCGCGATGGCCGATGGTGTTGCCGTAACGGTCAAGGAAGGTCACGGCAAAATCACCGCGATAACGCCAGTCCTTCTTGGTCTCCTCAAAGGCGGGCATGGCAAGCGCCAGAAGAACGACACAGCCGGCCGTTCCGAAGGTCAGCGCGTCGCATGTCAGGTTGACGAGAAGCTTCTTCCAGCCGCGCACATGCAGTTTGCGCGAGGCAATGGTGACGTCTTCCCAGAAATCCACCAGCCTTGCCGCAGCCGTCCACAGGCCGGAGTCGATAAAGCTATCGATTCTCAGCAGGATGTGCCGCTTTTTGCGACCGTTTTTATCGTCTTTTTCTTCCTGCACCTGGCGATGTTTTCCTGTTCAACGCAACGCGGATTGTCGATGTTTCTGCGCTTCATCCAATTCCGGACGCAAAACCATGACATGGTTCTGCTGGAATTGCTTGACGCGGCGGCCTCTCGCGGGTCAATGACCCTTTGCCACTCGCCAAAATGCTAAAATATCGTACAAACCAGCCCTTGGCGATACGATATTAAGGATTAGGGATCGGTTAAACCTTGCCCTCCAAGAGATCAAAATGGAACGGAAATGTTAACGATGAATGACGCGCCGTTCTGGAAAACCAAATCACTGGAAGAGATGAGTGGCCAGGAATGGGAAAGCCTGTGCGACGGCTGCGGCCTGTGCTGTCTGAACAAGCTGGAAGATTGGGACACCGGCGAAGTGGTGTTCACGTCGGTCCGCTGTCAGCTGCTCGACGGTGAAAGCTGTCGGTGCTCCGACTATGAGAACCGCCGCGCCACCGTGCCGGACTGTATCCAGCTTGATTTGAAAAAGGTGCACGAAATCGGCTGGCTGCCGCCCACCTGCGCCTACGCGCTGGTACGCGATGGCAAGGATCTGTACTGGTGGCACTATCTCGTCTCCGGCGACGTGAACACGGTGCATCAGGCCGGCATTTCCGCGCGCGGCCGCACCGTCAACGAGCTGGACGTGGAGGTTGACGATTTCGAGGATTATGTGGTGGACTGGCCGCTCACAGTGGGTGAGACGGCGGGCGAAAAAGAGAATAGCTGACGGAAGTCGCCAATTTTCGTGTTGGTCCTATTCCTGCCCCATCGTTTTCTTAAGGCATGTTTCGGAAGAACGGCATGCCTGAAACAAGGGCCGCCGTTCATCCATTCCGGCATATGATCCGCAGAATGCGGACGAGGGACATCAAAACGCATGCGCTATCGGCTGCCCGCCATCGTTCTTTCGTGCATTGCCCTTCAGGGTATTCTGCCGCTTTCCGCCTCCGCCCAGCAATCGCAGGCTTTTGAATGCACGCTGGTCACCTCCATCGAGACCGGCGCTGTCATCAACCAGCAGGGCGCCTGCGATCAGCGCGTGGCGCCGACCTCCACCTTCAAGGTGCCGTTGGCTCTGATCGGTTATGACGCCGGCATCCTGCTGGATGACAAGACCCCCGCATGGGACTGGAAACCCGGCACGGAAGCCCGCGCGCAGGACCGCAAGACGGTTGATCCGACCATATGGGAGCAGGATTCGGTGCTGTGGTATTCGCGCGAACTCACCCGCCGTCTCGGCCCGGAAAAATTCGCCGCCTATGTCAAACGTCTGGGTTACGGCAATGCCGATGTATCCGGTGAACCCGGCAAGAATAACGGTCTCACCCATTCCTGGCTCGGCGCTTCCCTGACCGTTTCCCCGGTCGAGCAGGTGGGCTTCATCCGCCGCCTTCTGGCCGGAAATCTGCCGGTTTCGCGCGACGCGCAGGCAAAGACGCGGGCGATCGTGCCGGTGTTCGATGCGCCGGAGAGCTGGAGCGTGCACGGCAAGACCGGCACGGGCTTCATGCGCGACGAAAAAGGCAACCCCGACCGAAGCCGCCCCTTCGGCTGGTTCGTTGGCTGGGCGGAGCGCGAAGGCCAGCACATCGTCTTCGCAAGGCTTCGCGTTGCCGACAAGCCGTCGAGTGAACCGCTCGGCCCCGCAGTGCGCGACGCCTTCCTGCGCGATATTGCCCGGCTGGCAGTGCACAGATGATTATACGGCTGGCCAGCCCCAAGGAAAAGCGGACATGGCGGATGCCTCCAACGATGTGATCAAGCTCTACACCGACCATGGGGCCGATTTCGACAGGCTGCGCGGTCGTTCACTCGCCGAAAAACCCTGGCTGGATCGGTTCACGTCGCTTTTGCCGCAGGGCGGATCCATCCTCGATATCGGCTGCGGTTCAGGCGAGCCGATCGCCGGCTACTTCATCGGCAACGGATATGACGTGACCGGCATCGATACGTCATATCCCCTGATAGAAATTTGCCGCACCAGATTTCCGGAAAAGCGCTGGGTGGTCGCCGATATGCGTGAACTCGTGTTGAGTAGCCGCTTCGACGGGTTGATTGCCTGGCATAGTTTTTTCCATCTGAAGGCCGACGATCAGCGCCGCATGTTCGGTATTTTCCGGCAGCACGCCAATGACGGCGCCGCACTGATGTTCACGGCCGGGCCGGGACACGGGGAAGCGACGGGGACCCTTCAGGGAAAGCTGCTTTACCATGCCAGCCTCGCTCGCGAAGAATATGAAAGCCTGCTTGCCGCGCACGGGTTTCGACTTCTCGACCACATCGTCAACGATCCCGATTGCGGTGGGGCGACGATTTATCTCGCCAGACGTGTGGCGGCGTAACCATCGAATTCAGAGCCCTGCCAAGCACTCACGATTGTGTGTGCGATAAAAAATGTCGTTATCCCTTGACCTTCCCATGATGGGAATCCTTACATAGTAGCCATAAACGGGCGAAAGTCGCCCTGAGGGAAGTGGCATTATGAATATCGGACAGGCTTCGGATGCATCCGGCGTTTCCGCCAAGATGATCCGTTATTACGAGCAGATCGGCCTCATCACCCCCGCCGCCCGCACCGGCAACAACTACCGGGTCTATGGCGAGCAGGACGTGCATAATCTTCGCTTTATCAAGCGGGCGCGCACGCTTGGCTTCTCGCTGGAGGAGACGGAAACGCTCCTGAAACTCTGGCAGGACAAGAGCCGCGAGAGTTCGGCGGTGAAGGACATTGCGCTCGGCCATATCGCCGATCTCGAACAGAAGATTGCCGAGATGAAGGGCATGGTGAAGACGCTGTCCCACCTTGCCCATTGCTGCGGCGGCGACCACCGGCCGGATTGCCCGATCCTCGATGATCTAGCGGCAGGCGTCGAAAAGGCCGCCCACAAGCCTGCGAAGGCCCACTGACGGCCGCATCCCGCCCCGCCGCCAGTCCCTAAACCTCGTCGAACGCACCGCCTTCGCGCGAGGGATTGCGGTCGATCACGCGCTCTTCCGCGTCATCGGGAAGGGCCTCGTCGCTTTCCTGATAGGGGTCGTCTTCGCTCTCGGCCTCTTCTTCCTCGATTTCATGTTCGATGGACTGCGGAATTTCTCCCTTTGCCGGAAGGGCGTCGATATCGAGATCGAGCAGTTCCTCGTCCATGGCGTCTTCGTTGAGAGGTGTGATTTTCTTGCGGTCCATGGTGGTATCCTTTCTGTCTGGTCATTGCGCAAACGACCGGGGAGGCAGAGGGTTCCTGATGCCTGCAAGTTCGCTCGAGCGGAATAGGTAAAAAGGCGCCTTGACCTCAATTTTGCTTGAGGTTCTAGTTTGCCCGCCGTATCGCAAGAATGGAAAGGATACGGCTTTGACGAGTATGGAAATGACGGAGAAAAATAGCTGGTCGGAATTGCTTGGTGGGGCGAACCTCTCGCTTCTGACCGTCATTTCCTCCGGTATCGGCCTGCATGCCTTCAACCAGTTTGCAGTAGTCACGGCCCTGCCGGTCGCGGTGCGCGAGATTGGCGGCGCGGCCTTCTATAGCTGGGCCTACAGCCTCTATTTCGTCGGTTCCGTGGCAGGCGGTGTCACCGCCGTTCTGTTTCGCGAGCGTTTTGGCGCACGCAGCGTTCTATTCCTGTGCTGCCTTATCTTTTCCTTCGGCTCCGTCATGTCGGCACTCGCCGACAGCTTTTTATGGGTCGTCATCGGCCGGGCGTTGCAGGGACTTGCCGATGGCCTGATCGTGGCGGTGTGTTACAGCCTCATACCTGCCGGCTTTCGCTCGGCTCTACTGCCGAAGGTCTTTGCCATCGAGGCGGCCATCTGGGCGGTCGCGTCCTTCGTCGGGCCGCTCACCGGCGGTTTTGCCACGGAGCACATCTCCTGGCGCGCCACATTCCTCTTGTCTGCGCCGCTGATCGTGCTGCTGCTGGCCTATACGGCGATTGCGGTCTCGGCGGAACGGTCGGTCGCGACCTCGCGCAAGCCGATGGTGCCGCTGCTCCTTTGCCTTGTTGGCGCATTGGCTTTCTCCGCACCCTCCGCCTTTGAGGATGCCGGTCTGCGCATCATGTCGCTGCTGGTTGGTGCGGCACTGTTGTGGGCGTCGCTGAAGGCGGGCATCCGGCTTTCCACCGGCCTGTTCCCCAGGGATTCCTTCCGGTTGAAAACGGTACTTGGCAGCGGTTTCTGGGTGCTGTTCCTGATGTCCTATGCCCATGCACTCGGCAGCGTCTATCTCGCTTATGTCGCCATCAATCTCTGGCACCATGAGCCGACCTTCGCCGGTTTTATCGTCGTGACGATGCCGCTTGCCTGGAGCTTCGTGGCAATGCTTATCGGCAGCCTGCGTTCGGGCCGCCTGCGGCAGCTTTGCCTGCATTACGGACCCTACCAGATGGTGCCGGGCTGTGCGCTGCTCGGGCTTGGGCTGGCGACGGGGAACTGGCCGGAAATGCTGATCGGGCAGATATTGATCGGTTCAGCTTTCGGCATGTCCTGGGCAGGCATCAGCCAGGCAGCCATGGAAGCCGCGACGGAAGAGGAACGCAAGATGACGGGCGCGCTGCTGCCTACGGTCGCGACGCTGGGTGCCGCCGCCGGTGCGGGTGCAAGCGGCACCGTCGCTGCCGCGAGCGATCTAGTTCTGCAGATCGATCGTGCGGATGTGACGATGCCGATGCTCTATCTCTATGGGCTGGGTGTCATCGTCTCGCTTCTGGCGATCCTGACAACCCGCGGGTTGCGAAGCGGACAGCGCTGACGCCTCTGCGGCGTGTGTGCGGTTAAGACTGCGTGGTGGCGATGGTGATCGCCGCCAGATACACCACGAAAGCCATGATCGCGACTGCGCCAATAATGATGACGACACCCTTGCCCGCGCGTTTTTTCTCGGTCTTGTTTTCGTTGGCTTCTGTCGGAAACAGGATGGGATCGCGGGAATCGCTGATTTTTGTCATGCCGTTTCTCCTTTGAGCGGTTGCTGCTTATCAACAGCAGATCCGCCAAAAGGTTCCTCACGGACGCAGCGCCCAGCTGGTGGCGTGCACTACAGCCCCCGGCGCTGCCTTGAGGAGCGCTGAACGCACGGGCTCGAAACCCTCTATGCGTTTTGTCCCCACATACCGGCCCCGGTTGGCGAACACTTCGATGGATCCGTAGTCCAGAAAGACGCGGATGTGCGAGGCCCTTGCTCCTCTGGCGATATAGTGCGGCGAGGGGCCATCGCGCCCGTCATCATGGCGGATCCACAGGCCCGTTTCATCGGCGATGAGGCCCAGTGTGACCACGGGATGATCGAGCACCAACTCGAACGGTGTGCCGGGCGAAGCAAGCTCGATCAGCATCTCCACCGCACCGTTGATGAAAGTGACGCGCTCCCCGGCCGCCAGCCGCGTGCGATCGACAATATGGCTTCGCAGGCTTTCCACCGCACCGATGGGCGGGGTCAGTAGCTCGCCGTTCGAATAGTGGATCCGGCGCGGCAGCGTCATGGATGTCGGGAAATCGATCTCCGGATTGGCATCCGCCCAATTGGCGAGCCAGCCGATGCCAATGATGCTGTCGCCATCCAGAAACGCCTGGAAGGCGTAATTGTCGGTGCCGAAATCCAGCTCCTGCCCAAATTCCTTGGTGAAGACCTTGCCGTCGAACCAGCCGACATCGGCCATGGTCAGGTTCTTGCGGCCGGTTTCAGGGTCTTCGGAATGCATCAGCCCATAGACCAGAACCCAGCGCGTGGATCGGGCATTGGCCGGGCCGTCGAGCGGCAGAAGGCAGGGGCATTCAATGGCAGTGGTCTTGTAGCGCGTTTCCACCCAAAGCTTGCCCACATAGGTCCAGCCTGACGCCGCCGTCGGGTCCAGCGTCTCGTAAAGCAGGATGACGCCGCCACCGTCGCTCTGACTTCCGAGCAGCATTTTCCAAAGTCCATCCGGGCCGCGAAAGACGTAAGGATCGCGGAAATCCGGCGTCAGCCCCTGTCCGTCCGGGCGATGGCCGAGAATGACTTCGGCCTGTCCGGCCATGATGAGATCGGAAGAAGTGGCGGTGAGCTGGATCTGCTGTTCGGGAATGCGATCCTGCACCTGCTCGGTGAAGAACACGCGGATGCCCGAACCTTCGACCAAAGGAATTGTCGAGCCGGAATAAGCGCCGCCGCGCTTGTCCGGCCGCGTCGTCAGGTCCTCGGAAGGGAAGAGGAAGATCGGCAGATGCCGCCAGCGCAGGTAATCGGAGGAAACCGCGTGGCCCCAATGCATGGTGTTCCAGCGCAGCCCGTGTGAATAATGCTGGTAGAACAGATGCGGCCGTCCTTCGAACCGGCCAAAGCCGTTCGGATCGTTCATCCAGCCGAAGGGCGGGCGGAAGTGGTAGCTGTCAGGCAGTTCCGGTGCGGCATTGTCCGGCTTGGTATGGACGACGGTTATGCCGGTTTCCAGCACGTCGGCGGCGGTGAACCAGTAGATGACGGAAACGGCGGTCGTGACAGTATCGTAGCTTAGTTCCACATGGCCGCCGCCGAAGACCTGATAGATTCTAAATCCGAACTCTTCCGTGTTGAGGCTTGAAACCTCAGCGAATTTTCCATTCGCATTGGAAAAGGAGACGGCGCCGGGTTCCGCCGGTTTTTTCGCCTTCAGCCATACATGGAAAGTGGCGTTAACAGGCAGATCGGTGTGCAGGATGCGGATTGCGCTTTCCGGCTCGGCGGCTACGGCTTCAACGACGGTCATTCCCGTTCCTTTCGTTGCGGCTAGTTTGGTTCAGGAAACGCAACGAATGGGACGAAAGAAAGTTCAACCGCCAGAGGTTTCGCCGTCGCCAGCCTCGTATTTGCCATCCAGCTCGAACACCAGCCCGTCTGGATGATAGAAGGTGCGGCCTTCGCCGGAGAAGTAAGCCGCAACGATCTGGTTGGTCAGCCGCGAGCCGAAACCCGTACGCGTCGGCGTCCTGACCGCAGGTCCGTCCGTCTCGCGCCAGCGCAGTTCGAAGCGGTCATCCTCGTCCAGCGTCCAAAAGATTTCGATTTTGCCGCTCTCGTTGGAAAGTGCGCCATATTTCATCGCGTTGGTGGCCAGTTCATAAATGGCCAGAGACAGGCCCAGCGCCTGTTGCGGCGCGATTTCCATGTCCGGTCCGGAAATCGTTACGCGCGCCTTGTCGTCGAGATGCGGATAAACGGACTCGCGGACAAGCGCGGAGATGCTGGCACCCTTTCCCGAAGCATGAATGAGGTTCTGGGCGTTGCCGAGTGCTGCGATACGTCTTTTGATGGTGTCGCGCGCATCCTCAAGCGTCTGCGAATGGCGCAGAGTGGCGCTGACGACCGCCGTGGTGATCGCCATCGTATTCTTGACCCGGTGGACGAGTTCGCGCCGCAGAAGATCCTCCCGGCTGCGGCTCTGCACCGCTCCGGTCGTGTCGACGGCTATGTCTATCAGCCCTGCGATCTTGCCCTGGTCGTCGTAAAGCGGGCTGTAGGAAAAGGTCCAGTAGGTGTCTTCGGGGTAGCCGTTGCGGTCCATGACGAGATGCATGTCCTCGGCGAACGTGCCCTTGCCGGAGAGTGCCTGATCCACGAAGGGTTTCACATCGTTCCAGACATCGGACCAGATGATGTGAAACGGCTTGCCGAGCGCACCCTCTTCCTTCAGCCCAAGAAACGGGCGGTAGGCGTCGTTGTAGACGATGTTGAGGTCAGGCCCCCAGAACAGACAGATTGCATGGCCTTGCTTGAGGATCATCTGCACGGTGGTTTTGAGTGATACCGGCCATGTCTCTATCGGCCCCGTGCTTGTCGACGCCCAGTCGAAGCGGCGGATGGCCTCGCCCATTTCACTGTCGTCATAGGGGAACTCTGGCACGAATTTATCCTGCTTGCATTGCGGCTCATTCATTGGATGTTTGTATGTTCAAATATACCTGTAGTTCAAATTGATTTTTCCAAACTTCGCTGCGGCTTCCCGTAATTGTGGCTATTCACCCCTCGCAACCGGGCGGAAAAAGGGCCATATCAGGTAAAAGCAGGGAGTTTACCCGTGATCACATTCGACAATTCCTATGCCCGCCTGCCGGAAAGGTTCAGCGCCGCCGTCTTGCCAACGCCGGTGAAGGCGCCACGCCTCATCGCCTTCAATCGCGCGCTGGCAGACGAGCTTCTTCTCGACGTCTCAGGCCTCGACGACGACAGGCTGGCGGCGATCTTTTCCGGCAATGTGGTACCGCAAGGGGCCGAGCCGCTGGCGATGGCCTATGCCGGCCACCAGTTCGGCGGTTTCGTGCCGCAGCTCGGCGATGGTCGTGCCATTCTTCTCGGTGAAGTCATCGACAAACACGGCAAACGTCGGGATATCCAGCTGAAGGGCTCCGGCCCGACGCCGTTTTCGCGAAGGGGCGACGGGCGCGCGGCGCTCGGCCCGGTGCTACGCGAATATATCGTCTCCGAGGCAATGTTCGCGCTCGGCGTTCCCGCGACAAGGGCGCTCGCCGCCGTCCTGTCCGGTGACAGGGTGCAGCGCGAGGTGGGTCTGCCGGGCGGGGTTTTCACCCGTGTTGCGGCAAGCCATATCAGGGTCGGCACCTTCCAGTTCTTCGCCGCGCGCGAGGATGATGAGGGGATCAGAAATCTCGCGGATTATGTGATTGACCGCCACTATCCCGAAGTGAAAAACGCGGACAATCCCTATCTCGCCCTGTTGCAGGGCATCGCTCAGAGGCAGTGCGAACTCATCGCCCGCTGGATGATGGTTGGCTTCATCCACGGCGTGATGAATACCGACAATATGGCGATCTCCGGCGAGACGATAGACTTCGGTCCATGCGCCTTCCTTGACGAATACAATTCTAACAAGGTGTTCTCCTCCATCGACGCACAGGGGCGCTACGCCTTCAACAATCAGCCGGGCATCGCCCAATGGAACATTGCAAGGCTGGCGGAATGCCTGTTGCCGCTGCTTGACCCTCAAGTGGAGAAAGCAGCCGAACTCGCAAACGCCGTGCTCGCTGATTTCGCCGCCGCGTTTCCCAAGCGCTGGCTTGCCGGCATGCGCGAAAAGCTTGGGCTGACGGGCGAAGAGGAGGGCGATATCGAGCTGGTGCAGGCGCTTCTTTCGCTGATGCAGGCATCGGAAGCCGATTATACGCTGACCTTCCGGCGTCTCTCTCACGCGGTAGAGGGCGATGCCGAGCCGTTTCGCGGCATGTTCATCGATATCGCGGCGGCGGATGCATGGCTGGCGCGCTGGCAGGAGCGGGCCGGGCGGGAAGAAGTCTCTGCCTCCGAGAGGTCGCGGGCGATGCTCGCCGTCAACCCGGCCATCATTCCCCGCAACCACCGCATCGAGGAACTGATCGAGGCGGCGGTGGAAGACGGCGATTTCGAACCGTTCCACGCCATGCTGGCGGCGATTGCCGCGCCATTTGAGGAACGGCCGGACAATTTCGTCTACATGCAGCCGCCGATGAGCGATGAAAAGGTGTTTCGGACCTTTTGCGGGACGTGATTTGGGAGAGGCATTCCGCCGCTCGTCGTCATGCTCGGGCCTGTCCCGAGCATCTGCGACCTATCGATTTCGTGAGACGTTAGATCCTCGGGACAAGCCCGAGGATGACAGTGTCGGGGCCGATTGCTCCCCTTAACTCACCCAACCCGGGCCAGCGGCTCATGCGCGCCGTAATATCTTCCAAACCGGTTTTCCAGGAATTTCGGCAGGGCCACTTCTTCCTGCCGGACAAACCCCTTCTGCGGCAGGGCGCCTTCCGCAAGCAGATCGAGAACCGTGCAGATACCGGCTGCGGTGGTGATCTGGATTGCGCTCATCATCCGGCCGGAAACGGGGCCGGCATAGACCTTGTTGGCATAGGTTTCCTGCAGGAAACGGCCGTTGCGGGTGCCGCAGACGGTAACGAAGACAATGACCACGTCCTGCATGGTGCCGGGCAGGGCGTTTTCGAAAAGGTCCTTCAGCACATCGCGGCGGTTGCGCAGGTTGAGGTCGTTCAAAAGCGCCTTCATGATCGCGACATGGCCTGAATAACGGATGGTGCGGTAATTCATCGTCCGCACCTTGCCTTCCAGCGTCGCACATAGCGTGCCGAGGCCGCCCGAGGTGTTGAAGGCCTCATATGTCACGCCGTCGAGCGAGAACTCTTCGCGCTCTTCCAGCGCCGGAACGGCGGTGAGGCGGCCTTCGACGATGGCTTCGCAGGGCTCGATATACTCGTTGATCAGCCCGTCCGTGCTCCAGGTAAGGTTGTAGTTGAGCGCATTGGACGGATATTGCGGCAGCGCGCCGACACGCATGCGCACGCTGTCCAGCTTGTCGAACCGGGCGGCAAGATCTGCGGCGACGATGGAAATGAACCCGGGGGCAAGGCCGCATTGGGGAATGAGCGCTGTCTCAGCCGTTTCCGCCAGTGCCTTGACCTTGCGGGTGGATTCGACGTCTTCAGTCAGATCGAGATAATGCGTGCCGACTGTAACCGCAGCTTCCGCAATGCCCGCCGTCAGGTGGAAGGGGGCAGCGGAAAGCACGGCGAACTTGCCTTTCAACAGCGCTTCCAGCGCCGGACGGTCGCCAATGTCGACGATTTCAGTATCGACACGCTCATGCGCCGGCACATTTGTCAGCTGGTCTGCCGAGCGATCGGCAACCGTGATGCGATAATCGCCCGTGACAGCCAGCATCCAGGCGATGGCTGAACCGATATTGCCCGCGCCGATGACGACGATGTTTTTCATGTTTTTGTTCCCCGCAGTAAATTCATATGCCTCTGCGCACCAGATGCGCTTCATAGACAGAATGTCAGCTTTTTTGGACGATTCGCAGCTTCACTATGTGCGGATAGCGGGTTAATATTGGACAATTAGACGACAGGATTGGTCATTATGACGATTGCCGACAAGGACCGGGCGCTGCTGGCCCTGCTTTCCGAAAACGCCCGCATGCCGGTGGCGGAACTGGCCCGCAAACTCGGCCTTTCGCGCACCACCGTGCAGGCTCGCATCGAGCGGCTCGAGGCCGAAGGGGTGATCACCGGTTATGGCCTGAGACTTTCGGAAAGCTATCTTTCCGGGCTGGTGCGCGCCCATGTGCTGATCACCATCGGGCCAAAGGCGCTGCCCGGCGTGACGGCGGCGCTCACCGCCATCAAGGAGGTGACAACGCTGCATTCGGTCAGCGGCACTTTCGACCTGATCGCCATTCTGGCAGCACCTTCCATTCTCGACCTTGACCGGTTGATCGACAGGATCGGCGCGCTGGACGGCGTGGAACGCACGCTATCGTCGATCATTCTTTCCACGCGGATTTCTCGGTAGGCGTTGGAGGATTTGGCAGGCGAAAGGCGGACGAGTGCGCGCAATGCTCTCGTCTCCCTCATTCCTTTGACAAGCACAGGAATCAGGAAGGTGGGGGTCTGCCTTACCCTAACCCACCCCTCTCGTCATAAGCCTTCTGCGCCGCCAGCACCGCGTCCATATTGCCCTCCGCCCAGTGGGCCAGTGCCGCAACCGTGTCGGTCAGCGTGCGCCCGAGCGGCGTCAGGGAATATTCGACCGTGACCGGCACCGTCGGAAAGACCTGCCGCGAAATCAGGCCGTCGCGCTCGAGCTTTTTCAGCGTCTGAGACAGAACCTTCTGCGAAATGCCCTTGATTTCCCGCCGCAGCAGGTTGAAGCGCACCGCGTCCACCCGCAGCTTGTCGAGGATCAGCAGCGCCCATTTGTCAGCGATCCTGTCCAGCACCATGCGTGTGGGGCAGCGATCCTCGTAAACGTCATAGACATGTTCCATGGGTCTCATCCCGCTCTGAAAAGCCCGGGTCGGTTTCCTTGAGGATACCAGATAACCGGAAAGTGCTCTCTTTTCCTGATTTCGAATACGCAGTACGTATGTTTTCGAAACATGGTTTCTACTAGATACTACGGAGATTTGAGATGACTGGCAAGATACTCGTAATCGGTTCCACCGGCACCATCGGCACGCCGCTGGTAAAGGCGCTTCTGGCCAAGGGCGAAAGCGTGAAAGCGGCCTCGCGCACCGGCAAGGCAGCCGAAGGCGCGGAAGGGGTGCGCTTCGATTACACCGACGCCTCGACCTACACGGATGCCTTCGATGGCGTCGATCGTCTGTTTCTGATCCTGGCTGGCGGGCGTCTGGATGCAATCGACGCGCTGACGCCGGTTGTCGAGGAAGCTGCCCGCCGCAATGTGAAGATCGTGTTCCTCAGCGTCTTCGGCGTCGATGCCGACGATTCCATTCCCTATCGCCAGGTGGAACTGAAGATCATCGCTTCCGGCGCGCCTTACGTCATTCTGCGCCCCAACTGGTTTGCCGATAATTTCCACACCTACTGGAAGGCCGGCATCGAACACGGCCAGATCGCCGTTCCGGCAGGCGAAGGCAAGTCGAGCTTCATCGACGTGCGCGATATCGCCGACAGTGCAGCGTCAGCGCTGACCTCGACGGATTTCGACAATAAGGCGTTCAACCTGACCGGGCCGAAGGCTTTGAGTTACGGCGAGGCGGCCGCGATCATCTCGCAGGCCATCGGCAAGCCGGTCGGCTATAGCGCGGTTTCGGACGATGTTTTCATCGGCATTCTGACCGGCGCTGGCGTTCCGAAGGATTACGCCACCTTCCTCGCGTCGATCTTCTATCCGGTGCGCGAAGGCTTGACGTCGGCGGTCACCGGTGATGTCGAGACTTTGACCGGCCACGCACCGCGCTCGCTGGAAACCTATGTGGCCGACCATGTGGCCGCGCTGAAGGACTGACGCTCAGAAACGACACACCCGTCGCGTCACGCCGGATCGGTGGAGCCGCGGCGGGCCTTGAACAACATCTTGAGCCGCTGGATATCATCCGCATTCCAGCCCTGCGGTGCGGTTACCTCCATCCACGCATCGATATAGTGCTCCGGCGCGTAGACATGGCCGTAACCGATCGGCGCCGTGGTGGCGGCGGCAACATCAAGACCGAGCTGCAGCAGGGTCACGACGGGGAACCAGCGGAAGGATGTGGAGACGTCAGGGCCGTGATGAACCATCCATTGCGGTCGCCGGTAAAGCGATGCGGCCTCGAAGAAGGTGATCGGGTCGCTGGCATATTGCAGATAGACGATGCGCATCGGGCCCCACTTCGCATCAGGCATATGCGCAGTGGTATATTGGTTGGCGAAGCGGATGACCGAGGAATCGCGGAAACGCGGCAGCCATTCCGGCGTACCCGCCACGCGCCCATTGGTGGCCATGCGCCATGTGGGGCTGGAAAAGGGCGGACCGCTCCACAGCGCACCCTGGAACGGGTCCGAGAGCACGTCGTAAAGATCGGATGATTTCTGCGAGTTCAGCGAACCGAGGCTCAGCCCGTGCAGATAGAGTTTCGGGCGCGTCTCCTTCGGCAGGGTGGTCCAGTAACCGTAGACGGCCTGAAACAGCGCGCGCGCCGTTTCCACACCGTAATCTGGTTCGGTCAGAAGCGCGATCCAGCTGGAAAGATAGGAATATTGCACGGCAACGCTGGCGATATCGCCGTCATGCAGATATTCGACCGTATCAAGCGCTTCCGGATCGATCCAGCCGGTGCCGGTGGGAATGACGACCAGCAACACCTTGCGCTCGAACCCGCCAACCCGCTTCAGCTCTTCCAGCGCAAGTGCTGCCCTTTCCTCGGGCGTTGCCGCAGAATTCAGGCCTGCATAGACCCTGAGCGGTTCCCTGGCCGGGCGGTGGGTGAAGGCGGAAATCTCCTGTGCCTCCGGCCCGCCGGCCACGAATTCGCGGCCTCTGCGGCCAAGCGATTCCCATGTCATCAGGGAAGCGCTGCTGCCGGTTTTGAGCGCATCGGAAGGGCGCGGTACATCCGGCTCGATCAGCGCATCCACCTGTTTCAGCGAGGAATCGGCAAACTTCAGGCCGATATCGAAGATCAGACCGTTCAGCAGCATCCATGACAGCACGATGGCGGCGGCTATACCGAGCACATTGGCGAGCCGGCGCGGCAGGAAGTGACGGCTGCGCACCGAGAAGAATCGCCGGATGAGCTGGAAAAGCCGTCCAGCGCCGATGAGGAGGGCGGAGACCAGCACCGAAACGCCGCCGGTCTTGGTGGGGTGGGCGCTGGGCAACGGATCGAGCTCCATCAGGATACGGATGGAATTCTGCCAGTCTTTCGCCTGCCAAAGAAACGCGATCGCCGTTATCGCGCTGGCAAGGGCGATGAGAAAGCGGATGCTGCGCCGGTTATGGCGCGAGGGGTGGGGCAATTCCAGATAGGTCCATATGGCGGTGAGCGCCACGCCGATCAGATAACCGATGGCAAAGGAAAATCCGCACAGCACACCCTGCATCAGCCATGTGCGCGGCAGAAGAGACGGCGTGAGCGAAGCGCAGAACAGAATAGTGCCAAAGACGATGCCGGTTGCCGAAAGACCCGCAAACAACCGCCCAACCCATTGTTTCAACAACTTGACTTGCCCCTTTTTCCCGCCGTCTGGCACGAGTGTAGTATGCGCCGGGCGAGGGTGCAAACCCTGTTCGCAGGACAAAAATCACAATTATAGGAAAATAATCCTTTACAGCGTGACGGTGGTTTGATAGGTTTAGGTCACAGTCGGAGATTTGCGGCTGAGCGGCAAAGGTCGGTTTAGCCGATGCTTTTCCGCGACACGTCATTTCTCTCGCAGGTCCACCTCATGGCAAATATCCGCAATTGCGATCTGGCGCTCCACGGCGTCTGGCAGGAAAGCTGCGCCTATGGCGGCGAGGGCAGGCTGGAGGCCGCACCCGAGATAAAATCGCGGGCCGACAAGCTGGCTGCCGAAGATGCGGCGCGCAATGGCAATCTGCGGCAATTGCTGAACGAGCTGACGGTGGAGATGCGCGAACAGTTCTGCATGTACCGCAACCTGCGGCAGACAAGCGAAGCGGCATTTTTATCAACGGTGGAGGATGCCTCGGGCAAACAGGCGCGCGCCGACGTGAAGGCCGCAACGGATCAGCTTTCGCTGATTGTGCGCACACTGGAACGGATCGATGCCCTGCAACGGGTGCTGGCAGAAGAGAGGCAGGCTCTTGCCGGCGAGGACGAAGCCGATACCGAAGATTACGAAATGGCGGTGGCGCATTTCCTCAAACGCATCGACGAACTGGCAGAACAGAAATGCCGCGCGAGGCTGGAGGCAGATCTGGCTCGTAGTGCATCTACAGAAGCTGACACATGACGGATGTTTCGAGCGAACCCCAACTGCAAAAGCAGGTCTTCACCCTTCTGCGCGACTGGCGTTTCATCGGCAACCTGCCGCAACAGCCGCCTGAGGGTGACTGGCGGACGTGGCTTCTGATCGGCGGGCGCGGATCCGGCAAGACCCGCGCCGGGGCCGAATGGGTGCACAGGATTGCGTCCGCCGGCAAGCAATCTGATTTGCGCATCGCGCTTGTTGCGGAAACCCTGGGGGATGCCCGTGAGGTGATGATCGACGGCATTTCCGGTATCTGCCGTATCGCCCGCCGTTGCCGCCCCGCCTTCGAGGTATCGCGCCGCCGGCTCATCTGGCCAAACGGGGCCATGGCGCAGGTGTTTTCCTCTGAAGACCCAGAAAGCCTGCGCGGCCCGCAATTTTACATGGCTTGGGCCGATGAACTTGGAAAATGGAAATATCCGCAGGAAACATGGGACATGCTGCAATTTGGTCTGCGTCTGGGTGAGGCCCCACGGCAATTGGTGACGACGACGCCACGGCCCATTCCGCTCCTGAAGGCGCTTCTCGCCGACCCTTCGAGCCGGGTGGCCAAAATGCCGACGGCGATGAATGCGCAAAATCTCTCACCCGGTTTCCTGAAAGCCATGCACGACCGTTACGGCGGCACGCGGCTGGGGCGTCAGGAAATCGGCGGCGAACTGATTGATGAGCGCGAAGGCGCGCTGTGGAAACGTGCCGATCTGGAAGCGATTGTGGAAACTGACCATGAGCCGCTGGCGCGGATCGTGGTCGCGGTAGACCCGCCCGCCGGTATCGGTGAAAATTCCTGCTGCGGTATCGTGGCGGCCGGGCTTGGCATATCAGGCAAGTTGGTCGTGCTTGCGGATTGTTCGGTGGAAGGTGAAACACCGGCCGGCTGGGCGCGGGCCGTTGTCGCTGCCGTTCGCCGTCATGAGGCCGACCGGGTGGTGGCGGAAGTCAATCAGGGCGGCGAGATGGTGCGGGCAATGTTGCAGAGCATAGACGCCAATCTGCCGCTGACCCTGGTGCGGGCAAGCCGGGGAAAGTTCACCCGCGCCGAGCCGGTGGCGGCA
The DNA here is from genome assembly GCF_053522105.1 of Agrobacterium sp. 22-3639C2. Lineage (NCBI taxonomy): Bacteria > Pseudomonadati > Pseudomonadota > Alphaproteobacteria > Hyphomicrobiales > Rhizobiaceae > Agrobacterium > Agrobacterium sp. 22-3639C2. Next base: position 46,012 of record NZ_JBNWDB010000003.1, on the reverse strand, counting down.
CTCTACGAACAGGGCAGGGTGCACCACGCCGCACGGTTTGAAAAACTAACCGACCAGATGGCGGATTTCGGACCCGACGGTCTTTCATCCGGACGCTCGCCCGACCGGCTGGATGCGCTGGTTTGGGCAATAACGGCGTTGACGACGACTGTGGCGAGTGAGCCGAGGGTGCGCGGAATGTGATATCGGCGATTATTGGCCCCATGAATGAGAGCCAATTGCCCATCTAGCCGATGCATATTGGTTCTTCTCCCCGGCGGGGAGAAGAAATCCGGGTCGCCGTTAACGCCCAAAATCGGACGTCTGGCAGATCCTACTTCTTCGGAGACTGCGCGGGTTTCGGCTGAGAACCGGTTTCGCGCATCTGGCGCCACTCGTTTTCGAGCCGGTCATAAACGGTCTGGGGGATTGTCGCTGTCATGGTGGCATTCCTCCTTGAATGGTCAACGCTGCGGAAGTGCGCGGTGAATGGAGTTAGCGCGCTAAGGTTCCGCAACTCAAGGAATTTTTTACCTCAAAACCCCGGTCAGCGGATTAAAATCGATTAGGATTTTTTCAAATCGATTTAGTTCTGACGGCCGTCATGTGGAAAAAACAAAGGGTGATATCGCCCCCGATTTTCAGGAGCCGGCTGTGGCCTATGACGAGGCGCGATTCTTCGCGTCGGTGCGAATTTCCATCTACGGTGGTCGCCTGCGAGCTGCACAGCTTGACGGGACGAAGACGATCCTGGCCGGCTTCGGCAAGGCCCTGCCGGGCGGTGATCCCCGCTGGCTCGCCTACATGCTGGCCACCACTTTTCACGAGACGGCTGCGACCATGCAGCCGGTGCGCGAGACATTGGCGGCAAACGATGCCGAGGCTATCGCAAGGCTGGACCGGGCCTTTGCAGCAGGCAGGCTGCCCATGGTGCGCAAACCCTATTGGCGGCCAGACGCCGACGGCAAAAGCTGGCTCGGGCGCGGTTTCGTGCAACTGACGCATCGCCGCAATTACGAGGCCATGTCGCAGCTGACCGGTGTGGACCTTCTGGAGCGTCCCGAGCGCGCCATGGAACCGGATGTGGCAACCGCGATCCTGATCCACGGCATGATAGCCGGCAGCTTTACCGGCCGGAAACTTGCCGATGTGTTCGAGGGCAAGCGTGAGGATTGGGAGGGCGCGCGCGCCATCATCAATGGCCGCGACCGGGCGCGGCTTGTCGGGGACTACGGCCGGGCATTTCATCGCGCCCTTTTGGCGGCGCGGATTGAACCGGCGCGGGCCAGATGATAACCCGTTAGCATGCGCCGCAAGGGCCAATTTCGAATTTTGCATGACAGGTGACACCGTGATCCGCCATATCGTTTTTTTCACCGTTCCCGAGGAAAACCGCGACGCCGTGCGCAAGGGGCTCTCCGGCCTCACCGCCATACCGCATTCGCTGAAGCTCGAAATCGGCGAGAATGTGAAGAAGGACCAATGGGGCAATTCGGTCGATTTCATCGTCTATGGCGAGTTCGAAAACGAGGCGGCGCTCGCGGCCTACAAAGCCGACCCCGCTTATGATCTTTCGACGCGTACGGTGAAGCCGCTGCGCGAGACGCGGGTTGCCGCTGATTTCAACAGCGATACGGCAGTGAAAGCGCCAATCCGGTAAGTTTCGTCAAGACTCGGGCTCTCGATCCTCATTCCTGTGCTTGTCACAGGAATCCAGTCGACGCGCGTCTGCACGGCGAAACGAGTGCTTTCAGTCCAAAAACTTGGGCTGGCTGAATCCCTGTGACGAGCACAGGGATGAGGGCCTGGCGGGAAACTGAGCCCGCATTAAAACAAGGATAATTCCATGCGATTTCCGTTTTCCCTGCCGTGGCGGCGCCCGGCGGATGGCAGAGCCGTGCCTGAACGCAAGACAGCGGCGGGCGGCTTCATGGCGGTTGCGGCGCAGGGTGGGCAGGCATTCTGGACCGGCCGCTCCTATGCCGCACTCGCCCGCGAGGGCTTCATGAAAAACCCGGTAGCGCACCGCGCCGCCCGCATGGTGGCAGAAGCCTCCGCATCGGTGAGCTGGCTGCTTTACGATGGCGATGAGGAGATCGGCGATCATCCGCTGCTCGCACTTCTAGGCAAGCCCAGCGCTCATATGGGTGGGCCGGACTTTTTCGAGACGCTGTATGGCCATCTGATGTTGGCTGGCAACGCCTATATCGAGCCGCTAGTGGTCGGCGAACGACTGCGCGAGCTGCATCTTCTACGGCCGGACCGGGTGAGCATCATCGAAGGCGAGGATGGCTGGCCCGTGGGTTACGATTATCGTGCCGAGGGCCGCGCCATCAGGCGCATTGCTGCTGAACGAGACGGGCTGGGGCTGCTGCACCTGAAGCTTTTTCATCCGCTGGACGATCGGGCCGGGTTCGCTCCCCTTGCTTCGGCGGGCGCGGCTCTCGATCTCCACAATGCCGCAAGCCAGTGGAACAAACGTCTGCTCGACAATTCCGCTCGCCCTTCCGGTGCACTGGTCTATCAGCCGAAAGAGGGTGGCAATCTCTCCACCGAGCAATATGAGCGGCTGAAGCGCGAGCTGGAGGAAGGTTATCAGGGCGCGATGAATGCAGGCAGGCCGCTTCTTCTGGAAGGCGGTCTCGACTGGAAGGCCATGGGGCTTTCGCCGCGCGATATGGATTTTCTGGAGGCGCGCAACGGTGCGGCACGCGACATCGCGCTTGCACTCGGCGTACCGCCAATGCTGATCGGCATTCCCGGCGACAATACCTATGCCAATTACCAGGAGGCAAACCGCGCTTTCTATCGTCTCACCGTGCTGCCGCTCGTCAACCGCACGGCGGCACGGCTCTGCGGCTGGCTATCGCCGATTTTCGGCTCCGGGCTGCGGCTGGAACCGGATCTTGACAGGATCGCCGGTCTTGCCGGTGAGCGGGACGCTCTGTGGACAAGGATCGGCGCAGCGTCGTTTTTGACCGACGAGGAAAAGCGGGAGGCGGTGGGGTATTAGCCACCGTGCTTGAGCCACCGGGCTGCGTCTTCGACCAATTTCTGAACCAGCGGAATCGTTTTGTGAGGTTCGCCGTTCAAGCGATTCTGAAGACTCGCGAAATGGCGTTTTGAAACTGCACACCCGACCTGCGGGCGACGCGTTGCGTCTGTCCGATTTTTCACATCCTAAACCGGAATGATTACCCATGTCTGAATTCGCCAATGAAGGCGGCATCTGGGCCGCCCGCATCACCGGTGCCGTCGCAGGCGCGGGTGTGTCGCTCGTCTACCTCCTGCCGAAAAGCAAACGCGAGGCGGCGAGCCGTTTCGTGACCGGCGTCTCCTGCGGCATGATCTTCGGCGGCCCCGTGGGCCTGTGGATCGTGCAGCAACTCGAGATTGCCGGCGCGCTTTCCGGCCGGGAAATCATGGTGGCGGGCTCCGCCGCTGCCAGCATGGTGGCCTGGTGGGGGCTTGGCCTGCTGGTGCGCGTGGCCGACCGCTACAACGCCCGTCCGCGCGCTTAGCCTCGACGCGGCACCCCTTTTCACATCGTAGGAGTTTCCCATGCACGTCTATCGCGGGCCGCGCCCCGCCACGCGCAAATTCGCCAATCTGGAACTGCGCGGCATAGCTGGCGACGGCACGTTTTCCGGTTATGCCAGCGTCTTCGGCGAGGTCGATCTCGGCCGCGACGTGATCGAGCGCGGCGCTTTCCGCCGCTCCATCGAGGAACGCGGTGCGGGCGGTATCCGGATGCTCTACCAGCACGATCCGGCCGAGCCGATCGGCGCATGGCGCACCATCCGCGAGGATGAGCGCGGGCTTTACGTGGAAGGTGTTCTCGCCCCCGGCGTCGCCCGTTCGCGCGAGGTCCATTCGCTGATGAAGACAGGCGCGCTGGACGGGCTTTCGATCGGTTTTCGCACGGTACGTTCCAGCAAGGAGGGGCGCTCCGGCAAGGCGGCACGCTCTGGCGTCAGGCGCATTCTTGAGGCCGATCTCTGGGAAATCTCTGTGGTGACCTTTCCGATGCTGCCGTCCGCGCGGGTATCGGATGTCAAACACGCCCGCTTCTTCCGCGACCGCGAAACCGAGCTGGTGCGCACCATGCGCCGCGCGGCGCGTTCGCTTTTCGACACAGCCTTCAAACGCTGACTTCCTCCCAAACACTTCCGAAAACAAGGATGGCGACATGACAGACCAGATGACAAAATCGGCCGCAATGACGGTTGCGCCGCAGGTGAAGGCCGTGCCCGATACGATGACGGCGGCCTTCGACGAGTTCATGGAGGCCTTCGAGACCTTCCGCGACACCAACGACCAGCGGCTTTCCGATATCGAACGCAAGATGGGGTCCGACGTCGTGACCCGCGACAAGCTCGACCGCATCGACAAGGCGCTCGATGACAACCGCAAGATCATGGACGATCTGGCGCTTAAGAAAGCGCGCCCGGCGCTCGGCCGCAAGCAGGCGCATTCCCTCGATACGGATGAGCACAAGGCCGCCTTCGAGGCCTATATCCGCCGGGGTGAGGAGGGCGCGCTGCGCGATCTGGAGGCCAAGGCCTTTGCCGGATCGACAGGCGCCGATGGTGGTTATCTGCTGCCCACCGAAACGGATGGCGAGATCGGCCGCCGCATGACGGCGATTTCACCGATCCGGTCGCTTGCGACCGTGCGGCAGGTTTCCACTGCCGTGCTGAAGAAGCCGTTTTCGCCGGGTGGATTTGCCACCGGCTGGGTTTCTGAAACTGCGGCTCGCCCCGAGACGACGACACCGAAGCTCTCCGAACTTTCCTTCCCGACTATGGAACTCTACGCCATGCCTGCCGCAACCCAGGGGTTGCTGGATGATGCGGCCGTGGATATCGAGGCCTGGATCGCCTCGGAAGTGGACATTGCCTTTGCAGAACAGGAGGCAGCGGCGTTCATCGCCGGCGACGGTACCAACAAACCGAAGGGTTTCCTCTCCTATACGGCCGTCGCAAATGACAGCTGGAGCTGGGGTAATATCGGTTATGTCGCCACCGGTGTTGCGGGTGGCTTCGCCTCCGCGGGGCCAATGGATGTGCTGCTGGATGCCGTCTATGGACTGAAGGCAGGCCACCGCCAGAACGGCAACTTCGTGATGAACCGCAAGACGCAAGGCGCGCTGCGCCGCTTCAAGGATACCAGCGGCGCCTATCTCTGGCATCCGCCCGCTGCCGCCGGGCAGGCCGCCTCGCTGATGGGCTTTCCCGTGATGGAGGCCGAAGACATGCCGAATGTCGCGGCAAACAGCTTCGCCATCGCTTTCGGTGATTTCCGCGCCGGTTACCTCGTGGTGGACCGCACCGGCGTGCGCATCCTGCGCGATCCCTATTCGGCAAAACCCTATGTGCTGTTCTACACCACCAAGCGCGTGGGCGGCGGCGTGCAGAACTTCGAGGCGATCAAGCTGGTGAAGTTCGGGGTGAATTGACCGCAATCTTCCCCGTCACCCCGGACCAAGTCTGGGGTGACGGCGTGCGGATGCTACATTTTCGCCAAACGCTTTCGGCCGGAATTCTTTCTGTCCCATATCCGGAGACCCCATGACCTATGCCCTCATTCATCCGCCGCAGGCGGAGCCGCTGACGCTTGCCGAGGTGAAGGCGCATTTGCGTCTCGACGGCGGCGACGAGGATGCGCTGCTGGCTGCGCTGATCCGTACCGCCCGCGAGCATCTGGAACGTACGACAGGACTTTGCCTGATACGCCAGACCTGGCGGCTCTATCTCGACCGGTGGCCGCCGAGTGGCATGATTCTGATTGGTAAGGGACCGGTGCAAACCATCGAAACGATTCTGGTTTTTGACGGTCAAGGGCGCGCGGCCGACATCACAGCCGCCGACAGGTTGCTTGACGGCGAGGCGCGCCCGGCGCGGCTGTGGCTGCGCGACCCGCCAGCCCCCGGACGGGTGATGAACGGCATCGAGATCGACTTCATTGCCGGTTACGGTGAGGCGGGAACCGATGTGCCCGATACGCTGAAACGCGCCATGCTGATGCATGTGGCCCAGATGTTCGCCTTCCGCGGTGCCGTTGCTCCGGAGAATCAACCCGCAGCGGTTCCGGCCAGTTACGAGCGGCTGGTGTCGCCGTTCTGCCGTGTGGGGCTCTGAGCCATGAACCTCGTTTTTCTCGACCCCGGCAAGCTTACGGCGCGGTTGGAGCTTGAGGTGCGCAGTGAGGTACCGGATGGGCAGGGTGGGGCCGCGGAAAGCTGGAGTTTCCTGCGTTCGCTCTGGGCGGCTATCGAACCTGTTTCGAATGCCTCGCATGAGCGGGCCTCGGCTGAGGGCGTAACAATCACCCACCGCGTCTGGCTGGTCTGGCGCAGCGACATTGTTGCCGGCATGCGCTTTCGCAAGGGACGGCGCATTCTGGCGATCCGGGCCGTGATGGATCCGGACGAGACCCGCCGTTTCATCGTCTGCCGCTGTGAGGAGGAAAGCCCGTGAGTGCCGCAAATGTGCTTCTACAGGCGATTTTCGCAAGACTTTCCGGCGACGCTGCTCTGACGGAGCTCATCCCCGGCGGTATCGTCGACCGGCTTTTGCCGCGCGCCGTCCTGCCCTTGATCGTTATCGGCGAACTTGAAAGCCGCGATTACTCGACGGCGACGGAAAAGGCCGAAGAACATTTTCTGTCGCTGGACATCTGGAGCGATGCCAATGGCCGCAGGTGCGCGGGTGAGATTGCCGGGCGGGTGAAAACCCTGCTCGACGATGCCGCCCTCCCGCTTGTCGGTATCTCGCTCGTCAATCTGCAGCTTCTCTCGAGCCGTTCGCGGCGCGAGCCGAAGACACGGAACTTCCTCGCAGAAATGCGTTTCAGGGCGGTAACGGAATAGGGTCGGTTCAGGAATTCTGTTTGCGCACGGTGCGCCAAAGCACGATCAGCAGCAGAAACGAAATGCTGATCAGCACGGCGGCGATGGTGAGCATGGCCGCCACCCCGCCGCGATCCAGCGCCAGCGTGAAAATGACGGGCGCCACGGCAATGGCAAGGTTCTGCGGCAGGGAGATACGCGCGGCCTGAAGGCCATATTGTTCCGGTGAAAATACCGCGAGCGGCAACACCGCGCGACTGACGGTGAGCACGCCCGCGCCAAAGCCGAAGAAAATGATGAAACCGATGAAAGCGGGCATGGCCGGGGCAAAAACGAGCAACAGCACGAAGGATGCGAGCAGCATACCTAAGCCGATCATGCAGGTGACGAAGGGATTGCCGTGTTTTCCAAGCAGAAAATCCAGCCCGCGCGCCATGATCGCAAGCACGCTGCGCCCGGCTGCCAGTTGCACGGCGAGCGATTGCGATGCGCCGGCATGGACCAGCAGCAGAGGCAGGAGCGGCGAAAAGCCAAAGGCCGTGAAGGCGCTAAGCGTCGTCATTGCCGCCAGAAGCAGAAAGGCGCGCCGCGTATCGACAGGCGATGTCGAGACCGCAGCGCCTTTCGACGTGCCTGGAGTATTGCTCGTCCTTCGTCCGGGAAGGACAAAAACATAGAGTGGCAGAAGCACGAATATCTGCAGACAGGCATATACCAAAAGGGTGCCGCGCCAGCCCAGGTGCTGATCTGCGACGGTGGTGACGGGCAGGAAAACCGCTGCCGAAAGCCCGGTAAACACCATCAGAAGCGTCAGCGACCGGCCACTTTCCGCGCCGACACGTTCCACCACAGCCGTATGGGCTGCCGTCGTCAGGCCGCAGGTCGCGGCCAGACCCATCACGATCCAGCCGAGGACGTAGCTGATCACACCGCCCGCAAAGGCGAGCACGACAAAACCCGCCGTGAACAGCAACGAACCCGCCACAAGAACAGGGGCGGCACCACGGCGCACGAGCGTTCTTCCCAGAAGCGGGCCGCAGAGCGCGCTGATCGTCATCATGACGGTGAGACCGGCAAAAACCACCTCGTTTGCGATGGCCAGTTCCTGTCCGATGCGTGGCCCCAGTATGGCCAGCATGTCGAAACCGGTGCCCCAGCTGACGACCTGCCCAACCGCAAGCACGCCGATAAGGCGCGCGCGAGACGTGAAGGGGGTGGCATCAGACATGATGAAAATCGCGGGTGCGAGATGCGGGAATGCTTTTGGTAGCAGGCCAGTTGCGACCCGGCAACATCAAACGAGACGACATCAATCGAAACGAGAGGGAGACCACCATGGTGGCGCAGAAGGGCAAGGACCTGCTGCTGAAGTTCAACAACGCCGGCTCCTATGTAACCGTGGCGGGGCTCAGAACCAAGCGTCTGGCCTTCAACGCGCAGGCGGTCGATATTACCGACGGCGAAAGCGCCGGGCGCTGGCGCGAGCTTCTGGCCGGCGCCGGCGTGCAGCGGGCATCGCTGACGGCGTCGGGCATCTTCAAGGATCAGGCAAGCGATGCCCTGGTGCGTGGCGCATTTTTCGCCGGCTCCATTCCGGGCTGGCAGATCGTCATTCCTGACTTTGGCACGATCACCGGGCCGTTCCAGATCGTCGCGCTCGAATATTCCGGTCGCCACGATGGCGAAGTGCAATTCGAGACTGCGCTGGAATCGGCCGGTTTCCTTAATTTCGGAGCACTGTGATGCCGCAAGGGTTGCGTTACGGGCGGGCGAACCGCCATCGCGGCGAGATCGAGGCGCTGATCGATGGCGAAAGGCGCGTTCTTTGCCTGACGCTCGGCGCTCTCGCCGAACTCGAAACCGCCTTTCAGGCCGATGATCTCACCGCGCTCGCCGAACGTTTCGCAGCCGGACGTATGAAGGCGGCCGATATGATACGGGTGATCGGCGCAGGTCTGCGCGGCGCGGGCAACGTGTTTTCCGATCAGGACGTGGCCGCAGCCACGGTAGAAGGCGGCGTTGCCGGCCACGCCGCCATCGTCGCCGATCTCCTGACCGCCACCTTTGCCGGTTCGAGGGGCACGCCGCCGGACCCTTGAGTGCCGCAGCAGGTGAGGTGGGCGATCTGACGCCGCGTCCTTTTCCTTGGGGGGCGGTAATACACACCGGTTTCCACCTGCTGCGGCTTTCCTCCGAAACCTTCTGGCGGCTGACGCCAAGGGAATTCTTTGCCATGACCGGCGGCATCCGCCCCGCTTTCCACACCCTCGACCGCCCGGCGATGGATGCGATGATGCGGCGGTTTCCGGATGGGTGAGTGTGGTTTGCTATTTTGGGGGACGTGCATCTTTCGTGAAAACGACCAGGCAATTCAAACATCTACGGTTCCGTTTTGAATCAGAAAGGCAAGCGTGATGGCAGGCGAAGGATCGATTGTGGACAGTCGCGAGGAAGCGGAAGCGCTCTCGGAGGTGATGGGTGATCTCGAACGGCGTTCCGAGCGGTTCGGGGCGGCGTTGACTTCTGCCATGCAGGCCGCGGTGACGGGCGGCAAGGGGTTGGATGAAGTGTTGCGCGGGCTTGGCGAACGGCTCTCCGGCATTGCGCTTTCCGCCGGGCTGAAGCCGCTTGAGAACATGATCGGCAATGCCGTAGGCGGGCTTTTAAATGGCGGCGGTTCGCTGTTTGCTTTTGCCGATGGCGGGGTGCCGGGACGCAGTATCACGCCCTTTGCCGATGGCGGTGTGGTCGCAAGCCCGGCCTTCTTCCCGATGGGCGGCGGGCTTGGCCTGATGGGCGAAGCGGGTGCCGAGGCGATCCTGCCGCTGAAGCGTGGTTCGGATGGGGCGCTCGGTGTTGCCGCACCGGCGGGTGGCGGCGGCGCGCAGATCGTTTTCAATGTGACGGCGACGGATGCGGCGAGCTTCAGAAAAAGTGAAGGCCAGATCGCCGCCATGCTGGCGCGCAGCGTCGGGCGTGGCCAGCGCGGCCTGTGACGGATTGGACCTCCTCCCTGCAAGACCTCTGTGTCGAGCGTGATCCTTCCATCTTTCCCAGACTATCAAAACGAATCCAGGAACAACGACATGGCGGCATTTCATGAAGTGCGGTTTCCGCTGAGGCTGGCGCTTGGCGTGAGCGGCGGGCCGGTAAGGAGAACCGATATCGTCAACCTTTCCAATGGGCGGGAGAACCGCAACCAGCGTTGGAAGAATGCCAGACGCGCCTATGACGCAGGATCGGGCATTCGCTCCGTTGCCGATCTTTACGAGGTGCTGTCCTTTTTCGAGGCGCGGCGCGGTGAACTCCATGGTTTTCGGTTTCGCGACCCGGTGGATTTCAAATCATGTCCGCCGGGCCAGACACCTGCTGCAAGCGACCAGAAGATTGGCACCGGTGACGGCACGACGACGGCTTTTCAGCTGGTGAAGACTTATACCGATGCGGGCGGTTCTTTCACCCGGCGAGTGGAGAAGCCGGTCGAGGCTTCGGTCATCATCTCAGTCGATGGGGTGAAAGCCGTCTTGTCGGATTTTTCGGTCGACCATGCGACCGGTACGGTGACGTTTCGCGCCGGTAAGGCGCCGCCTGCCGGTGCCGCAATCCGGGCCGGTTTCGAATTCGACGTGCCGGTGCGATTTGCAATCGACCGCATCGACGTGAACCTCACCGCCTTCGAGGCGGGCCGCATTCCCTCCATTCCATTGATGGAAATCCTGCCATGAAGACCATTCCTGCCGCTTTGGCCCAACATCTGGCGGGCGAGGCCACGACCACCTGCCATTGCTGGAAAGTGACGCTGAAGGACGGCGAGGTCATCGGTTTTACCGACCATGACGAGACCCTTTCCTTCGCCGGTACCGCCTATCTGGCCGCAAGCGGGTTTGGTGCGAGTGACAGCGACAGCGAGGCCGGACTTGGCGCGAGTGCGGGCGAAGTGACGGGCGGCTTTTCCAGTGAGGCGATTTCCGAAAGCGATCTGGCCGCCGGACGTTTCGATGGTGCGCAGGTGGCGCTCTACCTCGTCAACTGGCAGGTGCCGGAACAGCATGTGCTGCTGAACATGCGCGAAATCGGCGAGGTGACACGGGCGGGCGGAGCGTTTCGTGCCGAGCTGCGCAGCATCGCCCATCGTCTTTCCCAGCCGCAGGGCAGGGTCTATGGGCGGCGCTGCGATGCCGCCCTTGGTGATCGGCGATGCGGCGTCGATCTCAAGCGATTTACCGGCACCGGCAGCGTTGCAGGCATGGAGGCGGCGGGCAACCTGCTGGTGACAGGGCTGGACGCTTTCGCCGATGGTTTCTTCAGCCGTGGGAAATTGCAGTTTCTGAGCGGCCAACTTGCCGGCAAGGGTTTCGATCTCGACGGCCACGAGAAACGCGATGGCGGCACGCTTCTGTCCTTTTGGCTCGCTCCGGAGCAACCGCCGCAGCCGGGTGATGTTTTTTCCGTCATCGCCGGTTGCGACAAGAGTTTTGCGACCTGCAAGGCGAAATTCGCCAATCACCTGAACTTTCGTGGCTTTCCGCATCTGCCGGGGGCGGATTTCGCCTATTCCTACGCCAGCGGCGGCCAGACCCATGACGGCAAGGCGCTGTTTCCATGAGCAGTACCTCAGAAAAAGTGCTGGCGCTCGCGCAAGGCTGGATCGGCACGCCCTACCGGCATCAGGCGTCGTTGCAAGGCGTTGGCTGCGATTGCCTCGGCCTTGTCAGGGGCATCTGGCGCTCGCTTTACGGCGAGGAACCGGAACTGCCGCCGCCCTACGCACCAGATTGGGCCGAGCGGGGCGGCGAGGACCGGCTGCTGGAGGCAGCCACACGTTATTTTTCGGCGGTGCCTGATATGGAAGAGGCGATGCCGGGCGACCTGCTGCTGTTCCGCTGGCGGGCCGATGCAGCGGCGAAACATCTCGGCATCCTCGCCGTGCCGCAGCATTTCATCCATGCCTATGAACAGGTGGCAGTGGTGCGCTCGGCGCTGGTGCCCGGCTGGAAGCGACGTATTGCCGGCGTCTTCCGTTTTCCCGAACCCTGACATTTTTCGAGGCGACCATGGCGACCATTCTCTTTCAGGCGGCGGGTGCAGCACTCGGCGGCGTTTTCGGCCCCGTGGGTGCCATCATCGGCCGCGCGGCTGGCGCGCTGGCGGGCAATGCCGTCGACCGCGCGCTCCTTTCGAACGGGCGGACGGTGTCCGGCGCCCGGCTTTCCACAGCGCGTATTCCGGGTGCGGACGAAGGCGCGGCCATCAACCGGCTTTACGGCACGGCGAGGATCGGCGGTACGCTGATCTGGGCGACGCGCTTTGAGGAAAGCGTCGAGGTGACGCGTCGTGGCGGCAAGGGCAATCGCGGCCCGAAGGTCGAGACCTTCCGCTATTTCGCCAATCTCGCCGTCGGGCTGTGCGAGGGCGAGGCGGCCATGGTGCGGCGCGTCTGGGCCGATGGGCGGGAACTGGACCTGAGCGCCATCGAGATGCGCTTTTATCCCGGCAGCGAGACGCAATTACCGGATCCGCTGATCGAGGCAAAACAGGCCGCAGGCAATGCACCCGCCTTTCGCGGGTTGGCCTATGTGGTGTTCGAACGCCTGCCGCTTGACAGCTATGGCAACCGCATTCCGCTGATGCAGTTCGAGGTGGTGCGACCGGTCGGCCGGCTGGAAAAAGCCATCCGTGCCATCACCGTCATTCCCGGTGCGACGGAACACGGTTACGCCACGGCGCAGGTTTCGGAACGCACCGGCATGGGCGAAAGTCGCATCATGAACCGCAATTGCCTGACGGCCTTGACCGACTGGCAGGCCGCGATCGACGAATTGCAGGCGCTGTGCCCCAATCTGCAAAGCGTGGCGCTGGTAGTGAGCTGGTTCGGCACCGACATGCGCGCGGGCGAATGCCGCATTCTGCCGGGTGTGGAAGTGGCAGGTCGCGACAGGGAAAGTGCGGCATGGTCCGTCGCCGGTGTTTCGCGTGGGCAAGCGCATCTCGTCAGCCATCACGGCGGCGGCCCGGCCTATGGTGGCACGCCGGATGATCAAAGCGTTGTGCAGGCGATAGCCGACCTCAAGGCGCGTGGTCTGAAGGTCTGCCTTTATCCATTCGTGATGATGGATGTGCCAGCTGGCAACGGCCTGCCGGACCCCTACGGCAAAGGCGAGCAGGGCGCCTATGGCTGGCGCGGACGCATCACCTGTTTTCCGGCGCCGGGCCTGGCAGGTTCGCCCGACCGCAGTGCAGGCACGCGCACGGAGATTTGCACCTTTTGCAACCGCACTGAGGGGTATCGCCGCATGGTGCTGCATTATGCGGTGCTGGTGGCGCAGGCGGGTGGGGTGGATGCCTTCCTGATCGGCTCGGAGCTGCGCGGGCTGACAAGCCTGCGCGACCATAACGACGCCTTTCCTTTCGTAGAGGAACTGGTGCGGCTGGCGGCGGATGTGCGCGCCGTTGTCGGGTCGGCAACGAAACTGACCTATGGCGCGGACTGGAGCGAATATTTCGGCTATCAGCCGGCGGACGGTTCCGGCGACGTGTTCTTCAATCTAGATCCGCTGTGGGCAAGCCCTGATATCGATGCCATCGGCATCGACAACTATATGCCGCTTTCCGACTGGCGCGACGAGGATGCCGCAAACGGCAATCCTGATGGTATGAGCGGCCCGGACGATGCTAACGCCTTCCGTCGTGCCATCACGGCGGGCGAGGGTTTCGACTGGTATTACGCCAGCGATGCCGACCGCGCGGCGCGGCGGCGCACGCCCATCACCGATGGTCTCAAGGGCAAGCCGTGGGTATTCCGCTACAAGGACCTGCGAAGCTGGTGGCGGAATGTCCATTTTGACCGGGTGCGCGGTGCTGAGAAATTGACGCCAACCGCATGGGTGCCGGGGTCGAAACCGATCTGGTTCACCGAGCTCGGCTGCCCGGCGGTGGACAAGAGTGCGACGCGCCCGAATGTCTTTCCCGATCCGAAATCGGCGGAAAACGCTTATCCCTATTTTTCCCGCAGAAGCCGCGCCGACAGCCAGCAGCGACGGTTTCTGGAGGCGCATCTCGACCACTGGAGGGGGAAGGGGGATGCGGCGATGGTGGATCATAACCGCGTCTATATGTGGACCTGGGATGCGCGGCCGTTCCCCGCCTTTCCGCAGAACGGCGCGGCCTGGAGCGATGGGGCCAACTGGCGTACCGGCCATTGGCTGAACGGCCGGCTTGGGACTGCCACACTTGCCGATACCATCGCCGCGATCCTGACGGACCATGGCTTTTCCGGCTTCGACGTCTCCGCCGTCAGTGGCGATCTGACGGGATATGTGCAGGGCGACGTGACCTCGGCCCGCAACCTCCTGGAGCCGCTGATGGCGGCGTTTCAGGTGGATGTGGCCGAGGACGGCGGAACCCTGCGCTTCCGCTCTCGCAATACGGCGGTTCTGCCCGTGCGTGACGCTGCCGTGCTGGCCGATCTGGACGACGAACCGCTGTGGTCGGAAAATCGCGGCCATGACAGCGATTTCGCCGCAGAGGCCGTGCTGACCTCGTTCAATCCGGCGCTGGACTACGAGCAGGCGAGCGTGCGTTCGCGCCGTATCGACAATGCCGGCAGCCGCGTCATGCGGCTCGACCTTAACGCGGCACTCCCGGCGGAAATAGCGGAAGTCGCGGCTGAGGCCCTGTTGCGTGACAACAGGCAGGCGCAGCGCACGCTGCGTTTTGCGTTGCCGCCCGCAGATATCGCTCTGGAACCCGGCGATTGCATCCGTCTCCCGCAGAATGTGTTTTCGGAGGTTCCGGCAGGGAGGTTCCTGGTCAGCCGGATTGAGGACGGTACTGTACGGCAGGTGGAGGCGCGCGCCTTTTCCGCCGCATCCGCTGCTTTTTCGGGCGCTGTGGATGAGCGTCGTGTTGGCGTGGCAAAGGGCGCGGAAGGTTTTGCCCCGGAGGTGCTGTTTCTCGACCTGCCGCGCCATGACGGCACAGCGTCTGAAAATTCGGCGCAGATTGCCGTTTTTGCACGGCCATGGCGGCCAATCGTCGTTTCGTCCTCCGCCGGCACGGAGGGCTACCGGCAGCGCGCCGTGCTTGACCGGCCCGCGATGATCGGCACGTTGGCCATGCCGCTGACATCAGGCCCCTCCGGCCGTTTCGACCGGCAAAACACCATCCTGATCGATCTGCCATCCGGCGAGCTTTCCTCGGCCACGGAGCTTTCGGTGCTGAACGGCGAGAACCGCATGGCGGTGAGGGCCGCAAACGGTGTTTGGGAGATCATCGCTTTCGCGCGCGCAGAGGAAATTGCGCCCGCGCGCTGGCGGCTTTCCGCTTTGTTGCGTGGGCTTGGCGGCACGGAAGATGCGTTGGCCATTGGCGCGCCGGTGGGCGCCCCTGTTGTGGTGCTGGACGCGGCGGTGCAGCCGCTCGGTCTTGCCGCGACCGAACGCGGACGGCGGCTGAACTGGATCGTCGAGGCTGCGGGAATGGCGGGCGCCCCCGCCGGTCCTTTTGTCTTCGAGGGTGGCTTGCGGGCTGAAACGCCGCTCGCGCCGGTGCATCTTGCGGCCGAGCGACGCAGGGACGGCATTTTGCTGCGCTGGGTGCGCCGAGGCCGGATGGAGGCCGATGGCTGGGACGCGAGCGAGATACCGCTGGAAGAGCCGTTCGAGCGTTACCGCGTGGAGGTGCTGGATCGCGAGGCCGTTCGACGCACGGCAGAGGTCTCCGAACCCTTCTGGCTGTACCCCAAAGCGGGCGAACTCACAGATTTCCCGACCTTGCGGGATCACATTTCCGTGCGTGTCCGTCAGCTCGGCCGCGCGGTGCCTCTGGGAGTGGCGGCGCACGCCGTTCTCCCACTCTGACAACCACCTGAAAAACAACGCAAAGGACGAGATTATGGATAGTACCAAGGCATGGTATCAATCGCGCACTATCTGGGGCGCCCTGGTTGCGGTTTTCGCACCGCTTTTCAGCGTCGCTGGTCTTGATCTTCCCGCCGGCCTGCACGGCGAGCTGGCGGAGGGACTGGTGACCGTTGCGGGCGGAATTGGCGGCCTCGTCGCACTTTACGGCCGCCTTTCGGCAACCCGTGCCATCCGCTGACGCCAGTAGCGCCCATACCGTCCCCGCCGTGCGTCGTGGCGTCGGGGGCGGCATTCATTTGCCATTCAGACGCTTTGCGCTACATATTCGGTCACAATACGGTTCGAGACGCAGCCGATTTTTTTGGAAGATTTGTGCAATGGCATCACCTCTCATCATCGCGACGCTTGCAGCCGGGCTTTCCGGTTTCACGGCGCCCGAGGCTGATTTGCAGGGCCATTACATTCTGGCTGCAAGCGATTGCGGCGCGGCCGTTGCCCGCGTGGTGCGCGAAACCGGTGGCCAGCTTCTTTCGGTCTATCCCTCCGGTGACGGTCAGTCCTGTGTAGTTACCGTTCTCGTCCAGGGTAATGGCGAGCGCCCGCGCAAGGTAACGATGCGCGTGCCGATGTAGCCTTGCCCGCATCGCCGAAATATCGGAAAACAATCCGACACAGTTAGCATGACCGGCGACGCGCGCGCGGGCCGGGACGTAAGGAAAGGGCGGATAATGCGTATTCTCGTGGTTGAGGACGATGCCAATCTCAATCGTCAGCTGACCGACGCGCTGAAAGAAGCCGGTTATGTTGTCGATCAGGCATTTGACGGCGAGGAAGGCCATTATCTCGGCGATACCGAACCCTATGACGCGATCGTTCTCGATATCGGCCTGCCGCAGATGGACGGCATCACCGTCGTCGAGAAATGGCGCGCGGCGGGCAAGGCCATGCCGGTCCTCATTCTCACCGCCCGTGACCGCTGGAGCGACAAGGTGGCGGGCATCGATGCCGGTGCCGACGATTACGTGACCAAGCCCTTCCATGTGGAAGAAGTTCTTGCCCGCGTGCGTGCGCTCATCCGCCGCGCCGCTGGCCACGCTTCCTCCGAACTCGTCTGCGGACCGGTCAAACTCGATACCAAATCCTCCAAGGCAACGGTCAACGGCGTGACGCTGAAGCTCACCTCGCATGAGTTCCGCCTGCTTTCCTATCTCATGCATCACATGGGCGAGGTCGTCTCGCGCACGGAGCTGGTCGAACATATGTACGATCAGGATTTCGACAGGGATTCCAACACGATCGAGGTGTTTGTCGGACGTTTGCGCAAGAAGCTCGGGGTTGATCTGATCGAGACCATCCGTGGCCTCGGTTACCGGATGCAAGCGCCGGCAGATGCGAAGTAGCTCTCTTACCGCCCGCGTTCTTCTTCTCGCCTCCGCCTGGTCGGCGCTGGCGCTGGTGGTCATTGCCGTCGTGATCTCGACGCTCTACCGGCAGGGCGTGGAGCGCAGCTTCACCGATCTTCTGCGGGCGCAGCTTTATAACGTCATTAATTCCGTGACGATTTCGAACGAGAATACGCTGGCCGGCAGCCCGCAGCTCGGCGATCTCCGGTTCTCGCAGCCCGATACCGGCTGGTACTGGGTGGTGGAGCCGCTCGGCAATTTCCAGACGGCACCGCTGGTCTCCTCTTCGCTCGGCGTCGCGTCCTTGCCGGTGCCGAGCATTATCGATGCTCCCTTCGATAACAGATACGAGCGTTTTTATGCCGTGACCGACGAGGCGGGCAACAAGGTGCGGGTGGCGGAAACGGAAGTCGTGCTGGATGGTGAGGGCCGCGCGGCGCGTTTCCGCGTTTCCGGCAACCTCAACGTCGTTGAAGACGATGTGCGCAATTTCTCCAACAGCCTTTATCTGGCGCTCGCCGTCTTCGGTGTCGGCAGTCTGGTCGTCAATGGCCTTGCGATTCTCTACAGTCTGCGGCCGCTCGATCAGGCCCGTCTGGCGCTCGGAAAGATCAGGGGCGGGGAGGCGGAAAGCCTCGAAGGCGAATTCCCGCGCGAAATCCAGCCATTGGCGAACGAAGTCAATGCGCTGATCGACAGCAACCGGCGCATCGTCGAGCGCGCCCGCATGCAGGTCGGCAATCTCGCACATTCGCTGAAAACGCCGATTGCCGTGCTGCTGAACGAGGCCCGCACGCTGGAGCCGCAGCATGGCGATCTGGTGCGCGCGCAGGCTGACGCCATGCAGGCGCAGGTGCAGTCTTATCTTTCGCGCGCCCGCATTGCCGCCCAGCGCGGCTCGATTCTTGCCCGTGTGGAAGCGGAGCCGGCGCTGGAACGGCTGGTGCGCGTCATGCGCCGCCTCAACCCCGACAAGCAGTTCGAGCTGAATTTCGAGCATCCGGGGGCGGTGCTGGGCATGGAACAGCAGGATCTGGAGGAGATCGTCGGCAATCTTCTCGAGAATGCCGCGCGTTTTGCACAGACCAAAGTCGTCGTCACGCTTGCGACCGGCACTCACCCGTCCTCCGACCCCGAAATGGGCCGGCGCTCATGGGTGGAGTTGATCGTGGAGGATGACGGGCCGGGGCTGGAGCCCGGGCAGATAAGCGAAGCGATGAAGCGCGGCAGGCGGCTGGACGAAAGCCGTCCTGGCACCGGCCTCGGATTGTCGATCGTTTCCGAAGTGGTGTCTGAGTACCATGGCCACTTTTCCCTCTCGCGCAGCGGGATAGGTGGCCTGAAAGCCGATCTGATTTTGCCTGGCCTCTCGAAAGAGCTTGCGTGAGGCAAGAAAAAAGGCAAGAAATTCAATGCCGATATATAACGCGCGGTGCGGTAAGGAAAAGAGGACAGGGTTTGATTGACGTGTATGATGGCTGCCGCTCCGTGACGATGCGTTCGCTGGTGTCACGCCCGGCACTTCTCTCGATCCTGTGCGTATCGATGCTGAGCGCCTGCACCACCACGGGCACCCGCTCGGCCGGTGGCAGCCTGTTCGGCGGTTCGGCACAACCTTCAACACCGTTCCTTGCCAACATGCAGGGCGGCATTGTCGGACGAAGCGGTCTGCAGCTCGAAAAGGGCGACCGCACCAAAGCGCTGGAGGCCGAATATCGCGCACTGGAAACCGCCCCGGTCGGTACGCCGGTGACATGGACCGGCGACGATGCCAGCGGCCAGGTGGTTGCCAATGCGCCCTATCAGGTGGGCAACCAGAATTGCCGGCAATATTCCCACACGCTGACTGTCGATGAAAAGGAAACCCGGGTTCGCGGTGCGGCCTGTCGCAATGCCGATGGCAGCTGGTCTCCTTTGACGTAAATCAAGGTCATGGACCTTTCCGAGTGACAGGAAGGGCTATAGCGGTGCACCTGGACGCCGGGCGGTGCGGCGTGATGTCTCAAATTCGCGTCATCTCCGCGCTTCATGTTTCCATGTGCCGTGCATTCGAGTAATTGAGCCTTATGTTCTGGATTGTCGTTGCGATATTGACGGCGGCTGTCGCCATCGTCCTGATGTACCCGCTGATGCGGAAGACCGAGGTGTCGCAGACGCGCCGCGACGGCGAGGTTGCAGTCTATCGCGACCAGCTTGCCGAACTGGACCGCGAGCGTGCCGCTGGCCTGATCGGCGAGACGGAGGCGGAATATGCCCGCGCCGAAATCGGCCGCCGGCTGCTTGCCGCAGCCGATACCCGTCAAGACGCTGAAAGCAGCGCCCGGCCGCTGCGGCACAATCTCGCCGTAACCCTGATTACCGTTTTGCTGCCTGCACTTGGCCTCTGTCTTTACATCTGGAAGGGAAGTCCGGAAGTGCCGGACATGCCGCTCGAGGCACGTCTGGAGCAACCCGGTAACGACATGAACCTTCTGGTCGCCCGTGCCGAGCGGCACCTAGCCGAAAACCCCGACGACGGTGCAGGCTGGGATATCCTGGCGCCGATCTATTTCAAGACGATGCGGCTTGGCGATGCCGAGCTTGCCTATCGCAACGCGCTTCGTCTGCAAGGGCCGAGCACAGAACGGCTGACGGGACTTGGCGAAACACTGGTGGCGAGCAATGACGGCATCGTCATCGAGGCTGCGCGTGAGGCCTTTGCCGAAGCCGAGCGGCTGAAACCCGGCAATCCACGCGCCCGCTTTTATCTGGCGCTGTCGCTGGAGCAGGCGGGCAAGGCGCAGGAGGCACGTGCGGCCTTTGCAGCACTGGCGGCGGATGCACCAGCCGGTGCGCCATGGTTGCCGCTGGTGCGGGAACATATCGCCAGAACCGGCGGCGAGGCAGCGCCCGGCCCGACCGCAGGCGACGTGGCGGCAGCGAAAGACATGACGCCCGCCGACCGGCAGGCGATGATCGAGGGCATGGTGGCGAGCCTCGACGCCAAGCTCAAGGAAAATCCCGGTGATTTCGAAGGCTGGATGCGCCTCGTGCGCGCCTACTCCGTCTTGAACAATGCAGCGAAGGCGGGCGAGGCACTGAGAGCCGGTTTGCAGGTTTTCCCGCCTGAGGGCGAAGAGGGTAAGCAGCTACTGGCGCTGGCGAAGGAATTGGGAGTTTCCGCCGGACCCGTTCGCATGGACGGGCAAGGGCGCGCGATGCCGCAGGGAGTGACGCAATGACCCGCAAACAGAAACGGCTCGCAATCATCGGCGGCGGCATGAGCTTCATCGTCGCGGCCGTGCTGCTCGTCATGTTCGCCTTCGGCCAGTCCATAGCCTATTTCTACATGCCGGCCGATCTGGAGAAGACGCCGGTCAATCCTGGCACCCGCATCCGCCTTGGTGGGCTGGTGGCGGAAGGCTCCGTCAAGCGCGGGGAGGGCCGCACGGTGAGCTTCACAGTGACTGACGGTGAAGCAAACGTGCCCGTCAGCTATACCGGCATTCTGCCCGATCTTTTCCGCGAGGGGCAGGGCGTGGTGACGGAAGGCGTTTTCGATGCCGCGACCCATGGCTTTGTTGCCGACAGCGTTCTGGCCAAGCATGACGAAAACTACATGCCGAAGGAAGTGGCCGACCGGCTGAAAGACAAGGGCCTGTGGCAGAACACCGGAGAGGGCGGGCAACCTTCCGGCGCAGCGCCTTCTCCTGCGGGGGCTTCAGCCGACAAGACCGGAGCGATAAAATGATCAATGAGATCGGCCACTACGTTCTGGTTCTGGCACTCGCCGTGGGGCTGATCGTCTCGACGCTGCCGGTGATCGGCGCGCGCCGCAACGACCGGGCGCTGATGGATATTGCCTCGCTCGGCTCCGTCGTGATGTTCCTGCTCGTGGCCTTGTCCTTTGCGGCGCTGACGCGGGCCTATGCGGTCTCGGATTTCTCCGTGCGCAACGTCTGGGAAAACTCCCATTCGCTGATGCCGATGCTCTACAAGTTGACCGGCGTCTGGGGCAACCATGAGGGCTCCATGCTGTTGTGGCTGCTGATCCTGGTGTTTTTCAGCGCGCTCGTTGCCGTCTTCGGTCGCAACCTGCCGGAAACGCTGAAAGCCAATGTGCTGTCCGTGCAGGCCTGGATTTCCGTCGCGTTCCTGCTGTTCATCCTGCTCACCTCCAATCCGTTCATGCGTCTGGAGCGGGTGCCGGCCGAAGGGCAGGACCTGAACCCTGTCCTTCAGGACTTCGGCCTCGCCATACATCCGCCGCTGCTTTATCTCGGTTATGTCGGCTTTTCCGTCTGTTTCTCCTTCGCCGTCGCTGCACTTCTGGAGGGCCGGATCGATGCGGCCTGGGCGCGCTGGGTAAGGCCGTGGACGCTCGCCGCATGGACCTTCCTGACGGCAGGTATCTCCATGGGATCTTACTGGGCCTATTACGAACTCGGCTGGGGCGGCTGGTGGTTCTGGGATCCGGTTGAAAACGCCTCCTTCATGCCATGGCTTGCGGGCACCGCACTGCTGCATTCGGCACTCGTCATGGAAAAGCGCGAAGCGCTGAAAATCTGGACCGTGCTTCTGGCGATCATGACCTTTTCGCTGTCGCTGCTCGGCACCTTCCTCGTGCGCTCCGGCGTCTTGACCTCCGTGCACGCCTTCGCCACCGATCCGAGCCGCGGCATCTTCATTCTCGGCATCCTTACCGTTTTCATCGGCGGAGCTTTCGCGCTGTTCGCATGGCGGGCGCCCTCGCTGAAGGTGGGTGGATTGTTCGCGCCGATCTCACGCGAAGGGGCGCTGGTCCTCAACAATCTGATCCTGACGGTCTCGACCGCAACAGTACTGATCGGCACGCTCTATCCGCTCATTCTCGAAACGCTGACAGGCGAAAAAATCTCGGTCGGCGCGCCGTTCTTCAACCTCACCTTTGGCCTCCTGATGATCCCGGTCCTGATCGTCACGCCCTTCGGGCCGATGCTCGCCTGGAAGCGCGGCGATCTTCTCGGCGCTTTCCAGCGGCTTTATGTGGCGGCCGCCATTGCAGCCCTTGCCGGGCTGACGCTCTGGTACGTGGAGAACGGCGGCCCGGTGCTCGCCGCACTTGGCATCGCAGCCGGTTTCTGGCTGATCTTCGGGGCGCTTGCCGATCTCTGGTATCGGGCCAATTTCGGCAAACTGGCCTTCGGCATCGCTTTTCGACGCCTCAAGGGCCTGCCGCGTTCGGCCTTCGGCGCCGCACTTGCCCATATGGGGCTTGGCATCACCGTGCTCGGCATCGTCACCGTCACCACCTTCGAGACCGAAACCGTTCTTGAAATGAAGCAGGGCATGGAGGCGAAGGCGGGCGGCTACAGTCTCACCTTCGATGGCATCCGCCATGCCGTCGGCCCTAATTTTACCGAGGATCGCGGCCATTTCACCATACGCAAGGCGGGTGTGGAAGTGGCCGACGTCTGGTCCTCCAAGCGGCTCTACACCGCACGGCGAATGCCGACCACGGAAGCGGGCATTTTGACGTTCGGCCTCAGCCAGCTCTACGTCTCGCTCGGTGACCCGATGGCGGATGGCGGCATGGTAGTGCGCATCTGGTGGAAACCCTTCATCCTGTGCATCTGGGGCGGCACGCTGTTCATGATGGCCGGCGGTTTGATATCGCTCTCCGACAGACGGTTGAGGGTGGGCGCACCGAGCCGCAAGGCGAAGCCGGCAAAAACGGCCGCGATGCCGGAGGCGGCGGAATGAGGGAGGTTGTGGCGGGGCTCACGCTCCTTCTCGTTCTCATGTTTACGTCATGGCCGGCCTTCGCCTTCAACCCGGACGAGGTGCTGAAAGACCCCGCACTGGAACAGCGCGCCCGCAATCTAACGTCTCAACTGCGCTGCATGGTCTGTCAGAACCAGTCGATCGATGACAGCAATGCCGAACTGGCACGGGACCTGCGCGTTCTGGTGCGGGACAGGCTGGTGGCAGGCGATAGCGATCAGGCTGTAGTCGACTACGTCGTGTCTCGTTATGGCGAATTCGTGCTGCTGAAACCGCGTTTCAGCCTGCGCACCGCACTTTTGTGGGGCGCGCCCATCGTTCTGGCGCTTGCGGGAATATTCGCCATCCTCGTTTTTTCGCGTCGGCGCGCCACCCAGGAGCGGCCGGAAAAACTGAGCGCGGACGAAGAAGAGAGAATTCGTAATCTCATTGAAAAATAACCGATTTTCATATCCGTCCTCGGTTCTTTTTCAACATTACGGTTTTTTCATTCGTCAGACACTTCGCTGTAAGGTGTCGCCTACTATATCTTCATCATCCACCGCTTCTCCCCCGGTCAAACGGGTTCCAGTCTGAATGAAGAAAGAAGGTACACCATGTCTCACTCGCAAAACGGACGCTCCTCGCTGAAGACGGTTCTGAAGGCAACGACCGTTGGCGGTCTTGCCGCGCTGATGCTTTCCACAGGCATCGCCGCACCGATCGTTCATTCCTTTGCCGCTCCGGTGGAGGTGACTGCGCCGCAGGTTCCGAGCTTCGCCAATGTGGTCGAGGCTGTTTCGCCCGCCGTCGTCTCCGTTCGCGTCCAGTCGAACGTGCAGCCCGCTTCCGATGATTCCAGCAACTTTTCCTTCAATTTCGGCGGCCGTGGTCTCGACCAGCTGCCGGACGACCATCCCCTGAAGCGCTTCTTCAAGGAATTCGGCGGCCCCAACCAGGACCGTCCCGACCGTGGTCCGAACCGTCACCGTGACGGCAAGGGTCCGCTGCGCCCCGTCGCTCAAGGATCCGGCTTCTTCATCTCCGAAGACGGTTATGTCGTCACCAACAACCACGTTGTCGATGACGGCTCCGCCTACACGGTGGTGATGAATGACGGTACCGAACTCGAAGCCAAGCTCGTTGGCCGTGATCCGCGTACCGATCTGGCGCTGCTGAAGGTCGATGTGAACCGCAAGTTCACCTATGTGCAGTTTGCCGACGATAGCAAGATTCGCGTCGGTGACTGGGTCGTAGCCGTCGGTAACCCCTTCGGCCTCGGCGGCACGGTAACCTCGGGCATCGTTTCCGCCCGTGGCCGCGATATCGGCTCCGGCCCCTATGACGATTACCTGCAGATCGACGCCGCCGTGAACCGCGGCAACTCCGGTGGTCCCGCCTTCAATCTCAACGGTGAAGTCGTTGGTATCAACACCGCGATCTTCTCGCCATCTGGCGGCAATGTCGGTATTGCTTTCGCCATCCCGTCGTCCGTTGCCAAGGACGTGATCGCCGACCTGCAAAAGGACGGCAAGGTCGAACGCGGCTGGCTCGGCGTGCAGATCCAGCCCGTCAGCAAGGACATTGCCGAGTCGCTTGGTCTTGCCGAAGCGAAGGGCGCGCTCGTCGTCTCGCCGCAGTCCGGTTCGCCGGGCGACAAGGCTGGCATCAAGCAGGGTGACATCATCACCGCCGTCAATGGCGACCCGGTCAAGGATGCCCGCGATCTGTCGCGCCGCATCGGCAGCATGACGCCAAACAGCAAGGTTGAAATCTCGCTCTGGCGCGGCGGCAAGTCGCAGTCGGTCACCGTGACGCTTGGCGATCTCGCAAGCGACGATGCCTCCAAGGCAACGCCGGGCCAGGAAAACGACAGTGGCAGCAAGCCTTCCAGCGCAAAGGTGCTGTCGAGCCTCGGCCTGACGGTTGCGCCCGCTGACGACGGCAACGGCCTTGCCATCACTGATGTCGATCCGGACAGCGACGCCGCTGCCCGTGGCCTGAAGACGGGTGAGAAGATCACCTCCGTCAACAACCAGCAGGTGGCTTCTGCCGCCGATATCGAGAAGGTTCTCGAGCAGGCGAAGAAGGACGGACGCTCCAAGGCGCTGTTCCAGATCCAGACGGACAGCGGCAGCCGCTTCATCGCACTGGATATCGACCAGGGTTGATAAT
Source organism: Agrobacterium sp. 22-3639C2 (assembly GCF_053522105.1). Lineage (NCBI taxonomy): Bacteria > Pseudomonadati > Pseudomonadota > Alphaproteobacteria > Hyphomicrobiales > Rhizobiaceae > Agrobacterium > Agrobacterium sp. 22-3639C2. The sequence continues at coordinate 21,023 of NZ_JBNWDB010000003.1, read as the reverse complement.
CTGAGATGCGGCGCCGGTTCTTCTTCGAGCCGGCGTCGCTCGGGACTGTCTCTCACCTTGAGGGCGGGACAGAGTATGTGGAACGCGCGTGCCGCTTGTTTCTTCTCCGCTAGGGAGGAGAAGGTCGCGGCAGCGGGATCAAGGGCAAGGCCAGCGATAGACCGCGCCCTTGCCCCCTTATCCGACCCTTCGGGCCACCTTCCCCCCGGCGGGGGAGAAGACAAGGACCCACAAAGCCGGTCCAGTCAGCACCGAGGAGGAAATCTCATGGAAAACAAGGTTCAGGAAATGTCTGTCGCATCTGTTTCCGGTTGTGCGGAAAAGGGCGAGGGCGCTATTGTCCCGCACATGAAGATTCTTGTTATTGAAGACGATCTCGAGGCTGCGGCCTATATGACCAAGGCGTTCCGGGAAGTCGGTATCGTTGCCGATCACGCGAGCGATGGTGAAAGCGGCCTGTTCATGGGCTGCGAGAATTCCTATGACGTGATGGTGATCGACCGCATGCTGCCGCGCCGCGACGGACTTTCCGTCATCAGCGAGCTGCGCCGGCGCGGCATCGAGACGCCGGTTCTCATTCTTTCGGCTCTTGGGCAGGTGGACGACCGCGTGACCGGCCTGCGTGCTGGCGGCGATGATTATCTGCCCAAACCCTATGCCTTTTCCGAACTTCTCGCACGCATCGAAGTGCTGGGCCGCCGCAAGGGCAAACCCGAACAGGACATGGTCTACCGTGTTGGCGATCTCGAACTTGACCGGCTGTCCCACGATGTCCGTCGCGGTGGCAAGGAAATCCTGTTGCAGCCGCGTGAGTTCCGCCTGCTGGAATATCTCATGAAGAATGCCGGCCAGGTGGTGACCCGCACCATGCTTCTGGAAAACGTCTGGGATTATCATTTTGACCCGCAGACCAATGTCATCGACGTGCATGTGTCCCGCCTTCGTTCGAAGATCGAAAAGGACTTCGAAAAGCCGCTGCTGAAGACCATTCGCGGCGCGGGTTACATGATGAAGGACGAGGGCTGATTGGCGAAAATGGTCCGCCTCAGAATATTGTTCCGGTCAACAGCGGTGCGCCTTTCTGCGCTTTATATCCTGCTGTTTGCGCTCTGCGCAGCCTTCCTGGTCTTTTATGTCACCGCCCTTTCCGAACGGCTGCTGAACCAGCAGACGCGTGACGCGGTGCTGCAGGAAGTGTCGGATGTGCAGCGCATCTACAATCGCGGCGGCATCAACCCGCTGTTGCGGATGATGGAGCGCCGTGCCCGCCAGCCGGGGGCGAGCCTTTACATCATCGCCGGCCCCAATGGCGAAATCCTTGCAGGCAACGTCGCTTCCGTGCAGCCCGGCGTGTTTGACAAGGAGGGCTGGACGGGTTTCCCCTTCCGTTACGAACGTTATTCCGAAAGCGGCGACAGCGTGCAGCATATGGCGACCGCCAATGTCTTCATGCTGGACAACGGCCTGCGCATCCTGATCGGCCGCGATCTCGGCGAGCCCACCAAATTCCGGGCGCTGGTGCGCAATGCGCTGATGGTGGCGCTTGCCATCATGAGCGCCGGTGCGCTGCTCATCTGGTTCGGCATCGGCCGCAATGCCTTGAAACGCATCGACCGCATGTCGGCAGCGACCAAGAAGATCATGGCCGGCGATCTTTCGCAGCGCCTGCCGCAGGGCCGCTCCGGCGACGAGTTCGATCGGCTGTCCGGCTCGCTCAACGCCATGCTCGGCCGTATCGAAAAGCTGAACGAGGGCTTGCGGCAGGTGTCCGACAACATCGCCCACGACCTCAAGACACCGCTGACGCGGCTGCGCAACAAGGCAGCCGCCGCCTTGGATGATAACGACGAGACGAAACGGCGCGCGGCACTCGAAGGCATCATCGCCGAATCCGACCAGTTGATCCGCACCTTCAATGCATTGTTGATGATTTCCCGCGTCGAGGCCGGCTCCATCGCCGCCGAAATGACCGATGTGGACATGTCGGCAATCGCCGCCGACAGCGCCGAACTTTACGAACCGGTAGCCGAGGACGCGGGACTTACGCTTGAGGCCGAGATCGAACCCGGTCTTTCGGTGCAGGGCAACCGTGAGCTGATCGGCCAGGCGCTTTCAAACCTCATCGACAACGCCATGAAATATGCCTGCGAATGCGAGGGCGACAAAAAACTCATCGTGCGTCTGGTGAGCGAACCGGACGCCATCGTGCTGTCCGTCTCCGATAACGGCCCCGGCATCCCCGCCGACAAGCGCGGCGAGGTGCTGAAACGTTTCGTGCGGCTGGACGAAAGCCGCTCCAAACCCGGCACGGGGCTCGGCCTGTCGCTGGTGGAGGCCGTGATGGAATTGCACGGCGGATCGCTTGCGCTGTCGGACACCGACACTACGAATTCCGTCTGCCCGGGCCTGACCGTTTCGATGATCTTTCCCGTTTCGACCCAGTAAGCCGCGCTATCCAACGCCGCTGCCACCAGCACCGGCTGGTCACCGCGATTTGTGCGGAAATTCGTTCACCTCCGAGAAATAATCGTCTCTCGAGATTGAATTGAAAGATGATCGGAAGAATATCTTATAAGGTTCTACAGCTGGACTTTATGAGGGGATCGCATCGCGATCGGCAAAAGGACTTATGATCGATGGCAAACATGGCCCCCTTGGTTGGCGACCACCATGGACCGATCATTCTGTTCGATGCCGAATGTGTGCTGTGTTCCGTGAATGCGCAATTCGTACTGCGGCATGACAAGGCCGGATATTTCCGGCTGGCCTCCATGCAGGGAGCCGTCGGCACGGAAATCTACCGTCGGCACGGAATGGACCCCAAAAATCCGGTCAGCCTGCTCGTCGTCGATGGCGACAGGGTGCGACAGGATAGCGACGGCGTTCTTGCTATCTACGAGGCGCTTGGAATGCCCTGGCGGCTGCTTGGCATGTTGCGCGTAATTCCCGCATTTCTGCGCGATCCCGTCTATCGTTTTGTCGCCCGCAATCGCTACCGTTGGTTCGGAAAACGTGCGCAATGCTGGGTGGCGCCGCCGGAATACAGGGACAGGATTCTCTGAACTTAGCGACGATCCTCCGCCCAGGGCAGGCGACAATTTCAGGCGGCGGGACAGACACGTGACGGCGTTGCGGAGATGGTTACGCATCCCCGCAACGCCACGTCGCCATCGGCTCAGAACGTATAAGCCACGCCAATCATCGCGAAGGGCTGGATGTCCTTCTTGGAGAGCGGGCTGTCCTTCGCATCGCCCAGCAGGAAGCCAACACCGCCGGCGCCGGTGATCGACCAGTTCTCGGTCATAAGGTAAGTGAGGGAGGCGCTGGCGTCGATGCGCTTGAAGCCTGCCTTGGCGTCATAGCGGCGCAGGCCGGAACGGGCGGATTGGGCCGAGGTGACGCCGAAATAGGATTTCATGTGCTTGTCGTCCGCCCAGGTGGCGGAGAGGTCCGCGCCAAGGATGAACTGGTCGACTTTGTGCGAAACGCTGGCGCCGACGGTTGCGGTCAACCCTTCGCTGCCGCTGATGGTCTTGTCCACCTTCGCATAGACCTCGAAGGGATCGATGCCATAAGCGATAACACCGCCGACCACGCCGCCCGCCTTGATGTCACCCATTCCGCGAAGATTTTTCTTGTCGTCCTTTTCCTTGCGCCCGGCTTCCCAGCCGCCCTTGACGCCCAGTCTGAAGCCGTTGCTGTTCAGCAGGTTGACGGTGACGCCGCTGAAATCGATGCTCAGCGTATCTCCATACTCAACGGAAACCAGGGGAACCGCGCCTGCTTCCAGCTTGTCCGAGCCCTCATATTTGGGAGCGTAGGCAGCACCCACGCCAAGTGTGATTTTCCACTCACTGGAACTGCTGTAGCGGGCATTGTCGAAATTGCCCTGCGGTTCGGCGAACCTGTCCGATTTGCCGAGATCAGCAGCGAGGACGGGCGTGCAGACGGCCTGCGCCAGGGGCAGCGCGGTCAGGCACAACGCCATTGCACGCAGGTTCTTTTGCCATTTCACTGTAAAAATCTGTTTCATGATCATATCCGTTGCAGCATCAAGCGTTGCAAAACCTGGGAGTCGGGTTTCGTTGAGCAGGACGCTACGTGGGCATAATTGCGGAGACATTACGCGAGATTGCCGGCCACGACTGAAATGGCGCTTCCGCAGGCCAGACCGCGGAAAAGATCGGCAAAAACGGTTTTCCTGATCGCAAAGCGCCACGCATTTGTTACAACGCGGAGTGTATGCGCCCGGAAGCTTCGACAATGCGTGGCGGCAGGACGATTTTGCGGGGAGCGATCCTCCCTGAGAATCAGGCACGGTCGAAGCGCAAGGATGGGTCGCTCGGGAGAGGGAGAGAGACAGTGACGAAACGGGAAACCGCTGAAAGGCGGCTGAGCGAGGTTCTGCCGGGAGTTATCCGCCCCTATACGCAGACGGAACTGAAATCCGTTCTCTCCACGCTGAAGGATATCGCCAAGGGCGAGCCAGCTGTGGCCGCGCTTCTTGCCGCCGAAAGCGCGCTGAAGGACTTCATCGCTGCGGCTTTCACGCTGTCGCCCTATCTGCGCGACATGGCCGCGGCGGATGAGGGGCTGCTGACGCTCGCGATTTCGAAGCCGCTGGAGCCACTACTGGCCGATCTCGTCCGTGAAGCGCGCGATTGCTGGAAGCCGGGGCAAGAGGGCGGCGTGCCCGTCGAAAACGAGGTGATGTCGCGCTTGAGGATCGCCAAGCGTCGGCTCTCCTTTGTCGCTGCGCTTGCCGATCTGGCGCGCATCTTCACTGCCCGCGATACCACGCGCTGGCTGAGCGACATGGCGGATGCTTCGCTGTCGGCCGCCATCGACCACCTGCTGCTTGTCGGCCATGAGACCGGCAAGCTCAAACTTAAGAACGTTGCCGCGCCAAGCGAAGGTTCCGGCCTGATCGTGCTTGGCATGGGCAAGCTCGGCGCTCGCGAACTGAACTATTCCTCGGACATCGACGCAGTGGTGTTCTTCGAACCCTCTGCTGGCATTATCGATGATCCCTATGCTGCGACAGAGAATTTCGGCCGCATGATGCGCCGCCTCGTGCGTATCATGCAGGAACGCACGGCAGACGGTTACGTCTTCCGCACCGATTTGAGGCTCCGGCCAGACCCCGGCTCGACGCCGCTCGCCATTCCCGTGGAAGCGGCGCTGCTTTATTACGAGGGCAGGGGCCAGAACTGGGAACGCGCCGCCTATATCAAGGCGCGGCCGGTGGCCGGCGATCTGAAGGCCGGTGACAATTTCCTGCGCGAACTGACGCCTTTCATCTTCCGCAAATATCTCGATTACGCGGCGATTGCCGATATTCACTCCATCAAGCGGCAGATCCATGCGCATAAGGGCCATGGCGCGATTGCGGTTAAGGGCCATAACGTCAAGCTCGGACGCGGCGGCATCCGCGAGATCGAGTTCTTCGCGCAGACGCAGCAGCTGATTGCCGGCGGCCGTATGCCGGCGCTCAGGGTCCGCGCGACGCAGGAGGCGCTTGCGGCGCTCACCGAAGCGAAATGGATCGATGCCGAAACGCGCGACAGCCTGACGGACGCCTACTGGTTCCTGCGCGAAGTGGAACACCGCATTCAGATGGTGCGCGATGAGCAGACCCACGTGCTGCCCGACACCGAAACTGAACTGAAGCGCATTGCCTTCATGCTCGGTTTTGAAGATACCAAGGCGTTTTCCGAGAAGCTGGAAAAGGTGCTGCGGCTGGTGGAGCGCCGTTATTCGGCGCTGTTCGAACAGGAGACGAAACTCTCCGGTGAGGCAGGCAATCTGGTCTTCACTGGGCAGAAGGACGATCCAGATACGCTGAAAACCCTCTCAGCACTTGGTTTTCAGCGGCCGGAGGATATTTCCCGCGTCATCCGCACCTGGCACAATGGCCGGTACCGGGCGACGCAATCGGTCGAGGCACGCGAGCGGCTGACGGAGCTGACGCCGGATCTGCTGCGCGCCTTTGGCGAAAGCAAGCGGGCGGATGAGGCGCTGCTGCGCTTTGATAATTTCCTCTCCGGGCTACCGGCGGGCATCCAGCTCTTCTCGCTGCTCGGCAACAATCAGGCGCTGCTGTCGCTGCTGGTGACGATCATGTCGTCGGCCCCGCGCCTTGCCGAAATCATCGCCGCCCGCCCGCATGTTTTTGACGGCATGCTGGACCCGGCGCTGATGAGCGACGTGCCGACGCGCGAATATCTTGCCCAGCGCATGGGCAATTTCCTCTCCAATGCCCGCCACTACGAGGATATTCTCGACCGGCTCCGTATTTTCGCCGCCGAGCAGCGCTTTCTCATCGGCGTGCGGCTGTTGACAGGCGCGATCCGTGGCGAGATCGCCGCCCGCGCCTTTACCCATCTTGCCGATCTGGTAATTGAAGCGGCCCTGAATGCCGTTCTCTCGGAGATGGAGACGGCGCATGGGCCATATCCGGGCGGGCGCGTGGCCGTGATGGGCATGGGCAAGCTCGGCTCCTTCGAGCTGACCGCGGGTTCGGATGTCGACCTCATTCTCCTCTACGATTACGACGATGCCGCCCATGAATCGATCGGCGCAAAACCGCTCGATGTGGTGCGTTATTTCACTCGCGTCACCCAAAGGCTGATTGCCGCACTATCGGCGCCCACGGCCGAAGGTGTGCTTTACGAGGTGGACATGCGTCTTCGCCCCTCCGGCAACAAGGGGCCGGTGGCGACGCGCATTTCCGCCTTTGAGAAATACCAGCGCGAGGAAGCCTGGACCTGGGAACATATGGCGCTTTCCCGCGCTCGCCTGATCTGTGGCGAAGCCTCGCTGATGGAAGATGCGCGCGGCATCATCGCCTCGGTACTGTCCCAGAAGCGCGATGTGGCGAAAGTCTCAGCCGATGTGCTGGAAATGCGAAGCCTCATCGAACAGGAAAAGCCGCCGGAAAATATCTGGGACTTCAAGCTCATCAATGGTGGGCTGATCGACCTCGAATTCATCGCCCAATATCTGGCGCTGGTCGGTCCCGCCAGGGGTCTCCAGCCGCACGAACCGGGTCGCAACACGGCAGAGGCATTGCAGGTGCTGGCCGCCCCGGTGATGGAGCAGCAATCCTTCGACGACTGCATGGCGGCGACGGCGCTTTACACCGAGATATCGCAGATCGTGCGGCTGTGCATCGACGGTGCTTTCAATCCGAAGGAAGCGCCTGCCGGTCTTATCGATCTGGTTTGCCGGGCCGGGGATTGCCCGGATATTTCCACGCTGGAGGGCGAGGTGAAGCGGCTGGCGAAGGTTGTCAGGAAGGCGTTTGTGGCAACGGTGAAGAATGGCGGGTGATGGTGGGTATCGCGCGTTCTGCCGTCACTTACTGCAACGCAGCGGGCACAGCCCGATATTCCTCAATGCACCGTGCCACAGCACCCTGCCGCATGCGGGATGATAATCGTCACCACCGTGCCTCTGCCTTCGCAGGAGCGGATTTTCATCGTGCCGCCATGCAGCCTGACGAGCGAGCGCGAGATGGCGAGCCCGAGGCCTGAGCCGCCCTGGCTTTTGGCGTATTGGCTCTGCACCTGCTCGAAGGGCTGGCCAATCTTGTCGAGCGCCTCGGCGGGAATGCCGATGCCGGTATCGGCGATGGTGAGGATCATGGCGGCCTGATGCACATGGGTGCGCAGCGCTACGCGGCCGCCATTGCCGGTGAACTTCACGGCATTGGACAGAAGGTTGAGCATGATCTGCTTCATGGCGCGGCGGTCGCCCTGCATCGTCAGCCCGGCGCAGACCTTCTGCTGCACGGTGATGTTCTTCTGTTCCGCCTGGATGGCGGTCAGCCGCAGGGTTTCCTCGATCAGCGGCGCGAGATCGATTGTCTCGCGGTTGATCCGCATATGGCCGGCTTCGATCTTGGACATATCGAGAATGTCGTTGATGACATTTAGGAGGTGCTTGCCGCTGTCGTGGATATCCCGGGCATATTCGGAATATTTCGGCGAGCCAACCGGGCCGAACATCTCGTTTTGCAGGATGTCGGAAAAGCCGAGAATGGCGTTGAGCGGCGTGCGCAGCTCATGGCTCATATTGGCGAGGAATTCGGACTTTGCGAGGTTTGCCGCCTGGGCGCGCTCTTTTTCGGCGAGATAATTGGCGTTGGCGTCTGAAAGCTCCGTCTTCTGCCGCTCCAGCTTATGCTGCGAGGCGGAAAGGTCGCCGATGGTGGCCATCAGCCGGCGCTCGGAGTCACGCAGGCGCTCCTGATGGCGCTTCAGAAGCGTAATGTCGGTGCCGACGGAGACGAGGCCGCCGTCACGGGTGCGGCGCTCATTGATCTGTAGCCAGCGATCATCGGCAAGCTGCACTTCCGTCATGCGCGAAAGGCCAGACTGATCGGGGTCCGCAACGCGCCGCTCCACGACCGGGCGTGCCGCAGCCGCCTGCACGGCGCTCTTTTCGGTGCCCGCTACCAGAACGCTGTCCGGCAGGCCGTAAGCCTTCTGGTAATGGGTGTTGCACATGACGAGACGGTCGTTCTTGTCCCACAGCACGAAGGCTTCCGAGGTGGATTCGATGGCGTCTGCAAGGCGCTGGTCTGCCTCGGCATAACGTTGAGCAAGGCGGTGCTGCTCGGTCACGTCCATGGCGATGCCGATGACGCGCGGGCCATTATTGGTGCGGATGACCTGGGCGCGGGCGCGCAGCCAGACATAGTGGCCTTTCGCGTGGCGCATGCGGAAGATCTGGTCGATCTGGCGCAGATCACCGCAGCCGACAGCACGGGCAAGCTCGTAGAGGTTCCCATCTTCGGAATGCATCATGCGCGCCGCATCGGAAAAGGACAGCGGTGCGGCCTTCGGCGGTCTGCCGAGGATTTCGTAGAGCGAGCCGGACCAGAACATGCGCCGCGTGGAAAGATCGAAGTCCCACAGGCCGCAGCGGCCACGTGACAGCGCCGTCTCCACCCGCAGGTTCGATTCAGCGAAGATGTCGTCAGCGTCGCGGGCGCGTTTGACCTGCATGTAATAGGCGTAGAGCACGACGAGAAGGATCGAGGAGATTCCGGCAAACAGCGTCACGTTCATGGCGATTTCGCTGCGCCAGAAAGAACGGATCGGCTCAAGCGAGCGCGCCGCGATGACCATGCCGCCATCGTCGCCGAAGGGGATCATCGTCGCATAATGCGGCTGGTTGTCGATATTCGTTTCGATGGTGCCGGGCGCGCCGGGAAAACGCTGAACAATGGCGATTTCGGGAAGCAAAGCCGGCAGGGAGGTGCCGATATAAAGCGTGGCGCCCTTGCCGGCGCCGGCGAAAATCCGGCCGTTGCTGCCCGACAGAAGCACCATCGTGCCATCAGCAAGGCTGCCCGAAGGCAGCGCTGCGGCAAGGCTCGCCTCTGCGCGGGTGCGCTCTTGCGAGGCAAAGACAATACCGTTGTTGATAAGGGCTGCTTTGGCCGTCAGCGCTGTCAGTGCGGTAGAGTGGCGGGCTGCCTCTTCCATGCGGCTATATTCGGCAACGATGCCCAGCATGCGTGACGCCGCGATGACGACGAGAAATGCAAGAATGAGAATGGGAATGAGGCGCTTCAGCAGGGTCTCGACCTGCGGCATCGGGCGGTCGGAGCCGTTCATCAAACCCATCAGGTCGCTGGAAAGCCTTTCGCCCCAGGCCGCAAGATCAGAAAATTTGGCATACGGCCGCTCATCGCCCGCAGTCGCCCGCCGCACGTTCGTCATTGTCCCGCCTTCAAGATATCCCCACTGATTCGAAGCGCCGCCGCTCGAATAGACATAGTGAATCAAATGCGATTCGCCGTGTCCAGAGGCAAAAGTTAAAAGAATTTTAACCCCTTGAACCGACTCCGTATTTTTTCGGGACAGCGCGTTACGGTCTGCACAGCGGCGGCGGGCATTGGAAAAAACGACACCCGGATGGCCGGTCTGGAACGTTCCTGTGTGTTACGGCCGGTGGTTCTCAAGCCCTGTCGAAAGCTTCGAGAGCAGGTCCAAGTGCGCCGAGAACGCCGTTTCCGGCGGCGGGAAGCCCGGTCAGCACCGCGCTGATGATATCGTCACGGCTTGCGCCATGCGCTTTGGCTTCCAGCACATGAAATTCCACACCGCCTTCAAGCCGCAGTGCGGCGAGAATGCCGATATAGACCAGGCATTGCGTCTTGGCATCCAGCGTGGACGCCGCACCCAGCCCCTGCACGGCCTGAAGCCAGACAGCCTGATGGGCCGGGGCCTCGGTGATGAAACGCTGGAACGAATTGCTGGTGTTGGAAATATCCGTCATCTGAAGTCCCTTTCCGCTTGCGGCCGCGTTCCGGCCTGTCGCTGACGATTGTGTCGCGCAATGCGTTGCGCCGCCTTGACGGAAATCAAGACGGCGCACAGGCATTGTCTGGAATAGGGGAGTTGGCGAATGTTCGCCGGGTATTATCCTTTCAGAATACGCCCGACGATATCGCTGACATCCGTCGAAAGACCTTTTGCTTCGGCGATCGTCGAAAGTGCTGCCTTGGCGTGTTCGGCGCGGCTTGCTTCCAGCGACCGCCAGGAGCGCATGGAGGTGAGAATGCGCGCGGCAAGCTGCGGGTTACGCTTGTCGATTGCTATGATCTGCTCGGCGAGGAACCGGTAGGCGGCACCATCGGCGCGGTGGAAACCGGTCGGGTTGGAGAAGGCGAGCGTGCCCACCAGCGACCGTACCCGGTTGGGATTGGAAGCTATGAAGTGTTTCGACGTCATCAGCGCCTTGATACGTTCCAGCGCGCCGTCGCCGGGAATGGCGGCCTGCAGCGAGAACCATTTGTCGAGAACCAGCGCATTGTCGGCAAAGCGGGCTTCGAAGGCGGCAAGCGCCTCCTTTGTCTCTGTGCTGTCGGGGAAACGTTGGGTCAGTACACCAAGCGCATGCGCAAGATCGGTCATGTTGGTGGCGCTGGAATAGGCCTTTGCCGCCCTGTCAGGCGTTCCCTCAGCAAAAGCAAGGAAGCTCAACGCGCCGTTGCGAAGCGAACGCCGTCCGGCGCTGTCAGCATCGGGGCTGTAGGCTTCACCATTTCCGTCACTGTCGGCGAGCCGGCGGAGCGTTTCGATACCGGCCGTGGCAATGGCCTTGATCGTCGCGTTGCGGGCCTTGTGGATGGCGTCCGGGTCGGTATTGCCGCCCAGTTCACGAGCGATGTCCGTTTCGCTCGGCAGCGCCAGCGCCTGTGCCCGGAAAGCGGGTTCAAGCGAAGCGTCGCCGACGATTTCGATCAGCGTTGCGATAAGGTCGGCGTCCGAGCGTACTTCTTGGCCGTTCTGCACGGCCCTGGTGGCGGCAATCAGCGCCGGCAAAGCGAGATCGGTAAGCGCCTGGAAACGGGCAAACATATCCGTCTCGTGCCGGGCGACCTGCACCAGATCGGCAGCACTCTGTTCGAAATGCAGGTTGATCGGCGCCGAGAAGCTGCGGTTGAGCGACAGCACTGGGCGCGATGAAATGCCGGAGAAGGAGAATGTCTGGTTGCGTTCGGTCAGATGCAGCACGCCGTCACGGTATTCGCCGCCCGTAACAGCCTGCGGCTCGGCGATCTGGCCATTGTCGAGAATCAGCGCCAGCGACAGCGGAATATGACGCGGTTGCTTCACCGGTTGGCCGGGCGTTGGTGCGACGGTCTGTTCCAGCGTCAGCCTGAAGGTCGCCTTGGCGGCATCGTAGGCGGAAGAAACGGAGACGAGCGGCGTGCCGGCCTCGGTGTACCACAGCGAAAACTGCGACAGGTCGCGGCCGCTGGCATCGGCAAAACTCTTGACGAAATCCTCAACAGTCGCCGCTTCGCCGTCATGACGTTCGAAATAAAGGTCCATGCCTTTCTTGAAGTCGTCTTCGCCAAGGATCGTGGCGATCATGCGGGTGACTTCGGCGCCCTTTTCATAAACGGTCGTCGTGTAGAAGTTGTTGATTTCGCGATAGGTATCGGGGCGTGGCGGGTGGGCCAGCGGACCGGAATCCTCTGGAAACTGCTCCGATTTCAGGTGACGCACATCGGCGATGCGCTTGACCGGGCGCGAGCGCATGTCGGCGGAAAATTCCTGGTCACGATAGACCGTCAGGCCTTCTTTCAGGCACAGCTGAAACCAGTCGCGGCAGGTGATGCGGTTGCCGGTCCAGTTGTGGAAATATTCATGCGCGATGATGCGCTCGATATTGGCGTAGTCCGCATCGGACGCAGTTTCCGGGTCGGCCAGCACGAATTTGTCGTTGAAGACGTTGAGACCCTTGTTCTCCATCGCGCCCATGTTGAAATCGGACACGGCGACGATCATGAAGATATCGAGGTCGTATTCACGGCCGAAGCGTTCCTCATCCCACTTCATCGAGCGCTTCAGCGCATCCATGGCATAGGCCGCGCGCGGCTCCTTGCCATGCTCGACATAGATCTTCAGCGCCACTTCGCGGCCGGAAAGGGTGGTGAACGTGTCTTCCACCACGCCGAGATCGCCGGCGACAAGCGCAAAGAGATAGCTGGGTTTCGGGTGCGGATCGAACCAGGCTGCAAAGTGGCGGCCTTCATCGTAATTGCCGCCGCCGAGGAAGTTGCCGTTCGACAACAGCAGCGGATTGCCCTCCTTCGCGGCGATGATCGTCACCGTATAGGGTGCCAGAACATCGGGCCGGTCCGGGAAATAGGTGATGCGGCGGAAACCTTCCGCCTCGCACTGGGTGCAATAAACGCCGTTGGTGCGGTAAAGCCCCATCAGCTGCGTATTGACCTGCGGATTGATGTAATTGGTGACACAGATCTCGAAGGGCGTCGCCGCAGGCAGATCGCGGATCGTCAGGCTATCGGGCGTCGCGTCATATTGGCTTGCGGGAATGTCCACCTGGTCGAGCAGCAGGCCCGAAAGCGTCAACTCGTCGCCATCGAGAACGAGCGGCGCTGACACATCGACGCCCTCTCGGCGATGAAAGATCAGACGGGCTTCGACCTTGGTATTCTTGGGGTCGAGTTCGAAGGTGAGATCCACCCGCTCCAGAACGAAATCGGTGGGGCGGTAATCTGCCAGGTGAACGATCTGGCCCGTGTCTGTTCGCATGTCTGTTCCTGAATAACTTTGTCGTTGTCCTCCGGGCATCATGTCGTCATAAGGCCCGGATGTAAAATAGGTAGAGTATTCGTCACAATCATGTGCGCATCGGGAGGACGTTCTGTCCTGCCATGGAAGGCTTTGCCGGCCCTGCAGACGATTCTGTCGCTGCCGGACCTGCGGACCATGCCAGCAAATGTTGAACGATTGCTGAAATTGTATTTTATTTTCTTCAAATTTTAGCGCGTGTCGCTTTTGGTCTGATTCTCACGTCGCCATCAGGGCTGAAGGCCTGAACAATGGGGGTGAGGAGGCCCCAAGCCGGGGAAAGCAATCCTGCGCCTCACCAGATCAACGGAATTCATGGGTAAATAACATTTTTTGTTGTAAAGCGCTTCGGGAATGCTCTAGCCTTGTGCAAATCCAATTCCTCCGCGTCGTCCTCCCCCGCATGAACAATCTCCCGATGGCGTGTTTGCGCAGCCGATATGAGTAACTGCCGATGAACGCCGAACCGACAAATCCCTTTCGGGGGATAAGCCTGAAGCTGATTTCGGTTGGCTTTTTTCTGGTGATGCAGACTTGTATCAAGGCCTCCGGTCCCGATGTGCCTGCCGGTCAGATCACTTTCTTCCGCTCCGCTTTCGCCATCATCCCCATCGTCGTTTATCTTGCCTGGCTGCATGCGCTGACGAGCGCGCTGCACACCAACAATCTCATCGGCCATTTCAAGCGCGGGTTTCTCGGCATTCTCTCCATGGCCTGCGGGTTTTACGGGCTGACGCTGCTGCCGTTGCCGGAATTCATCGCCATTGGTTATGCCTCACCGCTGCTGGCCGTCGTGTTCGCCGCCTTCATCCTGCGCGAGAAGGTGCGCATCTACCGCTGGAGCGCGGTTTTCGTTGGCATGATGGGCGTGCTGGTTATCCTGTGGCCGAAGATGACTCTGTTGCGTGAAGGCGGTTTTGCTGCGGGCGAGGGGCTGGGCGCGATTGCCGTGCTCTGCGGGGCAGCACTTGGCGGTCTCGCAATGATCCAGGTGCGGCAACTGGTGGAAACGGAAAAGACGCCGACCATCGTTCTCTATTTCTCGCTCACGGCCACCTTGCTTTCGCTCGTCAGCGTACCCTTCGGCTGGAGCGCTCTGGATACCAAGCAGGCCGTGCTGTTGATCACCAGCGGCATTTGTGGCGGCGTCGCACAGATCTTCCTGACGGAGAGCTATCGCCACGCGGAGGTCTCCACTATCGCGCCCTTCGAATACAGCTCCATCGTTTTCGGGATAGCGGTCTCCTATATCCTGTTCGGAGACATTCCAACGCTCACCATGCTGATCGGCACGGCAATCGTGATTTTCGCCGGCATCTTCATCATTTTCCGCGAGCACCAGCTGGGCCTGGCGAGACGCGCGGCACGCAAGGCCTCCACGCCGCAGGGGTGACGCACCAAATTTGGCGGAGGTCGCAAACATGCGGCATCGTCGGCGCCAGAGCCGTTGTCGTTTCGGCGCCTAGTCCCGCAAATGCAAAAGGCGCCTTCCCGAAGAAAGACGCCAGCGCGCAATCAAAGATATGGACCGGTTTTACACCGGCCTGAGTGCTCTCAGCGCTCGCGGAAATCCGCAAAGACAGCTGCAGGACGTGTGACGCGAACCTGCTGCATGGCAGCACGTGCGGTCATCTGTTCGTTAGCGGCAGCGCCGAAACGATGGTAACCCTGACTGGAGCGAGGGCCGAGGCCCGCCAGTCGGAGCGTTTCAAAGCCGGAATGTACCGGACGGAAGCGAGTGGTCATTGCCTTGGTTCCTTAAACCGAATTCCTCCCAAGACACAGGCTGGCTTATCGCAGTGCAGCATGGATTCGGCAAGCCGGGTCAGCGCGCCGCTGTTATGCGTAATACGCATGGCTTTTTTCATACTTCGTTTACTCTGAGTAAGAATCAGGCAATCAGCCTTCGGAGATTTTTGCCTGAAACGCCAATAAATCCTGCCATGCCAATGACTTACTGGCAGGTGCGTTTAGAAGTTCCTGCGGATGCAGGCTCGCCAGCGCCGGTAAAACCAGGTGCCCAGCTGCGACATCACGCCACTGTCCGCGCAGCGTATGGATCGTTCCGGTGCCGCCGAAAAAGAAACGTGCGGTCAAGTTGCCAAGAAGCAACAGGTGTTTCGGCTCCGCAAGTGCGATCTGGCGCTCGATGAAGGGGCGGCAAATATCCATTTCGGCCTGAGTCGGCGGGCGGTTGCCCGGTGGACGCCAGGGCACGACATTGCCGAGCATGATGCGTGCGCGGTCAAGGCCGATAGCGGCCAGCATACGGTCGAGCAGCAGCCCGGTCTTGCCGGCAAAAAGCTGGCCCTCGCGGTCGTCATCCGCATCCGGCATCGGGCCGATGACCATGACAGCGCAAGCAGGGTCGCCTTCGGTGAATACCGTGTTGCGGGCGCTGTTCTTGAGGTTGCAGCCGCTGAAACCCTCAAGCGCGATTTTCAGTTCGGAAAGCGACCTTGCGCTTTCAGCCGCAAAACGGGCAGCCGCCACGGCCTGTTCGTCCGGCATGGCAACATTCTGCTGAAGTGCCGGAGCAGGCGGCGCGCCTCTCGTCGGCGCGCTGCGACCTGCCGTCTGCCGCTGCGGAGCATCGGCACGACGCTCCGTGCCGCTGTCCATCTGGTGTGCGGGCGCAGAACTTTCCTGACGCGCTGCCGGTCGGGCAGGGCGGGAGGCGGCAAATTCGGCGAAACGGTCAACAGGTCCGTCTTCCAGCAACCAGTCCACGCCCGCATCCGCATGGAAATGCAGAAGCGCGGCGAGTTCGGCCGGGGAGAGGTCGTGAGCGGCGATCATGGGGTGAAATTATCCCATGTTCCCCGCCCGGGGAACCCGTAAATCACGCTGTCCAGCGCTGAATGTCACCGCTTTCGCCGATCATGGCCAAACCATGGGCAATCGAGAGCAACTCGCCGCCGGTTTCGATCCGGTCCGCGTCGAAACGACGGGTGAAAAGCTCGCGCACCGCCGGCACGAAGGAGGTGCCGCCGGTGAGGAACACCTTGTCGATTGCCTCAGGCGCGACTTGCGTCTTCTCCAGAACCTCGTCCAGCGCCCCCTCGATCTTGGCGAGGTCGTCGGCGATCCAGTTGTTGAAGTCGCTGCGCTTGACCATTTTGCGGCCGGCCTTGCCGAGCGGCGCGAAGTTGAATTCCGCTTCTTCGGCCGAGGACAGCGCCATCTTGGTGGCGGAAATCGACTGATAAAGCGGATAACCCTCGTCATGCTCCACGAGATCGATGAAGAGTTCGAGCTTGTCCGGCTCCAGCGCCGAGCGCACCAGCGATTTCAGATCGGTGAATTCCTTCGAGGTCTTGAAGATAGACAGCTGGTTCCAGCGACCGAAATTCACGTAGTAGCCGGAAGGCACGTCCAGCACCTTGTCGAAGCTCTTGAACTTGCTGCCCTTGCCGATTTCCGGCGAGACCAGATTGTCGATCATGCGGAAGTCGAAATGGTCACCGGCGACACCGACGCCTGAATGGCCGATGGGGGTGGCGGAGAGCTTGCCAGCATGGCTCTCGAAGCGGATCAGCGAATAGTCGGTGGTGCCGCCGCCGAAATCCGCCACCAGCACATTGGCGTCCTTCTTCAGGCTCTGGGCGAAATAATAGGCGGCCGCCACCGGCTCGTAGACATAGTGGATTTCCGGAAAACCGGCACGCGTCAGCGCTTCGTTGTAGCGGGAGAGCGCCAGCGTCTCATCCGGATTGCTGCCGGCGAAACGCACGGGGCGACCGGCGATGACGGTCGAGACGTCGCTTGGCCACTCTGCGCCCGCATAGGTTTTCAGCTTGCGCAGGAACACGTCCATCAAATCCTCGAAGCTCTGGCGCTTGGCGAAGATCAACGTACCCTGGAAGAGCGGCGAGGCCGCAAATGTCTTGATCGACTGAAGGAAGCGGCAATCGCCCGCATTGTCGATGAATTGCCTGATGGCTGCGTGGCCCGCTTCCACGTGCAGGGCAGCCGCACCAAGGCCCGAATCCTTCATGAAGGAGAGCGCGGTGCGCATGCTGTCATCCGTGCCAGCGCTGCTGGTAAACTGCATGGAGCGGCTTTCGCCGCCGCCGTCGGAAAGAGCCATGACCGTGTTGGTCGTGCCGAAATCGAGGCCCAGTGCCCGCTTTTGCGTCATCGCCATATCCTTGTCGCCGATAGAAATGCTCGCCCGGCCCAAAGGCGGCCCGGCGTGAGAATAAGGGACGCATTTGGCATCCCGATGTCAGAGGAGGGCGGTTGATTGCACAGGCCCGGCAGAATGGCAAGCGCCAGTTCTCGGTTTATTAAAACATTAGAATAAAGTAATTTTCCGTTATAAATACAGTTTTGCGATGCAAATTAAATATTTTTTCGCAATCGCAAAGTATAGATAAAGGCTATATCCTCAGGGAGCTTTCTTAATTGTAGCTGTCGCGTTGTAACCCGGAAGTCCAGATGTCCCGCAAGCAGGCATGTTCCGCCCTCCAAGATGTGCCGCCCGGGCCGGAGGTCCTCATTCGCGGCGACGTGGAAATTTTCCATTCCCAGCTTATGAACCTCATGGCGTCATCGCAGCAGGGTTATGCCCTTTTCGATGGCAGCGATGAGTTGCGCTTTGCCAATGCGGCCTTCCGCGAGGCGCTGGGCATGGCTCCGGACGGTTTTCCGAACTGGATGGAGCTGATGCGCGGCGGGTATCGCAGCTCGACAGGAACGGCGGTCGAAACCACCGATTTCGAACTGTGGTTGCGCTCGGCGCGGACTAGGCGCGGCAAGTTGCCTTACCGCACCATCGAAACCAGCCTGAACGATGGACGCTGGATGCTGACGACGGAAACGACGCTGCCGGGCGGCTGGATGTTGTGTGTCGTGACCGATGTTTCCGAGCTTGGCATCCAGTTGCGCGATCTGCGGCAGGAGCGCGACAGGGCGCTGAAATCGGCGCTGAGCGACGAACTCACAGGCCTCGGCAACCGCCGCTATGCCATGGATATCCTCAACCAGATGCTTGGCCCCAACAAGGCGCAGGCGCTTGCGGTGATCATCATGGATATCGACCATTTCAAGGCGGTGAACGACCGTTTCGGGCATGCCTGCGGCGATCTCGTCCTTAAGGATTTCGCCACCCGGCTTTCCGCCGCGATCGGCCGGGACGATCTGGTGGGGCGGATCGGCGGTGAGGAGTTTTTGCTCGTTCTCAGCGGTTCGCGAATGCTGAGCGCGGAAAGCACCATGCAGAAGCTGCTGGCGACGTTGACCGAGGCATCGCCGCTGAGCGATGTGCCGGATTTCCGTTACAGCTGTTCGGCTGGCATTGCCTTTGCCGATCCCGGCGAGAGCGCGAGCGATGTGCTGCGCCGCGCCGACACGGCACTCTACGAAGCCAAGAATACCGGCAGAAACCGCTTCGTAGTCTACGGAGCGGCCTCTTGACCGCTCCGGCGTCGCACCGGCGTCAGTTCGATTTCGCCGCGCCGCCATCCACCCGCAGCATTGTGCCGGTGATGTAGCTTGCCGGAACCGAGCAGAGGAAAGCCCCGGCGGCGGCGAATTCTTCCACCGTGCCAAGCCTGCCTGCCGGAATGCTCTTGACCGAAGCCTCGCGGATTTCCTCCATGCTTTTACCCAGGCGCTTGGCATTGGCGCCATCCAGCTCGTCGATGCGGTCGGTATGGATGCGGCCGGGCAGAAGAAGGTTGGAGGTGATGCCGAAACCGGCCACTTCGCTCGACAATGTCTTGCTCCAGCCCACCAGCGCCCCACGCAGCGTGTTGGAGAGCGCCAGATTGGGGATGGGTTCGAACACGCCGGAGGAGGCAACGGTCAGGATGCGGCCAAAGCCCTGTTCCTTCATCTGCGGCAGCAGCGCATTGGTGAGCGTGATGACGCGCAGCACCATCGACTGGAAGAAGCTCTCCAGCTTCTCGGTCGTGATCTCCTGCGCAAGACCCGGCGTCGGGCCACCGGTGTTGTTGACGAGAATGTCAATGCCGCCGAGCTTGTCGTTCACGGCCTGAACCATGGCCTCGACGAAATTGTCATCGCCAAGATCGCCCCGCACCCAGTCGGCCTTGCCCTTGCCGAGTGCATTGATCGTCTTGCAGTTCGCGTCCAGCTTTTCGCTGCTTCTGCCAACGAGAAGAACATTCACGCCTTCATTCGCCAGCGCCGTGGCGATGCCCAGCCCAAGGCCGCGAGAGGAGGCGAGAACGAGGGCGCGTTTGCCGGAAATGCCGAGATCCATGGGTTTTGTCCTGTCTTGTTTGCAGCAGATCAAAGAATCGAAGCGTGACTACAGGCGAAAACCGTCCACAGTTTTCGCTATCCCGCTCCATCTGTGCTGTTTATAGGAAGGCGGCGCCCGCTTTTGAAGGTTAAATACGCGTCATGACCGAACAATCTCTGCTGAAATTCTCAATTGCCATCACGGTTCTTCTGGCCGCGTTCGGCATTGGTGCAGGCCTGTTTTCCGGCTCTTTCGCGGTGGTGTTCGATGGCGTTTATGCCCTGACGGATGCCTTCATGACGGTGCTGGCGCTACTGGTGGCGCGGCTGATCGCGGCTTCCGCCGCCCCGCGGCCCGGTGGCCGGCTGGCAGAGCGTTTCACCATGGGCTTCTGGCATCTGGAGCCGATGGTCCTCGGCCTCAACGGCACGCTTTTGATGGGCGCTGCGATTTATGCCCTGATCAACGCCATCGACAGCCTGATGGACGGCGGCAGATCGATCGAGTTCGATTACGCCATCATCGTCACCTTCGTCAGCTTTGCCGTTTCGCTCATCATGGCATGGTTCGTCAAACGCCAGAACCGCAGACTGAAATCGGCCTTCGTGGCGCTGGACGCCAAAAGCTGGCTGATGAGCGCGCTCCTGAGCGCGGCCCTGTTCCTCGCCTTCGCCATCGGCTACGGGCTGACGGGAACGGCGCATCAATGGATCGCGCCCTATATCGACCCCGCCGTTCTGGCGCTGGTCTGCCTCATCATCATTCCCATGCCGCTCGGCAATGTGAAGCAGGCGCTCGCCGACATCCTTCTGGTGACGCCGTTTGAATTCAAGCAGCATGTGGACAGGGTAGCGGCCGAGACCGTCGAAAAATTCGGCTTCGCCTCGCACTATTCCTATGTCGCCCGCGTGGGGCGAGGCCGCCAGATCGAACTCTTCTTCATCGTCCCGAAAAACTGGCCACCCCGGCGTCTCGAAGAATGGGACGCGATCCGCGACGAGATCGGCGATGCACTCGGCGGCGAGGGGACGGATCGATGGCTGACGATTGTGTTTACGACGGATGAGGAATGGGCGGTTTGATGGTGGGGAGAGTGATTGTAGCTAAGTCGGCTTGTGGCCCGAAGCGGACATCAGGTCAGCTTGCATTCCTATCTTTCAGCCAAAGCCCGAATTCCTGAACGACTGCGACAACTTTACCCAGACGGCGTCCTTCTTCGGTGAGCGCATACTCCACCTTTACGGGAACTGTTGGGTAAACGGTTCTGGCAATCAAGCTGGCGTCCTCCAATGCACGGAGGTCTAGGCTCAGCATCCTTTGAGAAATTCCCGGTATGAGCCTCCTGAGTTCGTTGAACCGTTTTGGACCATCGATGAGATAGGATGCGATTAGCAAACGCCATCTTCCGCCCAGCAGATGCATTGCGAGCTCAACGGAACAACCGGTGACGGTGTCCTTCAAATTAGCACCTCCTGAAAACCGGTATAATTTATGTACCTAGATGACATTATTTTGCGTTCTTACATTTCTCTACCGCGTCAACTAAGTGGATTTTGGTCCTCGTGCAACATGTCGCGAGGTACTGAAATCCTGGAGACGATTAATGAAACTCTACTACATGCCCGCCGCTTGCTCGCTCTCACCACACATCGTTGCCAACGAACTGGAGTTGGATATCGAATTTGTCAGGG